>JBKAGF010000040.1:0-32039 GCA_046290265.1 Roseovarius sp. | reverse complement strand
CCAAATTGCTACTGGCCGCGCATTTATTGGGTTCAGGTGGGAAAATCAAGCGCTTCATGCGCGATTTCGCCGTCCGGGGCGCCCCGTCCGCGGCGTTCTCTGGCGGCCTAATCCGCCGGTTGCGCCCCTGCCTTTTCCAGTGCCGCCCGGGCCGCCGCCTGCAGGCGTTCCTCCTCCGAAGCCGCCGCCCGCGCCTCTGCCGCGCGGGCCCTGGCCTTGTACCGCGCGGGCCGGCCGTCATCCTCGAACCAGCCCTCGGCATTGTTGCGGCGGACCAGCCAGTTCTCGATCAGCTTGGCGGCCTTCGTGGTCAGCGCCTGCATCTGCTCCTCCTTGGTCCGGGTCAGGCCCGACCCCACCACCGTATCCGCCGACAGGCTTTCGATGACGGTGATCACCTCCGCCTCCTCGTTCAGCCGCTGTTGTCCGGCGTCGTCCCAGGCCGTCACCTTGAGGATCAGCGCCGATTTCGGCGCCGCCACCACCGGGATGCCGGCCCGCGCCAGCACATACCCTTCCAGCGTGATGCCGAGGTGATAGAGCCGCGTGCCGTCATGGCGCGAGAACCGCCCATCGACGGCCTGCTTCATCGCCGCGATCCATTCGGCCTTCGCCACCTCGCGCGACAGCGGCCCCTGCTGCAGGTTCGGCGCCACCACGACATTGTGCCCCAGCCGGAAATTCCCCAGATAGGCCGGGGCCTCGTCAAGGTCATCCACCCTCGTACAGGCCAGAAGACCCGCAAGCACAAGCCCCCACGCCAGAAATCGCAGCATCGCCATCTCCCCGAACCGGATCGTAAAGCGATAGCAAGACACAAGTTTCGTTGCAAATCCCGCCTGCACCATATCGCCGCAGGCGGCACCCGCCGATTTGCCCCGCGCCCGGGCCGCACCTATCTCTACTGCAACACCGCCGGAGGTCCCATGCTCCACGCCGACACGCCCGTTAAGGTCCCGCTCGTCACCCAGCCGATGGGCATCTTCGGCAGTCTCGGTGCCGCGCGGCGCAACATTCTGGGCATCATCCCCGAACTGGCGACGCGCCAGCCCATGGTTTCGGGGCGCACGGCCAAGCGGTGGCACATGGTCATGGACCCCGGCGCGATCCGCGAGATGCTGCTGGAACGGCTGGACAATTACCCCAAGTCGCTGGTCACCAAGAACCTGCTGAAACCCGCCATCGGCGAGTCCCTCTTTATCGCCGAAGGGGCCCACTGGCGCTGGCAGCGGCGCACCGCAGCACCCGTCTTCTCGCATCGCAACGTGATGAACCTCGCCCCGATCATGACCGCCGCCGCCCAGCGCAGCGCCGACCGCGTGGCCCGGGCCGGCCCCCGCGCCATCGACATGGCCGCAGACATGGTGCGCACCACCTTCGACGTGATCGCGGACGTCACCTTTTCGGGCGACGGCATGTTCGACGCCGAGGCGGTGCATCGCGGCATCGACGCCTATATCTCCGAGGCCGGCAAGATTTCCCTGCTGGACGTGCTGGGCGCGCCCGACTGGGTGCCGCGCCCCGGCCGGCTTCTGTTCTCGCGCAATGCCGTGGGCGACATGCGCCGCATCGCGGACGAAGCGATCGAGGCCCGCCGCCAGCGCGGCCCCGAGGGCGTGCCCGACCTTCTCGACCTGCTGCTTGCCGGCGAGGACCCCGAAACCAGGCGCCGGATGAACACCGCCGAATTGCGCGACAACCTTCTGACCTTCATCGTCGCAGGCCACGAAACCACCGCGCTCACGCTGGGCTGGTCGCTCTATCTCTGCGCCTTCGACCAGTCCGTCCAGGGCCGGGCCCGGACCGAGCTGCGCGCGATCTGCGGCGACGGCCCGGTCACCGGCGACCACGTCGCGAAGCTGCCGTTCCTGCGCCAGATCGTGGACGAGGCGCTGCGCCTCTACCCGCCCGCCGGAATGGTCTCGCGTACGGCCATGGCCCCCGACACGCTCTGCGGGCGCGAGATTCGCAAGGGCGACACGGTCATGATCCCGATCTACGCGCTGCACCGCCACCACATGCTGTGGGACGCGCCCGACGCCTTCCGCCCCGACCGCTTCGCCGACCGCAAATCGGTGGACCGCTACGCCTACCTGCCCTTCGGCGACGGTCCCCGCATCTGCATCGGCGCCAGCTTCGCCCTGCAGGAGGCGGTGATCATCCTCGGCACGCTCCTGAACCGCTTCCGCTTCACCCCTGTCACCGGCCGCGATCCCGACCCGGTGATGATCCTGACCCTGCGCCCCGAAGGCGGCGTCTGGCTTGAGGCCGAGCCGGTCTCGACCCCGCAACCGGCCTCCGTCGCCTGACGCGTCCGCTGGCTTATACCTCACCCCGTCCCGGGCTTGACCCGGGACCTCCTGCCTTGGACAGAACTTGACCCGTAGGGTGGGTGAAAACCCACCTTTGGTGGATGAAAACCCACCTCTCTGGTGGGTGAAAACCCACGCGCCACTAACGCTATTTTCCCAAGACCGACGGCCAGTTCGCCTCTCCCTTGGCAACGTTGCCCGGCACGTCCCCCGACCATTTCCTGCGAATGGACTTGTTGTAATTCAGGTAAAGCTTGCCGCCATGCACCGTCCAGGCATCCTTGTCGCCATGCGCGGTATAGCCCTGCGACACCGCCCAGGAACAATAGCCGCCGAACTGCGGCGCGTATTTCTGGGGGTTCGCCTCGAAGGCCGCCTGGTTCCCGGCCGACGAAAACCGCCACCTCGCCCCGTTCCATTCGGTCACGAACTCATCGGATCCGGCCACGCCGTTCGCACCCGGTTCCAGCCCGAAATACGCCACCACATCCGCACCATCCGCGGCATAGGCCCGGTTCTGGTACCAGCGCGGCTCGTCGGCCATCACCGGCCGCGCCAGCAACAGCGCCGCACCGCCTGCGATCATTCCCCGTCGTGTCGAAAGCATTTCCATCCTCCCCTCATGCTCATGCATCAAGGCTAAGGCCGGTCCCCCAACACGACAAATCAATCTCAGGTGAAGCGGTTGTCGCGGGGAAAGCCCCTCGGCGCCATGCGGCCCGATCCGGCGCGCTTGGCGGTCCATTCCTCCAGCGCCGTCTCGGTGCGTGTCCGCCCGGCGGGATCGAGCCAGCTCAGCCCCTCGGCCAGCGTGAACGTCGTCGCATCCGACAGCCCGCCATCCTTGTATTTCTGCAGCCGCACGCCCTTGCCCCGGCCCATCTCGGGCAGTTCTTCCAGCGGGAAGATCAGAACCTTGCGGTTCTCGCCCACGCAGGCCACGTGATCGCCCGTGACCGCCCGGCACACCTGCGCCCGCACGCCATCCCGCACGTTCAGCACCTGCTTGCCCGACCGGGTCTGCGCCACCACCTCATCCTCGGGCACGACGAACCCGTCGCCCGCCGAGGACGCCACCAGCAGTTTCCGGCCCGGCCTGTGGATGAAGATCGCCACGATATCGGCCTCGTTCGGCAAATCCACCATCAGGCGCAGGGGTTCGCCCATCCCCCGCCCGCCGGGCAGGTTGGCGGCACTCAGCGTGTAGAACCGCCCGTTCGTGCCGAAAACCAGCAGCCGGTCAGTCGTCTCGGCGTGAAAGGCAAACCGCCCCGCATCGCCGTCCTTGAACTTCAATTCGCGGTTCAGGTCGATATGCCCCGACATGGCCCGGATCCATCCCATCTTGGAACAGACCACGGTGATCGGCTCGCGGTCGATCATCGCCTCCAGCGGCACCTCTTCGACCTCGCCCGCCTCGGCGAATGTGGTCCGGCGCGCGCCGCCCTCGTAGTCCTTGCCGAATTTCTTCTTCACCTCTTTCAGCTGGTCCGAGATCGCATCCCACTGCAAACCTTCGCTTTCCAGCAAATCCTCCAGCCCCGCGCGCTCTTCCATCAGCGCGTCGCGCTCCTTGACCAGCTCGATCTCTTCCAGCCGCCGCAGGCTGCGCAGCCGCATGTTCAGGATCGCCTCGGCCTGCACCTCGGTCAGCCCGTCCTCGCCGCCCTCAGCGGGCGAGACGTAATCCGATTCATTGTTGGCGCGAACGAACTCCCGCCCCCAGTCCTCGCGCATCAGCGCCGCCTTGGGGTCGTCGTCATAGCGGATGATGTCAATCACCCGGTCGAGGTTCAGGAAGGCCACGATCAGCCCTTCCAGCACCTCCAGCCGGTGGTCGATCTTCTCCATCCGGTGCTCGCTGCGCCGGATCAGCACCTCGCGCCGGAAATCGAGGAAGGCGCGCAGCACTTCCTTCATCGAACAGACCTTGGGCGTCACCCCGTCGATAAGCACGTTCATGTTCAAAGAAAACCGCACCTCGAGGTCCGAGTTGCGATACAGCGTCTGCATCAGCACCTCGGGGTCCACGTTCTTGGACCGCGGCTCAAGGATGACGCGGATATCGTCCGCGCTTTCATCCCGCACATCGGCCAGGATCGGCACCTTCTTTGTCTGGATGACCTCCGCCAGCTTTTCGATCAGCTTGGATTTCTGCACCTGATAGGGGATCTCGGTGACCACGATCTGCCACTGGCCCCGGCCCAGATCCTCGACCTCGTAGCGGCATCGCAGGCGGAACCCGCCCTTGCCCGTGCGGTAGGCCTGCGCGATGGCCTCGGGTGGCTCCACGATGATCCCCCCCGTCGGAAAATCCGGCCCCGGCACGTAGTTCAGCAGCGTATCGTCCCGCGCATCCGGCGTCTTGATCAGATGCAGACACGCATCCACCAGCTCCGCGATGTTATGCGGCGGAATGTTGGTCGCCATCCCCACCGCGATCCCGCTCGCCCCGTTGGCCAGCAGGTTCGGAAACTGCGCCGGCAGCACCACCGGCTCTGTCAGCGTACCGTCGTAATTGTCCCGGTAATCGACCGCGTTCTCGTTCAGCCCCTCCAGCAGGGCTTCGGCCACGATGGTCAGCCGCGCCTCGGTGTAGCGGCTGGCGGCCGGGTTGTCGCCGTCGATATTGCCGAAATTCCCCTGCCCGTCGACCAGCGGATAGCGCACGTTGAAATCCTGCGCCAGACGCGCCATCGCGTCATAGATCGCGGCATCGCCATGCGGGTGATAATTGCCCATCACGTCGCCGCTGATCTTCGCGGACTTGCGGAACCCGCCGCTGGCGCTCAGCCGCAGCTCGCGCATGGCAAACAGGATCCGCCGGTGCACCGGTTTCAGCCCGTCGCGCGCGTCCGGCAGCGCCCGGTGCATGATCGTCGACAGCGCATAGGTCAGGTAGCGCTCGCCGATCGCGCGGCGCAACGGTTCAGCCACGGCGCCACCGCCGTTTTCGGGCTCTATATTGGGGTCATCGACCAAATCAGTCATAGATGCTGTGATACTCCCGGCATATGCGCAGGTAAAGCACAGCTTGCCGCGATTCCGCGGCTTTTCTCATGCCGGCGGGAACCGAATCGTGTAAATTGAGTTATATCCACACAATAAAAATCGTGTTTTGGGGGATTTGGCCCGATGTGGCGCTTCATTCTGGTGACTTTTGCGTTTCTTGCCTTCGCGTTCTGGGAAATGAGCGGCGGGGCTGATTACACTCCGGGCGAAAACTCGATTCAGGCACGCGCCAACCAGGCGGATGCCGATTCCGACACCGATGACACCCCCCTCATGGCGGCCAACGCGGCAACGCCGGAACCCGCCGAACCGATCCAGATCGAAGTCCCGCAACCTGCCAAGCCCGAGCGCTTCCAGATCACCCTTGCCTCGATCGGCGAGATGGCAGAGGCCGGCGCGGCGCAACAGACGGCCCGCACCGAGCGGGTCGAGGACAAGGCGCGCTTCCTGACCCAGCCGGATACCAGCGAGGACAACGCCGTTCTGGCCGCACTCGAGGAAGGCGGCGATGCGGCGGACGAGGTCAAACGTCATTGGCCCGGCGCCATCGAACTCTTCGAACATCAGGAATCGCAGGCCGAACTGCGCAAGCAGGCCGAGGCGGCGGCACGCTCCGCAACCGCCAATGCAACCCCCGCGGCCCTGTCCGATGCCGCCCTCTCCGGTGCCGATATCCGGTATGTCACTGCCAGCTCTGCCAACATGCGCGGTGGCCCGGGCACCAGTTACGACCGCGTCGGAAACCTAAGCGAAGGCACCGAGGTTGCCGTGCTCAGCGCTCCCGGCAATGGCTGGCTGGAACTTCAGTCCACCGACACCGGCGAGATCGGCTGGATGGCCGACTGGCTCGTCAGCGACGCCGCCCGCTGATCCCTCAAATCGATTGCATGTGGCAACGGACCGCGCCAAGGTCCGGCCATGACGGCACGCACCCTTCTCATCACCGGCTGTTCCTCGGGCATCGGCTATGACGCCGCCCACGGCATGCGCGAACGTGGCTGGCGCGTCTTCGCGTCCTGCCGCAGCCTTGAGGATTGCACAAGGCTGAGCGCCGAAGGCTTCGACAGTCCGCGCATCGATTACTCCGACCCCGCCAGCATTTCCTCGGGCCTGTCCGAGGTGCTGGATGCCACCGGCGGCACACTCGATGCGCTGTTCAACAACGGTGCCTTCGCCTGCCCCGGCGCGGTCGAGGATCTGCCCACCGATGCCCTGCGCGCGGTGTTCGAGGCGAATGTCTTCGGCTGGCACGAATTGACGCGGCAGGTCATCCCGGTGATGCGGGCCCAGGGGCATGGGCGCATCGTCCAGAATTCGTCGGTCCTGGGGTTTTCCACGCTGCGCATGCGCGGCGCCTACAACGCCAGCAAGCACGCCCTCGAAGGGCTCACCAGCACCTTGCGGATCGAGATGCGCAAGACGCCCATCCACGTGGTCCTGATCGAACCGGGGCCCATCACCTCGAAAATCCGGGTCAATTCGATCCCGCATTTCGAGCGCTGGATCGACTGGGAAAACGCCCCAGCCCGCTCGCTCTATGAAAAACGCCTGATCCCGCGGCTTTACAACAGCAGCGGCCCGGACACGTTCGAGCGACCGGCCAGCGCCGTCACGAAAAAGCTGATCCATGCGCTGGAATCGCCCCGTCCCCGGCCCCGCTATTTCGTCACCACGCCGACGCATCTTCTCGGTGCGCTCCGGCGCATCCTGCCCACACGCGCGCTCGACTGGCTGCAGGCAAAACTCTGACCCTCATGGCCCGCGTCACCTTACCCTGTTCGCCTTCCCGCCGACTTGGGCTATTTCGCCCCTGACCGGACCAATCGAAAGACCTCCATGCTCAACGATCCCCTGTTCATCATCGCCGCGCTCGCCTGCGCCGTGGTCGGAATCATTCTCGTGATCGGCATCTCCAACTTCGGCAAGGAAGGCCTAAACAACGCCAAGCAGTCCAACAAGTACATGCGCTGGCGCATCATCGCCCAGTTCGTCGCGGTTCTCCTGATCGTGCTTTTCGTCTATGTCCGTCGCCAGATGGGAGGAGAATGAAAATGGTCGTACTCAACAAGATCTACACCCGCACAGGTGACAAGGGCGATACCGCCCTCGGCAACGGCGACCGCGTCGCAAAACATTCCGCGCGCGTCACCGCCTACGGCACGGTGGACGAGGTGAACGCCACCGTGGGGCTTGCCCGCCTTCATGCCGAAGGCGAAACCGACGCCGCCCTCTCGCGCATCCAGAACGACCTTTTCGATCTCGGCGCCGATCTCTGCCGCCCTGACATGGAAAAGGATTCCGAGGCCGAGTACGAACCCCTGCGCATGGCCGACAGCCAGGTCGACCGGCTGGAGGCCGAAATCGACACCATGAACAAGGTTCTCGATCCCCTGCGCAGCTTCATCCTCCCCGGCGGGTCCGCCCTGTCGGCACACCTGCATCTGTGCCGCACCGTGTCGCGCCGTGCCGAACGCCTGGCCACCGAACTGGCCACGCTGGAACATGTGAACCCTGCGGCGGTGAAATATCTCAACCGCCTCAGCGACTGGTTCTTCGTCGCCGCCCGCATGGCCAACGATTCCGGCCGCGACGACGTGCTCTGGACCCCCGGCGCAAACCGCTGAAATCTCTGGCGCGGGGCCGGCAAAAGTGACATTCTGAGCGCCAAATGCCGGGCGATCCAACGCCCGGTCCGAGCAGCCAGGAGAGGTCCATGACCCTGCCCACCATCGCCATGTTCTGGGACGGCCCGCCACTGGGCTTTATCGAACGGCTCTGCATCACCTCCTTCGTGGATTCCGGGCACAAGGTGGTGCTTTTCTCCTATCACGGGGTCGAGGATTGCCCCGCCGGCGTGGAAAAGGCCCCCGCCTCCGATATCCTGCCAGACCCCGACAGCATCGTGCGTCACGAACGCACCGGCAGCCCCGCCATTCACGCCGACAAGTTCCGCTATCACCTGCTGGCCAAGAACGACGGCATCGTCTGGTCCGACACCGACGCCTACTGCCTGAAACCCTTCGTGCCGAAGGACGGCTACTTCTTCGGCCGCGAAAGCGACAAGGTCGTGGCAAACGGCGTCCTGGCCCTGCCCGCCTCCTCGCCCTCGCTGCGGGGCCTCATCGACTTCTGCGAGGACGAATACGCCATCCCGCCCTGGATGATGCCCCGCCACAAGGAGGAAATGCAGGCCCGCGCCGATGCCGGCGACCCCATGCATGTGTCCGAAATGCCTTGGGGTGCCTGGGGGCCCAAGGCGCTTTCGCATTTCCTGCACCAGAATGACGAGTTCAGACACGCGCTCGAGCCCCACGTGCTCTATCCCGTCATGTTCGAAGACCGCCGCATCTATTTCCGCGAGGCGTGGAAGGTCTGGAAAAAGGTCCAGGACGACACCGTCTCGATCCATTTCTACGGGCGCCGCGTGCGCGAGCGGCTGTGGAACCGCTTCAACGGCACCCCACCCGAGGAATCGGTTCTGCACGAGCTGGCGCAGAAACACGGCGTCTCGCCCTGACGCGGCTGCATTCCGCGCAAATTCCCCTGCCTGCACCGGAAACGCGACGTCGCAAGTCGGAAACGTGACGATTTTCCCCTGTTTCCCCGGCTAACAGTTCTGTATCACACGCCCCATAGCGAAGGGGCGGGGTCGCATCACAGCGGCTCTGCACAATTTTTAGGGAGACCATGCCGATGAAGGTGCTCGTGCCTGTCAAACGCGTGATCGACTACAACGTGAAGGTCCGCGTCAAGGCGGACGGATCGGGCGTCGATCTTGCCAATGTCAAAATGTCGATGAACCCCTTTGACGAGATTGCCGTCGAAGAGGCCATCCGCCTGAAAGAGGCCGGCAAGGCCGACGAGGTCGTCGCCGTCTCCATCGGTGTCAAGCAGGCCCAGGAAACCCTGCGCACCGCATTGGCCATGGGCGCCGACCGCGCCATCCTGGTCGAGGCCGCCGACGACGTGCACACCGACATCGAGCCGCTGGCCGTCGCCAAGATCCTGGCCGCCGTGGTCAAGGAAGAAGAGCCGGGCCTCGTGATCGCCGGCAAGCAGGCCATCGACAACGACATGAACGCCACCGGCCAGATGCTCTCGGCCCTGCTGGGCTGGTCCCAGGGCACCTTCGCCTCCAAGCTGGACATCGACGGCGATAATGCCGTGATCACCCGCGAGGTCGATGGCGGCCTGCAGACGATCAAGGTCAAGATGCCCACCATCGTCACCGTGGACCTGCGCCTGAACGAGCCGCGCTATGCCTCGCTGCCCAACATCATGAAGGCCAAGAAAAAGCCGCTCGACGAGAAAACAGCCGCCGATTACGGCGTCGACGTCGCACCGCGCCTCGAAATCGTCAAGACCGAAGAGCCCGAAGCCCGCAAGGCCGGCGAAATGGTCGGATCGGTCGATGAACTTGTCGCCAAACTCAAAGAAGCGGGGGCCGTCTGAATGTCTGTACTTCTTCTTGCCGAAGTGAACGACGGCGAACTGGCGCTCGACGCCACCGCCAAGGCCGTCACCGCCGCCAAACAGCTGGGCGACGTGACCGTGCTCTGCGCCGGGGGCTCCGCCGCAGCCGCGGGCGACGCCGCCGCCAAGATCGATGGTGTCTCCAAGGTCCTCGTGGCCGAGGACGCCTCGCTGGGCCACCGCCTGGCGGAATCCACCGCAGCACTCATCGTGTCGCTCGCGGATGACTACGAGCATATCGTGGCCCCCGCCACCACCGACGCCAAGAACGTGATGCCCCGCGTGGCCGCACTGTTGGACGTCATGGTGATCTCCGACGCCTCGGGCGTGGTCGACGCCAACACGTTCGAGCGTCCGATCTACGCCGGCAATGCCATCCAGACGGTGAAATCCTCGGACGCCAAGAAGGTTGTCACCTTCCGCACCTCGACCTTCGACGCCGCCGGCGACGGCGGCTCGGCCTCCGTCGAGACGATCTCCGCCGCCGACAATCCCGGCCTTTCGGAATGGGTCGAGGACAAGGTTGCCGAATCCGACCGCCCCGAGCTGACCTCGGCCGGCATCGTCGTCTCTGGCGGTCGCGGCGTCGGCTCGCAGGACGACTTCAAGCTGATCGAAGGCCTCGCCGACAAGCTGGGCGCCGCCGTGGGCGCGTCCCGTGCCGCGGTGGACTCAGGGTACGCCCCCAACGACTGGCAGGTCGGCCAGACCGGCAAGGTCGTGGCGCCGGATCTCTACATCGCCGTCGGCATTTCGGGCGCGATCCAGCACCTTGCAGGCATGAAGGACTCCAAGGTCATCGTCGCCATCAACAAGGATGAAGAGGCGCCGATCTTCCAGGTGGCCGATTACGGCCTCGTGGCCGATCTCTTCACCGCCGTGCCGGAACTGACCGAGAAACTCGGCTGAACCGTTCCCGCACATGGCACTGAATTGACCCGCCCCCGTGGCGGGTCTTTTAGTTTTTAGGCACGCTTAGGGTGGGGGAATACCCACCGCCCACCCGCGAAATATCGACCCCTGCGGCAACATCGGCATCAGGTCCTGCCATTCCGCCAATGGCACGATGACAGCTGAAGTTTACTCCCCGCTTTCCCTTGCAGCGCCCGCGCCACGGGGCATATGGTGTCGCAAAAGCGAAAGGGACCTTCATGGACATCCGCAAGGTGGGCGTCGTCGGCGCCGGACAGATGGGCAACGGAATCGCGCATGTCATGGCCGTCGCGGGCTATGATGTCCTGCTCAACGATGTCAGCCAGGAAGCGCTGGACAAGGGGCTTGGCGTGATCAAGTCCAACATGGACCGCATGGTCAGCCGCGACAAGATGAAGGCCGAGGACCGCGATGCGGCACTCGCGCGCATCACCACCACTCTGGATCTGCCCGAACTTGGCGGCACCGACCTCGTCGTCGAATCCGCCACCGAACGCGAGACGGTCAAGCAGGCCATCTTCGAGGATCTCGTGCCCCATCTCGGCCCCGATACGATCCTCACCTCCAACACCTCGTCGATCTCGATCACCCGGCTGGCCAGTCGCACCGACCGCCCCGAGAAATTCATGGGCTTCCACTTCATGAACCCCGTGCCCGTGATGCAGCTGGTGGAACTCATCCGCGGCATCGCCACCGACAAGCCCACCTACGACGCCTGCCTCGCCGTCGTGGAAAAGCTCGGCAAGACCGCCGCCAGTTCCGAGGATTTCCCCGCCTTCATCGTCAACCGCATCCTCATGCCGATGATCAACGAGGCGGTCTACACCCTCTACGAGGGCGTCGGCTCCGTCACCTCCATCGACACCTCGATGAAGCTCGGCACCAACCACCCGATGGGCCCGCTGGAACTGGCGGATTTCATCGGGCTCGACACCTGCCTTGCGATCATGAACGTGCTGCATGACGGGCTGGCGGATACGAAATACCGCCCCTGCCCGCTCTTGACGAAATATGTCGAGGCCGGCTGGCTTGGCCGCAAGACCGGCCGCGGCTTCTACGATTATCGCGGCGACGAGCCCGTGCCCACGCGGTGACAAACCGCTCCGACATTTGCGCCAAGCTTCGGGCGTGGGATCTTGAGTATTTTTGCCAAGAAAAAGCCGATGCGGGGGTCCGCTCTTCCCGCGGTTTTCATTGTTCCCCCAATACTCCCGCCGGAGGCACATCTCTATTGCCCCGCGGATCCTGCCTCGCAGCGTGAAAGAAATCGGCCCGGCGCTTGTCAGCCTGCGCCCGGACTCGGCCTATGGACCCCGCAGCCAGGTCATGAACCCGCGCGCGCCGCGTCCGTAGGGTAGGTGAAAACCCACCACTGGCCTCACGTCTCGCCCAGGCTCAGCGTATGCGCCCGCAGCCAGGTCATGAACCCGCGCGGATCCTTGTCCAGAAGTTCCATCTGCCGGGGCGTAATCGGCGCCCCCACCACCGGCTTCTGCGGATGGTTGCAGCCCCGCACCACCTCGTGCAGCAACAGGCTCTGCCGCAGCGTGGCCGAAATGCAATTGGCCATCTGGTAGGCCCGCGAATTGGCACCCGGGAAGTAGATCGGCACCACCGTGGCGCCCGACCGCCGGATCATCTGCGCGGTAAAGACGTTCCACTCGCGTTCCTTCACCGGCCCGAACAGGGTATCCGACGACGCCACCACCCCTGACGGGAACACGCTGATCGCCCCGCCCTCTTTCAGGTGCGCCATCGCCTTGGCCCGCATCTCGACCGACTTGCGCTGCGCGTCGGGCTCGTGCGGAAACGGCACCGAGATCATGTAGGACGCCGCCACTTCGTCGATCCCCGTCAGCAGCGCCCGCGTCAGGATCTTGTAATCGGTGCGCCGCCGCCCGATCAGGTCGGCCAGGATCATCCCGTCCACCAGCCCGTGCGGATGGTTCGCCACGATCACGACGGGGCCGGTCTCGGGAATGTTGTCGATCTGCTCCTGCGGCGTCAGCAGCGGAATGCCCATCGTGTCCAGTGCCGCGCGCCAGAACGGCTGGCCCGTGGGGGCGCCGCGCTTTTCGAACGCCTTGATCATCTTGATGATCGTCAGCTTGCCCGTGACCCATTCGATCGCCCGGATCGTCAGCGCCGTGGCAGGGCTGTCGAAGGAATTGGCATAGGTCAGGCTGCGACGGTCGTATTTCGTGAAATTGACCGATCCGGGCGATGCCTCGCCGCTTTGATCCTGCGCGTTCTCCACCACGTGGTCAGTTCCCGTATCGCCGCGCATCGCGCGCCTACATGTCCTCGCCGAACCGGTCGGCCACCAACGCGCTCACGGCATCCGCCAGCGCCTCGGCGTCAGGCCCCCAGGCTCGCACGTCAATAGTCGTTCCGCGCGACGCTGCCAACATCAAAAGCCCCATGATGCTGTCCGCGCCGGTGGTCTGGCCGTCATGGCTGACCTCGGCCTGCGCATCGAAGCCCTCGACCACTTCGACCAGCTTGGCCGCCGCGCGGGCGTGCAGCCCCTTCTCGTTGACGATCTCGATCTCTCGGGTGACGGTGTCTGTCATCTGTCCTCGGTCTTTCTGATCAGTCGCGCGTCATGGCGTGTGACTGTCTATGTACTTGCGGCCCGCATCCAGCGCGGCGCGCGCGGCATCCGGGACCGGCAGATGCCGGCTCTTGGCCAGTTTCAGCAGCATCGGCAGGTTCGCCCCGTAAAGGATGCGCCGGTTCTCGGGCTGGCAGGCCTTGAGCGACAGGTTCGCGGGCGACGCCCCGAAGATATCCACCACGATCAGCACGCCGTCACCGGTATCCACCTCGTCGGCGGCGCGGCAGATCTCGTCCTGTTTCTCGGTCCGGTCGAAATCGCCCTCGATCGGGATGGCGCGGATGCCCGACTGCCCGCCGACGACATGCTCGATCGCCTTCAGATAGCCCTGCGCCAGGCCGCCATGCGCAACGATCACGATCCCGATCACGCCCCGATCTCTCCTTTCCGCTCCGCTCCGCCCGGTGTGCCGGGGCTGGCCGGCACGATCAGGCCGCGCCGTTCCAGTTCGCGATGCCTTATAGACACCTGCCAGCCGGCCTCTGCAAGGGCCTGCGCCAAGGTTTCTGCCATGGTGACGCTGCGATGCTGGCCGCCGGTGCAGCCGAACCCGATCGCCAGGTATGCCTTGCCTTCCGCCTTGTAGGCCGGCAACAGCTGGGTCACCAGGTCGCCGACCCGCGTGGCGAAGCCCTCGAACATCGGATCCCCGCCCACATAGGCCTGCACACGTGCGTCCTGCCCCGTCAGTCCGCGCAGGCCGGCCTCCCAGTAGGGATTGCGCAGGAACCGGCAGTCCAGCACCATGTCCAAGCCCCGTGGCAGCCCCCGCTTGTAGGAAAACGACTGCACCGACACCGACATGTGCCCGCCCTCGCCCGGCGCGAACCAGCGCGACAATTCCGCGCGCAGATCGTGCGGCGACATCTCGGACGTGTCGATCAGGATATCCGCCCGCGCGCGGATCGGACCCAGCAGGTCGAACTCGCGCGCGATGCCGGCATCGGGGGTCTCGGCGGGGGCCATCGGGTGGCGGCGTCGGGTCTCGGAGAAACGCCGCATCAGGACTTCGGCGCTGCTGTCGACATACAGCACCTGCAGGTTCACCGTCGCATCCGCGCTCAGCGTGTCGATCACCTCGATCAGCGCGTTGGTCGAAAAATCGCGGTTGCGCGTGTCCACGCCCAGCACCAGCGGCTTGTCCGGGCCATCGCCCTCGATCAGACGGGGCAACAGCGACAGTGGCAGGTTGTCGATCGCCTCGAATCCCGCATCCTCCAGGGCGCGGATCGCGGTCGTCCGCCCGGCGCCGGAGGGGCCGGTCACCAGCACCAGTCGTTTCGTCGCGGGACCTGCCGACATCGCGGGCCTCTCCTTAGCTCAGTCCAGGCGTTCGCCCCTTAGATATAGTGCCACGGCGGCGGGGAAATGGGCGCTCTCGGATTTGTCAATTGCCGGCAGGGACATGCCGATCAACCGGGTCTCGCGTCGCTCGGGCAGGCGCGCGGTCTCGACCCTGTCCATGTCGATCACCAGCACCAGCGGCTGAGGGCCCGTGGGCGGCGCCTGCAGGATGCCGACCCCCCGGGCCTCGATCCGCCCCCGGATCGCGTCCGGCGCATCGGCCCAGACCTGCCCGTCCTGCACCCATATCCGCGTGCGGTCGTCGGCCACGAGCGCCGCGCCCATTGCCATTAGCTGCAGCGCAAGCCCCGACTTGCCGCAGCCCGACGCGCCCCGGATCAGCACGGCGCGACCGTCCAGCGCCACGGTCGAGGCATGCACCGTTTCCGGACCGGTCATGTCAGGGATCCGTGGGGTTCGGGCCGGGTTTCGGGCCAGGTTTCAGGCCGTAACGCGCCCACCCGCTCAGACCGGCAGGCCCACGACAAAGCGCGCGCCCAGCGGGTCGGACGTGACGTCGGCATCCGTGGGCCGGATGTTCTCGGCCCAGATCACGCCTTCATGCGCCTCGACGATCTGTTTCGAGATCGACAGTCCAAGGCCCGAATTGTTGCCGAAATCATTCGCGTCCCGCTGCGAATAGAAGCGGTTGAAGATCTTGGTCAGCGCCTGTTCGGGAATACCCGGCCCGGTATCCTCGACCACGACCACGACGCGGTTCTCGCGCTTGCGCGCCCACAGGCGAATGGCGTCGCCCTCCTCGCAGAACGAGGTGGCGTTGGTGATGAGGTTGACGAAGACCTGCGCCAGCCGCGCCTCCAGTCCGGTGATCACGATCGGGTCTTTCGGGAAATCGGTGATGAACTCGACCCCCTTCTGCTGCGCCTGCTCGCCCAGGTAATGCGCCAGGTTGTCCAGCATCTGAATAAGGTCGAACGCCTCCTGCTCCTCGCGCACCAGTTCGCTGTCCAGCCGCGACGCGTTCGAGATGTCGCTCACCAGCCGGTCCAGGCGGCGCACGTCATGCTCGATCACGTTCAGCAGTTTCTCGCGCTGGTCTTCGCGCTTGGCCACACGCATCGTGCCCACGGCACTGCGCAGGCTGGCCAGCGGGTTCTTGATCTCGTGCGCCACGTCGGCCGCGAACTGCTCGTTGCCGTCGATCCGGTGATACAGCGCCGTCACCATGCCGCGCAACGCGCCGCTCAGACGCCCGATCTCGTCAGGCCGCGCGGTAAGGTCGGGGATGCGGATACGCCCGCCACCGTTGCTGCCACCCTTGCGATTGCGCGCGCCGCCCACCTCGGCGGCGGCGGCCAGTTCCGCCAGCGGGTTGGCGATGGTCGACGCCAGGATCAGCGACAGGCCCACCGACACCAGCGTCGCCACGAGGAACATCTGCAGCACGCGCTCGCGCTCCATCCGGCTCAGCTTGTCGATCTCGCCCGAGGCGCTCGACAGGGAGACAACGCCCACCGGCCGGTCGCCCTGCAGGATCGGCGTCGCCACCGCGAACACCGTCGCGCCGTCACTCTCGCCCCGCCCGACCTGCGTGCCGTCCTCCAGCGCGTCCTCGACAAGCCGCTGCGACAGGGTTTCGACGCTGATTTCCGTATCGCTGCTCAGGATCGCCGAGAACGGCGCCGACAGCCAGTTCCACACGTGGCTCAGCGCATCGGTGATCACCGTGGGCTTGTCCGCGACATCCGCGCCGGGGCGCGGCAGGTGGCCCTCGGTCCGGCCCACAAGCTGGGCCGCGCTGTCGTAGACCAGCACCTCGACCCCCTGCTGGACGTCAAGACCCAGAAGCGTGCCAGCCACGTCCAGCCCGTCCACCGCCGCCAGGTTCACCGGCGCGCCCACGGGCAATTGCGCCTCGAACACGTCCGCGATCAGTTCGACATCGCTCTGCAACCCGTCGGCATGGTGCTGCGCCAGCCCGTCGCGGGACGAGTTCAGGTAAAGGATGCCCGCGACAAGGACATTCAGCGCGATCAGGTTGAACGTGATGATCTTGCGCGTCAGCGAGCCGCCACCGCCGCCAAGATAGCCGCGCCGCTCGCGGCGCTTGCGGACCTCTTCCTCGACCACGTTGTCCGGCGCGACGAAATCATCGCCAAGAACGACGCCGTCATCGTCATTCAGCGCATGATCGCGCACCTGGAACCTCTCCGCCAATGCCATGCCTCAGGCCATCATTCCTCGTTGTAGCGATACCCGATACCGTACAGCGTTTCGATGGCCGAAAACTCCGGGTCCACCATACGCAGCTTCTTGCGCAGACGCTTGATATGGCTGTCGATCGTACGGTCGTCGACATAGACTTGGTCGTCATAGGCCACGTCCATCAGCTGGTCGCGGCTTTTCACGAAACCGGGGCGTTGCGCAAGCGCCTGCAGCAGCAGGAACTCGGTCACGGTCAGCGACACGTCCTGCCCTTTCCAAGTCACCGCGTGGCGCAGCGGGTCCATGCGCAGTTCGCCGCGCTCGATCACCTTTGTTTCCTCGGTCTCGGCCACCACGTTGCCTTCCACCGCGTCCTGCCGGCGCAAGAGCGCGCGGATACGCTCGACCAGCAGGCGCTGGCTGAACGGTTTCTTGACATAATCGTCGGCGCCCATCCTCAGGCCCAGAACCTCGTCGATCTCGTCATCCTTCGAGGTCAGGAAAATGACCGGCATCGCGGATTTCTGCCGCAGCCGCTGCAACAGGTCCATTCCGTCCATACGGGGCATCTTGATGTCCAGCACCGCCATGTCGGGCAGCTTCTTGCTGAACGCTTCATAGGCCTGCTGACCGTCATTATAGGTTTCAACCTCGAAGCCTTCCGCCTCGAGAGTCATGGAGACCGACGTCAGAATATTTCTGTCATCGTCCACAAGGGCGATTTTGGACATTATGATTTCCTTGTACTGCTCGATTGTCTGATTTTTTCCATCACTATGAGCCGTTTCCGTCTTTTTAATCAATCCCAAACTGCGAATCACTCCGCCGTTGCCCTTAATATGAGGAGAAAATGTCTTAGGAATGGCTAAATTGACTCACTTTACCGGCCAGCGGTTGCACGACCCCGGCAACCGCTCGCCCATGGTGGCGCTAACGATGGGCGTGGTGGCGCTAACGCCCGATTTGGTTGCGCTAACTGTGCATTTGCGTCCTGTTCAGTCACGAAACCGTCATGTTAAGAGGCCCGAAACAACCGGCAAGGGCCGGTTTGTCACCGCCGGTTGCGGCGGACCTGCAGGCCAGCGCCGCCACCAGCGGCGGACGGCCAGAATCCAAGGAGCGCAAGCATGTCAGCAGGACGGGTCAATCCCAACTTCACCCTTGAGGACCAAGGCATCACCGGACTGGGCGAAGTACACTACAACCTGATCGAGCCCGCCCTGATCGAAGCGGCCATTCACCGCAACGAGGGCCGGCTTGGCAAGGGCGGCACGTTCCTCGTCTCCACCGGACAGTTCACCGGCCGTTCCCCCAAGGACAAGCATGTCGTCAAGACAGACAGTGTCGCCGACAGCATCTGGTGGGAAAACAATGCCCCCATGACGCCCGAGGCGTTCGACCAGCTCTACACCGACATGGTCGCCCACATGCAGGGCCGCGACTACTTCGTGCAGGATCTCGTCGGCGGCGCCGACCCCGCGCACTCGATCAACATGCGCATGGTCACCGAACTCGCGTGGCACGGCCTTTTCATCCGCCACATGCTGCGCCGCCCCGAGCGCGAGGCGCTCGACAGCTTCACCGCCGATTTCACCGTCATCAACTGCCCCAGCTTCAAGGCCGACCCGGCCAAACACGGCTGCGTGTCGGAAACCGTCATCGCCATCAATTTCGACCGCAAGATGATCCTGATCGGCAATTCCGAATACGCCGGCGAGAACAAGAAGTCGGTCTTCTCGGTGCTGAACTACCTGCTGCCGGAAAAAGGCATCATGCCGATGCACTGCTCGGCCAACCATGCCAACGGCAACCCGGTCGACACCGCCATCTTCTTCGGCCTTTCGGGCACCGGCAAGACCACCCTGTCGGCCGATCCCGGCCGCACGCTGATCGGCGACGACGAACACGGCTGGTCCGATCGCGGCACCTTCAATTTCGAAGGCGGCTGCTATGCCAAGACGATCAATCTCGACCCCGAGGCAGAGCCCGAGATCTACGCCACGACCGAGAAATTCGGCACCGTGATCGAGAACATGGTCTACGACGAGGAAACGCTGGAACTCGACTTCGCCGATGACAGCCTGACCGCGAACATGCGCTGCGCCTACCCGATGAGCTATATTTCCAACGCCTCGGAAACCGCGCTCGGCGGGCACCCCAAGAACATCATCATGCTGACCTGCGACGCGTTCGGCGTGCTGCCCCCGATCGCGCGGCTGTCGCCGGCGCAGGCGATGTACCACTTCCTGTCGGGCTTCACCGCCAAGGTCGCCGGAACCGAGCGTGGCCTGACCGAGGCCGAGCCGACCTTCTCGACCTGCTTCGGCGCCCCCTTCATGCCGCGCCGCCCCGAGGTCTACGGCAACCTCCTGCGCGACAAGATCGCCAAGCACGGTGCGACCTGCTGGCTGGTCAACACCGGCTGGACCGGCGGCGCCTACGGCACTGGCGAGCGGATGCCGATCAAGGCCACCCGCGCCCTGCTGACCGCCGCGCTGGACGGCTCCCTGAACGAGGTCGAATTCCGCAAGGACCCCAATTTCGGCTTCGAGGTTCCGGTCAGCGTGCCCGGCGTGCCCGAGGTTCTCCTGGACCCGCGCCGCACATGGGACGACGGCGCCGCCTACGACGCGCAGGCCGCCAAGCTGGTCAGGATGTTCGCCGACAATTTCGAGCAGTACGTCCCCTATATCGACGAGGACGTGAAAGCCGCCGCCATCGGCTGAGGCTCACACGCCCCGACAGGGCCCGACATTGCCCCCGTGCCTCCGGCGCGGGGGCTTTTTCGTACCGGGCGTTCGTGGCTGCCTTGCGCTGTCGCGGCGCGTCTTTTCAGGACACGGCGGACCCGCCGTCCCGGACCCGATCCGGGACCTCCTCCCACACGCCCCCAGCGCCCCCGTAGGGTGGGTGAAAACCCACGCGCGCCACGCTACTTCGGCGCCGCCTTGTTCAACGGGCTCTCCACCGGCGGCGGCGCCACGTCCATCACGCCCAAGGCGTCGAACCCGCCCAGCACCGCGTCCACCGCGATGGTCGCCAGCACGATCCCCATCACCCGGCTGATCACGCTCGCCCCGGTG
This sequence comes from Roseovarius sp., assembly GCA_046290265.1. Classification (GTDB taxonomy): domain Bacteria; phylum Pseudomonadota; class Alphaproteobacteria; order Rhodobacterales; family Rhodobacteraceae; genus Roseovarius. The sequence continues at coordinate 12,099 of JBKAGF010000040.1, read as the reverse complement.
CTGCCGATCATCCGGTGCACATAGGTCGCCGCCAGCAAGAGCCCCAGCGTAAACAGCAAGACCAGCAGCAAGAGCCCCGCCGTGATCGCCTGGTTGGCTAGCGACTCCGTGTGGTTGTCGGTCAGGATCACGACGGCCAGCATTGCACCGGGCGACGCGATCGACGGCATGGCCAGCGGAAACACCGCGCCCGCCAGATGGTCGCGCTCGGCCTCCTCGATCTCGCGCGCGGGCTTGGACTCGCCGAAAATCATGGTCATCGCGAACAGGAACAGGATGATCCCGCCCGCGATCTGGAACGACCCCAGCCGCAGCCCAAGCGATTCCAGCAGGAACTGCCCGCCCACCAGGAAGGCCAGCAGCACCAGCGCCGCGATCGCCACCGCCCGCAACGCGAACCTCCTGTGCAATGCCCGTGGCACGCCCTGCACCGCGAACAGGAACACCGGGATCGACCCCACAGGGTCGATCACCACGATCAGCGTCACCAGTTCTCTTGCAAGCGCGGCCCAGTCCATGCGGGTCTCTTTCAAAGGGTTGGCCGGGACGCCTGCGCAGCCCGGCGACATGCAGGGTCACACCATACCATGCTCAAACCTGCCGCCGGAAAGAGCCGGCAACAGGCCCGACGCGACACCACGCCCCACACCGGGCGCGGCGCCTGCACGACGGCGCGGCCTATGCCCCGGCCGGCACGGGGCCGCCGGGCCCGGTCACATCACTTCGGCAAGGTGCCTTCCAGCACATACCGCAGGATATCGACCACCTGCCCCGGCTCGCGCGTCACGGCCAGCGCCGCCGCATCCACTTCCTTAAGGGCGTGGTCATGCTCCGGCGGCTGCAGGATGATCAGCGACTTGCCCAGCGCACTGGCGTACCCAGCGTCAAAGGCCGCGTTCCACTGCTTGTACTTGTCGCCGAACCGCACGACCACCACGTCGGCCTCCTCGATCCCCTTGCGGGTCCGGATCGCGTTCACCATCGCGCCCTTGTGGTCATGCCAGTACTTGTTCTCTTCCGCGCCGAGGATTTCCACGCCGCAATCGTCGCTGGCCCCGTGATCCGTCACCGGCGCCGAGAAACTCACGTTCAGGCCGTCAGCCCCCGCAATTATCTGGTCGCGCCAGTCGGTGTGGATCTCGCCGGACAGGTATACGTTCAGCATCGGGTCATCTCCTTTTACCATGTTGCCGCACAATCTGCACCCCGCGCCCCGGATTACAAGGCGAACGCGGCACGACATCCACTCGTAGAGTGGGTGAAAACCCACGCGCTTCCGCGTTCGCCGTACCGCGATCCAGTCTCACCCGCGCAGCGTGCCGCCCGTCGCCTTGGTCACCTTTTCGACGATCTTTGCCGACACCGCCTCGATATCCGCGTCCTTCAGCGTCGTATCCGTCGGCTGCAAACGCACGGTGATCGCAAGGCTCTTCTTGCCCTCGCCCAGGCTGCCGCCGATGAACTCGTCGAAGACGCGCACCTCGTCGATCAGTGCCTTGTCCGCGCCAGCCGCGGCATTGACCAGCGTCAGCGCCTCCACATGGGCCTCGACGACAAAGGCGAAATCGCGTTCCACGGCCTGCAGGTCGCTGGCCGTCATGGCCCCTCGGTTGGCCCCCGCATTGCGCGGCAGCGGAATCTCGGCGGGATAAAGTGTAAAGCCCACGACCGGCCCCTTCACATCCATCGCGCGCAGGACCTTCGGATGCAGCTCGCCGAAGACGCCCAGCACCTTCTTGGGGCCCAGGCAGACCATCCCGTGCCGCCCCGGATGCCACCACTCGGACGCCCCGCGCAGGATCTGCACCTTGCTCGGGGCACCCAGCGCACCCAGGATCGCCTCGGCATCCGCCTTGGCATCATACAGGTCGACCGGACGGCTCGCCTTGTGCACGTCCTTGGGCCCGGTGCGCCCCACCAGGATACCGCTCACCTGCACGTGCTGCTCTCCCGGTTCGCCACCGTGAAAGGCATGACCCAGTTCAAACAGCGCCAGGTCCATCGCCCCCCGCGCCTGGTTCTTCGCCGCGGCCTGCAGCAGACCCGGCAGCAGGTCGGGCCGCATATGGCTCATCTCGCTGCTGATCGGGTTGGCCAGCATCGTCGCGTCATCGCCGCCGCCGAACAGCGCCGCCCCCGCCTTGTCGATGAAACTGTAGGTGACACATTCATTGTACCCCAGCGACGCCGCCATCCGCCGAGCGGCCCGCTCGCGGATCTGCGCGGCGCTCAGGATCGGCTTCGGCACGCCCGCCTGCATCCGCGGCATCGGCCGCCCCACCAGCTCGGTCAGCGACGCCACCCGCGCCACCTCCTCCACCAGGTCGGCCTCACCCAGGATGTCGGGCCGCCAGCTCGGCACATGCGCGGTGTTGCCCTCCATGCGAAAGCCTAGCCGCGTCAGCGTCTGGCGCTGCTCGGATTCGGGGATCTCCATGCCCACCAGCGACTGGACCCTGGCGGCATCGAGGCGATAGGACCGGCTCACATCCGGCACCTCGCCCGCCACCACCAGGTTCGACGGCTCGCCACCGCACAGGTCCAGGATCATCCGCGTCGCCAGGTCATGCGCATCCATGTTGAACGCCGGGTCGATCCCCCGCTCGTTGCGGTACCGCGCGTCCGAGTTGATCTTCAGCGCCCGCCCGGTATGGGCGATCTGTATATGGTCCCACACGGCGGCCTCCAGGAAGACGTTGGTGGTTTCCATCGTGCAGCCCGTGGCCAGCCCGCCCATGATGCCGCCGACGCTCTCGATCCCGTTGTCGTCCGAGATCACAACCTGACCCTTCGAGAAAATATACTCCTTCTCGTCCAGCCCGGTGAAACGCTCGCCGCCCTCGGCACGGTGCACCCGCAGGTTGCCCGCCACCTTGTCGGCATCGAAGACATGCAGCGGGCGGTTGCGGTCATAGGTGAAGAAATTCGTGATATCGACCAGCGCCGATATGGGACGCAGCCCGATGGCCCGCAGCCGGTCCTGCAGCCAGGCCGGGCTCGGCCCGTTGGTCACGCCCCGGATCAGCCGCCCGGCAAAGACGAAACAGCCATCCTCCCGCGTGTCCGCGTCGATCGTCACGCTGACCGGCGACGGGAACTGCCCCTCGACATGCGCCTTGGGGGCGTCCTTCATCGTACCCAGCCCGCGCGCCGCCAGGTCCAGCGCGATCCCCCGCACGCCCAGCGCATCGGGCCGGTTCGGCGTGATCGCGATCTCGATCACCGGGTCCACCTTGGCGGGATCGTTCTCGGCCAGCCAGTCGACAAACCGGTCTCCCACTTCGCCCGAAGGCAGTTCGATGATCCCGTCATGCTCGTCGGAAAGCTCCATCTCGCGCTCCGACGCCATCATCCCGAAACTCTCGATTCCACGGATCTTGCCGACACCGATCGTGGTGTCGATGCCCGGCACGTAGACGCCGGGCTTGGCCACCACGACGGTGATGCCCTCGCGCGCGTTCGGCGCGCCGCAGATGATCTGCTTCACGCCCTCGTCCGTCTCCACCTGGCACACCCGCAGCCGGTCCGCATCGGGATGCTTTTCGGCGCTCACCACCTTGCCGATGGTGAAATCGGCCAGCCGCGCGCCGGGGTCGGAAATCTCCTCCACCTCCAGCCCGAGGTCGGTCAGCGCCTCGGCGATCTCCGCCACGCTGGCGGTGGTCTCCAGGTGGTCTTTCAGCCAGGACAGGGTGAATTTCATCGTGCGTCTTCCGCCGGTTTTTCGAAGTTACGCGGGCTTTAGCGGATAAGCCGCGGTGTTGGAAGGGGGCGCTGCCCCCGACGCTGCAATCACCCCACGACAACAACCGTTGGCTCTGAGGCAGCCTTGGCGGCTGCCTCACCGGCGCATCACCACACCCTGTCGAGGAGCGAGAGCCAGTTCTCGCCCATGACCTTGCGGATCTTGCCTTCCGACCAGCCGGCGCGTTCCATCGCGGCGGTGAGGTTGGGGAAATCGGCGATGCTTTCCAGCCCGTCGGGGAACTCGACATCCCAGATTTCCGTCAATTGGCGGCCGGTGCCCTTGTCGCGGTTGAGATATTCGAAGAACGGCTTGCCATAGCCCATGGTGAAATCGGTGCCGAAGCCGACACGGTCTTCGCCCACCAGGTTCACCACGTAGTCGATGGCGCTGACGTAATCATCGACCGACGAGTCATTGCCGCGGGGCAGGAAGGGCGGGAACATGGTGACGCCGACGAAGCCGTCATGATCGGCGATCAGGCGGAGCTGGTCGTCGGTCTTGTTGCGGGGGTGCGCCTTGAGCCCGTGCGGCAGGCAGTGGCTGTAGGCCACCGGCCGTTTCGAGGCACGGATCACGTCCTCCGACGTTTTCGGGCCGACATGGGACAGGTCGCAGAGCATGCCGACGCGGTTCATCTCGGCGACGATGTCATGGCCGAAATCCGACAGGCCGCTATCGGTGCTTTCGTAACATCCGCTGCCGACAAGGTTCTGGGTGTTGTAGGTCATCTGAACGATGCCGACGCCCTGTTGCTTGAACAGTTCGACGAACTCCACCCGGTCCTCGAAGGCCGAGGTGTTCTGAAATCCCAGGACGATCGCGGTCTTGCCGTCATCCTTGGCGCGGCGGATATCCGCGACGGTGACCCCCTTGGTGATCTGGTCGCCGAATTCCGAGAACATGCCGTTCCACGCGGCGATATTAAGCATCGTGTCGCGGAAGTTCTCCCAGACCGAACAGGTGCAGTTGGCGGCGGTCAGGCCGCCCTTACGCATTGCATCGAAAATATCCCCGCCCCAGTTCGAGATAATCAGCCCGTCAAAGACAATCAGATCGTCGTGCAGGTTCTTGTCGGTCATGTTCCATTCCATTCTCAGAGGTAGATATTCTTGATGATCGCATCGTGGTCATGCTCCATCGCCTTGACGTCGCCGCCATCGACGACGGCCCCGTCGCGCAGCACGATGAAGCGGTCCGCCGCCCGGAAGGCCAGCTTGAGGTTCTGCTCGACCATCAGCATGGTCACGCCCTCGGCCTTCAGCCCGTCCATGAGCACGGCGATCTCCTCGCAGAATTCGGGCGAGAGGCCGCCAGAGGGTTCGTCGAGAAGCAGAAGCCGAGGCTGTGACATCAGGGCGCGACCGATGGCGACCATTTGCTGCTCGCCGCCCGAGAGCGTACGCGTGGGCTGTTTCCGGCGCTCGGCCAGGCGGGGAAAGCGGTCGTAGATACCGGCCAGGGTGTTGGCCGAGTCTTTCGAGCCGCGGCGCATGGCCCCGAGGCGCAGGTTGTCCTCGACCGATAGGTCGGGAAACAGGTCACGCGCCTGGCTGACCTGGGCCACCCCGTGCGAGAAGATCTGGTGTGGCGCGAGGCCGGCCAGTTCGTGATCGCCCAGCCGGACCGAGCCGGAGGCCGGCCGGACGAAGCCGCAGATCGCGTTGAGCGACGTGGACTTGCCCGAGCCGTTGGCCCCGAGCAGCGTCAGGCATTCGCCTTTGACGATGTCATATGTCGCGTCGCGCAGGATCGGCTTCTTGCCGTAGGCGACGTTCAGGTCGCGGATTGTCATCAACGTTTCAGGCATGTCCAAGATAAGCCTCCAGCACAGCGCGGTCTTCGCGGATTTCGGCGGGGGTGCCCTCGGCGATGCGTTGGCCTGCCGCCATCACCATGATCCGGTCGGCGCCGGCCATGACCAGTTCGACCGCATGTTCGATCAGAAGAACCCCGACGCCCTTTTCGCCGGCCATGCGGTTGATGATGTCCATCATCTGGTCGCGGGCCAGCGGGGACAGGCCGACAGCCGGCTCGTCGAGCAGCAGCACGGGCGGATCGGACGCGACGGTGCGGACGATTTCGACGATGCGCTGCTGGCCGCCCGAGAGGTCCTTCGCAGGGGTGTCGGCCATGTGCTCCATCTGCATGAGCGCCAGGAGGTCGCGCGACCGGGCGATCATGTCGCGCTCGGAGGCCAGCGCCCGCTTGCGCCCGAGGATCACGTCGATGATGCTGCCCTCGGTCTGGGCGTGCAGGCCGGTCAGGACGTTTTCCAGAACCGTCAGCGCCGGGAACAGCCCGCCGTTCTGGAAGGTGCGGCGGATGCCGTGTTCGGCGATCCGGTGCGGTGACAGCCGGGCGACATCCTGCCCCCGGAGTCGCACGCTGCCGCTGCTGGGCTGAACGTATCCCGAAATGGCGTTGAAAAGCGTTGTCTTGCCAGCGCCGTTGGGGCCGATCACAGCCATGATCTGGCCCGGCTGCAATGTCAGCGAGACATCACGCAGGGCGTGCAGCCCGGCAAAGCGGACATCCAGACCCTCGACTTCAAGCAGTTGGGTCATGATCTCATTCCCTGTAATAGCGTTCGACGAAGATCGGTGACAGTTTGCGCAGCAGGCTGGCCAGCCCGTCGGGCAGCACCAGAAGCACCCCGATGACGATCAGGCCGAAGAACAGCTCTTCCATGCCGGGGAAGCTGCGCAGGTATTCCGGCAGGATGGTCAGCGCCGCCGCCCCCAGCACCGCGCCCAGCACCGAGCCTAGGCCGCCGACCAGCACCATCGCGAAGCTGACGATCAGGTGCAGCATTCCGAAGCTTTCCGGGAAGACGTAGCTTGTGTGGAGCGCGAACAGCGCCCCCGCGCAGCCCACCACGAAGCCCGACCACATGAAGGAAAAGACGATGATCCGCGCGGTCGGGATGCCGAGCGAGGCGGTGGCCACCTCGTTTTCCCGGACCGCCATGACCGAGCGCCCGACACGCGAGCGCAGGATGTTCAGGGTCGCCTTGAACAACAGCACGGCGACGGCGAGGAAGATGTAGAACTTCGCGCGGTCGTCGCTCAGCGAGATGCCGAACAGCGACTTTGCCGGGATGGCCATGCCGTCGGTGCCGCCGGTGACGGCCTTGCCGTGGACATACAGCCAGCGCATCAGCTCGCCAAAGGCCAGCGTGATGATCGCCAGGTAATAAAGGCGGATGCCCCGCAGCGCAGCGGCCGAGGCCAGGAAGCCGCCCGCCGCCCCGGCCAGCCCCGCCAGCGGAATCGACAGGATCCAGGGCAGGCCGAAGCTGTTGACGAGAATGGCCGAGCCATAGGCCCCGAGGCCGAACAGCGCGGTGTTGGCAAAGGCCAGCTGACCCAGGTTGCCGATGACGAAGTTGAAGCCAAGTGCGACCAGCGCAAAGATCACGATGCTGTTGGCGATGAACTGCACATAGGCGTTCGTGCCCATCGGCAGCGCCAGGAGCAGCAGGGGAACGGCCCAGAACAGGGCCGTGCGGAGGCGGAGCTGTGAAGCGGTCGGCATCATCGGCTTACACCTTCACCACGGCCTTGCGCCCGAACAGCCCGTGCGGCCGCAGGAACAGGACAAGGACGATCACGAGGTAAGCGGTGATGTCGATCAGCGCGGAATCGATATAGGCGCCCGCGTATTGTTCGCTGAGGCCCAGGATCAACCCGCCCAGCACCGCGCCATAGAGCGAGCCGAACCCGCCCAGCGTCATGGCCGCGAACCCCTTGATCAGGAAGCTGGCCCCCAGGTCCGGATGCAGCAGCGATATCGGCGCGATGAGAATGCCGCCAATGGCGCCCAGTGCGGCACCGATCCCCCAGGTGAAATCGTTGAAGCGATCGACATTGATACCGATCAGCTGCGCGCCGCGCGCCGACTGATAGACGGCCTGCACCATTTTCCCGATATCGGTCAGCGCCAGCACGCCGAAGAACACCACGAGCATGATGGCGGTGGTCGACAGGATGAAGACCGCGTCGCCGGTGATGATCAGGTCGCCGACAAAGATCGGGTCGATGTCGAAGACGCGGGGCATCGGAAGCACTTCGCGCCCCCACACGATGCGGGCGATGCCGCGGAAGACGTAGCCCGCGGAAATGCACATCAGGGCGAAACCGATATGCGGCCCGCCCCGGATCGGGCGGATCAGGCCGCGGCTGAAGGCAAGGCCAAGGAGGAACATGGCCACCACCGCCAGCACCGCCGCCGGGACGAACGCCACGCCCAGCAGGACCACCAGCACGTAGCTGATGAAGGCGCCAGCCATGACGAAATCACCATGCCCGAAGTTGACGATCGTGGTCGAGCGGTAGACCACGGTGAGGGACAGGGCGATCAGCGCATAGATCGCACCCTGAGAAACCCCACTGATCGTGAGCTGCATCAACATTTCAAGAACTCCCGGGGAGGGGCCGAAGGCGTTCGCCCTCGGCCCTGGTTAGAGTAGCTTAGTAGGGGGTATTCCAGGATTTCAGGACGGTGGGGTTCCCGTCGACGAAGCCGGCAACGGCCGAGCCCTTGACGCCCTGGTGATCCGTCGCGCTCCACGTGATCGGCGCCGACAGGACGCCCGTCTCGAAATTCTCGATACCTTCCATCGCGGCGATCAGCTTGTCGCGGGTCAGGTCCGGCCCGACGGCCTCGAGCGCGGCCACGAGGGCCTTGGCCGAGCCGATGGAGACGAAGCTGAAGGTCGACAGTTCCTCGTCGGGCGCATACTCGGCCAGGATGTCGCGCACCGGCTGAAGCTTGGGCCCGTCGAGGTTGTCCACGTAGGAATGGATCACGTAGTAGTTCTTGACCGTTTCGAAATCGCCCACGCGCTTGAGGGTGTTTTCCAGGTCGGTGCCGGCCGTGCCCATGACGGGGATGTCACCCAGCCCGTATTTCTTCAGATCCCGCAGGAAGATCGCGGTTTCTGCCTCGTAAAGGGCGGCGATGATGAAATCCGGTTTCTGCTCGCGCAGCTTGAGCACCTGCGCGGTGGCATCGGTCTGGCCGCGCTCCATGGTCAGCTCGGCCACCGGTGTCACCCCGTTTTCCGTCAGGTACTCGCGCGCCGGGTTGGAATAGCTGTGTGCCCAGTCGTTGGAGTGCTCGATGATGGCGACCTTTTCGGTGTCGGGTTTCGACAGCACGAACTGGGCCATTGCCCGCCCGTTGGCCGAGCCGGTCGGAACGCCATGGAAGATGTTGCGCGCCAGCGGCGTCGAAATGGAATCGCTCACCGCGTGGGCCACCAGCCAGGGCAGCCCGGCTTCCTCGACCACCGGCCGCACGGCGACCGCAACGCCGGAGCACGAGTTGCCGTGCAGCATGAACACCTCGTCCTGGTAGATGAGTTTCTTCGCGGCGGCCAAACCCTTGTTCGGATCACAAGCCGTGTCTTCGGGAATGGCCACGAGTTTGCGGCCGTGCACGCCCCCCTCGGCATTGACCTTGTCGTAATAGGCCATCATGCCGACCAGCGCCTTGCTGTAGGAAGAGGCATTGCCCGAGAACGGGCCCATCACACCGATGGTTATGCTGTCATCGGTGACACCGGGCACCTCCTGTGCCGTGGCGGGCAGCGCTGCCATCATCATGGCCGCGATCAGTTTCAATCTTGTCTTCATTGTTTGATCTCCTGTCGGGTGGACTGTTTTTTATTTTACAAACGAGCCAGTCTGTTTTTTACGGGTAAAATTGTTACTCCACGACCGGTCTGACCTGCTCGCGCAAAAGACCGGATGTCACTTTCAGCATATCTTGCAGAAACGCCTTGTCTGGCCGCAGGACGGCCTGGACGGCCATGCCGCGGAACACGTTCAGAAAGATGTTCATGATGATCACGGGATCCGCATCCGAATCCGGGGCCGCGGTAAAGGTTTCCCGCCAGATCGCCTCGAACCGGTTGTGAAGCGAAAAGATGGCGGGTTGAAGCCGCTGGCGAAGCTGTGCGTCCCCGCGGGCGGCCACGATGATCTCGAGCGAGGCGTAGAACCAGTCGCCGTCCAGCATCCGGAGCCAGACCAGTTCCAGGAACGCATCGAGGCTCAGTTTGCCCGAACGCAGATGGCGCGCCTGCTCTGCCAGGCCTTCGGCAAACGTGTCGAACATATCCTCGGTCGCGGCCACGATCAGGTCGATCTTCTCGGGGTAATGATGCGTCTGGGCGCCCCGCGAAACCCCGGCGCGCTTGGCGATACCGAGGGAGGTCGTGTTGGAATAGCCCGTCTCCATAAGCAGGGCTATGGTCGCCTCGTGCAACAGCTTGCGCGTGCGGTCGCTGCGCTCGGTCTGGGTTCGTCTGGGTGGCTTCACGCGATTGGACATACCGACCAGCCTGTATGTAAAATGCTCCCTTTGTCAAGGTTTGATTTGTAGGTGGCATCACGGGTCGTGCGTGGCGCGGAAACGGGCGGTGCCGTGTCCGCGCCTGGTTCGCGGTCAGGAACCGCCAAGTCCGCCCACGTGAAACGCCTTGGTCTCGAGATACTCCTCGATCCCTTCCCGCGCCCCTTCGCGGCCAAGACCCGATGCCTTGACGCCGCCAAACGGGCTTTCGGCATGGCTGACCACCCCGGTATTCAGCGCCACGATGCCGAATTCCAGCGCCTCGCCCACGCGGAACGAACGCGCCAGATCGCGGGTGTAGAAATAGGCCGCAAGTCCAAATGGTGTGCCGTTGGCGAATGTTATCGCCTCGTCCTCTGTGTCGAAACGGAAGATCGGCGCGACGGGGCCAAAGGTCTCTTCGCTGGCAAGCTTCATATCCGGCGTAGCGTCGGTCAACACCATCGGATCGGCGTAGTGCGGTGCAAGTTCACGCACGGCGGTGCTGCGCTGCGCCCCCTTCGACAAGGCATCCTCGACATGGGTGGTGATCTTCTGAATCGCGGCCTCGTTGATCATCGGCCCCACGTCGGTGCCGTCCGCATCTCCCGGCCCGACCTTGAGGGCGTCCACGCGCTTTGACAGTGCCGCCACGAACGCGTCGTGTATCCCGGACTGCACGAGGATGCGGTTCGCGCAGACACAGGTCTGCCCGCCATTGCGGAATTTCGAAAGCATCGCGCCCTCGACAGCCGCCTCGAGATCGGCATCGTCGAACACGATGAAGGGCGCGTTGCCGCCCAGTTCCAGCGAAAGCTTCTTCAACGTGGGGGCGCATTGCTCCGCCAGAAGCGCACCGACACGGGTGGAGCCGGTGAAGGACAGCTTTCGCACCACAGGCGAGGCCGTCAGCGCCCTGCCAATGTCCTCCGGCCGCCCTGTCACGACGTTCAGCACCCCCTTGGGAATGCCGGCCCGCTCGGCCAGGACTGCCACCGCAAGCGCGGAATAAGGCGTGAAGTCTGATGGCTTGACCACCATGGTGCATCCTGCCGCCAGGCCGGGCGCCACCTTGCGCGTGATCATCGCGATGGGAAAGTTCCACGGCGTGATGATCGCGCAGACACCCACTGGTTCCTTCATCGCAAGGATCTTCTTCCCGGGAACCGGGGACGGGATGATCGCGCCGTCGATGCGCCTGGCCTCTTCGGCGAACCAGCGGATGAACGACGCACCATAGGCCACCTCGCCGCGGGACTCGGCCAGCGGCTTGCCCTGTTCGGCGGTCAGGATACGCGCGAGGTCTTCCGTATTCTCAAGAACCAGGTCGTGCCAGCGCATCAGGATGTCGGCGCGTGCCGCATGGGTCCGTGCCCGCCAGTCCCGCATCGCCGTTTCGGCGGCCAGGATCGCGCGCTCGGTTTCCGCGGCGGTGATGTCGGGCATCGTGCCCATGACGGCCCCGGTCGCGGGGTTCGTCACCTGCATGTCAGGGCGGGCGATCCATTCGCCGTCGATAAGCGCGGCCTGGCGGAATAGATCGGGATCAGAGAGCTTCATCGTTCAACCTTTCATCGCGGCAATCACCGCATTGGTAATCTCGTCCGTGCCGTGGCTGCCGGGGCGAATGCCGATTCCCTCGCCCGTCGCTGCCGCGATGGCCCGCTCCACCCGCTCGGCGGCGGCGCTTTCGCCCAGGTGGCGCAACATCATCGCGCCGGACCAGATGGCGGCGATCGGGTTGGCAATACCCTTGCCAGCGATATCCGGGGCCGAGCCGTGCACGGGCTCGAACATCGACGGCGCCGACCGGTCGGGGCAGATGTTGGCCGACGCGGCGAAGCCAAGCCCGCCCTGGATGGCCGCGCCAAGATCCGTCAGGATGTCTCCGAAGAGGTTCGACGCCACGATCACGTCAAGCTCCTCGGGGTTCATCACCATCTTGGCCGCCATGGCATCGATATGGACATGACTGACCGTGACGTCGGGATAGTCGGCGGCAAGAGCGCGCGTCA
>JBKAGF010000039.1:0-33467 GCA_046290265.1 Roseovarius sp. | reverse complement strand
CCCTGCGCATCCGGGTCGAGGATGACGGCCCGGGCATCCCGCAGACACAGCGCGAGGAGGCGCTGAAACCCTTCGCAAGGCTCGACGCGGCGCGCAACCAGAACCTTGGCACCGGGGTCGGTCTCGGCCTTTCCATCGCCATGGACATCGCCCGCGCCCATGGCGGCACGTTGCGGCTGGGCGAAAGCGAGCGGCTGGGCGGCCTGCAGGCCGATATCGTGATCGGGCGCTAGGGCGCGCGGAAATTTCCAAAATTTCCGGACTGGAAAATGTGCAATTTCCAGTCCGTTTCCTGCACAGAAAACGGTCCCGGATCCGGTGTCCCGCGCAGGCTCAGGAACGCGGGCGCAAATAGGTCTCCGAGGCATATCCCGTCAGCCCCGGCGCCCGGTCCAGCGCCACCTCGCACCAGCGCGTCCCGCCGACGCGCTTGCAGTCCCGCACCCGCACCAGCGTGCCGTTGGGCAGCCCGACGCGCGTCTCGAACCCAAGACCCGGCCCGCCGCGCAGCTTCAGCATGTCGCCCTCTTCCACGCCGTGAACTTCGTAGATGTCGGCGGCAAAGGCCGTCACCGGCGCGCCGTCCGAGCAGGCGGAAAGCAGGCCAAGGGCCGCGAGGATCGAAAGGGGTCTGCGCATGGTACCTCTCATTGAAGTGGAACTGGTAGGCCCGGAGGGACTCGAACCCCCAACCAAAGCGTTATGAGCGCTCTGCTCTAACCAATTGAGCTACAGGCCCGACCTGAGCTTGGGGATAGGCGGGGGCAGGGCGGGCGTCAAGGCCTCTGGCGGCGCCTCGCGGGCTTTCGCGATTGCACGGACGCCCGCGATGGATTAACCGAAGCCCCGACACGCCAAGCGGAGACCGCCCATGACCGACGCCAAGAACGGGATCACCTATGCCGATGCCGGCGTGGATATCGACGCGGGCAACGCCCTTGTCGACCGGATCAAGCCTGCCGCCAAACGCACCAACCGCGCGGGCGTCATGGCCGGTCTGGGCGGCTTCGGCGCGCTTTTCGATCTCAAGGGCGCGGGCTATACCGACCCCATTCTCGTGGCCGCAACCGACGGCGTGGGCACCAAGCTGCGCATCGCCATCGACACCGGCAACGTGGATGGCGTCGGCATCGACCTTGTCGCCATGTGCGTCAACGACCTTGTCTGCCAGGGGGCCGAACCGCTCTTCTTCCTCGACTATTTCGCCACCGGCAAGCTCGACACCGACACCGCCGCCCGCATCATCGAAGGCATCGCCGAAGGCTGCGTGCGCTCCGGCACCGCGCTCATTGGCGGCGAGACGGCGGAAATGCCCGGCATGTACCCAGAAGGCGACTTCGACCTCGCCGGCTTTGCCGTGGGCGCGATGGAGCGCGGCAGCGACCTGCCGTCGGGCGTCACCTCCGGCGACGTGCTTCTGGGCCTTGCCTCCAACGGCGTGCATTCCAACGGCTATTCCCTCGTGCGCAAGCTGGTCGAGATGTCCGGCCTCGGCTGGGACTCCGATTGCCCCTGGGCGGATGGCACCCTTGGCGCGGCCCTGCTGACGCCCACGCGCCTCTACGTCACGCAGGCGCTTGAGGCGGTCCGCGCCGGCGGCGTCCACGCGCTCGCGCACATCACCGGCGGCGGCCTGACCGAGAACATCCCCCGCGTCCTGCCCGACGATCTTGGCGTCGACATCGACCTCGACAGCTTCGATCTGCCGCCCGTCTTCCGTTGGCTGATGGATCAGGGCGGCATGGCGCAGTCGGAAATGCTCAAGACCTTCAACTGCGGCGTGGGCATGGTGCTGGCGGTCGGGGCCGACCGCGCCGACTCGCTCGCGGAGCTTCTGACAGGCACAGGAGAGACCGTGATCCGTCTGGGCCACGTGACCGAGGGGCAGGGCGTCCGCTACACCGGCACCCTCGCGTGACCAAGCGCGTCGCCATCCTGTTCTCGGGCAGCGGCTCCAACATGGTGGCGCTGATCGACAGCATGACGGGCGACCACCCGGCGCGCCCCGTCGTGGCGCTCTGCAACACGCCCGATGCCCCCGGCTTTGCCAAGGCCGAGGCGCGCGGCGTGCCGACCGAACTGGTGGATCACCGCGATTTCAAGGGCGACCGTCCCGCCTTCGAGGCCGTCATGACCAGCACACTGGAGCGCTACGCGCCCGACATCATCTGTTTCGCAGGTTTCATGCGCATCCTGACCGACGATTTCATCTCGCGCTGGCAAGGCCGGATGATCAATATCCACCCCTCGCTGCTGCCCAGCTATCGCGGCCTCGACACCCACGCCCGCGCCATCGCGGCGGGCGAGGCCGAGGCGGGCTGCACCGTGCACGAAGTGACGCTGGAACTGGATGACGGCCCGATCCTGGGCCAGGCCCGCGTGCCGGTGCATCCCGGCGACACGCCCCAGGCGCTGGCCGCCCGCGTGCTGGAGCAGGAACACCGGCTTTACCCGGCCGTCCTGCGCCGCTTTGCCGCCGGCGACCGCACGCCGGTCCTGCTGCCCTGACGCCCAGGCGGCCGGGAACCGGGCTCTTCCGGTCCCCGGCCCAGGCTCAGCGCGGCTGGGAGGCCGCGACGTTGCCGTGCCAGTCGGTCGAGACATCGGCGGGCGGCGCGGTCAGCGCAACGCCGCCAAGCGCCAGCAGTATCAAAGTGGTCACCGCCAGCGCGGCATTTTGCAGGTTGAACCGCGCGGCGGGGCGGGCGGCGAAGTGGTCGAGGGTGGTCATGGTCCTGGTCCTTCATCGGGGGAGTAGCCTTCACATAGACCCTCCTGAAGTATTTTTGTAACGAATGAATGTTGCGTGACGCATCACCATTCGTTATGACCTGTCCACTCAACCTGCGCGTCGGCGCGAAAGTACCGAACTTGCACTTTGCTTTCCGCCCGCCAACGTATAGGCGGTTGGGTCACCACGACCGATCTGCCGGAGCAGGAATGCACACCATCACCACCACCGAAGACCTGGCCGCTTTCTGTGCCCGCGCAGCCCAGGCCGAATACGTTACCGTCGACACCGAGTTCCTGCGCGAGCGCACTTATTATTCCAAGCTCTGCCTGATCCAGCTGGCCCTGCCGGCGCGCGACGAGCATGACGCCGTGCTGGTCGACCCGATCGAGGGGCAGGACATGTCGCTCGAGCCGCTTTACGAGCTCTTCCGCGACACGTCCGTGGTCAAGGTGTTCCACGCCGCGCGCCAGGACCTCGAGATCTTCTACGTCGACGCGGGCCTCATCCCCGATCCGCTCTTCGATACCCAGGTCGCGGCGATGGTCTGCGGCTTCGGCGAACAGGTGGGATATGAAACCCTTGTGCGCAAGATCGCCAAGCAGTCGCTGGACAAGACCTCGCGCTTCACCGACTGGTCGCGCCGCCCGCTGACCGAGGCGCAGATGACATATGCGCTGGCCGACGTGACGCATCTGCGCGACATCTACGAATTCCTGGCCGGCAAGCTGGCCAAGTCGGGCCGCGACAAATGGGTCGCCGAGGAAATGCAGGTCCTGACCGATCCCGAAACCTATATCACCCGCCCCGAAGAGGCCTGGCAGCGCGTCAAGACGCGCAATTCGTCCGGTCGCTTCCTGGCCATCGTGCGCGAACTGGCCCGTTTCCGCGAGGAGTATGCCCAGACCCGCAACGTACCGCGCAACCGCGTCTTCAAGGACGACGCGCTGGTCGAGCTGGCCTCGACCAAGCCGAAATCGGCAAGCGACCTGTCCCGCTCGCGCCTGCTTCTGCGCGAGGCCCGGCGCGGCGACATTGCCGACGGCATCATCGCCGCGATCAAGACGGGGCTCGACTGCCCGAACGACGACCTGCCCAAGGCGGACCGCACGCGCGAGCGGCTACAGGTCAACCCGGCGCTGGCCGACCTGCTGCGCGTGCTGCTCAAGGCCAAGTCCGAGGAATATTCCGTCGCCTCCAAGCTCATCGCCTCTGCCGCCGATCTCGATGCCATCTCGGCCGGCGAACGCGACGTGCCCGCATTGGGCGGCTGGCGGCGGGATGTCTTCGGGAACGACGCCATGCGGCTGTGCGACGGCAAGGTCGCGCTGGCGGCCAAGGGCGGCACGATCCGCACGATCGACCTTTGACCGACAAGGCGGTCGATGCGGCGCGGCCGGCCCGGACCGGCAGGCGCCGGATCGGGCGCTAGCGCCGCGTGCTGCGGGCGTTCAGCTCGCCGCGCACGCGGATCTCGGTGATCTCGCTCAGCTCGTGATTGCTGAGAAACGCACCGGCCTGCACCTCGCGGGTGCGCTGCGTGCCCACGGCGGTTTCCAGCGGCTGATAGGCGTTCAGCGTGTATTCCATGACCCCGTTGATCGGCCCGTCCTCGCTGACCGGCAACAGGCGCACGTCAAAGGCGCCTTCGCGCTGCGGCAGGCCGACCACGCGCACGATGGCGCCGGTGGGCAGGGGTTCGACGATCAGGCTGGTCACCTCGTCCACCAGGCTGCCGTCGTAGATCTCGATCTTCGCCCGGCGGCGGAAGATGCCGGCTTTCTGGGCCGAGGACGCGTTGCGCCGCACGATCAGTTCCGCCTGGTCGTCCTCGATCAGCGGGTTGCCCGTCTGGCGGTCGCTGGGCGACCGGGGCTGGCCGGTATTTGTGGTGTTGGCCACGGGAACGGACCTGCTGTTGCCGAACCAGTTGCGGGGATTGACCCCGGAGTCGCGCCAGCCGCTGCAGGCCGTCAGCGTCATGGCCGATATCAACATACCCGAAAGCAGAACCCGCATTTCGACCGCCCCTTCGTTATTTCCTTCGGACTACCCGATCCGCGTGGACTTGAAAAGGGACTTGGCGCACTGGACCTCGGGGTGTTGCACGCATAACTGTGGGACAAACCGGTAAGGGGAGAACGCGGAGATGGCACAACCGGCATTCGAGGAGATCGTCGAGGATTTCGAATTTCTCGAGGACTGGGAGGACCGGTACCGCTACGTCATAGATCGCGGCCGGGGCATGGACCCGCTCGACGACGCGCTGAAGGTGCCGGCGACCAAGGTCGACGGCTGCGCCAGCCAGGTCTGGCTGCATCCCCAGATGGACGGCGGCAGGTTCCGTTTCGACGGTGATTCGGATGCGATGATCGTGCGCGGCCTGATCGCGGTGCTGCGCTGTCTTTATAACGACCTGCCCCCGGCCCAGGTGGGGCAGGTGGACGCGCCAGGCGAACTGGCCCGGCTGGGGCTGAACGACCACCTGTCGGCACAGCGCTCCAACGGGCTGCGTGCGATGATCGAACGCATCCGCATGGTGGCCGCCGAGGCGTCGTGATCCGGCAGTGTGGCTGCGCCACGCTCGGGGCCGCGGCAGGAAGAGGGGCTCTGCCCCACGGCGAAACTGCGTTTCACCGCTCCCCGGGATATTTCCGGCAAGAAGAAAGGCCCGTCAGGCGCGTTTCGCCAGCGCCGTCTCAAGCTCGCCATAGCCGGTGAAGCGGTATTCGAAATCGAGGCCAAGGCGGGCGGCGCAGTCCTCTGCCTTGGCTTTCAGCGCTGGGTCCTCGACCTGCGCCTGGTAGACCAGCGTGGTGTAGTTGCCGAAGATCATGTCGCGCAATTCGGGGTGGTGGTCGAGGCCCATGGGTTTCCACACGAAGGCGTCGAACTGCTTGACCAGGAAATCGGTCAGGTAGAAGGCGGTGATCTCGTCGCGGGCGGCGAAGGTCTCGTTGCCCTCGAAGAAGGAATAGCAATGCGGGCCTTCGACCATCTCGACGCCCAGCTCCCGGCATTTCGCCTGCAGCAGGCCACCGGTGCCGCAATCGGCATAGACCACGAAGATCTCGTCATAGGCGTCGCGATGCTCGGCCACGGTATCCTCGACTGCCGTGACGATCCTGTCGGGGTAAAGATGGTATTTCGCAGGCAGGCATTGCAGCACCATGTGATCCCATCCGTTGGCGCGCTTCAGCGCCAGGATCTCGCGCGCCAGCGCACCGCAGGCGATCAGCAGGATGTTTCCCTTCGCCCGCTCGGCAAAGCCGTCCTCGGTCAGGGTGCTGTCGCTCGGCAGCATCTCAGCGCCCGCCGCCACGCAGGCCGATGAAGCGCACCACCAGGTAGACCGCCAGCACCAGCGGCACCGCGACCATCCAGTTTTCCGACAGCGCCTCCGGCCCCCAGGCCGAGGTCAGCAGGAAAATCGTGCCGCCCGCAGCGGCGATCACGACAAGCAACAGCAGCACCAGTTTGTTGAGCGGCATCGCGAGGGTCCTTTCCGCAACAGACATAAGCGCAGTCGCCCGATGAAAAAAGCCCCGCCGGGTCGGGCAGGGCCTTGTCGTTTCACCCAAGGGCAGGGGTCAGCCCGTGGCGCCCTGGTTGTGCTTGCGGCCCACCAGGTCCTTGGCGGTTTCCACCGCCACGGCGGCGTCGCGGCAATAGGCGTCGGCGCCGATGGCCTTGCCAAACTCCTCGTTCAGCGGCGCGCCGCCCACCAGCACGATGTAATCGTCGCGGATGCCCTGTTCGACCATCGTGTCGATCACCACCTTCATGTAGGGCATCGTGGTCGTCAGCAGCGCCGACATGCCCAGGATGTCGGGCTTTTCGGTCTCGATCGCCTCGAGATAGTTCTCGACCGGGTTGTTGATCCCGAGGTCGACAACCTCGAAACCCGCACCTTCCATCATCATCGAGACAAGGTTCTTGCCGATGTCGTGGATGTCGCCCTTGACGGTGCCGATCACCATCTTGCCGACGCGCGGCGCGCCGGTTTCGGCCAGCAGCGGCTTGAGGATGGCCATGCCGCCCTTCATCGCGTTGGCCGCCAGCAGAACCTCGGGGACGAACAGGATACCGTCGCGGAAATCCTTGCCGACGATGGTCATGCCGCCCACCAGCGCCTCGGTCAGCACCTGGTAGGGCTGCCAGCCGCGCTCGAGCAGGATGTTGACGCCTTCCTCGATCTCTTCTTTCAGACCATCGTAAAGGTCATCCCACATCTGCTGAACAAGTTCCTCGTCGTCCAGTTCGCTGAGGATGATGTCGTCTTCTTCGTCGGACATGGTCATGTTCCCTTGATGCGGCGCGTGGCCGGGTGTCTAGCCTCCGCGATTACGTCCATTTTGTCGCACACGGCTTTCCAATTCCGACATGCGCGGTTCTTGCACCGACAGATAGCGCAGTTTCCACCCACGCGTTTGCGAAAACTTCCCATACTGACTATGAGGTTGTTGCATATGTTCCCTTAATGTTCCTATAATCCGTCCATGCCCCGTGACACAGACACCGTTGATCCCCGCCTGCGCCGTCCGGGGCGGGGGGCGGTCAGCAATGCGACCGGCCGGTATGAGCGCGAGACGCGCAGCTTCGAGGATGACGGATGGAACGCCGCGCCGGAACAGGCGGCCCTGCGCACCACTGTCACTGTCGAGCGGCCGCGCAGCATCATCACCTACAACCGCTCGCCCGATCTGCCGTTCGACCGCTCGATAAACCCCTACCGGGGCTGCGAGCATGGCTGCATCTACTGTTTCGCGCGCCCCAGCCACGCCTGGCTTGGCCTGTCGGCGGGGCTGGATTTCGAAACGCGGCTGGTCGCCCGCCCCGAGGCGCCCGGCGTTCTGGCCGCCGAACTGCGCAAGCCCGGCTACAGGGTGCGTCCCATCGCCATCGGCACCAATACCGACCCTTACCAGCCGATCGAAAAGACGGAACGCATCATGCGCGCCTGCCTTCAGGTCCTGTCGGCGTTCAACCACCCCGTCGCCATCGTCACCAAGGGTAGCCTGGTGGAGCGTGACATCGACATCCTGTCGGACATGGCCGCGCGCGGGCTGGCACGCGTGGGCATTTCCGTCACCACGCTCGATGCAGCGTTGTCCCGCGCGATGGAGCCACGCGCACCGGCCCCGGCGCGGCGCCTGAAGGTGATCGAGCGGCTGGCAGGCGCCGGCATTCCGGTGCGCGCCATGGTCTCGCCGGTGATCCCCGGCCTGACCTGCCACGAGATGGAGCCGATCCTGAATTCCGTCGCCGGGGCAGGGGCCGGGGCCGCCAGCTGGGTCATGCTGCGCCTGCCGCTGGAGGTCTCGCCGCTCTTTCGCGAATGGCTGGCCGAGGCCTGCCCGGATCGCGCCGCCCGCGTCATGGGCCATGTGCGCGATATGCATGGCGGCAAGGATTACGCCTCGGACTGGGGCCGTCGGATGCGCGGGTCGGGGCCCTATGCCGAGATGGTGGCGCAACGGTTCAAGGTGGCGGCGCGGCGGCTGGGGCTGGATGCGAAACAGCCGCCCTTGCGATGCGACCTCTTCGCGCCGCCGGCGCGGGCCGGGGACCAGCTGGAACTGTTCTGAGGTGGACGCGCAGATCGGCATTTGCGCGTGGGTTTTCACCCACCCTACGGGTCCGCGCGACACCGCGCCGGGACCGATCCGGCTACCGTAGGGTGGGGTTCCACCCACCACCGCGCCCCGAGCCCGCGCAAACCCGTCCCGGGCCCGACCCGGGACCTCCATGCATCCGTAGGGTGGGGTTCAACCCCACCGCGCGCCCTACAGCTTCCGCACCTTCAGCTTGGTCAACCGGTTGTCCTCCTTCTCGACAACCTCGAAGCGGAAGCCGTGGAAATTGAACACCTGTCCCACCTCGGGGATGATCTGCGCCTCGTAGATCACCAGGCCGGCCACCGTGTTGGCCTCGTCATCCGGCAGGGTCCAGTCCGTCGCCCGGTTCAGGTCGCGGATCGTCGTGCCCCCGTCCACCAGGAACTGCCCGTCCTCGCTGCGGCCCACCGGGTGGTCGCCATCGGGGTCGAACTCGTCGGTGATCTCGCCCACGATCTCTTCCAGGATATCCTCCAGCGTGATCAGCCCCTGAAGGTCTCCGTATTCGTCCACCACCAGCGCGAAATGGCTGCGCATCCGCAGGAACTGCCGCATCTGGTCATCCAGCGTGGTCGTCTCGGGCACGAAATAAGGCTCCATCATCACGTCGCAGATGTCGAACCCCGCCAGCGTCCCGCGCCCGTCTTCGCCCTGCAGCGCAAGCGTGTGCATCGCGCGCAGAAGGTCCTTGGCATGGACCACGCCGATGATGTTGTCGGGCTCGTCGCGGAACACCGGCAGGCGCGTGTGATTGGATTTCAGACACTGGTCCAGGATCGCCTCGGGCTCCAGCGCCGCGTCGATCATCTCGATCTGGCTGCGATGCAGCATGACCTCTTCCACCGCCCGGTCGCCCAGGTCCAGCGCGCCCAGGATCCGGTCGCGGTCTTCCTTTTCCACCACCCCCTCGGAATGGCCAAGGTAAAGCGCGCCCGCGATTTCTTCCCGCACGGCCAGGATCTGGCTGTCGGGGTCCGTCTTCACCCCGAACACCCGCAGGACTCCCCGCACCAGCAGGCGCACCGCCGACACCACCGGTGAAAAGACGATGATCACCCAGCGGATCACCGGCGCGGCGTGCGAGGCCGCCGCCTCGGCATTGGTGATCGCATAGGTCTTGGGCAGCACCTCGGCGAAGATCAGCACAAGAAGCGTCATCACCAGCGTCGCCAGCGCCACGCCGCTTTCGCCGAAGGCGCGGGTGAAAAGCGCCGTGGCCAGCGACGTGGCCAGGATGTTCACCAGGTTGTTGCCCAGAAGGACCGAGCCGATCAGCCGCTCGTTGTCCTCGGTGATCTTCAGCGCCTGTTCGGCACCTTTCGACCCCTTGTCGGCCCGCGCCCGCAACTTGCCGCGCGAGGCGGCGGTCAGCGCGGTTTCACTGCCCGAGAAACAGGCCGAGAGGACCAGGAGCAAGAGGATCGCGCCGGCAGAGATCCAGAAGGCCGTGTCAAACGTGGCAGAAACCGGTTCCATCATCCATCATTCAGATTGTGCGTCAAAGGGCGTTATGGGGCGCGCGGGCACCGCAATCAAGCGGGCGGGCGACGAATTTTTGGACCCGAACGCGATGCGCATGCCCTATTGCCGTCCCTCCGGGCCCGTGTCCTCGCCGCTCCGGCGCCGCTCGTCCTGCGCCAGGGGATGGGCATCGAACACAAGTTCGCGCAGACGGTCCTGCAGCACATGGGTATAGATCTCGGTCGTGCCCACATCGGCATGGCCCAGCAGGGTCTGGATCGTGCGCAGGTCCGCGCCGCCTGCCAGCAGATGCGTGGCAAAGGCATGCCGCAGAGTGTGGGGCGACACCCGCGACGGGCTGACCCCGGCGGCCACCGCGAAATCCTTGACCAGCAGAAAGAACCGGTTCCGCGTCAGGTGGCCTGCCCTGCCGCTCGATGGAAACAGGAAGGGCGACACCGGTTTGCCCTTTGCCTTCTTCGCCTCTTCTCCCGCATCGCGTCGCGCCAGCCACGCGGTCAGCGCCGCCCGCGCGGGCGGCGACATCGGCACCATCCGCTCCTTGCCGCCCTTGCCGCGCACCAGCAGCATCTGCGGATTGCCCCGACAGGCCGAGACAGGCAGCGCCACCAGTTCGCTCACCCGCATCCCCGTGGCGTAGAGCAGTTCCATCAGGCAGGTGTTGCGCATCCGGTCCGCCTCGGACCGGCCGATGCGGCGCGCCGCCTCCAGCAGGCGGTCGACCTCTTCCAGTTCCAGCGTCTTGGGCAGGCGCTTGTCGCGCCCCGGTCCCCGGATCTGGATCGCGGGATTGTCCTCTCGCAGGCCCTCGTCAAAGGCGAATCGATACAGCTGCTTGATCGCCGACAGCCGCCGCGCGCGGGTCGACCTGGCCAGCCCCTGCGCGTCGCAATGCACCAGGTAGGCCTCGACATCGCCCTGGGTCGCCCGGTCCAGCCCGCCGCTCCGCCGGTCCAGCCAGTCGTGGAAATCCGCAAGGTCGCGCGCATAGGCCTGCAGCGTGTTCTGCGCCGCCCCGGCCTCGGCGGCCTGCGCGTCCAGAAAGGCCGACAGCCAGTATCGCGTGCTCACGTGCCGGCCTTCAGCAGCAGGATCTCCAGCGCCGCCCGCCGCGCGGTATCTTCCAGTCCCACGGCGCGCAGCGTTGCAAGCCCCGCCACGATGTCGCTGGTCTGGTTCGGTCCCGCCGTGTCCAGCTGCAGCGCCGCCGTCAGGATCGCCTGCCCCAGCCGTCCCGCCTCCAGCAGATCGGCATGATCGGAATGCGCGGCGGTGGCGGCAAAGGCCTCCGCGATGGCGATCTCCGGCGCCTCGTTCGCCAAGGCCGCATCCGGCGCGCCCTGCGCCAGCCCGACAAGAAACCCGTCACGCGCGGCGTCGCCCGCGAATTTCGGCGCCAGCGTCTCGTAATCCTGTGACAGAAGCGTCACCTCGAACGCCGCGTCGCGCCCGCGCCCGGTCAGTTCCATCTTCGACAGGGGCTCGGCAAAGAGCGTGGCAAAGGCCACCGCCAGCCCTTCGCGCTTCATATCGCGCCACAGCTCCGGCAGCAGCTGCGACACCGCCGCGCCATCCTCGTCGACGATCCCCTGCTCGAGGTCCTGAACCCCCGCAACCCGGTCCCAGACCCCGCCCGAGGCAGCGGGGCTCTGATCTGTGTAAAGCCCCAGCAACCGGTTGGCCGGCACCGCTCCGGTGCGGGTCAGCCGCTCCACCGCCTCGATCTCGGCCTTCAGCCCGGTCAGCCCGCGCATGTCCGCCACCGCGTATTCCCGCGCGAGGTTGCGCGTCGGCAGCGGCGTGCCGGCCGCCTCGTAAAGACGATAGAGCAGGGGAGTCATGTCCGAGGTCGGCGCCAGCGACATGTCCGCGTCGATCGTCTCGGGATCGAGGAAATGCGCCAGCAGCCGCGCGCTCGGCGCATCCAGCACCCCCAGCGCCGTTGCCGTCTCGTAGGTCAGCGCGGCGGTCCGCCAGTCGCCCGCCCGCGCGCCGCAATAGATCCGGGCATCATAGCGGTCCGACAGGTCCGGGTCCTGCGTCAGCGCGGCACAGGCCTCTTCCTCGGTGCCGGTCAGCAGCGCCAGGTCGAACCAATGGTCAAAAAGCCCGTCATCATAGGGGCCGGCCTGCTGCACCAGCGCCAGCGCCGGCTCCACCGCGCCCATGCGGCGCAGCGCGCCCAGCCGCGCCCGCAGGAACCGGGCATCGGCGGCGGTATCGGCGGGGGGCTCCGCCTCGGCCAGCAGAAGCGTGTAATACAGCGCCTGGATCGCGGGCAGCGGGTCGGGCGGCAGCCGCGAGAACAGCGACGCCAGCGTATCGGTATTGCTGCCCGCCCAAAGGTCCGGCGGCAGGCCGGTGGTGCTGCCGGGCAGAAGCCCCGCGGCATCGGGCCGCGCCCCGTCCAGCGGCATCACCTCGACCTGCGGCACGACCGCCCCTTCGACATCCGTCTCCGGTGGCGGCTGCAGCGGTGTTTCAAGCGGCCTGGCCACGCTGATCGGCGCGGGATCTCTCAGCCAGTCGATCGCCCCAAGCGGCTCCTGGGCCAGCGCGGGCGACGCCATGACCATGGAAAATGCAATGTAATCAAGAGTCTTCAAGTATGATTTCCTGTCGGATTTCTTCACGCTGGGGCGAGAAATCGGCCCCGAAAAATGGCCCGATATAGGCATATCCGACCAGGGCCAGGAAAGCCAGAATCCCGAGGTAGATCAGCCATTTGATCAGTCTGAACATGGTGCGCCTGCCTGTTTCCTGCCGTCTTTTACCACTTTATAACTGGCAATTTCATCAAGATCACGTCATTCAGTGCGGGAAAAGAAGAGATTGGCATAGGAGCGCCGAAACGTGGTCGCCGGGGAGCGTTGGCAGTTGAAGAAAACCGTTGTGCTGGTGGGCATGATGGGGGCCGGAAAAACTGCTGTCGGCAAGGCGTTGGCGGCCGCGCTTGATGTTCCTTTCGTCGATTCCGACGTCGAGATCGAGGCCGCCGCGAACATGAGGATCGCCGAGATATTCGCCCGGGACGGCGAGGCGTTCTTCCGCGACCGCGAGACCCAGGTCATCGACCGCCTTCTCGACAGCCAGCGCGGCATCCTGTCGGCGGGCGGCGGCGCGTTCCTGTCCGAACGCAACCGCGAACTCATCGGGCGCAAGGGCGTGTCGGTCTGGCTCAAGGCCGATCTCAGGCTCCTGTGGAACCGGGTAAAGAACAAGGATACCAGACCCTTGCTACGCACAGCTGATCCCTATCGCACGTTGAAGGCCCTCTATGACGACCGGCTGCCCTATTACGGCATGGCCGATCTCACCGTGCCGGCGCATTCCGCCTACACGATCGACCAGATGGCCCGGAAGGTGCGCGATGCCCTGGCCGGCCGGCCCGACGTGCTGGAGCAGGTGGCATGAGCGAACGCGTGCATGTGGCCCTGGGCGAACGCGCCTACGACATCCATATCGGGCCCGCGCTGCTGGCGCAGGCCGGGGCGCTGGTCGCGCCGCTTCTGACGCGCCGGCGCGCGGCCATCGTCACCGATGCCAATGTCGCCGCCCGGCACCTTGCCGCGCTGCAGGACGGGCTGGCCGCCGCCGGCATCGACAGCACCGCCCTGACGCTCCCTCCCGGCGAAGCCACGAAGGGATGGCCGCAATTCGAACGCACCGTCGAATGGCTCCTGGCCGAAAAGGTCGAGCGCAACGACATCGTCATCGCCCTGGGCGGCGGCGTCATCGGCGACCTGGTGGGATTCGCCGCCGCCGTGCTGCGCCGGGGCGTGCGCTTCGTGCAGGTGCCCACCAGCCTTCTGGCCCAGGTCGACAGCTCGGTGGGCGGCAAGACCGGAATCAACGCGCCGCAGGGCAAGAACCTGATCGGCGCCTTCCACCAGCCCAGCCTCGTGCTGGCCGATACCGACGTGCTCGACACCCTGCCGGAGCGCGATTTCCTTTCCGGCTACGGCGAGGTCGTGAAATACGGCCTGCTGGGGGACGCCGCCTTCTTCGGCTGGCTCGAATCCCACGGCCCCGGCCTGGCAGCGGGCGACCGGGCGGCCCGGATCGCCGCCGTGAAACGCTCGGTCGAGATGAAGGCCGAGATCGTGATCGAGGACGAACGCGAATTCGGCCGCCGCGCGCTTCTGAACCTCGGCCACACCTTCTGCCACGCGCTCGAGGCCGCCACCGGCTACGGCGACCGTCTCGTGCATGGCGAGGGGGTCGCCATCGGCTGCGCCCTGGCCTTCGAACTCTCCAGCCGCCTCGGCCTGTGTTCCCAGGAAGAGCCCAGCCGCGTCCGCGCCCATCTCAGGGACATGAAGATGAAGGTCGATCTGTCCGATATCGCGGGCGAGCTTCCCGATGCAGACGGGCTCATCGCCCTCATGGCCCAGGACAAGAAGGTGATGGACGGAAAGCTGCGTTTCATCCTCGCCCGCGGCATCGGCGACGCCTTCGTGGCCGAGGATGTGGACATGGATGCCGTGCGCAGGGTTCTCGACGACGCGCTCGCCGCCCGCTGACACTCTCCCGGTTTCACTGTTCTGCAAATACTCAATTCCGACCCGTCCGCCCCCGCCCGCGCCGGCGGGGATCGCGCAATGCGCCGGGCCGCGTCACTCCGTCCCGATCGCCTTGGGCGCATTCACCCTTTGCGACAGTTCTTCCAGCGTCTCCACCCGCTCGGAATAGCGGTCGGTCAGGTGGCCCGATACCCCGCGGGTCAGCAGCGTGAACTTCACCAGTTCCTCCATCACGTCCACCACCCGGTTGTAAAGCGGCCCCGGTTTCATCCGCCCGTCCGCGTCGAACGCGTCCCATGCCTTGGGCACCGAAGACTGGTTCGGGATCGTGATCATCCGCATCCAGCGGCCCAGGATACGCATCTGGTTCACCGCGTTGAAGCTCTGGCTGCCGCCGCTGACCTGCGCCACCGCCAGCGTCTTGCCCTGGGTCGGACGGATGCCCCCGATCGGCGCCAGCGGAATCCAGTCGATCATCGCCTTCATCACCCCGGTCATCGCCCCGTGCCGCTCGGGGCTGACCCAGACCATGCCCTCGGACCACATCACCAGCGCGCGCAGTTCGGCCACCTTGGGATGGCTGGCCTCGGCATCGTCGGGCAGGGGCAGGCCATGCGGATCGAAGGTCCGCGTCTCGGCGCCCAGATGGCGCAGAAGTCGCGCCGCCTCCTCGGACAGCAGCCGCGAATACGAGGTCTCTCGCAGGCTCCCGTACAGCAGCAGGATGCGCGGCGCATGGTCCGGTCGCTGCGCCGGAAACAGCGCCCCGTCATCCGGGCCGGGCAGGGCCCCGGCATTCAGGTTGGGCATGTCAGACAACGCGCCGGCCCTCCTTGTCGATGATCGTCTCTCCGTCCTCCTTGGCATAGGGGCCCGCCGGCCATCGGTCCAGCAGGTCCAGAACCATTTCGGACGGGCGGCACAGGCGCACCCCGCGCGGGCTGCAGACGATCGGCCGGTTCACCAGCACCGGATGCTTCACCATCAGCTCCAGCAGGATCTCGTCCGTGACCGTCGGATCCAGGAGCCCCAGCGCCTCGGCCGGCGACTTACTGGTGCGCAGCGCGTCACGCGGCGTCAGGTCGGCGGCGGCGAACAGTCCCAGCAGCTGCGGCCGGGTCCAGCCGGTCTGCAGGTATTCGATCACGACCGGGTCATACCCGGCATCGCGGATGATCTGCAGCACGTTGCGCGAGGTGCCGCAGTCGGGGTTGTGGTGGATCACGACGCTCATGCGGCATGCCCCGCGAATTTCGTTCGCGTGCGGTTGGCGAAGGCCACCAGCGACAGCATCACCGGCACTTCGACCAGCACGCCCACCACCGTGGCCAGCGCCGCGCCGGAATTCAGCCCGAAAAGGCTGATCGCCACCGCCACCGCCAGCTCGAAGAAGTTGGACGTGCCGATCATCGCGCAGGGCGCCGCGATCCGGTGCGGCACCCGCAGCGCATAGGCCGCGCCATAGGCCACCGCGAAGATCCCGTAGCTCTGGATCAGGATCGGCACCGCGATCAGCACGATCACCAGCGGGTTGGCCAGGATCAGCTCGCCCTGCAGGCCGAACAGGATCACCACCGTCGCGATCAGCCCGATGATCGACCACGGCTTGACCTTCGCGGTGAAGGCGCCGATCGCCGCCTTGGACCCCAGCGCGCGCCGCGTCAGCAGCCCCGCCACCAGCGGCAGCACCACGTACAGCACCGTCGCCGTCACCAGCGTCTGCCACGGCACGGTGATGTCCGTCACACCCAGCAGGAAGGCCACGATGGGGGCAAAGGCCACCACCATGATCAGGTCGTTCACCGTCACCTGCACCAGCGTGTAGGTGGCGTCGCCCCGGGTCAGCTGCGACCAGACGAACACCATCGCCGTACAGGGCGCGGCCCCCAGCAGGATCAGCCCGGCGGTGTATTGCGCCGCGTCCTCGGGCGCGATCCAGGGCGCAAAGACCACATCGAAGAACAGCACCGCCAGCAGCGCCATGGTGAAGGGTTTGATCAGCCAGTTCACCAGCAGCGTGATGATCAGCCCGCGCGGCTGGCGCGCCACGGCGGGGATCGTGCTCAGGTCGACTCCGATCATCATCGGATAGATCATCGCCCAGATCAGCACCGCGACAACAAGGTTGACCGAGGCAACCTCCGCCGCCGCCACCGCCTGCACAAGCCCCGGCGCCACCGTGCCGATGCCGATGCCCAGCACGATGGCCAGCGCGATCCAGACGCTCAGGTATCGCTCGAAGATGCCAAGGCCATTGTCCCCGGCGGTGTCAATTGTGTCGGTCATTGTCCTGTCGTTCCCGTGTCAGGCGGTTTCGGGGGCGTCGTCGGTCTGGCCGATGCGGTCCAGTTCCGCCTGCAGCGACAGCCGGTCAAGCTGGTTCATCGGCAGGTTCACGAAGATCGAGATGCGGTTGCGCAGCATCCGGTAGGCCTCGTGAAAGGCCAGCCCGATCTCGGCCTCGGACCCGGTCGCGGCGGCCGGGTCCGGCACGCCCCAATGGGCGCTCACCGGCTGACCGGGCCAAAGCGGGCAGACCTCGTTCGCCGCGTTGTCGCAGACGGTGAACACGAAATCCATCTGCGGCGCGTCCGGTCCGGCGAACGCGTCCCAGCTCTTGGACCGCAGGCCGGACGTGTCGTGATTGAGATGCTGCAGCAGGTCGAGCGTCCGGGGATGCGGCACGTCCTTGGGCATCGAACCTGCGGAAAATCCGCGAAATTTCCCCATGCCTTCACGCTGCATGATGGCCTCGGCCATCAGCGACCGGGCGGAATTGCCGGTGCACAAAAACAGCACATTCTTCGGGGTGTCGGCAGGCATCGGGCATGTCCTTTCAGGGATCAGCAGGGGATCGAAATTGCCTTGATAAGCGTCTGGCACTGCTGAGGATTTCCGCCACAGCAATCATGTACGAGAAAGGCGAGCAGGTCGCGTATGCCGTCTATGTCGGCGCTATAGCGCACGGACCGGCCCTCGCGCGCGGCCCGCACCAGCCCGGCCTGCGACAGGATCGACAGATGCGTGGACATGGTGTTCTGGCGCACGCCGCAGGTCTGCGCGATCTCCCCGGCGGCCATGCCCTCGGGTCCGGCACGCATCAGCAGGCGGAAAACATCCAGACGGGTTTCCTGAGACAGGGCCTGAAGGCCGGCAAGGGTGGTTGATTTATCCATATATCGGGAACTATCGATATATTGGTCGCCCCGCAAGTGACGTTTTCATGACAGGTCACAATCCCGCGGGCGCACTGACCCGGCCAACGCCCCGGAATTTTAGAAAATTCCGGGGTGCCAGGACTTTATCCGGCGATCTTCACCAGCGCGTGCCGCTTCTTGCCCGCCGACAGCTTGATCGGGCGGGCCAGCGCCTGCGCGTCCACCATCAGTCCCGCATCCGTCAGCGGCTGGTCGTCCAGCCTGGCGCCATTCTCGGCAATCAGGCGCTTGGCCTCCTTGCCTGAACCCGCCAGCCCCGATTTCACGATCAGCTGCACGATGGAAATCCCGTCGCCCACCTCTGCGGCCGACAGCTCCAGCGTCGGCAAATCGTCCCCGACGCCGCCTTTCTCGAACACTTCCCGCGCCGTGGCCTCGGCGTTCTCCGCCGCCTGCGCCCCGTGCAAGAGGGTGGTGACCTCGTTCGCCAGGATGACCTTGGCCTCGTTGATCTCGGCCCCCGCCAGCGCGCCCAGCCGCTCGCATTCCTCCACCGGCAACTCGGTATACAGCTTCAGGAACCGCCCCACATCGGCATCCATCGTGTTCCGCCAGAACTGCCAGAACTCGTAGGGCGACCGCATGTCGGCATTCAGCCACACCGCGCCATCCGCCGACTTGCCCATCTTGCGCCCATCCGCCGTCTCCAGCAAAGGCGAGGTCAGGCCGTAGATCTCGTGGTCCAGCACCCGCCGCGTCAGGTCGATCCCGTTGACGATATTGCCCCATTGATCCGACCCGCCCATCTGCAACAGGCAGCCATAGCGCCGGTTCAGCTCCAGGAAATCATAGGCCTGCAGGATCATGTAGTTGAACTCGAGGAACGACAGCGATTGCTCCCGGTCCAGCCGCGACTTGACGCTCTCGAAGGACAGCATCCGGTTGACCGAAAAATGCCGGCCAATGTCGCGCAGGAACTCAAGGTAGTTCAGCCCGTCCAGCCACTCGGCATTGTTCAGCATCAGCGCATCCGTGGCCCCGTCGCCATAGGTCAGGTACTTGGCAAAGACCTGCTGCATCCCGTTGATATTGCTCTCGATCTGCTCGGGCCCCAGCAGCGGGCGCTCGTCCGACCGAAAACTCGGGTCGCCCACCTTCGTGGTTCCGCCGCCCATCAGCGTGATCGGCTTGTGCCCGGTCTTCTGCAGCCACCGCAGCATCATGATGTTCAGCAGGTGCCCCACATGCAGCGACTGCGCCGTGGCGTCATAACCGATATAGGTCGGCACCACGCCCTCGCTCAGCGCCTCGTCCAGCCCCTGGTAATCGGTGCAGTCGGCCAGAAAGCCGCGCTCGATCATCGTGGCCATGAAATCCGATTTGGCGTGGTAGGTCATATCGCTTGTCCCAGCTGGTTTTGCGCGGCATGTATAGGGATGGTTCAGGCGAAGGAAAAGGCCATGTTGAAGGCCGGTTTGAAGAGCGGCCCTGTCTGGGCATTGGGGGCGATGTCGGGCACCTCTCTCGACGGGGTCGATGCCGCCATGGTCCAGACCGATGGCGAGACGATCTTTGCCTTCGGCGACAGCGCCTATCGCGCATATTCCCCCACCGAGGAGGCCGTCTTGCGCGACGCCCTGGGCAAGTGGCCCGACGAAGTGGGGCAGGAGGTTCTGCCGCTTGTGCAACAGGCCCATGTCGATGTGCTGTCGCGCTTTCAGGGGGCGCAGATCGTCGGCTTCCACGGCCAGACCCTGGCGCATGACCCACAAGGGCGCGGCACGCACCAGCTGGGCGATGGCGAGGCGCTGGCGATGCATCTCGGCCTGCCGGTGATCTGGGATTTCCGCAGCGCGGACGTACGCCTCGGCGGCGAGGGCGCACCGCTCGCGCCATTCTTCCACTTCGCCTGCGCCAAGTGGATGGGGGCGGACCGTCCGCTGGCCTTCCTCAACCTCGGCGGCGTGGGCAACATCACCTGGATCGACCCCAGCCGCGACCGCCCCGATCAGGACGGCGCGTTGCTGGCCTTCGATACCGGCCCCGCCAACGCCCCCGTCAACGACCTGATGATGCAGCGCCGGGGCCAGCCCTGCGACCGCGACGGCGCATTGGCCTTGCAAGGCACCGTGGCGCAAGGCGCGCTCGAACTTTTCCTCGACGAGCCGTATTTTCGCAAGATCCCCCCCAAAAGCCTCGACCGCGACGCGTTTTCCGACCTCTACACCCTCGTGCACGAGCTCAGTGACGCCGACGCCGCCGCCACCCTCACGGCGATGAGCGCCGCATCGGTCCTGCAGGCGATGGAGCATTGCCCATCCCCGCCCGAACGCCTGCTGGTCTGCGGCGGCGGGCGCAAGAACCCGGTGATGATGGCGATGCTGCGCGCCGCGCTCGACGCCGTGGTCGACCCGGTCGAGGCCGTGGGCCTCGACGGCGACATGCTCGAGGCGCAGGCCTTCGGCCATCTCGCCGTGCGCGTGTTGCGCGGCCTGCCCACATCCTGCCCCTCGACAACCGGCGTCGCCGCGTCCGTGGCCGGCGGCACGGTCAGCTGGCCGGACGGATCGTCGCGATGAAATACGATCTCGACGGCGGCATGGCCTCGCGGCTGGGGCTTATCGTGCTCAGCACCGACGAGACGCTTGAAACCGAGGCGCGCATGGTACTCGCAGGCCGCGACGTGGGCCTGCACCACAGCCGCATCTTTTCCGACAGCGAGGTCACGCCGGAAAACCTCTTGTCGATGCAGGAACGCATGGCGGCCTCCGCCGCCCTCCTGCCGGGCGCGCTGGATGCGGTGGGCTATGGCTGCACCTCCGCCTCGGCGCTGATGGGCCCCGAACTGGTCGAGGGGCAGGTCCAGCTGGCCCATCCCGGCGTGCCCGTCACCAATCCCATCAGCGCCGTCGTGGCCGGACTGCGCGCCCTTGGAGCGTCCCGCATCGCGATGGTCACCCCCTATTCGGCCCGGGTCGTGGCCCCCATGCGCGACTTTCTCCAGGCGCGCGGCATTTCCGTGCTTCACAATCTCAGCTTCGGCGAAACCGACGACCGCCGCGTCGCCCGCATCTCGCAGGCCTCGACCCATGCCGCCGTCACCCGGGCGGCCGCCGCCGGCGACATCGACGCCGTGTTCACCTCCTGCACCAACCTGCGCACCTTCGGGGTGATCGACCGGCTGGAGGCAGAGCTTGGCCTTCCGGTCATCAGCTCCAACCAGGCGCTGATCTGGCACGTGCTGGGCCGCGCCGGGGTGGAGGCGCGCGGCTGGGGCCCGGGGCGGCTCTTCCAGCTGCCCGGCACACGGGCCGCCATCGCCTGACACCGCCCGGCCCGGCACGGGCCGCCCCCCCGGCTTTTTCGTGGCAAAAATACTCATGCACACCGGCCCGCCGCGTGCGACGGTCTTTGCCGCCTCGCGCCCGGCCGGAAAGCCTCCCGCTCGATCCATTCGTTCCGCGGCGCCGCCCGGACGGGCAGGGCGCTCAAAAAAACCGCGGCCTTCCGGCGGAAACCGCGCATCCGGCAAACATCCCCGAGACAGGGCGCGAAAAACCGCGTTATGCTCGATCTGCGCGGAGGCCGGGCGTCATGCACCGCTCTCCCGACAAGAACAACAAAGAACGGCCGCCAAAAGGCCGGTCCAACAAGGAGAAGAGAATGGATTTCCTCGACAAACTGACGCGCGACCTGCGCACGCGCCGGATCTCGCGCCGCCGCTTCATGCAACAGGGCCTCGCCGCCGGCGCGACCGTCTCGGCGCTGTCGCTGACCGCCGACATGGTCCAGGCCCAGACACCCAGAAAGGGCGGTCATTTCCGCGTCGCCCGCGGGCACGGGGCGAC
Organism: Roseovarius sp.; assembly: GCA_046290265.1. GTDB lineage: Bacteria > Pseudomonadota > Alphaproteobacteria > Rhodobacterales > Rhodobacteraceae > Roseovarius. The sequence continues at coordinate 12,107 of JBKAGF010000039.1, read as the reverse complement.
CACCGACAAGCTTGATCCCGGCGTGATCGAGAACGGCTATACCATCGGCCTCTCGCTCGGCGGTTACCAGGGCTACCTCACTGAAATCGCCCCCGACGGCAGCCTCGCACCCTCGCTCGCCGAAAGCTGGGAAGCCTCGCCCGACGCCAAGACATGGACCTTCAAGCTGCGCGACGGGCTGGAATTTCACAACGGTCGCACCGTCAAGGCCAGCGATGTCGTGGCCTCGGTCAATCACCACCGGGGCGAGGGCAACACCTCCGCCGCCGGCCCGCTCGTGGCGCCGGTGACCGAGATCACCGCCGACGGCGATCTGGTCGTGGTGGTCGAGCTGGAATCGGGCAATGCCGACTTCCCGTTCATCATGACCGACTACCACCTGCCGGTGATGCCCGCCAACGAGGACGGCACGATGAACTGGCAGGATTACATCGGCTGCGGCTCCTACGTGCTCGACAATTACGACGCCGGCGTCAGCTCGCAGCTCTCGCGCCACCCCAACCACTGGTCCGACGACGTCGCCTTCTTCGATACGGTCGAGGTGCTGTCGATCATCGACCAGAATGCGCGCACCTCGGCGCTGGTCTCCGGCGACGTCCAGGTGATCGACCGGGTCGACCTCAAGACCGCCGCGCTCCTGGGACGCCGCGACGGGGTGAACCTCAAGACCACCACCGGCACGCTGCATTATTCGCTGCCCATGCTCTGCGACGTCGACCCCTATACCGACAACAACATCCGCCTCGCGGTGAAATACGCCATCGACCGGCAGGAACTGGTGGACAAGATCCTCTTCGGCTACGGCGAGGTGGGCAACGACCACCCCATCGGCTCGGGCCAGCGCTTCTACAATGACGAGCTGGAACAACGCCAATACGATCCTGACAAGGCCAAATTCCACCTCAAGGAGGCCGGCCTCGACTCCCTTCAGATCGAGATCATGGCCTCCGAGGCCGCCTTCGCCGGCGCGGTCGACGCCGCCATCCTGATCCAGAACTCCGCCAAGGGCGCCGGCATCGACCTCAAGGTCAACCGCCAGCCCAATGACGGCTTCTGGGCCGACCACTGGATGAAATCCCCCTTCATCACCAGCTACTGGAGCGGCCGCCCGGTGGAGGACCAGATGTTCTCGACCACATACCAGACCGGCGTGTCGTGGAACGAGTCGCACTGGTCGAACGAGCGTTTCGACAAGCTCCTGGTCGAGGCCCGGGCGGAACTCGACGAGGCCAAGCGCCGCGACATGTATTTCGAGATGCAGAAGATCCTGAACGAAGAGGGCGGCTCGGCTATCCCGATGTTCGCCTCCTACGTCTTCGGCGTCGGCGACGCCGTGGGCATGCCCGAGACGATTGCCACCAACTGGGATCTCGACGGCGAACGCTACATGGAACGCTGGTGGCTCAACGCCTGACCTGACCCGCCTGTGCGCCGGGCCACCGGACGCCGCGATCCCGCCGCCTGCCACCCTCACCGTCCAGCGGTGCCGTCACCGCTTGCACGAACGGCTCCTTGTCCAAGGGCGTGAAACGCCTGTCGCTGCGGGCCGAACGCGCGACCCTTCCTCGCGTCCTCTCGCTGCCTCAAGGCCGCTCACAGCGCCCCGTTCCGGGCCCCGACCCGGAACCTTTCCTGCCGCTTCCCGCAATTTTAACCGGAATCCTTCCGATCTTTCGGCCAAGTCATGCGTTGCACATCAAACAGTGAAGAAACGGGACAGAACGACATGCAGGACCACGACGGCCAAAACAGCGCAAGGCATCCCGGGCGCATCCCGCGCCGCGGCTGGTGGGATATCGCGTTGCGGATCAAGTCCGGCATCGCTTCCGATCACATGTCGGTCGTCTCCGCCGGGGTCGCTTTCTTCGGGCTTCTGGCGATTTTCCCCGCGGTTGTCGCGCTTATCTCCATCGCCGGTTTTCTCATTGATCCCGGCGATATCGCCACCCAGCTTGACCAGATCGTCGCCATCCTGCCGCAGAACGCGGCCGAGATCATCCGCGACCAGATCCTACAGGTCACCGGCGGCGACGAAGCCGCCACGGGCCTTGCCGCGATCATGGGCGTGGTGCTGGCGCTCTACGGCGCGACAAAGGGGATGATGACGCTGATGGAAGGCATGAACATCGCCTATAACGAGGAAGAAACCCGCGGCTTCGTCGCGCTATACGCCACGGGCATCGCGCTCACGCTCTTCATCATAGCGGGCATGCTGGTGTCACTGGGCGCGATGATCGTCCTCCCGAACGTGATCGGGTTTCTCGGCCTGCCGGACGAGATCGAAACCGCGATCCTTTGGCTGCAATGGCCGATCCTGGCGCTTTTTGCCATCCTCGGTCTTGCCGTTCTCTACCGCTTCGGCCCCTCGCGCCCGCGCGTCCGCTGGCGCTGGATCAGCCCCGGCGCGGTCGCCGCCACGCTGCTGTGGATGGTCGGCACTGTCGCCTTTTCCGTCTACACCCAGAACTTCGGCAGCTATAACGAGACCTACGGCACCCTGGGCGGTGTCATCATCCTGCTGACCTGGCTGTGGCTCTCGGCCTTTATCGTGCTGGCGGGCGCCAAGCTCAATGCCGAGATCGAGACTCAGGTCGACCGCGACACGCCCACCCCGCACTAGGCCGTTTCGCCCCTCCCGAACGCAGGAAAGCCCCGGCCGGAACCGGGGCTTTCCCATTTTCACTGTCCCGTTTCTCAGGCCCGGCGCCGGCGGCGTCCGCCACGGCCACCACGGCCTGCATCCTCTTCGCCGGCTTTCGGCGGGGCCTTGTTGAACTTGATCCACTCGCCGCCATGCGGGTCGTTGTTGGTCAGGAAGTTGGCGGCGCGGATGGCCTCCATCTCCTTGCCCGGACGCGGCTTGGTGCTGCCCAGCCCGAACAGCTGGCAGAAGGTCTCGTCATCCATGTCCTCGGGGACGATGATGCCTGCCGCCTCGGCCTCGGCCCGCTTGGCGGCCTTGTCGGCCTCCTTCACGGGCAGGGCGACCGGGTTCATGATCGCGGATGTCATCCCCGCACCCATCGCCATCGGCAGGAACGCGTTGTTGATGCCGTGACGGTTGGGCAGGCCGAAGCTGATGTTGGACGCACCGCAGGTGGTGTTCACGCCCAGTTCCTCGCGCAGGCGGCGGACCAGCGTGAAGACCTGCTGACCGGCCGTGCCCATCGCGCCGATCGGCATGACCAGCGGGTCGACCACGATGTCATGCGCCGGGATGCCGAAATCGGCGGCCCGTTCCACGATCTTCTTGGCCACGGCAAAGCGCACGTCGGGGTCTTCCGAAATCCCGGTGTCGTCGTTCGAGATCGCCACCACCGGCACGTTGTATTTCTTGACCAGCGGCAGAACCAGTTCCAGCCGCTCTTCCTCGCCGGTGACCGAGTTCAGCAGCGGGCGGCCCTCGCAGGCCTCAAGCCCCGCCTGCAACGCGCCCGGGACCGAGCTGTCGATGCACAGCGGCACATCCACCAGCCCCTGCACCAGTTCCACGACCTTGCGCATCAGCGGCGGTTCGGTCTGGTTCGGATCGGGGTTCGAGTTGTAGACCACGCCCGCGTTGATATCCAGAACCGTGGCGCCCGCCGCGACCTGCGCGATGGCATCGGCCTCCACGGTCGAGAAATCGCCCGCTTCCAGCTCGGCGGCCAGTTTCTTTCGCCCGGTGGGGTTGATCCGCTCACCGATCACGCAGAACGGCTGGTCGAACCCGATGATGGCGGTCTTGGTTTTGCTTTCGACGATGGTACGCGTCATGTCCTATCCCTGTTGGTTGGCGGGCACTGCAGAAGCGCCGCCATTTTCGATCGCCCACTCGGCATTGGTCTTGATGCCGCCCAGCGGGAAGAAGTGAACGTTGGTGATGTTGAAATCCGGGTTGGCCGCCTTGTGTGCCGCCAGCTTGGTCAGAACATCCGTGGGCTCGTAGGGCAGCAACAGTTTCGAGACGTCCATCGCCCGCTTCTGCAGCACCTTCAGCGACGGGCCCACACCACAGGCGATGGCGAACTTGATCAGCGTCTGCAGCTTGGCCGGCCCCGCGATCCCGATATGGATGGGCAGGGTCACGCCGCCCGCGGCCAGGTCGTCTGCCCACTTGATGATCGGATCGGCGTCAAAGGCGAACTGCGTCGCCAGTGCCATCTCGGCATCGGTGCGCTCGGAAAATGCCTGTTTCCACCGCATCGCGTCCTCGACATTCTTCATGCCGCCATCGGGGTCGATGTCGCGGTTGCCCTCGGGGTGCCCGGCCACGTGCAGGCGCTTGAACCCCGCGCGGTCGAACGCGCCCGACTCCAGCAGCTGCATCGAGCTGTCGAAATCGCCATGCGGCTCGGTCACGCCGCCGGCCAGCACAAGCGCCTGTTCGACGCCCGCCTCGCCCTGGTAGCGCGCGATCCAGTCCTCCAGCGTCGCCTGGTCCTTGATGATCCGCGCCGGGAAATGCGGCATCACCTTGTAGCCCTCGGCAGCCACGCGCTTGGCGGTCGCGACCATGTCCTCGATCGGCGTGCCCTCGATATGCGCGATGTAGACCCGCGTGCCCTCGGGCAGAAGGTCGCGGAAGCTGTCCACCTTCTCGGCGGTGCGCGGCATCACCTCGATGGAATAGCCGTCCAGCAGCGCCTCGACCTGCGGGTTCACCGTGCGCGCGCCCGGTGCTTCGCGTTTCCTGAAGTTCAAAAGTGCCATCGCGGCCTCCCAGAAAGTTCTACGGCCCGCACTCACTGTGCGCCGGCCCAACCGTCATTCGCGATCAGCTGCTTGATGCGGTCCTGATCGTATTCCGCGTCCAGCCGCGCGGCCTCGGCATCGGCCACGTCGTCGGCCTCGCCCTCGACCGTGTAAGGCGCCGCCTTGCGCCACTCGGCCAGGTATGCATCGGTATCAGCGGCACCGACCTTCATCGCGGCACGGTCGATCGCCTGCTCGAACCGCTCGGGCAGGGGGCGCTTGGCCCCGCGGCGGCCCTTGCCGACGATCACCTGCGCGGGGATGTCCCGCCAGTATACCACAGTCACGTCAACCATCGCTGATTCCTCTATCTCGATTGACCCTCTCTAATTCAGGATCGACGCTGCGCAGGGTCGTTTTTCGACTTAACGACGACATCAAGCGACGTCACCCTAACCGGCCTGTCGTTTCAAGGCCACCGGGACACACCGGAAAATGATTCAACTGTTCCCGCGCCGGCTCAACGCTCCGCCGAAGCATGGACGGCGGCCCGGGCCGGTCCCACCCCGATCCGACCCGTCAGGCCGTCACGACCGAGATGAATGCCTGGGGGTCAATCCCCGGCGCGCCTGTCAAGGCACCAAGGTTGATGGTGCCCGAAACACTGTCTCCGGCCTCGTTGAGAAACGACACCACAACCTCGAGCGAGCCGTCATCCTCGCTTTCGCGGATTTCTGTCTCGACCGCGTCGCCGGACCCGGCAGTGCCGCTCAGGTCGATCACGATCTGGTCTTCCGCGGGATCGAAATCGCGCAAATCCAGAATGCGCGCCGGATCCGCGTCTTCATCCGCCCCGTCGCCATAGGCCGGCGTGAAGGTCAGGGTGTAGGTATCGGCCCCGTCACCGCCATAGGCCCGCAACCCGATCTGCGGGCTCTCATCGGGCACCGCAAGGTCGAGGTTCAGAATGTCGTCGCCATCGCCACCCTCCAGCTGCGTGAATTCCTCGTCATAGCTCTCTTGCTGGACGTTGATAACGTCGTTCCCGTCACCGCCCCGCAGCACCGAGGCCGAAGGATTGCGGGCCGTGATCACGTCATCTCCCGCGCCGCCATCCGCCTTCACATTGTAGACGATTGGCTGATCGTCCCCGATCGTGATCGTGTCGTTCCCGTCCTGGCCCAGGATCTCGATGTGATTGACCCGCGTCGCGATGGAATCGTCTCCGCCACCCGCTTCGACGGTCTCGACATTTCCATCTATGTCCTCGGCTTCGATCGTATCATCGCCCTCGGTGCCCATGAAAACGGTCTCAAAGCCGGGCGTGCCGGTCTCATCCTCGGGCGGCACGTCGCCGGGATCTCCCCCGGTGTCTTCGCCATCCGTCGACGGATCCTGCGCATCGTCGTCGCCCCCGGGCGCCGACACATCCCGCGCCGGTTCGTCGTCATCGTCGTTGACGATTTCGTCAATGATGAACGCGCTGGCCCCGATCCCCAGCAGTGACAAGGCGATAATCGTGAACATGGAACCCCCCAATGGCCCGAAAAAGACCGCAGCTTTCGAAACTTAGGGACAGGCAGGAGCCTAAGTCAAACCAATCCCGGCCTTTCATGGCCAAGCGGAAGGTTGATGACCGCCAAGTATTGCGTGACGCGCCCGGAAGGACTACCTTTAAGTCAACTCGAAATGGAGGGCGTGAGTTATGGCGCCCAAGCGTCCCGAAAGTGCGGGCGCGGTCCCTCGTTCACAAGAACGGCAAAAGGTAGAAAGCCCCGCACTGATCTCGCCCGAATCCGGCCCGCTCTACGCGGCGCTGGATCTGGGAACGAACAGTTGTCGCATGCTGATCGCCCGACCCGATGGCGCTCAGTTCAAGGTCGTGGACAGCTTCTCGAAATCGGTTCAGCTCGGCCATGGTCTGGAACAGACCGGCCGCCTGTCGCGCGCCTCGATCTACCGCACCATCCAGGCCCTGCGCGTCTGCCAGCAAAAGCTCAAGCGCAACAAGGTCAGGCGCATGCGCCTCGTCGCGACCGAGGCCTGCCGCCGCGCCTCCAACGGCGCCGCCTTCATGAAGAAGGTCGAGCGCGAGACCGGGCTCAGGCTCGACATCATCGAACCCCAGGAAGAGGCGCAGCTGGCCGTCGTTTCCTGCGCGCCGCTGGTCAGCAAGAAGACCGAACAGCTGCTGGTCGTCGATATCGGCGGCGGCTCGACCGAGCTTGTCTGGATCGACCTCACCAACGTGCGCCCGCGCGAACGGGCGCAGGCGATCATGCGGATGCATGGCGGCTTTCCCGATGTCGCCCGCGGCGACGGCGCCGCCCGCGTGGTCGACTGGATCAGCGTGCCGCTGGGCGTGGCCACGCTGCGCGACCAGTTCAACGATGTCGAGGACGACGCCGCCCGCTTTGCCCTCATGAGCTGGTTCTTCGAGGAGAACCTCGCCGAATTCGCGCCCTACAAGAACGAACCCCCGCGCGCGGGCTTCCAGATCGTCGGCACCTCGGGCACCGTCACCACCGTCGCGGCCAGCCACCTTGGCCTCAAGCGGTACGACCGCAACAAGGTCGACGGGCTGCGCATGACCTCCGACCAGATCGACCGCGTGATCCGCGACTACCTGGCCATGGGCCCCGCCGGACGCCGCCGTGACCCGCGCATCGGGCTGGACCGGCAGGTGCTGATCATGTCCGGTGCGGCCATCCTGCAGGCGCTTCTGCGCTGTTGGCCCACGGACCGGCTCTCGGTGGCCGACCGGGGCCTGCGCGAAGGAATGCTCTACGCCCAGATGGCCGCCGACGGCGTGCTGCTGGAAGGAACCGAATGATGCGCGATGCCGCCACCCGCCGCAGCCGCGCGCATGCCACGAAATCGAACGGACGGAACTGATGGTCAAGAAACCCACAGGCAAGGGCCCCACCGGCAAGAACACCTCCGGCCGCGGCCAGCGCGACCTGACCGTCAAGGTCAAGACCGCCAAGGGCCGGCGCAGCAGTTCGACCCGCTGGCTGCAACGCCAGCTCAACGACCCATACGTGAAACGCGCCCAGGCCGAAGGCTATCGCGGCCGCGCCGCCTACAAGATCATGGAACTGGACGACAAGTTCCGCTTCCTCGTGCCTGGCGCGCGCGTCGTCGACCTCGGCTGCGCGCCCGGTGGCTGGTGCCAGGTGGCCGTGCCGCGCGTCAACGCCCTGGGCGAGAAATCCGGCAAGGCGCAGGGCTATATCCTCGGTATCGACCTGCAGGAGGTAGAGCCCATCGCGGGCTGCGAGCTGCACGTGCTCGACTTCATGGAGGACGACGCCGACGAAAAGGTGAAGGATTGGCTCGGGGGCCGCGCGGACGTGGTCATGTCCGACATGGCCGCCGCCTCCTCGGGCCACAAGCAGACCGACCACCTGCGCATCATCGCGCTGTGCGAGGCGGCCGCCCATCTCGCCTTCGACGTGCTGGAGGAGGGCGGCACCTTCGTCTCCAAGGTGCTGGCCGGCGGGGCCGAGGGCGACCTGCAGAAACTCCTGAAACAACGCTTCACCAAGGTCGCCAACGTCAAGCCCCCCGCGTCGCGCTCCGACAGTTCCGAAAAGTTCGTGGTGGCCACGGGATTCCGGGGCTAAAGCCCCGCCGCGCCGCTCAGCGACCGCTCCGCCATCTGCCGAAACTTCATCGCGGCGTCGATGTCCGCCGCGGGTCGGGCAGGCGGCTTTGCCCGCGCAAGCAACGCCATGTTCTCCTGCCGCAGCAGTTCGAACAGCCGCGCATGGCGGGGAATCGTAAATGGGTGCCGAACGCTTTGCATGTCGCCTCAGGATGTCCGCGGCAGTTTCCTGCCAACTTCCTGACATCCCATTAAGGCAATTCTGGCCCGATCATCGTGCGATTCTCGGGCAGGGCCGCGCGCTCTCTTGCCCCCCGCACGCCGTCATCCTCGGGCGCGTCCCGAGGATCTCTCTCGGCAAAAGGCCCCACGCGCGATCCGGGATGATGCGCCCCCAAACCGCGCCGAGTGCGTGAGACCGCCGCGCCCCAAGGCCCGACGCCGCCATACGTCCTTCACGAGTCCCCGATCGCGCGGAGGGGCACCGCGCGCCCAGTTAATCCCGGAAAACCGCCTAAACCTGACCGACGCAATAACAACGTTATACCGACGTGATACCGACATGCCGATTTCGCTCGAAATGCAGCGATTTACCTTCAGGCCGACTCAGGCTTCGCGCCCGTGCCGTACCAGCCGCGCATGCAGGCGCCGCGCATCCGGCGCCCCGGCCTCCAGCGCGAACACATAGGCATGCGTCAGGTAAAAGCACGACGCATCCAGGTCGTTCGCCGTGTCCGCCGCCTGCGTGTAAAGCCGCACCAGCGCCGCGCTGTCATGCGCCTCGTGGGCCGCGATCATCGCGTGGTCCAGAACGGCACTCATTCCGCCGCCTGTCCCATGCCCCGATAGGCCTCGATCTTGCCGGCAACCCAGTCATGAAAACAATGGGTTGGGCTATCCATCACGGGCGAGAAGCGCCCGCCGTCGAACTGGTCTGCATGCCGCCCGCGCTGCATCCCCTCGACGACGAAAATGTCCTCCTCGAACACCGTCTTCCACAGCTGCGTATTGCGCATCCGCAGGCCTTCGTCGCTGTCGGGAACCGAGTAATAGAGGTGGATATGTTCCACAGTCCGCTCCGGGCCCCTGGGCTCCAGGATGATGGCGAACGCATGGTCGCGGTGCACGCCCAGAAGGACGTTCGGATAAACGGCGATATACTCCGCCTGTTCGTTCCACTTCGCGCCAACCCCTTCAAAATCGGGGAACTTTTCGCCATTCTCATTGGTCAGCTGGCGATACACCATCGTCCCCTGGCCGGAAAACGCGCCCGGTTTCTCGATGTTGTAATGGTCCTCGAGCTTGGAATAGCTGTTGAGGCCCGGATGCACCCAGGGCAGGTGATAGCTTTCGCAATAATTCTCGACGGCGAGCTTCCAGTTGGTGGCCACCTCCAGCTCGAACCGGCTGTCGGTCCCGCCGTGATAGACCGGCAGGTCGAACTCGGCCCAGCGGGCGATCACCTCCGCCATCGTGTCCTCGAACGCAGGCGCGTCGCCCGACACGTTGACCCAGACAACATCGCGCCACACATGGCTGCGCACCTCGATCAGCCCCAGATCGTCGCGCCTGATCGCCTCGTGCGTATTGTGCCCCGGCCCGCCCACATGCGGGGTCGAGACCAGCTTGCCCTTGGTGGAATAGCACCACGAATGATAGGGACAGCGGATCGCCCCCTCGATCTTGCGCGGCGCCTCGACCAGGATCATGCCCCGGTGCCGGCAGATGTTCTGGAACACCCGCACATCGCCATCCTTGTCCCGCAACAGCAGCAGCGGCATGCCCAGAAACTCGATCGGCTTGGCATCGCCGGGGTCCGGCACGTCGGCCGCCACGGCCAGTCCGGCCCACTGGGTATACAGCAGCGCCTGCCGCTCCTCGGCATAGACGCCTGCATCGATGTAGTGGGCGTTCGGCAGGCCATTGGCCTTGTCTACACTGGCCCGGACAGCGGAAAGATCGGAAATGGTGGCGGACATCGGTGGCGCATCCCCTTGGCTTGTGTGATGAGACCCGATTGCCTGAAACCATCCGGGAAAAACCGACGATTCACGACATCATTTCACTCCACGCGACCAAAGCCGTCAGGCGCGCGCGACCGTTAGCGGAATTCCTCCTGCAGCCGCAGCAGTCGCGCATGGAAGGGCGGCACGTCCTCCAGCGTGGCAAGCCCTGCGCGGCGGGCCACCGGCAGCGCCTTTTCCACGCCGGTGCCAAGATATTCGTACACCATTCGCGCCGCACGCCGGCCGGTGACCTTTTCGCGCACCGTGCGGGTGGCATAACCTTCCCAAATATTCGACTGGAAAGAGGTTTCCGGCGTCAGGAAGTTGAACGAACTGGCAAGCGAATTGCGATGCGTCACCAGCGCCATCACGCCTTCTTCCTGTCGCATCACGAGGCCGCGAAACTCGCGGTTCCGGGGGCGGGTCGACAGGCCCTGGCTGCGCAAGGCGTCGCGTGGCTCGAACCCGCGAAGAAACGTGTAGGGCTCATCGCGGTGCACGTGGACGAGGCCGACCGTGAACAGCGCATCGTCTATGAAGGACCTGCGCACGAAGCTGTAGAACCCGCTTGGAAAAACACCTTCCGGAACGGCCGTGGGACCCGTGCCGTAAAAGCCCGACAGGAAAGGATGGCCCAAAAGCTCTGCCGCGGTGGTGTGGATCTGGTCCACCGGTTCCAGCAGGATGCGCGCGTCGACACCGAAGAACCGGCACATCTGGTGCAGCACGTCCGGCCTGGGAAAGCTTTCGCCGGACAGGTAGCGATTGAACTGCGTGCGGTTGATGCCAAGGTCGCGGCACAGGCCTGCGACCGATTTGTACGGTGCTGTAAGAATTCGAAGATTCTGTCCGAATATACCCCGCAGAACGGCGGGGTCTGGATGTGCGCTTGCGTGGGAGTCTGATCGCGTCTTGCTGGTCAATGCGGCTTCGATTCTGCTGTCGAGATACCACTTCGAAGGTATCACTTTCGCGGTCTGGTTGTTCTGTATACGATGTGAAACAGTCCTGTCCAGAAAATGACGCGAAGTAGCGTCACATTTTGACAGTGTTGACACAAACGGAGGAGGTCAACCCGGCAAATTCTCGGTGAATGCAACATGTCAGTGCCTTATCCTGAATTCAGGATATTTCGTGGGGATATGATGTACGGAGCAGTCTTGTGGAGTGACCAGTGCACGAACCGTGCACTTATCTGGTGCAGCGATCACGGCGACTTGGCCTTTTTCGACGGCAGGACGGACAGCCCCGGTGTCCCGCCCGAGTTCGAAGCGGGCGACCTGGTGACATTCAACGTCCGCGACGGGCGCGGGATGCGGCAGGCCTTCGATGTCAATGTCGTGTCGAGCGAGGAATATCCCTGCCTGGCCCAGGACCTGCGCGGGATGGCAACCGACCGCACAACCGCGCCCAGGACCACGGCACAGGCGCATGCCCAGAAGATCGTTCCGTTCAAGCCGGCCGGAACCCACCGGAACAGGTCGGACCGGCCCGCCAAAGAGCAAAACGCTTCGGTTCGCAAGCTGCGGTAGAACGCGGGTCCCGGCGCGGCGTTATGAGCCGCGCGAAAGGGCCGCCACACCGGTGCGGGCGATCTCGTCCAGTCCAAGGGGCCGCATCAGGTCGGCAAACGCATCGACCTTCTCCGATGTCCCGGTGATCTCGAAGACAAAGCTGTCCAGCGTGCTGTCCACCACGTTGGCACGGAAGATATCCGCCAGCCGCAGCGCCTCGACCCTCTTGTCGCCGGTCCCGGTGACGCGCAACAGCGCCAGTTCGCGTTCCACCGCGCGCCCCTCTACCGTCAGGTCATGCACGTC
>JBKAGF010000038.1:0-36535 GCA_046290265.1 Roseovarius sp. | reverse complement strand
TAGTCGGCCAGCCGCGCCTTGAGCGCCGCGTTTTCTTCGCGCAATTGCGCGAGTTCGGTCTGGAAGGGCGCCAGGATCGGGCCAAGCTCTTCCATCGTCAGGCGAACCGGGATGTGCTGGGGACAGTTCCAGTCGAAGCCCTCGACGGTGATGACAACCGCCCGCTCGGGCCGCGCCTTGTAGCCGTCGTCCATCAGGCGGTCGATCAGGTCGGAATCGTCCGAGATCGTCACGCGGCCCAGGATCTTGAGCCGGGCGCTGTTGGGGTAATCCATCAGGATGAGCGAGATACGGTCGTTCTGGGCCAGGTTTCCGGTGGAGATATACTGCCGGTTGCCGCGATAGTCGGCATAGCCCAGCGTCCTGTCATCCAGCACCTTGAGAAACCCGCGCGGGCCGCCGCGGAACTGCACGTAAGGCCAGCCCGTGGCGCTGACCGTGGCCTGGTAGAAGCCGTCGCGCAGGGCGATGAACTGTGCCTCGTTCGGGCCAAGACGGTCGTCGGCGGGCGCATCGGGGGCAAGGCTGCGGGCATACATGGCCGCCGAGCCCTGTTTTTCCTGCATGGCGCGAACGGCATCGGTGAAGGCGAGTTCGTGGAAGGTCTTGGCCATGTCTTGCGTCCTTTCGGGTAAAGCGTTTCGCCTTTGACCTGAGGCACCAGATGAAGGCGAAACGCGTACACCATCTGAGCGTTTCACTGCGTTTCGCGAAAATCTGCAACTCAGGTTTTTCGCAAAACGCTTTACCTGAAACAGCTAGATCGGCAGGTGCGCCGGTTTTCGCAAATCACGAGGCCGCGAGCGGTGGCGCTCAAAGACCGTCGAACTGCGCCTTCTGCGTGTCGTTCCAGCGCACCGTGAGGGCATAGCCGTCCTCGTCCTGGGTCTCGTCCTCGACCAGGCCCTTTTCGAAGAGCCAGGCGCGCTTGCGGCCCGCGTCAAAGCCGAGCGTGACCGTTTCGACCCTTGTGGCACCGGCGAGCTGCGTGATGATGGTGTCGCTGAGTGCCTCCATGCCCTCGCCGGTGATGGCCGAGAGAAGTTTCACATCCTCGAGGCGCGCGGCGCGGTTTTCGACAAGGGTGCGGTCTTCGGGCGTCAGACGGTCGATCTTGTTCCAGACCTCGATCCGGGGGGTGGTGTCGGTGACCCCGAGGCTGGTGAGGATGTCGTGAACGTCGCGGGCCTGATCCTCGGTTTCGGGGTGCGAGATATCGCGGACATGGACGATGAGATCGGCGGCCAGCACTTCCTCGAGCGTGGCGCGGAAGGCGGCGACGAGTTCGGTGGGCAGGTCCGAGATGAAGCCCACCGTGTCGGACAGGATCACCTCGGGCCCGCCGCCCGGCAGGGCGATCTTGCGCATGGTGGGGTCGAGCGTGGCAAAGAGCATGTCCTTGGCCATGACCTCGGCCCCGGTCAGGTGGTTGAAGAGCGTGGACTTGCCGGCGTTGGTATAGCCCACCAGCGCCACGATGGGGAACGGCACCTTGGCGCGGGCGGCGCGGTGCAGGGTGCGGGTTTTCACGACCTTTTCCAGCTGGCGGCGCAGGCGCACGAGCTGTTCGTCGATGGCGCGGCGGTCGGCCTCGATCTGGGTCTCGCCCGGACCGCCGACAAAGCCCAGCCCGCCGCGCTGGCGTTCCAGGTGGGTCCAGGCGCGGACAAGGCGGGTGCGCTGGTAGCTGAGCGCGGCCATTTCCACCTGCAACACGCCTTCGCGGGTGGCGGCGCGATCCGAGAAGATTTCAAGGATCAGCCCGGTGCGGTCCAGCAATTTGACGCCGAGCTGCTTTTCCAGGTTGCGCTGCTGGACGGGCGAAACGGGGCCGTCGATCAGGACCAGCTCGACCTCGTTGTCCTCGACCAGCGATTGCAGCTCGGCCAGCTTGCCCTTGCTGAAGAGCATGCCGGGATGCGGGTCGCGCAGGCGCACGACCGATCCGCCCAGCACCTCGAGCCCCGGCAGGGCGTGGGCGAGCGACACGGCTTCTTCGAGCGCGAGCGCGGGATCACGCTCGCGGTCTGAACTGGGGATGTCCGGGTGCAGGACCCAGGCGCGGGTGTCCGAGCGTTCCGTGAGCGTCAAGACGCGTCGTCGCCCTCGTACAGGCTGACCGGTTGGGACGGCATAATGGTGGACACGGCATGCTTGTAGACAAGCTGTGACTGTCCGTCGCCGCGCAGCAGGATGCAGAAATTGTCAAACCAGGTGATGACACCCTGAAGCTTGACACCATTGATAAGAAAAACCGTGACCGGGATCTTGGTCTTGCGGACCTGATTCAGGAATGCGTCCTGCAGGTTTTGTCGGTCTGTCGCCATTGTTTTTATAGCCTTTGTTCTTGCGAGGGGCCGTCGGTAACCCCTTTCTCCCACTGGCGGAGTATGGAGTGGCTGTTTGCGAGTTTCCAGCCCAAAAATCAAATCCTTGGCAGCGGGTTTCGGGGCCGTGTGCCGGGGATGTCACGGAGGGGCGGCGGCGCATGGCGATCGGGGCAGTCTCAGCGTCGCCACAGGCTGGGGTTGAAGAGCGCGATAAGCGCCAGCGTCTCCATCCGGCCCAGGACCATCGCGGCGGAAAACACCAGTTTGGCCATGACGCCCATTTCCAGCAGCGGGATCGGCGCGTCGGCCCCGACCTGGGTCAGAGGCCCCGCCGTGGCCAGCGCCGCGGTGGAAAGCACGATGGCGTTCTGCAGGTCTTCGCCCAGGGCGGCCATCAGGACGGTAACCACGGTGAGCGACAGCGCGAAGAGCATGAAGAAGATCCAGGCCACGAATGCGCCTTCGCGGCGGATGCGCCGGGTATGCAGGCCCGCACGCCCCACCGACGACGGATGCACAAGGCGTTCCAGTTCACGCTGGCCGTGCAGGTAGAGCGCATAGATCCGCAGCAGCTTGACCCCGCCGGCGGTGGTGGCCACCCCGCCGCCGAACATCGCGAGACCGATCAGCAGAAGGCCGGGCGTGCCGAGGCCGGACCAGGATTGCGCGGCTTCCCAGGCCGCGCTTTGAAAGCCGGTGGTGGACAGGAACGAAAGCACCGTGAAGGTCCCGCCCCACAACGCCTGCACGGCCTGGGACAGATCCTCGACCTGGTCGACATCGAAGGCGCCCAGCCAATGGCGCGAGAACAGCACCAGCGGCACGCCCAGCACCAGCGCCACACCGATGCGGAATTCCGGGTCGTCCAGCAGGCTGGTGGACCTGGTGGTCAGCGTGTCGGACGAAAAGGTCAGCCGGGACAGGGCGAAGAACATGAACAGGAAGATCACTGCCTCGCCGCCAAAGCCGCTGCCGGCATTCTCGACCCCGCCGACGGCCGAAATCCCGCTGGTGGCCATCGTGGACATGGCATGGACCGCGGCAACGAGGGGCCGGTCGCCGCCCAGGATCAGCATCACCCAGAGCATGCCGGTCAGGCCCACATAGATCGGGCCGAGGGTGCTGGTGCTTTGCGCGATGCGCCGGGCGGACGTGGCGCGGCGGAAGCGGCTGAGCATGTCCTCGCCCTGCCCCGGTTCGGTCGAGACGGTGATCTCGAATCCGCCGAGGCTCATCGGCGCGAGGACCGCGGAGGCCGCGACCCAGATCAGCAGACCGCCAAGCCACCCGACCATGCCGCGCCAGAGATGCAGGCTGTCGACCAGCCGCGACGGGTTGTCGAAGAGCGTGGCGCCGGTGGTGGTCAGGCAGGACACCATTTCCACATAGGCATTGAGAAAGCGGGTCGTCTCCAGCCCTTCGTAGAAGGGAAGCGCGAGAAAGACCGGCAGCGCGATATAGGCCAGCGCCAGCGACGCGAGGTTCTGGATGTCGGAATTGTCCCGCATGCGGCGCCCCGAGATGGCCAGCCCGACCAGAAGGATGAAGGTGACGCCCAGAACGCTGGAATAGAGAAAGGCGCGGGCGACGGAATGGTCGTCCTGCACGAAGGCATGCAGCGCGGGGCCGAGCATGGCGACGCTGGCGATCCCGGCCAGCACCAGAATAAGCGGAAACCGCAGCAGGCGGGCCGTGACGCCCGGCGACGATGGCTCAGAAGAAATCAATCGAGACCTGCAGCAGCTGTTCGACGCGGCCCACATCCGAGGCCAGCGCGAAGATCACCACCACGTCGCCGGCCTCGATCCGCATGGTGCCGGAGGGTTTGAGCACCTTGCCGTCGCGCAGGATGGCCCCCACCAGCACGCCCTCGGGAAAGTCGATCTCGCGGATGGCGGCCCCGGCGATGTTGGACGTGGACATGACCTCGGCCTCGATCACCTCGGCTTCGGCGTCGCCGATCGAGTAGACCGCGCGCACGCGCCCGTGGCGGACATGGCGCAGGATCGAGCTGACGGTGGTGGAGCGCGGGTTGATATAGGCGTCGATGCCCAGGGGCTCCATCATCGGCAAGAGCGTCGGGTCGTTGATCAGCGCGATGGCAAAGGGGCAGCCCTCGGCCTTGGCGCGCACGGCGGCCAGCATGTTGGTCTTGTCGTCGTCGGTGACGGCCAGCACGGCATCGGCGCGCGAGATGTTCGCCTCGGACAGCAATTGCGCATCCAGCCCGTCGCCGTTCAAGACGATGGTGCGTTCCAGCGCGTCGGCGGCGCGTTCGGCCACCTTGCGGTCGCGCTCGATCACCTTGACCCGGGTACGCTTGCCGCGCGTCTCGATCCGCTTGGCGACGCTGAGGCCGATATTGCCGCCGCCGATGATGACCAGCCGTTCCTGCGTCTGCGAGGTCTTGCCGAACACCTCCATCGTGCGCGGCACGTCCTCGGTGGGCGCAAAGACATAGGCGTCGTCGCCGACGAAAAGCTGGTCCTCGGCCTCGGGCGCGAAGAGCTTGCCGTCGCGGCGGATGGCCAGCACGACCACTTCGAGCGTCGAGAAGAGATCGGTCAACTGCCGCAGGGGCGTGTTGACGATGGGGCAATCCTCTTCGATCCTGAGGCCCAGAAGCTGCGCGCGGCCTTCCATGAAGGTCTCGGTGTCGAAGGCGGCGGGCGCGGCAAGGCGCTGCAGGGCGGCCTCGGCCACCTCGCGCTCGGGCGAGATCACCACGTCGATGGGCATGTGATCGCGGCGGTAGAGGTCGGAATAGATGGCATCCAGATAGGACTGGCTGCGCAGGCGGGCGATCTTGCGGTTGATGGAAAAGACCGAATGCGCCACCTGGCAGGTGACCATATTGACCTCGTCGGAATGGGTGGCGGCGATGATCATGTCGGCATCGCGCGCGCCGGCCTGATCCAGCACGTTGGGATAGCTGGCAAAGCCGGTGATGCCCTGCACGTCCAGCGTTTCGGTCGCGCGGCGCACGAGGTCGGGATTGCTGTCGACCACGGTGACGTCGTTGCGCTCGCCCGAAAGGTGGCGTGCGATCTGCCAGCCGACCTGCCCTGCCCCGCAGATGATGACCTTCATGGGCGGTGCCCTTTCTGACCCAGTCGAGGGCTTTGCATGACAGATGGGGCGGTAACGGTCAATTGCTTTGTCCTGCTGGAAAAAGCGGCGTAACATGGCGCCATGACCCTGTACCGAGTCCCGTTTCTGATCTGCCTTGTCCTGACGCTTGCGGGCTGTCTGCCGACCAATGTCTATTACCGCGAAGGCGCCCCGGTCAGCGGCGTGGAGCGGGACAGAACGCAATGCGACGTCAACGCCCTGCGCGAGGTGCCGGTGCGGACGCTGACGCGGTACATCCCGCCGACCTACAGCTATCGCCAGATCTGCAACGGCGCCGGGGCCTGCCGGACGATCCGGGTGGTCGTGTCGCCCGGGCGGTGGGAGCGCTATGACGCCAACGAGGGGCTGCGCGCGCGGGTGGCCAAGCAGTGCATGGCTGACCAGGGGTACCAGAAGGTGAGCCTGAAGCCCTGCCCGCCCGAGGTGGTGGAGGCGACGGTGATCACCGCGACGCGCGTACAGCCGCCGCTGACGGAAAACTCCTGCGCGATCCGGATCAAGGGCGGGAAATACCAGATCGTGAACCCGTGAGTCAGGCCGGCGAGACCTGACGGAGCGCCTGCGGCGCACAGGTTTTCTCGGCGGCAAGACCGCCTCGGACATGCCTCCGGCGGGGATATTCAGGGCAAGAAGAAAAGGCAAAGGCGCGCGTCATTTGCGCCCTTGCGCGCCGGGGCAGCGTCGCCTGCGATCCCGCCATGCGGAGGGGGCACGCGGCTGTCCGGGACACCTAGCCCGTCGCGGCCTGCTGGTCCTCTTCATCGTCGTCCGACAGGCGCGCGCCCTTTGCGCCGGTGACCACGCCCAGCGATTTCAGCTTGCGGTGCAGGGCGCTGCGTTCCATGCCGACGAATTCCGCCGTGCGGCTGATATTGCCGCCGAAGCGGTTGATCTGGGTCATCAGGTATTCGCGCTCGAACGCCTCTCGGGCCTCGCGCAGGGGCATGGTGGCCACGGTGCCCGACAGGACGACGCGGCCCTCGTCGCCCGGGGTGGCGCTGTCGCCGGGAATTTCGCGGGCGGTGATGTCGCCCGCGCTGTCGCCCAGGATCAGGACGCGTTCGATCACGTTGCGCAGCTGGCGGACGTTGCCGGGCCAGCGCATGGTCTGGAGCAGTGCCGCGGCCTCGTCGCCGAGGGCGCGGACCGGCAGGCCCTGCTCGATGTGGAGCTTCTCGATGAAATAGGCGGCGAGGACGGGAATGTCCTCGCGCCGGTCCTCGAGGCTGGGCACGGCGATGGGCACCACGTTGAGCCGGTGGTAAAGTTCGCGCCGGAAGCGTTCGGCCTGGATTTCCGCCTCGAGGTTGCGGGACGTCGAGGAGATCACGCGCAGGTCCACCTGGACCTTGTCGCTGCCGCCCACGCGCAGGAAGGTCTGGTCGACCAGCACGCGCAGGATCTTGCCTTGCGTGCCAAGGGGCAGGTCGGCGACCTCGTCGAAATAGATGACGCCGGTATTGGCTTCTTCCAGCAGGCCGGGCGTGACGGTGCCGTCCTCGGCCTCGCGCCCGAAGAGGACCTCTTCCATGCGGTCGGGTTCGATCGAGGCGCAGCCAGCGCAGACGAAGGGGCCGCCGGAGCGGTCGGAATTGGCGTGGATATAGCGCGCGGCCAGTTCCTTGCCTGACCCCGCGGGGCCCGACAGCATGACCCGGCCGTTGGAGCGCGTGACCTTGTCGAGCTGGCCGACAAGGGTGCGGAAGACCGGGCTTTCGCCCAACATGTCGGCGGGGCCGCTGCCCTGACGCTTGAGCGCGAGATTCTCGCGGCGCAGGCGGCTGGTTTCCATGCCGCGGCGGATCACCACCATCAGCTGGTCGATGTTGAAGGGCTTCTCGATGAAGTCGTAGGCGCCCTGCTTGATCGCCGCGACGGCGATCTCGATATTGCCGTGGCCCGAGATGATCACGACCGGCACCTCGGGGTAGTCGCGCTTGACCGCCTTGAGGATGTCGATCCCGTCCATGTTGCTGTCTTTCAGCCAGATGTCGAGGATCAGCAGGCCCGGCGGCTGACTGCTTATCTCGGACATGGCGTCGTCGGAATTGCCGGCGAGCCGGGTGGTGAAGCCCTCGTCCTGAAGGATGTCCGAGATCAGCTCCCGGATGTCGCGTTCGTCGTCCACGATCAGAATGTCACTCATGCGTACCTCTATACGGCCTGTCGTTGGTCATGGTCTTCGATGTCGGTGTCGGAGTCGGTGTCCGTGGCGGTGTCGGCGCCTGTCTCGGCCCGGGTCAGGGGCAGGCGGATCACCGCCATGGCCCCCGGGCGGGCGCCCTCGCCGAAGGGTTCGGCGTCTTCGAGGCTGAGCGAGCCGCCATGTTCCTCGATGATCTTCTTGACGATGGGCAGGCCGAGGCCGGTGCCCTTTTCGCGCGTCGTCACATACGGCTCGAAGAGGCGCGAGCGGTCTTCGGGCAGGCCGATCCCGTTGTCGGAAATGCGGATGATCGCGCGGTCGTCCTCGCGCAGGCTGGAGATGCGGATCCGTGCCACGTGGTCGTCGGAACCTTCCTTTTCATAAAGGCTTTCAATGGCTTCTCCGGCGTTCTTGATCAGGTTGGTCAGGGCCTGGTTCAGCATGGTGCCGTCCACCTCGGCCATCAGGGCATCCTCGGCCAGATCGGTGTCGAAGGTCACCTCGGGCTGGCCGGCTTCCTGCAGCAGGACGGCCTCGCGCAACAGACGCGTGAGGCTTTCGACCTTGGTCTGCGGTTCGGGCATGCGGGCGAATTTCGAGAACTCGTCGACGATGCGGCGCAGGTCATTGGTCTGGCGGACCACCACGTCGGTCAGCTGTTCGAGATCGGCGGCCTGCTGGTCGTCGAGCACGCGGGTGAACTTGCGCTTGATGCGTTCGGCCGACAGCTGGATCGGGGTCAGCGGGTTCTTGATCTCGTGGGCGATGCGGCGGGCCACGTCGCCCCAGGCGGCCATGCGCTGGGCGGTGACGAGGTCGGTCACGTCGTCGAAGGCCACGACGTAGCCCTCGCGGCGGCCGCCCTCGTTGCTGCGGGTCGACATGCGCACCAGCAGGTTCTCCATCCGCCCTGCCCGGCTGACCTTGATTTCCTCCTGCACGAAGCCGGTACTGTTCCCCTTCAGCCGCTCGAAGAGCGCGCCGAATTCGGGGATCGCCACCGAAAGCGCCAGGGATTGCTGGTCTTCCTGCCAGTCGAGCAGGCGCTCGGCGGCGCGGTTGACGAAGGTGACGCGGCCCTTGGCATCCAGCCCCACGACGCCCGACGAGACCGAGCCCAGCACGGAATCGAAGAGCCTGCGGCGGCGTTCGATCTGCTGGGTGTTGGTCAGGAGCGTGTCGCGCTGCTGTTTCAGCTGGCGGGTCATCTGGTTGAAGTAGGTCGAGAGCATGCCGATTTCGTCGTCGCCCTCCTCTTCGCGCACCTGGGTGTCGAGATCGCCTTCGCCCACGCGCTGGGCGGCACTGGTAAGCCGGCCCACGGGACGGCTGAGGCGTTCGGCGAACCACATCCCCAGCCAGACGGCGGCGAGGATCAGGATCAGCGCGAACCCGAGATAGAGCACGCCGAATTCGAAAAGCACGCGGTCGCGTTCATCCTCGCGCTGCTGGTAGAAGCGGGCGGTTTCCTGGGTGTCGTCCAGCAGGTTGAGGATGTCGCCGTCGACATTGCGGCTGACATAGAGATAGCGGTCGGGGATCTCTTCCAGCGGCATCAGGGCGCGGAACTCGTTGTTGTCCCAGTCGCGGATGATGACGACGCCGTCGCGATCGGCCTCCTGGAACATCTCGCGCGAGGGTTCCTCGTAGTCGAAAAGGTAGGAGCGTTCGCCGCGCGACCGGATGTCGCCGGTGCCGTCTATGACGAAGGCCTCGCGCAGGCCGCGCTGGATCTCGCGCTGGCCGCGCGACAGGATCTGACGGATATCGCCGTCGTCGAGAAAGACCGCGGCGCGCTTGGTGGCATTGATCAGCGAGGCGAGCGCGCGGGCGTCGACCAGAAGGTCCCGGCGGTGTTCGTCCTCGTAGGCCTGGGCCGCGGCGACGGAATTGTCGACCACGCGCCCCACCCTGTCGGAGAACCACGCCTCGAGCCCCATGTTGACCGAGAGCGTGGCGAAGACGGCCACGGTGATGGTGGGCAGAAGCGCCATGATGGCGAAGACGCCGGTGAGCCGCAGGTGCAGGCGCGATCCGGCGGATTTGCGGCGGCGGGCGGCGACCATCTGGACCACGCGCTGCAGCACGAGGGCGGCGACGGCGATGACATAGATCATGTCCGCCAGAAGGGTGATGCGCAGGATGTTCGAGGAACTGCCCTGATCGAGCGGGCCCATCACCAGGTAGGTCAGCAAGGCGAGGCAGGGGCCGAGCACCACGAGACTGAAGGCCGCCGCATTGCGCACGCGTTTCATCCGCCGAAGCCGGCCCAGCCTTTCCCATGTCAGTCCGCGTGCTTTCGAAGCCACGCAATCCCCCCATCAGGTTGTGGCGCGCAGGGCGCCAGACCTCCAGATGTGGCTTGGAGTCGGCAGTTGCTTCCAATGGGCCACAGTGATGTTGCAGTTTTACATCAACTTGCGGCGCCGTGTCACGCGAATATCAAGGTCGGTGATCTTCTTGCGCAAGGTATTGCGATTTATACCAAGAAGATCGGCGCATTTCGCCTGATTGCCGCCCGTCGCGTCCAGGGCGATCTCGATCAGCGGCATCTCCATCTCCTTGAGGATTCGCGCATAGAGGCCCGGCGGCGGCAGGGCGTTTCCGTGCAGGTCGAAATAGCGGCGCAGGTGGCGCGAGATCGAGGTCGAGAGCGTCTCGCCCCCGCCGCCGCCCACGACCGGGGCGGCCTCGGGCTGGTTGCCCAATACGGCCTCGACCTCGGAGCGGGTGATCTCGGACGAGCGGGCGGTGAGACTGAGGCGCTGGACCGCGTTTTCCAGCTGGCGGACGTTGCCGGGCCAGCTGTAGGCGCGCATCAGTTCCATCGCGTCCTCGGACAGGGTGCGGGGCGGCTGACCCTCGCGCTCGGCCTTCAGCAGGAAGTGATGCACCAGCAGCGGGATGTCGTCGACGCGGGCACGCAGGGACGGCACCTCGACCACGGCCCCCGACAGGCGGTAATAGAGGTCTTCGCGCAGCTTGCCCTCTTCCAGACGGTCGGCGAGACGCCCCAGCGAGGTGGCCATGAAACGCGGCACGTGATCGCCGGGCGCGTCCATCATCCGCACGACGCGGGCCTGCGCATCAATGCTGAGGTCCCCCACCCCGTCGAGCACGATCGTGCCGCCCTTGGCGCGGGCCATGACCCGCGCGGGGCCTTCCAGATCGGCAAGGTCGGTGGGCGTGACGGTGACGAAGGGCAGCGTGCGCCGGTCCGAAAAGTCGTGAATGGCGCGCGCGATGAGGGTCTTTCCGGTGCCGGATTCGCCGGTGATCAGGACCGGCAGGTCGGTGTTCATCAGCCGCGCGACGACGCGGTAGAGCCCCTGCATCGTCGCGGTGCGCCCCACGAGGGGCAGTTCGTCGGGGCGATCCTCGGTCCTGGCGGTGGCCGGCGTGCGCTTGGTCCGGGCGTCGAGGGCGCGCGCGGTGCGCTTCATCAGGTCGGGCAGATCGAAGGGCTTCGGCAGGTAGTCGAAGGCCGCCGCCTCTTCGGCCTGGATGGCCGTCATGATGGTGTTCTGGGCCGAGATCACGATCACCGGCATGCCGGGGCGGTCCTGGTTGATCTTGGGCAGCATCTCGAGGCCATTGCCGTCGGGCATCATGACGTCGGTGATGACGGCGTCGCCCTTGCCCTCGGCCACCCAGCGCATCAGCGTGGTCAGCGACGAGGTCGCGTGAACCCGGCAGCCCGCCCGCGTGAGCGCCTGCGTCAGAACCGTGCGGATCGTGCGGTCGTCATCGGCGACCAGTACGGTGCCATCCATCAGCTTTCCTCCATGTCCTCGCCGGCGCGCGGCAGCGATATCCTGAAAATTGTACGCCCCGGCACCGAACTGACCGAGATCCACCCGTCGAGATCCGAGACGATCTTGGCCGCAAGCGCGAGGCCGAGGCCGGTGCCGTTCTCGCGGCCCGAAACGAAGGGCTCGAAGACGTTGCCGGCGATTTCCGGCGGCAGGCCGGGGCCGTCGTCGATGACCTCGATCTGAAGCGGCAGCGACTTGCCCGCGTCGCGGCGGTCACGTCGGACCCGCAGCGATTGTTCGTAATAGCTGTGCAGCGTGATCGTGCCGCCCTTGTCGCCCGCCGCCTGCGCCGCGTTCTTGAGCAGGTTCTGGATCACCTGCAGCAGCTGGTCGGAATCGGCCACGGCCAGCGGCAGCGAGGGGTCGTAATCCTCGACGATGGTCATGTGCGCGGCAAAGCCCACCAGCGCCGAGCGGCGCGCCCGGTCCAGCACGTCGTGCAGGTTGACCGCGCGCAGCTTTGGCAGGCTGACATTGCCGAATTGCTCGACCTGTTCCAGGAGGCCGACGATGCGGCGGCTTTCCGACACGATCAGGTCGGTCAGTTCAAGATCGTCCTGATCGAGGTTCATCGACAGAAGCTGCGCCGCGCCGGTGATGCCCGCCAGCGGGTTCTTGATTTCATGCGCCAGCATCTCGGCCATGCCGATGGCGGATTTGGCGGCCGACTTGACCGACTGGCTTTGGGTGACGCGGCCCGCCAGTTCGCGCGGCGAAATCAGCAGGATCATGTGACCCTCATGCCCCGACAGCGGCGCGATCTGCAGGTTGCACTGCATCGGGGCGCGGTCGCCGGTGCCCACATCGATATCGTTGACGAACAGGGGGGCGGATTTCTCGCGGGCACGTTCCAGCGCCTCTTCGATCGGGGCGTCGACGGCCAGTTTGTCCCACACGGGCTGTTGCAGGATCGAGCGGGCCGAGGTCATCAGGAAGCCTTCGGCGGCGGGGTTGATCTGCACGATGCGGTCGTCACCGTCGAGGATCAGCGCCGGAACCGGCAGCGAGGTCCAGATCATGTCGTCATGCCCGGTCATGCGGCCTGCCTTTCCGGGGCGGTCATCGCCTCGTCCAGCAGGTGGTTGACGTTGGCGGGGTCGCGCCCGGTGAGGATACGCTTGCGCAGGTCGGTGGGCGTTTGAAGGGCGTCCATGTACCAGCCCAGATGTTTGCGCGCGACGCGGGTGCCCAGCTCCGCGCCGTAGAAGGACAGCATCGCGTCGTAGTGATCCTGAACCAGCCGCGCGAGGTCGGCGCCGCGGGGCACGTCCGGCGCGGGCGTGCCGTGCAGGTCATGCGCCACCTGTGCCAGCAGCCACGGGCGCCCCTGCGCCCCGCGGCCGATCATGACGCCATCAGCGCCCGATTTTTCCAGCGCGGTGCGGGCGGTGGCGGTGCCGGTGATGTCGCCATTGGCGATGACCGGGATGGAAACGGCATCCTTGACCGCACGGATCGCCGCCCAGTCGGCATAGCCCTTGTAGAACTGACAGCGGGTGCGGCCGTGGATGGTGATCATGTGCACCCCTGCCCCTTCGGCCCGACGGGCCAGTTCGGGGGCGTTGAGATTGGTGTCGTCCCAGCCGAGGCGGGTCTTGAGCGTGACGGGAATCGAGACCGCGCCGACCACCGCATCGATCAGGCTAAGCGCGTGGTCGAGATCCTTCATCAGGGCCGATCCGCTGGCGCCGGAGCCGCTGGCGCTGGTGACCTTCTTGGCCGGACAGCCCATGTTGATGTCGATGACCTGCGCGCCGTTCGCCTCGACCTGGCGGGCGGCCTCGGCCATCCAGTGCGCCTCGCGGCCGGCAAGCTGCACGGAGGTGTCGGCAACGTTCAGCCCCAGCTCGGCCTTCTCGCGCACGCCGGGTTTGGACTGCACCATTTCCTGGCTGGCGACCATTTCGGACACCACGAGCCCCGCGCCGAAGCGGCTGACAAGGGTGCGGAACGGAAGGTCGGTGATACCCGCGAGCGGGGCAAGCAGGACCGGAGGATGAAGATTTCGGTGGCCGATGGTCAGCATGGGTGCCTAATGAGTGAGCATGTGGACGTTCTAGAGCCGGACTTGGCCGAGCACAATTTATGCGCGCCCAAATAAATATCAAAAAGATGCGAGTGATTAAAAATTGGGCAAAACCACCCCGCGGCATGCCCATTGCGTCGCCCCGCCCCCTTGCGTAAGCAAAGATCATGAGCACTGCCGCCATCATCGTTGCCGCCGGACGCGGCGTTCGCGCCGGAGGCGACCTGCCGAAGCAGTGGCAGGTCCTGAGCGGCATGCGGGTGATTGACCGCACGCTGGCGGCGTTCCGCGCGGTGCCCGAAATCAGCCGGATCGTGGTGGTCGTGCATCCCGACGACACCGGGCGCCTGGACGCGGACGACATCGCCGTGGTGACGGGGGGAGAAACGCGGGCAAGCTCGGTCCGCAACGGGCTGGCCGCGCTGGAGGGGACGGACGTGACCCATGTTCTGATCCATGATGCCGCGCGCTGCTGCGTCACGCCCGACCACATCGCGGAGGTCATGGCCGCATTGGGCCCCGCATGCCCTGCGGCGGCCCCGGCCCTGCCGGTCAGCGATGCGCTGTGGCGGGGCGAGGACGGGATGGTGATCGGCACGCAGGCGCGGGACGGGCTCTTTCGGGCGCAGACGCCGCAGGGATTCGATCGGGCCGCGATCACCGCCGCGCACGCCACCGCACCGGCGGAGGCCGCGGACGATGTCGAGGTCGCGCGGGCGGCGGGCCTTCCCGTGCGAATCCTCGAGGGGCGCGAAAGCAACATCAAGATAACCGCGCCGGACGATTTCTCCCGCGCCCAGCAAATCCTGAGAGGCACCATGGACATACGTACCGGAACCGGGTTCGACGTGCACCGTTTCGGCCCCGGCGACCATGTCATGCTGTGCGGCGTCGCCGTGCCGCATGACCGCGGCCTGCAGGGCCATTCGGATGCGGATGTGGGGTTGCATACGCTGGCGGATGCGATTTACGGCGCGATGGCCGAAGGCGATATCGGCCGGCATTTTCCGCCCAGCGATCCGCAATGGAAAGGCGCGGAAAGCCATGTCTTCTTGTCCCACGCCGCGGGATTGGCCCGCGAGCGCGGCTTCGGGATCGCCAACGTGGACCTGACGCTGATCTGCGAGACGCCCAGGATCGGGCCCCATGCAGAGGCGATGCGGGCGCGGGTGTCGGAGATCATGGGGCTGGAGATCGGACGCGTCTCGGTCAAGGCGACCACGACCGAGCGACTGGGCTTTGCCGGGCGGGGCGAAGGCATCGCGGCGCAGGCCACGGCCACGCTGGTGCGGACATGAAGGTGACCGCCCTGATCGCGACCTTCGGCGGCGTGGGCCACCTGCGCCCGGCACCGGGCACATGGGGATCGCTGGCCGCGCTGCCGGTGGCGGCGCTGATGCACCTGCTGGCCGGACCCGGCCTGCTGGCGGTGGGGACGCTGCTGGTCTTTGTCCTTGGCTGGTGGGCCACGGCCGTGGAGACGCGGGGCAAGGCGAACCACGACCCGTCCGAGATCGTGATCGACGAGGTGGCGGGCCAATGGCTGGCCTTTCTGCCGGTGTCGATCGGGGCCGCCCATGCCGGCGCACCGCTGGGCGCGCTCTGGCCCGGGTTCGTGGCGGCGTTCGTGCTGTTCCGGCTGTTCGACATCTGGAAACCCGGCCCGGTGGGCTGGGCCGACCGGCAGGGCGGACCGCTGGGCGTGATGCTGGACGACGTGATCGCAGGGGGTCTTGCCGCGCTGGGCATGATGTTGCTGGCATGGCTGTCGCACGGGGTGCTGGGACTGTGAGCGCGGCAGGGGTGCTGAAGGCCGCGCAGGCGGCGGGGCTGATGGTGGCCACGGCCGAAAGCTGTACCGGCGGCATGGTGGCGGCGGCGCTGACGGATATCGCGGGTTCTTCCGCCGTGGTCGAGCGCGGCTTCGTCACCTATTCCAACGCGGCCAAGCGGCAGATGCTGGGCGTCCGGGCGGAGACTCTGGAGGTGCATGGCGCGGTCTCGGAAGAGGTCGCGCGCGAAATGGCCGAGGGGGCGCTGGACCATTCGGAGGCGGAGGTTGCGGTGTCGATCACCGGTATCGCCGGCCCCGGAGGTTCGGAACACAAGCCCGAGGGACGGGTCTGTTTCGGTCTGGCCCGCACCGGGCGCGCGACACGGGTGGAAACGGTCGAGTTCGGCGCGCAGGGGCGCGCAAAGGTACGGGCGGCGGCGCGGGACCATGCGCTGGCACTGCTGCTGCGGGGCGTTGCGTGAGCGGCGCCGCGATCCCGGATCGCGGGGCGTGCCCATGACAACGCGCGGCCATTGCCATTGCGGCGCGACGCGCTGGGAATTCGAGGGCGATCCCGCCTGGGCCGGGTATTGCCATTGCGGGGATTGCCGCCGCAACTGCGCCGCGCCGGTTTCGGCCTGGCTGGGCGTGTCTGCCGCAAGCTTTCGCTGGACCGGCGATGCGACCGCCACGCGCGAAAGCGCGCCGGGCGTGATCCGCCATTTCTGCGCGACATGCGGCACGCCGATGGCGCTGGAGGCGCGACACTATCCCGATGCGATGAACCTGTACCTGCCCACGCTGGAAGACCCCGCGACGGTGCGGCCGCAGTTCCACCTGAACTATCAGAGCCGACTGCCATGGCTGGAGATGGCCGACGACCTGCCAAGATACGAGGGGCGCCTGTCGGATAAGCCGAAGGAGCAGGGCGCGGACGGCGCCTGAGCCCCCCGCCCCTGAGGTCGTGACCCCATACAAAAGAGTCCATTGGCTGCGGGATACACCTTGGGGAAAACCGAGGCGGTCATGACAGTGCCGAACAAGCCGCGCGGGGGTGCGCGGGTGGACGGCAGGCGCGTGATCAGCGGGATTCTCCACGTGCTGCGACCCGGGGCTCCGTCGCGCGATGTGCCTGACCGGTACGGCCCGCGCAGAACGGTCTATAACCGGTGCAACATATGGGGGAAGAGCGGTGTCTGGCTTCGCCTCTTCGCGTCGCTGGCGAAACGGTCGCCGGGATCGCTGCACCTCATAGACAGCTCCATCGTCCGCGCACACCAGCACACCGCCGGCGGAACAAGGGGCGAGGATCACGCCGAAGCACTTCCGGGGGCGGCGCCACTCGACAGTTCAAGACAGCGGCAAAATTCCTCGCTGCCCTTCACTTCGCATCAACCCGCATCCGGGCCGGGCATTATGCCTCCACGACCTGGCGGACCAGCAACGCCGCCAGCTCGGACGGTGCCGCGCCGTCGGTGATGGCGTCCCAGATCGCGTCCGCCCGCCCCGAACCCAGCAGGGCCGCCGCCTTGGACCGGACACGGGTTTCACGCGCATCAAGCCCGGGGTCGACATCGAGATCGTGGAACAGATCCTGCACCGTGCCATCCTTCAGCGTCACGCGAAGCCGTGCCTGCATCTCGCTGAGGGTGTCGTCGGTGTCGACGGTCACGCGCTCGCGCAGGGCCGCCAGTATCGGATCGTCGCAGAGCGCGTCGTCGAAACTTTCGAGCCGCGCGGTGTCGCGACCGGTCAGGGCCATGGCGGTGACCATGCGATAGCTGAACTTGGCCTGCAGGCCGTTGGCGGGCGTGGGGATATTGCAGACGCTGAGCCAGCGGGGGTGGGTCGTGATGGCGACGGACTGCACCATGTCGGCCGCGGCATCGAGCTGGCGCAGCGCTTCGAGCGTGGCGTGCAGGCCATGGCAGCAGGCATGGAACTTGTGCTGCACGCTTTCGAACAGCCAGTCTTGCCCCATCGTGTCGAAGGCGTCCCCCTGCCCTTCGCCGTGATGCGTGGGGCCAAAGCCGTTCTGGCCGTCCATCGCCCCCGGCGCGCTGATGAAACCGCGTGCGGCCAGTTGTGCGGCCTCGACCCCGTTGGTGGCAGCAAGGCCCGCGTTCATCGGTTTGCCCATCGTGCCGAACTGCGCCTTGATCCCCGAAGCGCGTGTGGTGACGAGACCGATGGCCTGTTGCACCTGGTCCCGAGACAGCCCCATCAGGCGGCAGGCGGCCAGCGTGGCGCCGAAGGCCCCGGCGGTGGCGGTCTGGTGATAGCCCACCTGATAGTGCGTGCGGCCCAGCCAGACGCCCACGCGGATCGATGCCTCGACGCCGATCAGCGCGGCCTCCTGCAGGGCCTCGCCGGTGGCGCCGACCGCCTCGCCCACGGCCAGCGCGGCGGGGATCACGGCCACCGAGGGATGTCCGATATGGGCAAAATGCGTGTCGTCGTAATCCAGCGCGTGCGACACCGTGCCGTTGACCAGCGCCGCCATGCGGGCCGGCACGCGCAGGTCGCTGCCGATCAGCCCGGCCAGGGGCGTGCCTCCCTCGTCCTGCGCCATTTCCCGCATCACCGCGGCCACCGGCTCGTCCCGTCCGGCGATGCCGACCGCGGCCCAGTCCAGCAGGGACAGGCGCAGAACGGCCATGGCCTCGGGGGCCTGGACCGGGCCGAGTGCGAACGTGGCCAGTCGGGTGGAGATTTCAGTTCCGTCCATAAAGCGCCTCCGCACGGGTTTCGAAGGCGCGAACGATCCGTTTCATCGCCTCGTAGAAGAAAAGTTCCGCCGCGCCCTGCAAAAGGCGGTTGCGCAGTTTGAAGTCGACGTCGAAGGCAACCTCGCACCGTCCGTCACCGATATCGCGGAATTCCCAGTTCGAGCGCATGTGGTCGAACGGGCCGTCAAGATATTCTGTCTCGATCCGCTTTTTCCCGGGCCAGAGCACAACGCGGCTGCCGAAGCGTTCACGAAAGACGCGGAAACTGATCACCAGGTCCGCCTCCATCACGGTGCTGCCATCGTCCTGCGGGGTTTCGCTGCGCACCCGCGCCGCCGCGGTCCAGGGCAGGAATTCGGGATAGGAGCCCACGTCGGCGACAAGATCGTACATCTGCTGCGCGGTATAGGGCAGCGTCCGGGTTTCGGCGTGGGAAGGCATGCAGGCGGGTCGATCCGTTGGGTTGTGGCGGTGCGCGCCTGTGTCGTAAACTGGCCGGGGAAATGCAAGAGGTACCGATGCCGTCGCGCGAATTTGTCTTGGGTTGCACGCAGGGGCGCCCTGCCCCGTGAACCCGCGCTGGCTGTTCCGGATGGCCCGCTGGGCGCAGAACCCGCCAAGCGCAGGCCGGGTGAAGTTCGTCTTCGCGATCATCGGCATCTGTCTTGCGATCTTTGCCGTCGAGTATGTCTGGGGCCTGCCCGACTGGATGGCCGTGGATCCCAGGAGCGGGCGCTACCGGCCCTAGGGCAAACCCTTGAAGCGCGGCCCCGGTGGCGCGTCCTTCGCGCGAGGGCGGACCCGCCAAAGACAAGGTCCGAGCCGCGCGACAAGAAAGCTGCGACACGACCAGAAAATTCTTTACGAAACGCGGGCGCTCGCGGCACAGTGTCGCCACCTAAAATTAAAATTCTGCGTGATTTCCCGCGCAACTTTCATTTTCGCGCTTCGGGGGGCGCATAGTGGCACGCAGTGCCGGCCCGGTACACGGGCAATCTCTTACATTCCAGGAACCAGCGTACTTACGAGGTCCCCGCTCGGAGTGCCTTAACAAGTTTACAAGAGGATTATGACTATGGCCACGACCTTTCAGACCACGGATATCGTAAACGGAACCCTCAACATCAGCAGTGGCGACGTCGCCTACATCATGCCTGGCGTGCAGGTCTTCGATGACAACGCCTTTGCGGTCAACATGCTGTCAGGCACCGGGGAATCCATGCTCGTCAACTACGGCACCGTGATTTCCGGACAATCTACGACAACCATCGCGATGGGATCGGATATCAGCACGGTCGTGAACCATGGTACGATTTCCAACACCACCGTGAACGTCTTCGGTTCGGCAATCCTGTTTGCAGGCGGGAACAGCGCCAGCGCTGTTCCACTGACACAGGTGGTGATCAATTCAGGCCTGATCGAATCGCGTTCCGCCATCTTCGACTTTTTCAGCGAAAACGGTCCGATGGATGTGCGGGTCGAAAACTCTGGCGACATCGTTTGCCATCAGCGCGGCGACTTGTTCACCAGTGTATCCATTTCAAATCAGAAGGACATGGAGTTGATCAATTCCGGGCTGATCCGCGCCGGTGATCTGGACATGAGTGGCGGTGGATACGCCTTGGTCGAAAATTCCGGAACCATGGACATAGAACGGATCGAGGGCACGGCCTCGAACGGGTTCTTTCTTACCAATTCCGGCCGCATCACCGTGCGCGTCGGCGTGTTCAACACCGATATAGATGGCAGCAACGTCAGCGACCAGGTGACCAATTCCGCGACCGGGGAAATTTTCGGTGACCTCGACCTGCAGACTGGCAATGACAGCGTGTCGAATGAAGGGCTGATCCGCGGGCAGGTCGAACTGGACGAAGGCGCAGATATATATGAGAGCGTCGGCGGCATGCTGATCGGCGACCTGAGCGGTTCCGACAACAATACCGTCTTCAACGCGGGCTCGATCCTGGGCAACGTCACCTTCAGTAGCGGTATCGACCAGGTGACGAACAGAGGATTGATCGACGGCACCGTGACGCTGGGGACCGGGGCAGACGTTTTCAAAGGCTTCGGCGGCACCGTGACCGGTCCGATTTCGGCCGGCGGAGGCAACGATACGATCTATGTCGACCAGGCCGATGCCGCAATCGACGGCGGTGCGGATTTCGATGTGCTTTTTGCCCGCAGCGATGTTCTGAACGCGATCAATGTCGAGGAGATCTACCTTCGGGGCGCGGGCGACTTCACCGCCTCAGCACCGCCACGACGCTGATGATCGGCACAGCAGGCAAACAGCTGATCGCGGTTTGCGAATGCCGCGATCATGCTGGGCGGCGCGGGCTGACGGTCGAGGGCGCAGCCGGCGACGACACGTTGCGGCAATGGCAGCATGACGAACTGCTGGGCGACTAAGATGCCCTCACGCCTGTTCCGGCACCTCCGACACACGACCGGGGCGCCGTCGACACCTCGGCGGGCGACAGGCGGGATGTGTTCGTCTACAACGCCAAGAGTTGAGTCCGGGCACGACCGCACATCATCGGGTTCGAGCGCGGCACCGACCGATCGTGACGGGCATGGTCAGGATGCGTTCACTGGACGTGGGTTCTCGGCGGCGGGGGCCTGGACTGGGTACGTGCCTGCGGCTGGCGGATGGACGAGAACGCGACGGATCGCCGATGCCGATCCGTGCGCGGCGTGGCAACTGGACGCGGGCGATTTCGCTGTGAAAACCCACGCCCTGATGAACCAAGCGTGACCGATGGTTTCGGCCACGCCGGTGATCCGATCTCCCGGAAGTTTCAAAAAAGGAAAGTAACCATGACCATTACGACATCGACCAACACGACGGTATTCTGACTGCAGACGATCTGTTGTTCGGCCGAAGACCAGACCATCCTGACGACCTCGGCCCCAGCGATCAGTGCCTCCTGAGCACGTAGACAACATACAGAGTTCTTTTGGCGATTCATCCAGGGTGCACCAGTCAAGAACGGCAGAGCATCAATATCGGTGGCGACGGTGTCGAACTGGTGCGAAAACTCGCAGATCCTGGCGACCGGCGACGAAGCCAGCAGTGTTCACGTGAATGGATCATGCGGGCGCCGACGATCGACCGGGAGCTGGCGAAGTTACGGCACGCCGAGAAGTTTTCGACATCTCTTTTTCGGTCGGAACCGACATCACCAACTTCGGAACAATCAAATTCACTCACTTCAATGGATCGATGGTTTTGCGGACGATACCCGGATCGGGAATCACGGCATATTTCCGGGTTCAGCATAAACAGCTCCAGCTCGTCCGGCACCGAGGTCGTCAACACGGCACGGTGGGATCGATCGGCTGGCTCAACCTGTCCAGCAGTCTCGGCATCGAACATGTTGGTGAACCACGGCTGATCACCGGCGCGACCACGGGTCTGGCGGCGGGTCCGGCAACGACATGATCGAACCGGGCGACATCAATGTGTCGCTTGGGTGGCGATGACGAGATAATAACACCGGCACATTGACGGGACCGCCCTGGTGACCCGAATGTCCTTCGCGTGCTGGCGGCATGGTTCAGGGGAAATCGACACCGGCACCGGCAACGAACGATCTATGTCACCAGGCCGATGCCGCAGCGGGCGGCGGTGCGGATTTCGATGTGCTTTGCCCGATGTTCTGAACGCGATCAATGTCGAGGATTACCTTGGGGCGGGGCGATTCACGCTGGCAGCGCCACACGCTGGCGAAATGGCAACGGGGCAGCAACAGCTGGCGGGGTCGAACGCCGGATCATGCGGGCGGCGCGGCGATGACGTGGTCGGCGCGGGCCGGCACGACGCTGCGCGGCATGGGCAATGACGAATTGCGACGAGGATGCCGACGCCTGTTCGGCTACCGGCGACGACAACGGGACGCCGGGTCGACAACCTGCGGCGAACCGCGGATGTGTTCGTCACACGCCACCAGCGAGTGGTGCGGGCAACGACCGCGACATCATCATCGGGCCATACCCGACCGATGACGACACGGCATCGGTAGGATGCTCACTGTCGGCGTCCAGATTCTCCTGCATAGGGCGGAACTGGGCACCCCGGTCGGGACGGCACGAGATTGTCGAAATGGACGAGAACGGCGACGGGATCGCCGATGCCGAGATCCGGTGCGCGGGTGGTGGCTGGCGCGGCGATTTCGTGCTATGATGCCCCTTCGCGATCCCCGCTAGATGAAGCTGGTGGCGGACCGCGCGAAGTCCCGGAAGGTGGTCACGGCCGGGGACCGGGCACGCCGGCCCGCTGCCAGGACCTCGGTTCCGAGCGGGTGACCGCGGGATTGCGCGCACGCCGTCCATCTGGCGCGCAGGCGAGGGCCGCGACGATGGCCCTGCCCGACCGGACCAGGCAGGATCGAATGCGTCTGCTGGACGTGGTGGCGGATCTGGCTGCTGTCCGGCGGCGCGGAACCAGTCGAGGCCATCGGCGCTGCCCGCGAGCTCCATGAAGGGCGAGGCGGCGATGCCGGCGTCTGCGGCCGGCAGCATCGAGCCTCGGCACCAGCGCGACAAGCTGCCGGTGGTAGGGGATCGCATCGAACGCATCCACCGGGTCGACAGGATCGCCAATCGTAATACCGCCGGCGACCTCCTCCCGCGGTGTCGGGCCTTCGGGATGCTGGCATCGATGCCGGGCGAGGCCCGAAAACCGCGTCAGCAGGTCGGCAGGATGCCGGTCGAGGCTTGGGCCGAAGGAGCCGATGCCGACGCACCGGAATTCCCCGCAGCGCCAGAAGTTGGTCGCGCCCGTTGGAGCGGTCGACCTCGTATCTGGCCACCACGATCTCTACCGCCTCGGTCATTGGGGGGCGCGCCTGCGCTGGAGCAATGTCAGGCCGATGATTTCTCTAACCGGCATGGGCGGCCGCCGACTGGTGAGGCCGCCGCCGCGCCGTGGAGACATTGCCGGTGGTGGCAGGCTTTCAGGCGCGCAGCACTGTAGAGGTGGAGGCAGTATGATTCAAAATCATTTTATGTGCTGCATGATTAACATAGGAAAACGCAACGTCCAGACGGAATGGAGGAAACCGATGAACGTCACGAGGATCACCTTCAGAACTGCCCGAAAATATCCCGTCGGCGGCTGGGCCGCGACATCTGGACCCGAGAAGTGGCTGGCTAATCAGCCCGGGATATCGCGGATCTTGAACAGGCGGCCAGCATTTCCTGAGCCTGCGGAGGAGTGGGCGAGATCAGCAAGGGACTTTCCCGCTGGGTGCTTCGGCGACATCTGAAGGCGCTGCGCCGTACCATGCTGGACGTGGGCGTCGATTCGCGGCTGCCGGTGGCGGGTGGCAGCCAGAAATCGCCGCCGCCCGTCTCGTACGGGCGCATATGGAAGCGCCCGGTGCAGAACCATCATATCCTTGGCCATGTGCCGACATGGCGCCGATCCAAGGACCCCACAGCCGGATCTACCGACCTCGGACCGGCAGACCTTTCACACCGGAGCCCAGACGTGGTGGCTGCTGTGCCTGAAAGCCAGGAAGGCGGGCGGTCCCTTCTGGTGAGCCGAGCATCTATAACCGGTTGCGGGCGGAGCGGCCGGACCTGCTGCTGAAGCTGTTCGATCCCATCGCCACGGACCGGCGGGGCGAGGTGCCGGAGGGCGCGAAGCCCTACATGGAGATCCCGGTGCTGAACTGGCACGAGGGGTGCCTGACGGTCTTCTATCAACGGCAGTATATCGACAGCGCGCAGCGGTTCGACGAGGCGATGCGGCTGACGCCCGAACATGTCGCGGCGCTCGACATGTTCGACCGGCTGGCCGACGACCCGGAGCTGAACTTCGCCATGGATCTCGAGCCGGGGGACATGCAGTTCGTCTACAACCATTCGCAGCTGCATGACCGGACCGGCTTCCTGGACTGGCCCGAGACATCGGAGCGGCGGCATCTGTTGCGCCTGTGGCTGTCGCTGGAAGGCGACCGCCCCCTGCCCGAGTGCTTCAAGCAACGGTACGGGTCGATCGAGATCGGCAATCGCGGCGGGATCATCACCAGGGAAACCAAGCTGCACGCGCCGCTGGACTGACGGAAAATGCCCGGGGGCGCCGCGTGTCAGCGGCCCCGGAAGTCCGCCTTGCGTTTCTCGCGGAAGGCGGCAAGACCTTCCTGCCTGTCCTCGGACATTTCCACGCGATCCAGGTCGCGCAGCGCACGCCCCATGCGTTCGGCGGGCGCGGGTGTCAGCATCTCGGACACCACGGCCTGCTTGAGGGTCTGCAGGACGAGCGGCGCCATTTCGGCCATCTCTTCGGCCATGGCGCGTGCGGCGTCGAGATGCGCGCCCGGTTCCGTCACCTGGTTCACCAGGCCCATCTGAAAAGCCCGGTCGGCGCTGACGGCGCGGCCCAGCAGCATGATCTCCATCGCCATCTTGTGCGGCAGTCGCGCGGCCAGGGTGGCGATGTACCCACCGGTGACACCGACCTTGCCCTCGGGATAGACAAATTTCGCGCGGCTGGAGGCGACGCAGAGATCGCAAAGCGCGGCCAGCACGATGCCGCCGCCGATGCACAGCCCGTCGATGGCGCAGATCACCGGTTTCATCGTGGTGACGCCCATGCCCGGCATGCAGCGCCAGAGCTCGGGGAAATCGCCAAGGTCGGCACCGGAGGTAAAGGCCTTCTCCCCTGCCCCGGTCAGGATCGCCACGCGCTGGTCGTCATCGGCGTCGAAGGCGGCAAACCCGTCCTGCAGGGCCCGCGCCATGCCGCTGTCGATGGCGTTCATCTTGTCGGGCCGGTTCAGCGTGAAGGTTGTCACGCGGCCCGAAGTCTCGATCAGCAGGCTGTCGGTCATCGCCGTTCGCCGGTCGGGGCCTCTTGGGGCGTCGTCTCGGGCGGTGTGGGCAAGGTGGCATCGGGCGCGTTGCCGGCGATGTGCCGCCGGATCATCAGCCCCACCGACAGGAAGGTGAGCGCCCAGAAGATCCAGGTGATCCAGCTGCGCACGAAGATCGTCATGCTGCCCTGCGACATCAGCAGCGACTGGCGGAAGCTGTCCTCGAGCATGGGGCCGAGGATGAAGGCGATCAGGAAGGGGGCCGAGGGAATGTGCATCCGCATCATCAGGAAGCCCAGGAAACCGAAGGCCACCATGACGTAGAGGTCGAAATACGAGCTGTTCACCGCATAGGCGCCGAAGACGCACAGGATCATGACCACCGGGTAAAGGAAGCTCGCCGGGATCGAGGCGATATGCTTGAACATGTGGATCGCGGCCTTGCCGATGATCAGAAGGAAGAGCGAACTGATCGAAATGCCGATGAAGAGTGCATAGATCAGGTCGATATTCTGTTCAAAGAGCAGCGGGCCGGGCCGCAACCCGTGAACCATGAAGGCCCCCAGGATGACGGCGGTAATCACGTCGCCGGGGATGCCGAGCGCCAGAAGCGGGATCATGGTAGAGCCGGCGACGCCGTTATTGCCGGCTTCGGCGGCGGCGACGCCTTCCAGTTCGCCCTTGCCGAAGTTGCGGCGGTTGGGCGACCGGCGCATCGCCTCGGAATAGGACACGAAGGCCGAGGGCGCGCCGCCGATGCCGGGAATGGCGCCCAGCACGACGCCGATCAGGCTGCCCCGGAAGATCGAGCGGAAGCAGGATTTGAAATCGGCCCATGTCGCCTTGGAGCCGCTGGGATCGGAGGCCATCTTCACCGTCTCGTTGCGGCGGGCATAGCCGTTCAGGATTTCAGGGATGGCGAAAAGGCCGATCAGCAGCGGAATGAAGGCCAGCCCGCCCAGCAGGTCGGAATTGCCGAAGGTGAACCTGTCGGTTCCGTAGATGAGGTCCAGTCCGACAGTGGCCAGCAGGAGCCCCGCCCCGGCGGAGATGAAGCCGCGCAGCAGGCTGTCGCCCGAGACCGACGCGATGATCGTCAGGGAAAAGAAGATCAGGGTGAAGTTTTCCGGCGGGCCGAAGCTGGTGACCAGAGCGGCCAGCCAGCCCACGAGCAGGATCAGCGACAGGTTCGACACGAGGTCGGCGAAGCAGGACGCATAGAGCGCCATGTCGAGCGCCTTGCCCGCCTGCCCCTTCTGCGCCAGCGGGTATCCGTCCAGCACCGAGCAGGACGCCGCCGGCGTGCCCGGCGCGCGCACGAGGATCGCGGGGATCGAACCGCCATAGACGCCGCCCTTGTAGACCCCCAGAAGCAGCAGGATGCCGGTGACAGGCGGCATGGTGAAGGTGAAGGGCAGCGTGAGCGCCACCGCCATGGTCGAGGTCATTCCGGGGATCGCGCCCACGATCACACCGATGGCGATGCCACCGGCCAGGGCGATGACATTGTAGATGTTCAGGAACAGGACGAGCGCGTCCGACAGGTTCTCGATCATGTTCTCAGGACCTCAAAACAGGCCGTTCAACGGTCCCAGCGGAACCGGAACCTTGGCCACGAAACGGAAAAACAGATAGAGCGCGGCCACGAACAGGACCGAGACGGCGATGGCCTGCGGCCATTTGCGCGGCTCGTGCAGGACGATCATGGCGATCAGCAGCAGGATCGAGGGCAGCACCACGCCCAACGGTTTCAGCAGGATGCAGAACAGCACCGTCAGCGCGGCGGCGAAGACGACGCGCAGGTCGCTTGCATCGAAGGGCGGCTCGTCGGTGTCGCCATGCGGCGGCGCGTTGTCCTGCACCTTGTCGTAGTAGGCGCGAAAGGCCAGAAGCGCTGCAAAGACCGCGATGGCGACCAGGATGATGCGCGGCCAGAAGGTGGGCGACAGCGCCAGGTTCGGGATCACCTGCGGCGCCTTGACGGCCCAGGGCAGGATGCCGAACAGGATGATCAACGCCAGGGCACAGGCGATGAGGCCAAGCAGGAAGTCGCGCTTGTGGGCGGTCTTCACGGGGTATCCTCCGGATGGACGGGATGCAGGTAGACTCCGGGCGGGCGCGGTCCGGCCCGCCCGGTCTGTTGCGTGTCTCAGTCGATCTGCAGGTTCAGCTTGACCACCAGATCGCGGAACGTGGTGTACTGGTTCTCGACGAAGGCGACGGTGTCTTCGGGCGAGAGCATCTTGGGTACGGAGCCCAGCGAGATGGTCTGGTCGACCCAGCGGTCATCCTCGCCGATCTTCTGCAGCGCCTCGGTCCAGGCGGCGATGGCGGCTTCGTCCATCTCCGGCGGGCCCACGAGCCCCGACCAGCCCACAAGGGCCTCCATCCCGGGAATCCCCAGCTCGGACGCGGTCTGCACGTCGGGCATCGTATCCAGACGTTCCTGCGTGGTGACAAGCAGCGGGCGCAGCTGGCCACCCTCGATCTGGCTGACGATGGCCGAGACGTTGGAGCAGACGAAATCCACCTGCCCGGTGGCCGCGGCCGCCGCGGCGGCGCCGCCCCCCTGGAACGGGATATGCGTGGCCGCCGTGCCGGGGTTCTCGAAGCCCAGCTCGTCAAGCAGCATGATGCCGCCGAGATGGTGCAAGGTGCCCACACCGGCAGAGCTGTAGGTGATGGCGCCGGGGCTTGCCTCGATCGCCGCCTTGAGATCATCGAGCGTCTCGTAGGGTTTCGTGGTCGCGGTGGCGCAGGCCGCCGGGTTGATCTCGAGCAGGCCGAGATAGGTGAAATCGTCCCACTTGTAGGGCATCGAGGTCTTCAGAGCCGGCGAGATGGAATGCGAGCCGATCCGGGCCAGCAGAAGGTTGTAGCCATCGGGCGCGGAGTTCTTGACATAGGCCGAGCCGGTGGCGCCGCCGGCGCCGGCGCGGTTGGTCACCAGGACGGGCTGGCCCACGTAATCGGGCGCCACGTTGGCAAGGTTGCGCGCGGCAAGGTCGGACGCACCGCCGGGGCCATAGGGCGCCGTCAGCTGCACCGGCTGCGACGGGTAGTCCTGTGCCGCAGCGGGCAAGGCGGTCATCGCCGCGATGGCCATGCCGGCAAGAAGTCTGGTCTTTGTCATCTGTATCCTCCCAATACATTTGTCGTGGGCGTTGTCGCCCGTTCTTCGGCTCACGCCCAGGGCGTGCGCCTAGTCCCGCGCCGGCCTCTCCTTTGCCTGGTCCGCGGTCAAATCGAGACTGATCTCGAATTTCACCATGTCCCCGCGATAGGAGACATCGTTGAAATAAAGGACGTTCCCGTCAGGGTCGGTCAGAATGCGGCGGATATCGCCCAGGGGCGCGCTGAGCGGCAGGCCCAGAAGCGTCGCCTTTTCCATGTCGGCCTGGCCGATGGTC
Organism: Roseovarius sp.; assembly: GCA_046290265.1. Classification (GTDB taxonomy): domain Bacteria; phylum Pseudomonadota; class Alphaproteobacteria; order Rhodobacterales; family Rhodobacteraceae; genus Roseovarius. The sequence continues at coordinate 8,355 of JBKAGF010000038.1, read as the reverse complement.
AGGGTCTGGTGACATTTCGCGATGGTCACGCCGGGCAGCGACTCGATCACCGGGATGATCGTCTCGTGATCGAAACGCTCGGGGCATTGCGCGTAAAGGTCGGACGCGATGTAGGCGTCGGCCACAAGGCAGTCGAGCCCCTTCAGCGCATTGACCCGGCGCAGGAACACGTAAGAGTCGGCGGCCTTTCCTCCCTTGAGGTCGCCGGCCTTCAGCGTCACGTTCTCGCGCTTTTCCACCAGGCGTGGATCGGTCTTGGTCACCATGTCCAGAAGTTCGGGCCAGTCCAGCCCGACCGCGAAGGTGTCGTCGGTGCTGACGCTTTCGGTGACGAAGGTGCCCGCGCCCTGCTGGCGCATCAGGCGGCCCTCGTCCTCGAGGATCGCGACCGCCTGCCGCACGGTCACGGTCGCCACGCTGAATTCGTCGGCAAGTTCGGAAATCGGCTTGAGCCGGTCACCGGGCGACAGGTCGCCGGAGCGCAGTCGCTGGCGCAGGATGTCCGCGACATGAAGGTATAGCTTTCCGGGACTTTTGCGCAGCACGTCCATGGTTTCGACCCCTCCCCTTTCCGTCGTTCCGGCACGCCGGGCCGTCGGAAATTTCGATCATGCTAGCAAACAAGGGATCAGCACGTCCAGAAAATTGTTATTGTTTTTATGTCATTCCAATATTAGCATGACTTTAGCGGGAAAATGCTGACCCTGGGGAGGAGCCTGATGTCGGACCTGATCCTGGAGGAGCGCCGCGAGAGCGGCGTGATCCTTCTGACATTGAACAAACCGGAGAACCTCAACGCCCTGAGCCCGGACCTGCGCAAGGCCCTGACGGACCGATTCGCCGCGCTTTACGAAGATGCCGGCGCCCGCTGCGTCGTGGTGACGGGTGACGAGAGGGCCTTTGTGGCCGGGGCCGACCTGAAGGATATGGCGCGCATGGGCACGGCCGAGATCACGCGGTCGAATGTCCGCCGCATGTGGCAGGTGATCGCGCAATGCCCCCTGCCCGTGATTGCCGCGGTGCGCGGCGTGGCCCTGGGAGGTGGCTGCGAACTGGCGATGCATGCCGACATCATCATCGCGGGCGAAGGTGCCAGATTCGGTCAGCCCGAGATCAAGGTGGGGATCATGCCCGGCGGCGGCGGCACGCAACGCCTGACGCGCGCGGTGGGCAAATTCAAGGCGATGAAGATGATGCTGACCGGCGACCCCGTTACGGGCCGCGAGGCGTTCGAGATGGGGCTGGCCAGCGAATGCGTGGCCGACGATGCGGTGCTGGACCGCGCGATGGAACTGGCCGAGCAGATCGCCGCCCTGCCCCCGCTGGCGGCACGCCGCATCAAGGAGGTCGTGCTGGCCGGTCAGGACAGCTCGCTCGAGGCGGGGCTGATGCTGGAACGGCGCACCTTCGACACGCTTTTCGACACCGAGGACAAGGCCGAGGGCATGACTGCCTTCATCGAGAAACGCAAACCGGAATTCAAAGGAAAATGAACATGGCAGCAGACAGCGAAACCCGAACCGTGGGCGTGGTCGGCGCAGGCGCCATGGGGCGTGGCATCGCGCAGGTGGCGGCGACCGGCGGCTGCCGGGTCATCCTTTATGACGCGAAAGCCGACGCCACCGCCGAGGCGATCGGGTTCATCGGCGGGATGCTGGACCGCGCCGTGCAAAAGGACCGCATGACGGCCGGCGATGCGGGGGCCGCAAAGGACCGGCTTCAGGCGGGAAAGGACATGGCCGACTTCGCCGGGGCCGACGTGGTGATCGAGGCGGTGAGCGAGGACATGGCGCTGAAGGCCAAGGTCTTCGCCGCGCTGGAAGAGGTCACGCGGCCCGACTGCATCCTGGCCAGCAACACCTCGTCCCTGTCGATCACGCGGCTGGCGGCGGCCTGCGAGCGGCCCGAGCGGGTGGCGGGTTTCCATTTCTTCAATCCCGTGCCTCTGATGCCGCTGGTCGAGGTGATCGCGGGCATCCGCACCAGGCCCGAGGTGATCGACCAACTGGTGGACCTTGGCAAGGTCATGGGCCGGACGCCGGTGCGCGTGGCCGATGCGCCGGGGTTCCTGGTGAACCAGGTGGGGCGCGGATATACGCTGGAGGCCACGAACCTTGTCGATGAGGGCGTGTCGACCTTTGCAGATGTCGACGCGATCATGCGCGACGCGGCGGGCTTTCGCATGGGGCCGTTCGAACTTCTGGACCTGACGGCGCTGGATGTCACGCATCCCGCCACCGTGGAAATCTACGAGCAGGCCTTTCACGAGCCTCGCTTTCGCCCCGCGATGCTGATGGGGCAGCGCATGCAGGCGGGCCTGTTGGGCCGCAAGACGAAGCAGGGGCATTACGCCTATGTCGACGGCAAGCAGCAGCGCCCCGAGGAACCGGCGGCGCCGGCGTTCGAGGGCGGCACGTTCTGGGTGGAGCCGGGCGAGGATGCCGATGCGCTGAAGGCGATCGTCAAGGCTTCGGGGGCCGATCTGGACGACGGCGATGCGCCGGAAAGCGGCTCGATCATCCTGATCATGCCGCTGGGCGTGGATGCCACCACCCATGCCGCGAAGGCGGGGTTTGATGCGCAGCGCACCGTGGCGGTCGATCCGCTGTTCGGCTTCAAGGGGCGGCGGACGGTGATGAAGACCATCGTCACCAGCGCCGAGGCGATGCGCCGCGCGCATGCGATGCTGGCCCATGACGGCACGCCGGTCACGCCGATCCAGGACAGCCCCGGTTTCGTGGCGCAGCGGATCATCGCGATGATTTCGGCCATCGGGGCGAGCGTGGCGCAGAACCGTATCGCCACCCCCGCCGACGTGGACCGCGCGGTGAAGCTGGGCCTGAACTATCCCAACGGACCGCTGGAATTTGCCGACGTTCTTGGCGTGTCGCGGATCGTGCGGATCCTCGACGGGATGACCGAGTGCTCGGGCGATCCCCGCCACCGCGTGGGGCCGTGGCTGCGCCGCCGTGCCGCCCTGGGCGTATCGGCCACGACGGAAGAATCCCCGGCCCGCGGCTGACCCGCCCTGCCCGTTGACGAGACACCAAGACAAAGACATTCGAAAGGAACACCAAGATGCTCGATGCCTATATCTATGACGGTCTGCGCAGCCCCTTCGGACGCTCGGGCGGCGCGCTGTCCGGCATCCGTCCCGACGACCTGCTGGCCGAGGTGATCAGGCCGCTGATGGAGCGGGCCAAGATCGACGGCAGCGCCATCGACGACGTGATCGTCGGCTGCGGCAACCAGGCGGGCGAGGACAGCAGATGCGTTGCGCGTCACGCCCTGCTGCGTGCAGGCCTGCCGGTCGAGGTGCCGGGCACGGTGATCCAGCGCAATTGCGGCAGCGGCCTTGGCGCGATGATTTCGGCCGCCCATGCCCTGACCTGTGGCGAGGGAGACGTGGTGATCTCGGGCGGGGTGGAGAGCATGAGCCGTTCTCCCTTCGTGGTGGGCAAGCACGCCCGCCCCTTCGCGCGGAACCTCGAATGGTTCGACAGCGCGGTGGGCGCGCGTTTTCCCAACCCGCAGCTGGAAAAGGAATTCGGCAGCGATTCCATGCCCAAGACCGCCGACAACCTGGCCGAGGAGCATGACATCAGCCGCAAGGACAGCGACGCCTATGCCCTGCGCTCGCAACAGGGCTGGGCCAAGGCGCATGCCGACGGGTTCTTCGACTCCGAGATCACGCCCATCACCGTCCCCGGCGGACGCGGGCGCGAGGATGTCACGGTCGACACCGACGAGCATCCGCGCCCCAAGACCGACATGGAAGGGCTGGCCAAGCTGCGGGCGATCCATTCCGATGGCGTGACCACGGCCGGCAGCGCCTCGGGCCTCAATGACGGCGCGGTTGCACTGATGATGGGCAACAAGGCGGCGGGCGCGAAGATCGGGCGCGACCCGATTGCCCGCATTCTCGCAAGCGGTGTCGCGGGCGTGCCGCCGCGCATCATGGGTTATGGTCCCGTGCCGGCCTCGGCACTGGCGCTGAAACGTGCGGGGCTGGGCATGGACGACATGGGCGTCATCGAGATCAACGAGGCCTTTGCCGCGCAGGCGCTGGCCTGCATGAAGGGCATGGGCCTGTCGGCGGATGACGACCGGGTCAACCCCAATGGCGGCGCGATTGCCATCGGCCACCCGCTGGGCGCCTCCGGTCCGCGCATCGCGCTGACCGCCATCCACGAGGCCAGGCGGCGCGGGGCGCAATACGCGCTGGCGTCGATGTGCATCGGCATGGGCCAGGGCATCGCCATCGTGATGGAAGTGCTGTGATGGCAGATGGCGGCAAACCGCATTTCGAGTGGCGCGACCCGCTGCTGATCGAGGATCTGCTGAGCGAGGAAGAGCGGATGATCCGCGATTCCGCCCAAGATTTCGCTCAGGACCGCCTGATGCCGCTTATCCGCGACTGGCACCGGCACGAGACCTTCGATCCCGCGATCATGCGCGAACTGGGCGAGATGGGCTTTCTGGGCATGCAGATCGAGGGGTATGGCTGTGCCGGTGCAAGCTATACCGCTTACGGCCTTGTCGCGCGGGAACTGGAGCGGGTCGATGCCGCCTTCCGCTCGGCCTGCGGGGTGCAGGGCGGGCTGGCGATGACGCCGATCCACCGCTTCGGCAGCGACGCGCAGAAGGAAAAATACCTGCCCCCCATGGCGCGGGGCGAGCTGATCGGCTGTTTCGGCCTGACCGAACCCGATGCGGGGTCCGACCCGTCGCGGATGCGGGCGCGGGCGCGATCCGTCGACGGCGGTTACCGCCTGTCGGGCAACAAGGTGTGGATCACCCATGCCTCGATCGCCGATGTGCTGGTGGTCTGGGCCCGCGATGACGCGGACGTGGTGCGCGGCTTCATCCTTGAAAAAGGTGCCGAAGGCCTGGAGACGCGCAAGATCGAGGGCAAATTCTCGGTCCGGGCGTCGCCCACGGGCGAGATATCGATGGATGACGTGTTCGTCCCCGCCGAGCAGATGCTGCCCCATGCCAAGGGCCTGTCGGCCCCGCTCACCTGCCTGAACCGGGCGCGGCTGGCGATCTGCTGGGGGTCGATGGGGGCCGCCGAGTTCTGCTGGCAGGCCTCGCGCGATTACGTGATGGAGCGGCAGCAATTCGGCCGCGCGCTGGCGGCAAGCCAGCTGGTGCAGGCAAAGCTTGCCGACATGCAGAGCGAGATCGCCCTGTCGTTGCACGCCACCCTGCGCCTGTCGCGGCTGCAGGACGAGGGGCGGGCGACGCCCGAGATGTTTTCGCTGGTCAAGCGCAACGCGGCGCGCAAGGCGCTGGAGATCTGCCGGATGGCGCGGGACATGCATGGCGGCAACGGCATTTCCGACGAATACCACGTGGTGCGGCACATGCTGAACCTCGAGGTCGAGAACACGCTGGAAGGCACCTATGACATTCACTCGCTGGTGCTGGGGGCCGCGCAGACCGGCATCCGCGCCTTCGCAGGCTGACGGGAAGGAACCTGCCATGAATGCATCCGATCCAAAGATGATTATCAGCGCTCTGGTGGGCAAGGCCCGCGAGGCCATGACGGCATTCGCCGATGCCACGCAGGAAGAGGCGGATGCCGCCGTGACCGCGCTGGCCTGGGCGATCTACGAGCCGGGCCGCGCCCGCGCGCTTGCCGAACTGGCGGTAGAGCAGACCGGCCTTGGCGACGTCGAAAGCAAGGTCATCAAGAACCAGCGCAAGACATTCGGCTGCCTGCGCGACCTCGGCCGCGTCAAGAGCGTGGGCGTGATCGCGGACGATCCCGAGCGCGGCCTCGTGAAATACACCAAGCCCGTGGGCGTGGTGGCCGCCGTCACGCCGTCGACCAATCCCACGGCGACACCGGTGAACAAGGCGATGTTCGCCGTCAAAAGCCGTAACGCGGTGATCATCGCGCCCTCGCCTTCGGGCTGGGGAGCCACCAACGCGGCGGTCGACCATATGCGGGCGGAATTGCGGAAATGCGGCTTTCCGGCGGACCTGGTACAGATCCTGCCCAGACCGGTGAACAAGGCCCTGACGCAGGAACTGATGGAACAGGTCGACCTGGTGGTGGTCACCGGGTCGCAGAACAACGTGCGGCGCGCCTATTCCTCGGGGACGCCGGCCATCGGCGTGGGCGCGGGCAATGTGCCGGTGGTGATCGACGAAGGCGATCGGAGATGCGGCGGCCAAGATCTGCCAGTCCAAGACATTCGACAACGCCACCTCCTGTTCCTCGGAAAACTCGGTGCTGATCCACGACGCGGTCTATGACGATGCCATCGCGGCGCTGGCCCGCGCGGGCGGCTATATGTGCTCGGCCGAGGAAAAGGTGCGTGTGCGCGAGCAACTGTGGACCAACGGCAGTCTGAACCGCCGCGTGATCGCCAAGGATGCCGAGACACTGCGCGAGGTTTTCGAACTGGACGGCGCCGCCAAGGGCGCGCGGTTCTTCATGGTCGAGGAAGGCCGCCCGGACCCCGGCAGCCGCTTTACCGACGAGAAACTGTCACTGGTGCTGACGGTCTATCGCATCAAGGACATGGAAGATGCGGTGAACCAGCTGAACACCATCCTCGATGTCTGCGGCAAGGGGCATTCGGTAGGCATCCACACCGCCACGCCAGAGCACGCGCGGATGCTGGCCGAACGCATCGACGTGGTGCGCGTGCTGGTCAACCAGGCGCACACGATGGGCAATGGCGGCAGCTTCGAGAACGCGCTGGACTTCACCCTGTCGATGGGCGGCGGCACCTGGGCCGGCAACTCGATCACCGAGAACCTGAATGCGCGGCATTTCATGAACATCACCCACCTCGTGCGGACCATCCCGATGGACAAGCCCTCCGAGGAGGCGCTGTTCGGCGATTACTGGACGCGGTATGGAAAATAAGGAAACCGGACCCATGAAAGACCTGACCGGGCGCGACGCCCTCGACTGCCTGCTCTCGCCGCGCTCCATCGCGATCATCGGCGTGTCGAACGATTTCAACAAGCTGAACGGCCGGGTGATGAAATTCCTGCTGGACAAGGGCTATACCGGCCGGATCTTTCCGGTGAATCCCAAATATGACGAGGTCGGCGGGCACCGCTGCTTTGCCGCCATAGGCGACATCGGCGAGACGCCGGACCTGGCCGTCATTTCCGTCCCCGCCAAGCTGGTGCCCGGACAACTGACCGCAGCCGGCGAGGCGGGGGTCCGCGCCGCCATCGTCTTCAGCTCGGGCTTCGGCGAGATGGGCGAGGAAGGGCGCGAGAAAGAGCGCGAGGTGGTCGAGATCGCCAAACGCTATGACATGCGCCTTTGCGGGCCGAACACGCTGGGCATCATCAATGCCTTCGACGGGGCCTTCGCCACCTTCACCCAGTACGGCATGGGCAAGACCAGCCCCGGGCCGGTGGGCTTCGTCACCCAGTCGGGCGCCTTCGGCACCGCCATCGCGGCGCTGGCGCGCAAGCGCGGGCTGGGACTGGGCTATTTCGCCAATACCGGCAACGAGACGGACGTGACCTTTGCCGACTGCCTGGGCCGCATCGTCGAGGACCCGCGGATTTCCACCCTGGCGGGCTATATCGAGGGTGTCACCGACGGCCCCGGGCTGATCCGCACCGCGCGCCGGGCCATGGAACTGGGCAAGCCCCTGACCGTGACCAAGGTGGGGCGCACCGAAAGCGGCGCGCGCGCGGCATCCTCTCATACCGGGGCGTTGGCGGGCGAGGATGCGGTGTTCGACGGGATCACCCGGCAGTTCGGCGTGATCCGCGCCCGCAACGAGGAACACATGCTGGATATCGTCGACATGTCGACGACCACCGCCTGCCCGCAGGGGCGCGGCGTGGGAATCGTCACGCAATCGGGTGGCGCGGGCGTATTGATGAGCGACCGGGCCGAGGAAGTGGGCCTGAAGGTGCCGCAACTGTCCGAGGCGACCGTGGCGCGGCTGCGCGAGATCCTGCCCGCCTTTGGTGCGGCCGGAAACCCGGTGGACGTGACCGCGCAGTTCATCGCCGACCCGTCGATGCTGAAGGAGAGCGTGAAGGCGGTGCTGGACGACCCCGAGGTCCATGTGGCCGCGGTCTGGCTGCAATTGATGGACGGGTTCGTCGACACCTTGACCGAGACCTTCCGGCAGCTGAAGGAAGAGACCACCAAGCCCTTCGTCGTGTCATGGGTGGCCGCCCCCGAGGAAGGCCTGCAGGCGCTGCGCGACCTGGGCATCTGCGCGCTGCGCGGGGCGGAACCCACGATCGACGCCATCGCCGCGCTGGTCGACTGGAACGAGGCACGGCAGGCCTGGCTGGCCGACAAGGGAGACCCCACGCCCCCGACCGCCCTGCCCGCCCCCGGCGCCGGGCCGGTGCCGA
>JBKAGF010000037.1:0-37573 GCA_046290265.1 Roseovarius sp. | reverse complement strand
CGCGGACCAGGGTTGCGCGAGCGGGCTGTTCGGGACCGCGAACAACAGAACGGACGTGGCGCCGAAGGGGGCGACAAGGTACAGCCCCAGTTCCACGTCGACAGTCGGAGACAACACGAAAAGACCGGTCACACCGAGACCAATCAAAGCACCAAGCCCTGCCCGAAGGGCCTCGAGGCCGGAAACACGTGCAACGGCTGGGCCAAGTGATTTCAGAATGTGCAACGAGATGCCTCCGACCAAATTGCGCACAAACTTTCATCACATTGTCACAGGTTCAACCGCGCAATTGACCGAGCGGCCAATCCGGCCACCCCGTCTAGGGAATGTACGAACCTGCGCGAGGATCGGGTCGGACGCGGTAAAGCCTCGCGCCTCGGGGGTAAGCCGCCACGCGGGACGGCAGGAGCCTTTCGGGTATACGGCTCGACCGATCAACAGCGCGTTCCGTACTGTGCCGGAAGGACCTCAAACGAAGCGCGGTTCAGAACGCGGCGTTCATTTCATATGTCCGCGAATAGGCCTTCCGTCTCAATCCCCCGCTTCTCGGCGCTTGTCCGCACGGCGGCTTGCATGGCTGCACTGCGATTGAGCAGCCGGCGGAAACGGGCTTCGTCAAGCACCATGAGCGTTGTCGGCGTCATGGCCCGCACTTCGGCACGGCGGGGCATCTTCAAAAGAATTGCCATCTGACCGAACATCTCGCCGCGCCCAAGCCGCCAGGTCTGACCGGCGGCTTCCAGTTCTACCGCGCCGGAGGCAATGAAAAATACATTCTTCGCATCGCTGTCCTTGCGCATGATCACATCGCCCGGGTTGAAATATCGGGTCTTGAGAACACGACCAAGACGCTTGATCCGCGCGGTGTCGAGATCGGTGAAGAGCGGGAACTGCCTGACGAGTTCGACGCGCTGTAAGGCGATGTCGAGGCTCGGGCGTTTCTCGGCGGCAGCGCGGCGGGCATCGAGGTCTTGCATCAACGCCGTGTAGACCTCGGCGCCGATCAGGCCGTCTTCACGCATCGTTTTGTATTCCCCTTCCTCCAGCCGCAGGGCCGTGCGTCGGATGAAGCGACGTTCGAGATCCTCGGCATAGCCCGGATACTGGAGGCGCAGCCCCTCCAGTTCGGTTTCCACGTACTCGACCCGCCGATCGAGAAGTTCGTGCAGCAGGTCAGCCACGCGACGCCCGTGAATGCGCCGGATGCGCCCGTTGATGAAGGCGCCGAGATCCCGCAGGATCAGCCGGTGCGACAACAAGAGCTCGAACCGATCGGCGGTCATGCGGGCCAAGGGTTTGGATAGACCCAACCGGCTGTCAAGCAGCACAGCCGCCCGGAAGTTTCGACCATAAGCGACGCTGCGCCGGGCCGCGCGGTTGTAGCCACTGCGTCCCTGGCTGCGAGCGCCCTCGATCAGTCGGTCGGCATCCGATAACAGCTGTTCGGCCATCCGCGCCGAAATCGTGCGTTCTCGCATACGCGCGAGGATTGTGTCGCGCTCGTGGCCGGCGAGTGCAATCAACCCAAGCGTCACGCGGTCGCGGTCGAGAATGTCGGCGCTTCCTTCGGCGGATTTTACCGCCGCGTCCAGGCGCTCGCCGAAGCGCTTGGCCTCGGAGCGCACGGTGTCATGGCTCAGTTCGTAGTTTTCGGTGGTGCGCGCAACATCTTCGCGCACGGTCTGCAGCGCGACTGCGACCACCTGCCGCGACAGGGCCTCGTCGAGTGGCGACAGGCGGTCGAGGCCCAGCTTGCCAATCACCCATCTGAGGGTGGTGCCCTGCATAATCAGTGTGAAAAGCGTGAAGCCTGTGGCGAGGATACCCACGACGCGTTGAATTCCGTCGGGCACGCGAAAACTCTCCGTTACTGCAAGCGCGAGCGCGAGCGTCACCGCACCACGCAAGCCCCCCCAGAGGATCGCAACGCGGTAAGGCCGCTCGACCGCAGGCGAAAGCTTTAGAATGGTCAAAAGCGGCAGGAGCCCGAACAAGATTACCGCCCGCGCGGAAATTGCCGCCAAGACCACCACGCCGACCAGGACGAAATCGGCGACTCGCACTTCTTCCAGCAACCGCGGGATCAGCAGCGCTGCGAGGATAAAGATCAGGGCCCCGGCCCAATGGGCAAGCACATCCCAGAGCTCACGCAGGTTCTCCCACGCCTGTGGCGGAATGCGCCCTGGCCCGGTCAGGTTGAGAGTCAGCCCGGCGGCGACCACTGCGATCACGCCCGAGGCGCCGACGCTCTGTTCCGCGCCGATATAGGCCAAGTAGGGTAGCGCAATCGAAATCGATATCTGCGCCAACTCGAACCGGCTGAAAAGCGCCATGAACCAGACCGCGATCCGTGCAGCCAGCCAGCCCGTAAAGGCCCCGCCGGCGACCAGGAGCGGGAAACGCGCCAGTGCGTCCCCCAGTGTCGGATCGGGCACGCCCAGCATCACGAACCCCATGAACAGGCCGAACAAAGCGATCGCCGCGGCGTCGTTCAGCAGGCTCTCGCCCTCGATGATCCGCGCCAAACGCCGCGGGGCCGAGATGGATCGGAAGATGCTAACAACCGCAGAAGGGTCGGTGGTGGACACAATCGCGCCAATCAGCAGACAGGCCGCAAGCGGCAACGCGCTGGCCCAGAAGAGGGCATAGCCCACGCTGAGGGTCGCCACGACGACAGCCACGACCGCAAGCACGAGGATTGGCACCCAGTCATCGAGCATCCGGCGCAGATTCATCCCCAGCGTCGCCTGAAACAGCAGGGTCGGCAGGAAGACATAGAGGAACACGTTGGAGCGGATCGGTAGCCCCAGGATCGCCTCTGCCACCGGGTTGAGTGCGTCAGTCAGTTCGGTCCGGAGAAAGAAGATCGCGCCCGCGCCGATCAGCACACCGAGCACGGCGAGAATAACGCTGTATGGAAGACCGAGCCGCGCGGCGAGGGGCTCCGCCACGCCGATGACGAAGAACAGAGACGCGATGATGGTGGTGACGAGAACGATTTCCATGAACGTGCAGTAGCTGGATTTTCAGGCGCTTGGAAATGGTGGAGCCAAATAATCTTCGAGTTAAGGATCAATTTGTTTTGTATATAAAGCCGTGTGACCTGCTCCACTGAAATGCCCTCGATTTGAGCTTAGCCTGTTCTCTGAACGAGGAGGCAGACGATAAGGCGCATTCTTTTATAAACCTATCGCGCCAGACGGGATGAGACGGGCAATACCGAGGTCACGGTGATCTTCGCGATTGGTCACAGGAAAGAACTTGCCTTCAAGAACGGTCAGTTCTTTTAGGCAAACATGACCCTATCAGGCGTCGGAGACGATACCGATTGGAGGCTGAAGTACGGCAAGCACATGATCGAGGTCCTCGGTCAACGCGATGAAGTGCCGGACATCCTGATCGCGGGAAATTGAACTGAGCCTAATTTCGCGGTGTCATGTGCCGCAAGCAAAACGCCCGCGCCGATAATTGAGCGCGGGCGCTTATTCTGCATACCTACTGCATGCTTTCTGCGGTCACTTTGTAGATCATGCCCTCATCCGTGGCGACATAGAGCGCGTTGTCGGGGCCCATGGCAAGACCACGGAATCTCTCCGCGAAACCGAGCGGCATACGCGTGATGGTGTTGATGCCCATGCCGTCATCCGTGAGGCTGATCATGTCGATCCTGGATCCTACCGGCGTATCACCGAACCCGATCCCCATGATGCCGACGGCCAGGCGACCCTCGTATATGCCCCAGTTTTCGCCCGTGAGAAAAGCGGCGGACCCAGTGCCCTGAGAAAACCCATTATTGTTCCACGAAGGCGGCATGAGGTCGTCAAAGCGCGTATCACTCATCGGGGTGTAAGCCGCGCGGATTGCGGGATCCATGCCTTCGGTCTGGTTCGGCTCGTAGCCACAGTACTCATCGGGACACTCGCCCCGGCCACCCGTGTTCTGGGCAGGGTCCCATCCGGCATTGCCACCGTTCACAAGCGCCGTGATTTCGTCGTTGTGCCACGGCCCGTGCTCTGCGGTGAAAGGCCGGCCGTCGCTTGGGCGAAAATCGATGCCTTGCACGTTCCTGTGCCCGTAGGTGTAGATGCGCGGGTCAAAACCTTCGGGGGGATTGTTGTCGGGGTGGGCATTTCCGTCCCCGTCGATCCTCAGGACCTTACCGCAAAGCAATTCTCCATCCTGCGGACAGATCCCCCTGTGACGATCACCACCCGTGACCCAAAGAAAGCCATCCGGCCCAATGCGGATCCTGCCGCCGTTATGCGCGCCCGGCCCGCCAAAGGGCTGATCGGAATCGAACGGCTTGTACTGGATATCCGTTACAATGTCGGTTCTGTCGGACACGCTTGTCAGGTCATCACTGACCGTGAACTTCATAACGATGTTGCCGTCGCACCTTTCGAAGTTGGTCTTGCACCCATCGCCGTGATACTTGTCCGAGGTCGAATAAAGATAAAGCGTGCGGTTCTCCGCGAAATTGCTATCCGGTGCCACGCCAAGCATACCGGCCTGCCCTTCGCAAAAGAGGTCAGTGCCGGTATCCGGGTAGCCTTCGGTATCCTTCATGCCGTAGAGCGCATTCACGGTTCCGTCTGCTGTTCTGACAGAAAGGCCATCGCATTTTTCGGTGAAGAACATTGTGCCGTCCGGCAGAAAAGCCATGTCCCAAGGGGAGTCCAGATCTTCCAGAAAAGCCGATGGCGTGATCTTGGGTACGTCCATCGCACCATCGGCTCCCTGTGCAAATACAGCGGGCGCCGCGGTCATCACACCTAGCGCCGCGACGGCAGATAAAAGCCGTTTTTCCATGGTATTCCTCCCAGATTATTTGTTCGCGCTTCGCGTGTACGATGCTGGAGCGAAGACAACTCAAGCGTCAAGAAAAATCGCCTTAAACTCCGAAGCTAACTGCTAGACGCTTGGTTGGGTTTGTGGCGAAGGTCGCATTGGGGGCGCTGAAGGGCGACAAGACGAGGAACGAGTTGACCACCCGGTTCGAGCTGCATCCGAACCAGATCAAGCAATGGAAAGATCAGTTGCTTGATGGCCTGTCTGACGTGTTCGAGGACAAGCCCAGGAGCAGGGCACCAGAAATCGGCATCATTTCCCTGCACGCGAAGATCGGTCAACTCACCTCAGAAAACTGTTATTTAGAGGGAGCGAGCGCCAAGGCCGCTCTGTTGCCGAGCGCAAAGAAATGACGGATCGAGAGCCCACACTTAGCCTCACGCGCCAGGCCGAGTTGCTTGGGATCAGCCGGGGTGGTCTCTACTATGAGCCAGCCTATCTAACATTCGTGATCGTCAGCGCGGTCCAGACGGCAACGCCCGGACCCTCCACCTTGTTTATCGTGAACAACGCTGTGGCCCACGGGTGGCGGCGCGCCTTCGGGACGCTAAGCGGCGATCTGCTCGCTATCGCACTGCTGGCCACTCTTTCCATAATCGGATTGGGTACATTGCTCCAGACCTATCCCACGGCCTTCCTTATTTTGCGTCTTGCGGGCGCTTTCTATATCATCTGGGTCGGTTGGACCTTTCTGCGCATTCCCCCGCCACAGCCGGAGATTTCCTGACCACAGGCAGCTACACCAAACTGGAAAGAAAAAACTGCGCGGCTGAGACACTCGGGCAGTATATCGACAGCTTATTAAGCCAATTCCGGCTCTGTAAATCCCATGATCTCGTAAGTCACCGGATTCACGCGACATAATCGCGCAAGCTGGTAGAGAGCCAGTGTGGTGGATGTGGGTGGCAGCCCGTAGGGGAATCGAACCCCTCTTTCCAGGTTGAAAACCTGGCGTCCTAACCGATAGACGAACGGGCCATGCCTTGGCGTGAGCGTGTAACTAGGGAAAACGCGCCGCGTGCGCAAGAGGATTCTTGCAGATTTCTGGACCCTAATGCGCAGAGGCCAATGCGTGTGGCCTCAGCGAGCCTCAGCGGCGTCCTCGAGGCGCAACTGAACCGTTTGACGGCCGCCCCAGGTGTTGTTTTCAAGTCGTCCGGCCAGGTGGAACCGGGCGCCGCCATGCTGTTCCAGCGCCTGGCCAAGACCGGTGTCATACGCACCGAAGGCGATGGCATCGAGCGTGGGGCCGGTGCCGTCGCCGAAACGCAGTTTAAGATGGCTGTCGCCGACCCGCTTGGCAAAGGTGATTCCCATGTCGGAGAATGCGTAGCGGGGGCCGGGGGCGCCCGCGCCGAAGGGGCCGGCCTGTTCGATCTGGGTGACCAGTTCGGGCGTGGCGGCGCCGGGCATCAACAGGCCGTCGAGGCGCAGGTCGGCAGGGCCATGCCCTCCCGCGCCCTGCCGCGCCAGAAGGTCCGACAGACGGGCCATTGCGGCATCGAGGGTGTCGCGCGCCACGGTCAGGCCTGCCGCCATCTTGTGACCGCCGCCCTTGAGCAGCAGGCCCTCGGCGGTGAGACGCTGGATGGCGTGGCCCAGATCGACGCCCGAGGCCGAACGGCCCGATCCCTTGCCCTCGTCGCCGTCGAACCCGATCACGATCGCGGGGCGGTTGGTGGCTTCCTTGAGGCGTGAGGCGACGATACCGACCACGCCCGGGTGCCAGCCATCGCCTGCGGCCCAGACCAGGGGCGCGTCGAGACCGCGGGCCTCGGCCTGATCGAGTGCGGCGGCGCGGACGGCGGATTCGACCTCGCGCCGTTCGGTGTTCAGCTGATCCAGTTTTTCCGCCAGGGATGCGGCCTCGACCGGATCGTCACAGGCCAGCAACCGCGCCCCCAGATCGGCGCGTCCGACGCGACCACCGGCGTTGACGCGGGGGCCCAGGACGAAGCCGAGGTGATAGGACGTCGGGGCCGTGTCGAGCCGCGAGACATCGCCAAGCGCCACAAGGCCAGGACGGCGACGCTGTGACATCACGGCCAGCCCGGTGCGCACGAATGCCCGGTTCACGTCGCGCAGCGGGGCCACATCCGCCACGGTCGCCAGAGCCACGAGGTCCAGCATCGCCATCAGATCGGGACCTTTCCGGCCTGCTTCCCGCAGTTGGCGACCGGCCTCTACCAGCATCAGAAAGACGACCGCGGCGGCACAGAGATGCGCAAGATCGCCGCTTTCGTCCTGTCGGTTGGGGTTCACGACGGCCAGGGCAGGGGGCAGGGTTTCGCCGCCAAGATGATGATCGAGGACGACAACATCCGTGCTGGTGGCCGCCGCGAGCGCGTCATGGCTGAGCGTGCCGCAGTCGACGCACAGGATAAGGTCATGTGCCGCGGCAAGTTCGGCCATGGCAGGCGGATTGGGCCCGTAGCCTTCATCGATACGGTCGGGGATATAGAGCGTGGCAGCCAGGCCCATCTGCCGCAGCCAGTCGATCAGCAGCGCGGCCGATGCCCCGCCATCCACGTCATAGTCGGCGAAGATCGCGATCTTCTCGCGCCGCTCGACTGCCTGAAGGAACCGCCCGGCCGCAACCTCCATATCCTTGAGACTGCGAGGGTCGGGCATCAGGTCGCGCAGCTTGGGATCGAGATAGCCCGCGGCGGCGGGCGCCGTAACCCCGAGGCGGGACAATGTCTGGCAAAGTGGGCGAGGCAGGGTGGTTTCCTGGGCCATTGCCTCGGCCAGACGGTCGATGTCGGGTGTGGGCCCGACCCAGCAGCGACCGGTCAGAGAGCGTTCGACGCCCAGGTAGCTCATGCCAAGTCGCGCAGGATCGCGGCGACAGACCGGGCCTGGCAGAACTCTCCATGCAGGTGCGAGACAGCGGTGGCGTGGATCGGTTCGGGGTCCAGGGGCGACAGGTCCGCCGACCAGCCGGTATCGGCGGAAAACGAGAACGCGGCGCAGGCGTCATGGGCCAGCGTCACGTCAAAGCCCAGGTTGTCGGCCCAGCGGACATTTGTCGAGACGCAATGCGGCGTGGTCAGCCCGCAGATCACCAGTTCAGTCGCGCCGAGCTTGCGCAGATGCGCCTCGATTTCGGTGTCGACAAAGGCAGAATTGGTGGATTTGCGGAACACCGGTTCGTCGGGCAGCGGAGTCAGTTCCGGCTTGAAGGTGCAGCCGCCTGAATCGGGATGAAGCGGACTGCCGACGACCTTGCTGAGATGCAGGACGTGACACAACGGGCCACCCCGATCGCGCCATGCAGACAACAGCTGCGCCGCGCGGTCCTCGGCGTCCGGGTTGTTGCGGGCGCCCCAGAAATCGGCGTCAAAGCCGGTCTGGTAGTCGATGAGGATCAGGACGGGTGTGGCAGTGTGTGACATTGGCCTCAGGTCGGGTGGCGGCAGGTCATGACGCGGCGTTCTCCGGTAGAGGAACGCAGCAGCAGGGTTTGAGTTTCGATACTGTCGCCCCGTGGCTTCAGCCCGGCAACAAGTGAACCTTGCGTCACGCCGGTCGCGGCGAAGATCACGTCGGACGACACCATCTCATCACGGCTGTAGATCCGGTCGAAATCGGTGATGCCGGCCTTTTCGGCGCGTCCACGCTCGTCATCATTGCGAAACAGCAGTCGGCCCCAGATCTGGCCGCCCAGGCATTTCAGCGCGCCGGCTGCTAGCACGCCCTCGGGCGCGCCTCCAGAGCCCATGTACATGTCGATACCGGTGGTTTCCGGGTCGGTGCAGTGCATCACGCCGGCCACATCGCCGTCGCCAATCAGGTAAATCGATGCGCCAGTCGAGCGCAGTTCGGCAATCATCGCCTCGTGGCGGGGACGTTCGAGGACGCAGACGGTGATGTCCGATGGATCGGCCCCCTTGGCCTTTGCCAGCGCCGTGACGCGTTCGGTCGGCGACATGTCCAGAGAGACGACGCCTTCGGGATAACCGGGCCCCACGGCCAGCTTTTCCATATAGACGTCGGGTGCATGCAACATCGTGCCGCGCGGCGCCATCGAAATGACGGTCAGCGCATTGGGCATTGCCTTGGCGGTGATCGTGGTGCCTTCGAGCGGGTCGAGCGCGATGTCGACGGCAGGGCCGTTGCCGGTGCCGACTTCCTCACCGATGTATAGCATCGGCGCCTCGTCGCGTTCGCCTTCGCCGATGACGACCGTGCCGGCGATGTCCATCTCGCCAAGTTCGCGGCGCATGGCGTTCACCGCGGCCTGGTCGGCGGCCTTTTCGTCGCCGCGGCCGATCAGCGGGCGGCAGGCCAGCGCGGCCTGTTCGGAAACACGGGCGAGGGCGAGCGACAGGAGGGCGTCATCGAAAGGGGCGGTCATGGGAGGTCCTTCGGGTCATGATGCCGGACCAGCTTTAGCGTCTGGCCCGTTTCGGCACAAGGTTGGTGGGTCAGACGCTTTCGATGCGCAGGGCAACGGGGGAAGAGGCAACCACATCGACCTGGCGCAGCGCCTCGAGCGCCGAGGCCAGTGAGGAGGGCGCGGTCTTGTGCGTCACGATCAGAACAGGGGCGGTTTCTTCCTTGTGGCGATACTGGCGCATCCGGTCGATCGAGACGCCGGCATTGCCGAGGATGGTGGCCACCTTGGCCAGCGCGCCCGGTTTGTCGTGCAGCGCCATGCGCAGGTAATAGGGCACCGCTGCGGCTTCGGAGGCGGTGGCCGGCCGTGTCAGGTCGGTGGCTGGAATGCCGAAGGTCGGAACGCGGATGCCGCGGGCTATATCCATCACGTCGCCCATCACCGCGCTGGCCGTGGGGCCTTCGCCCGCGCCGGGACCGCGCAGCACGATCTGTTCCACGGCGTCGCCTTCGAGCACAACCATGTTCGTGCCGCCCTCAAGCTGACCCAGGGGCGAGTTCTTGGGCACAAGGCAGGGTGACATGCGCTGTTCCAGGCCACGGCCCGTCATGCGCGCCACGCCCAAAAGCTTGATGCGGTAGCCCATGTCGGCGGCTTGCTTGATGTCCTCGATGGTGACGTTCTGGATCCCTTCCAGGCTGACGGCGTCGAAATCGACCTGCGTGCCGAAGGCAATGGACGCGAGAATGGCGAGCTTGTGGCCGGCGTCGATGCCGCCCACGTCGAGGTTTGGGTCGGCCTCGAGATAGCCAAGTTGATTGGCCTCTTCGAATACGTCGTCATAGGGCAGGCCCGAGGCCTGCATCCGGGTCAGGATGTAATTGCAGGTACCGTTCATCACCCCCATGACACGGGTGATCTCGTTTCCGGCCAGCGCTTCGGTAAGGGACTTTACCACCGGGATGCCGCCGGCCACGGCAGCCTCGAACCGCAGCACGCGTCCGGCTGACTCGGCCTGTTCGGCCAGTGCCTGGCCGTTCACCGCCAGCATTGCCTTGTTGGCGGTGACCACGTCCTTGCCCGCGGCAAGCGCCGCCTCGGTCGCGGCCTTGGCCGGACCGTCGGAGCCGCCCATAAGCTCGACGAAGACATCCACGTCGTCGCGTGCGGCAAGCGCGACGGGATCGTCTTCCCAGTCGTAGCTTGACAGCGACACGCCGCGATCCTTGTCGCGGGTGCGGGCCGAGACGGCGGAAATCTCGATGGGCCGTCCGGCGCGGGCGGACAGCAGCTTGGCCTTTTGCCGGACGATCTTGACGACACCAGTGCCGACGGTGCCAAGCCCGGCGATCCCGAGGCGAAGAGGGGTGGTCATGGGCGGTTCCTTGAGACGTTGTCGAGACAGGTTGGCCGGGGTGTAGCCGGTTGCGATTGCCCATGCAACGCGGGTTTTAAGCGGAGCGGCGGCGTTTTCCTCGAAAGAAAACGGCTCGAGATCATCGAAAGATTTCGCTGGCGCGCGGTGGCGGGATTATTGCGGCACGTCGATGGTGATCTTCTGGTCGAGACGCTGGCGCGAGGTGCCATCGATTACCGCGCCGCGCAGGCGGGCGGCCCGGGCGCGCAGGGCGGCCACGCGGGCCTCGAGCGAACCTGTCGTCTGGTCTGTCGTGCGCGGCGCACCGACGCGGGCGCGCAGGTCCTCGACCGGCAGAAGGTCGGGATAGGCGGCGCGGCGGGCCTCGGCCGAAGTGGTCCGGTCCAGTTCGGGAAACTGCGTGCAGGCCGACAGAGACAGTGTCAGCATCAGGGCGGTAACGCGGAGGTGGCGGCGCGGGTTCGGCATGGTGCGACCGTCATGCCACTGATCGTATGGCGCAGGCAAGCGGGGCTTTTATCTGAACGATCGTTCAGTTATTCCTGTGGCATGGCACGCACGCAAGGCTCTCATTCGGAATTCACTGGCCCGCGGGTGCGCGAGGCCGCGATGCGGCTTTTTGCGCAGCACGGGTTCGCCGCCGTTTCGATGCGCCAGATCGCGGCGGAGGTGGGCGTGCAGGCGGGGGCGCTGTACAACTACACGCCGGACAAGCAGACGCTGCTGTTCGACCTGATGCGGGAGCATATGGACGATCTGCTGGCCGCCTGGAGTGCGGAGGATCCCCGGGATGCGGATGCGGCCGCGCGGCTGGAGGCGTTCACACGGTTCCATATCCGGTTCAACACCCGCCGGGCCGAGGCGGTCTTCGTCTCATACATGGAGCTGCGCAACCTGACAGACCAGAATTTCGAAGTGATCACCTCGCTGCGCCGGTCCTACGAAATCCGTCTCGAAGACATCCTGCAGGCGGGGGCCGCGACGGGTGCGTTCACCTTGGCCGAGCCACGCATCACGGCGATGGCGCTCATTGCGCTGCTGACGGGCGTGAACACCTGGTACCGCGAAGCCGGTCGTCTGCGGCTGGAGGAGGTCGAGGCGCTGTACTGGGACATAGTGCGCCGGCTGGTCGGTGGCTGACGCGGATCCGGGGGGGCGAGGCATCGGTTTGGCCCTCGCATTGGGTGGGCATTCGCGCTATCACGCGGCGATCTGGAACGGGGAAGACAGCAGTGCATGACGAAGAGATACTGGCGGTGATGCAAGCCTCGACCGGGCGGCGCATCCTGGGGGTCGGCTGCCTGGGCGTCCTGGGCGCGCTTCTGATCTGGATCGGCCTGACCCGGCCCTTCGATGCGCTGGGCTGGCAGGCGTTTATTGTCCTTCTGGGCGCGGCGGGCATCTGGATGGCGGATGCGATGCGGCGGGCCACGTCGGAGCGTATCGAACTGACCCGCGACACCCTGCGCAGCAGCGACGGAGAGTTGATCGCGCGGATCGGCGAGATCGAGACGATGGACCGCGGCCTGTTCGCGTTCAAGCCGTCGAACGGTTTCCTGCTGAAGGCGAAAACGAAAGCCCCGGCGCGGTGGCGTCCGGGGCTGTGGTGGCGGATGGGCCGCCGGATCGGTTTGGGCGGGGTCACGCCCGGGCACCAGTCCAAGGTGATGTCCGAGATGATCGCCGCGCTGATGGCCGAGCGCGCCTGACCGTTCAGTCCTGCAGGGCGCAGGCTCCTTCATAGCAGATCTGGGACGCGAAGCGGATTGCGCTGAAGACCCGCGTGTCGATGGTGACATCGTTCAGCCCGACATTGAACAAAGGCGTATAGGTCGAGGTCGATTCCACCAGGATGATCTCTTCGCCATCACTGACGTCGGGCAGCCTGTCGTGCGCATCCTTCACGTCGGCGGAGGTCAGTTCGCCCATGGAGCCGGTTCCGCGCACCTTCGACCACGAGATCCCGTATTCGTCGACATCCGCATCGTAGGTGACCACCGAAACGCGGATCTGGTTCACACCGTCATCATTAGTTATCTCGTCGAATAGGATCTTTGTGTTGTCGAGATAGATCGACGTGATGCCCACCGCCGCGGTTTCGCGCGAAATCATGTCCGCGACCGTAAAGCTGGCCTTTTCGCGGACGCTCTTGTAGCGGTGGATCTCGAAGAAGTCGAATGTCGCCGCCATGCCCCAGAAGAGCAGCGGAAGCGATAGCACGGATTCGACCATGAGCGAGCCGCGCGTTTCCTCGAAAAAGCTGCGCAGCGACACTTTGAGACGGGCCATGAGCATCAGTTCGGCTCCTGTACGAAGGCGGTCATGGAAACGATCTTGGCTTCGCCGCTGCCATCCTTTTGAAGGGCCGAGCCCAGGAACTCTTCGGGGAAGAAGGGTTCGTACTTGTAGCAGGCGCGCATCAGCATCAGCTGGTTCGCCGTACCGGGCTCGAAGGTGCGCACGGGCTTGGTCGGTTCGGCCTTGTCGGTGCAGTCCGGCGTGGTATCCAACGTGTTCAGCGCGAAGATGTCGGCCGGGCGCATTTCGAGTTTGAGCTTTTCCTTGCAGTTTAGCACCATTACGGCGTTGTCGCAGACAAGCGCCTTGATCTCGTCATGCTGGGGGGCGGTGCCTGTGCCCAGGCGTACCTCGCGCACCGCGATGTCGAGGCCCCGTTCCAGCAGTGTATGGCGCATGGTCACGAAACCCAGTTCGATCGACATCAGGATGAACGACAGGTAGAGTGGGAAAATCAGCACGAATTCCACCGAGGCAGAGCCGCTTTCGTCGCGGATCAGGCGCCGGAATGCCGAGGTGAACTTGCGGATCATTGGGTCAGCCTCAGCGCTTGCACGTTGCCGGCGATGGAGCCGAACGCGTCGGTGATCTTGTCGCCTGTCACCCGGTAATAGTTCGAGTTGGAAGAGGCGCAGCTTTTGAGGGCGGTATCGGCCACGCTGCCTTCGCCGATTTCAAAGCCGATCGAATAGATGATCGCGCCAGCTCCTTTCGCGGCACTGCAAACTTCGTTCATCCGCCGGTTCTTGGTCTCGCCGGTGATGCTTTCGGAATAGCGGTAGTCATTCCACGGTTCCCAGTTCCCCGTTATTTGCCCATAATAATAAGGCGACATCAGGCCCCATGCTACTTCCCAGGAAAGGGGAACGCTGGAGATGAAGCCAGGGATGGTATACCTGAGATCTTTGAATTCGTCGGCCGTATACCAGCGACTTGATTCAATGTTGTAGAAAGCCTCTGACTCGGAGTCCGAGTCCCTGTTGCTCGGATCGGGATCTTCAAGGAAGTATGCCGACCTTTCGATGCCGTCACCTGAGTAGATACATTCCCATCCACCTCTGGAGCACATCTGCTCGTACCAAGGGTGATCATAGTGACGATCCTTGTTGCGGTTCTGGAAGGCATACTCGAATGTCATGTTCTCGTACTTGACCTCGTGCAGATCAGAATTGGCGCCTCGGAATTTGGGACTCGATTTGTCAAAGAAATACGTCGTGGTGTTCTGACCGTCGCCCATGACGATCATGACCTTAAGCGTTTCAGGCTGGTCATAGTCGGCGGGGACGTTCGTCAGAGACGCATCGATTTCCCCGTTAGCGATGAGCGCCGCAGACACTTCGCGCCAGTCAGGGTGCAACAGTGCGGAACCGTACTTGATCCCCTGATCGGTCGACGTGTTGCCTGCAGCTTCAAGCCCGTCGATCTTGGCGTGCAAATCCGCGACGCTGAAAGAATAGGGCATAATCTGGAAATACTCGTCAGTATAGCAGGACCTCCATTCCGAATCCAAATCGTCAAATCCGCCATACATCGATGTGTACACCGCCTGCTTGAGGTTCTGACCCGAGCTGTTGGAAGAGGAACCCGTTGCTAGAGAAGCGTGTGAGTAGTCGTTTTCTTCGAGGTAAAGGCAGTTGGACCAGGAATGGTCTTCGCCGACAGCCAGTACATCAAAGATCCCGTCCGTGGGCGTGACTGAAGTGCTGAATGGAACAATAGAGATAACGGTATTGCCTTGCTCGGAGTTGCCAAGGACCTTGGTCACGAATGACTTGGCCGCAGTCTTGAGATTGCCGATCTTCCCGTTGTCATCCATCGATCCGGATACGTCCAGGACGAGAACAACTTCAAGCTTGGGTATCCGCATCTCGGCGGTAGACTGGGCGGAGGCCGAGAGCTGCTTAATTCCTGACAACTTCATCAGGTATGTGTCCATTTGGAAGTCGGCGGATGCCGTCACTTTCGACGTGTTGAGCGTCATAGTGATGTCATCTTCGTTGATCGAGTTGAGGTATTGTGCCATCCCGGATTTGGCGAAATAATCCTCGACCACGTGCTTGGCTTCTTCTTCCGAGGAGGCGCCGGCGCCGGCCAGAACGGCAGAGTCGAGCGTCGCCTGCAGGTGCGCGCGGTGCATCTCGTGGCGCATCGAGTCGATGCCGAGACCGGCCATCACCAGCATGAACAAGAATATGAAGAGCGTGAGGATGATCATCGACCCGTCTTCGTCCCGGCGGAACATCGCCAGACGGTGGCGCAAGGCGGCGTAGTTCGGCAGACCAATCTTCTGCTGCGACCGATGATCGAAATTGGACACATTCATTCTGTGACACCTCTATGGACGGTTCCCGCCCCAGGCAGGGATTAAAACTCCGTGGTTATCAAAAAGGTCTGTGTTCAAAATAAGGCGGAACCGGGATCAAATCGGTCCTATTGACGCTGATCCGTCGATAAATCTTCAGTATTTTCAAAACTGTAACGAAGTCGTTAACAAAGGCCTGCCATTGTCCGGTTCAGGACGCCCGGCGGCCCGCCGACCCGGATGCCGGATCTATGGTGGACAAACCGAATGCTTGCCCTAACCATGGACCCAGGCGCAACGAGCGGGAGGATTGCCGCGCGCCTTGAAGAAAGGGAGACCGTAAGATGAATGCACATGCCAAGGAGCCGAGCTTTCGCGAGAGCGTGGATCTCATGTTCAATCGCGCCGTTTCGCTGATGGACCTTCCCCCCGGTCTGGAAGAGAAGATACGCGTCTGCAACGCGACCTATACCGTGCGCTTCGGCGTGCGGCTTCGCGGGCAGATCCACACCTTCACCGGATACCGCAGCGTGCATTCCGAGCATATGGAGCCGGTCAAGGGCGGTATCCGCTATGCGATGTCGGTGAACCAGGACGAGGTCGAGGCGCTGGCGGCGCTGATGACCTACAAATGCGCGTTGGTCGAGGCGCCCTTCGGCGGGTCCAAGGGCGGGCTGTGCGTTGACCCGCGGGAATGGGACGAGCACGAGCTTGAACTGATCACACGCCGCTTTGCCTATGAACTGATCAAGCGCGACCTGATCCACCCCGCCCAGAACGTGCCGGCCCCGGACATGGGCACCGGCGAACGCGAGATGGCATGGATCGCAGACCAGTTCCGGCGGATGAACACGACGGACATCAACAGCCGCGCCTGCGTTACCGGCAAACCTGTGCACGCAGGCGGCATCCAGGGCCGGACCGAGGCGACCGGCCGCGGCGTGCAATACGCCTTGCAGGAGTTCTTCCGCCACCCCGAGGATATCAAGGCCGCCGGGATGGCAGGCACGTTGGACGGCAAGCGTGTCATCGTGCAGGGCCTTGGCAACGTGGGCTATCACGCGGCAAAGTTCCTGTCCGAGGAGGACGGCTGCAAGGTGATCGCGGTGATTGAACGCGATGGCGGTCTTTTTGACGAGAACGGGCTGAACATCGAGGAACTGCGCAACTGGATCGCCAAACATGGCGGGGTCGACGGCTATCCGTCTGGTCAGTACATCAAGGACGGGGCGAAATACCTGGAACATGAGTGCGACATCCTGATCCCCGCCGCGATGGAAGGGGTGATCAACCTGGGCAATGCCGCCAACATCAAGGCGCCGCTGATCATCGAGGCCGCCAACGGGCCGGTGACCGCCGGTGCCGACGAGATCCTGCGCGGCAAGGGAACGATCATCATCCCCGACATGTTCGCCAACGCGGGGGGCGTGACCGTGTCCTATTTCGAATGGGTCAAGAACCTCAGCCATATCCGGTTCGGCCGGATGGGACGGCGGCAGGAAGAGGCGCGGCACGAGCTGATCGTGCGCGAACTGAGCCGGCTTGACGACCACCTCGAAGGCGCGTGGTCGATGACGCCGGACTTCAAGCAGCGATACCTGCGCGGCGCGGGCGAACTGGAACTGGTGCGTTCTGGCCTCGACGACACGATGCGTGCGGCCTACCAGGCGATGCGCGAGACATGGCACGGGCGCGAGGAGGTGACCGACCTGCGCACCGCAGCCTATCTGGTGTCGATCGGCAAGGTCGCGATGAGCTATCGCAGCGCGGGTCTCTAGACGCGGGCAGCGATGAGCAGACGCGGGGCGACATGAGCGAAGCGGTGCGAAAGACATGTCATTGCGGCGCGTGCGAGGTAATGCTGGCGGTGCCCGCCCCGGCGGCGGGCACGCGCGTCACGTGCTACTGCAAGGATTGCCAGACTGCCGCAAGACTATTCGGTCATTCCGCGGCGCTGCTGTCGCCTGGCGGCGGCAGTGAAATCTGGCAGACCACGCCCGACCGGCTGACGCTGGTGGCCGGGGCGGAAGAACTGCAAATCCTGCGATTGTCGCCCAAGGGGCTTTACCGCTGGCATGCGCGTTGCTGCGACACGCCTGTCTTCAACACGATGTCGCGGGTGCATCTACCATTCGTGGGCGTGGTGCTGCGGCAGGCCGAGTTGACCGGCGCGGCGGCCGGGCTGGGACCGTCGCGTTGCCGGGCATTCACCAGACATGCAAGGCCGGATCCGGGGGCGCCCGGGCGCGATCGCGGGTTTGCCGGAGCGGGACTTCAGGTTCTGCGCCGGATGGCGGGTGCGTGGATCGGCGGGCGTGCGGCATTGAATCCGCTGGTGCGCGAGGACGGCAGGCCGATCGCGCCGGTGACGGTCATCCCGCTGGAGCAGCGGCAGGCGGCGGTGCCCGCGCATCTGCGCTAGGCAATGCCGGTCGCGGGCCGGTCTTGTCCATCGCTATCCTTGGACAGGCGGTGGCCCGTTGATATCCCGGACGGAACTTGCTTCACTCCGCCAAGGGTCTTTGGAGACATCACGACATGCGTTTTTCCGGGCTGCGCGTTTTCACGGAAGGTCTGACCGGCAATCGCGGCTGGCAGGCGCACTGGCGCGACGCCAGTCCGAAGCCGTCCTATGACGTGGTCATCATCGGGGGCGGCGGGCATGGGCTTTCGACCGCCTATTACCTGGCGCGGGAACACGGGATCACGAACGTGGCGGTGCTGGAAAAGGGGTACCTGGGCGGCGGCAACGTGGGGCGCAACACCACCATCGTGCGGGCGAACTACTTTCTGCCGGGCAACTCGGAATTCTACAGCCATTCGCTGAAACTGTGGGAAGGTCTTGAGCAGGAGCTGAATTACAACGTGATGCACTCGCAACGCGGGCAGATCGTGCTGTTTCACTCCGACGGGCAGCGGGACGCGGCAATCCGCCGGGGAAACGCGATGCGCAACCAAGGGGACGACGCGGAACTCTTGAACGTCGGTCAGCTAAAAAAGGTGTTGCCTTACCTGGATTACGAGCAGGCGCGTTTCCCCATCCATGGCGGGCTGTTGCAGCGCCGTGCAGGCACGGCGCGGCACGATGCCGTGGCCTGGGGCTATGCTCGGGGGGCGAGCGACCGGGGCGTGGACCTGATCCAGAATTGCGAGGTGACAGGAATCGACATCGAGGGCGGTGTCGTCAGGGGAGTGCAGACCTCGCGCGGGGCGATTAGGGCCAAAAAGGTCGCCATCATCGTCGCGGGCCGGTCGAGCCAGGTGGCGGCGATGGCCGGGCTGCGCCTGCCGATCGAGAGCCACATCCTTCAGGCCTTTGTCACCGAGGGGCTCAAGCCCTGTGTCGACCACGTGGTGAGCTTCGGCATGGGGCATTTCTATATCAGCCAGTCGGACAAGGGCGGGCTGGTCTTTGGTGGCGATCTGGACATGTATGCCAGTTATGCCGCGCGGGGAAACCTGCCGCTGGTCGAGCACGTGATGGAGGCGGGCATGACCCTGATGCCGATGATCGGGCAGGCCAAGGTCCTGCGCAGTTGGGGCGGCATCATGGACATGAGCCCCGATGGCAGCCCGATCATCGACCGCGCGCCGGTCGAGGGGCTCTATCTCAATTGCGGCTGGTGCTATGGCGGGTTCAAGGCGGTACCGGGATCGGGGCACTGCATGGCGCACCTGTTGGCGACGGACCGTCCGCACGAGGCCGCGGCAAGGCTGCGGCTGGACCGGTTTCGCAACGGGCGCGGGCTGATGGACGAGGAGGGGACCGGTGCGCAGCATAACCTTCACTAGGCGATCTGGGGCAGGGGGCGGATATGAGTATTTTTGCCAAGAAAAAGCAGGGGCGCGGCGCGGGACCGGCGACGGTGGCACTGTGTCTGGCCGGGGCCGCCGCAGCGCAGGAGATGCCGCAAGAGGGATGTTATGCGAGAACATGTGACGCGGCGCATCTGGCGGCCCATCCCGGCCAGGTGGTCGCGGCGATGCGGATGCGCGTGGCGGTCGAGGACGATCTGCGCTTTGCCGCCATGACCGTGACTTTCGCCGACCAGGGACATGCCGGACGGAAGGGTTTCGGCGGGCGGACGCTGCGCCAGTGGGTCGATTGCCGGGAGGACGGGCGGGGCAGACCGTTCTGCGGTGTCGAATGCGACGGCGGTTGGTTTATCGTGACGCGGCAGGACGCGGTCGGCCTGACCTTTCGGACCGATTCCCTGATGGTTGGTGACACGGAAGGATGCGGCGGCGCGGTGGATCTTGCCGAATTTCCCGGCCAGGCGGTCTTCTATCGGCTGAACCGGGTGGATGATGCGGTTTGCGAGGGGATGTGAGAAGATGAGGTTGCCCTGTCCGAACTGTGGCGAACGCGATCGCCGGGAATTCTATTACGCGGGTCATGCGCTCGCAGTACGGCGGCCCGGCGCCGACGCGGGTGAGGCGGCATGGGATGATTACCTGCATAACCGTGACAATCCCTGTGGCGAGACGCGCGACCTTTGGTTTCACGAGAGCGGCTGCGGCGCCTGGATCGTCG
Source organism: Roseovarius sp. (assembly GCA_046290265.1). Taxonomy (GTDB): domain Bacteria; phylum Pseudomonadota; class Alphaproteobacteria; order Rhodobacterales; family Rhodobacteraceae; genus Roseovarius. Next base: position 17,874 of record JBKAGF010000037.1, on the reverse strand, counting down.
TGACGCGCGACACGGCCAGCCACGCGGTTCTGAATGCCGTGCTGGCCGAAGAGGCGGCGCGATGAGGCTGGACGGTGCGGGCCTGATCGACCGGTCGCGGCGTGTGGCGTTCAGCTTTGACGGGCGGCCGTATCTGGGGTTCGAGGGCGATACGCTGGCCTCGGCCCTGATCGGCGCGGACGTGCGCGTTGTGGCGCGGTCGTTCAAGTACCACCGCCCGCGCGGCATTTTCACGGCGGGCAGCGAGGAGCCCAATGCGCTGGTCACGGTTGGGCAAGGGGCCGGGCAGGAGCCCAATGCGCGGGCCACGACCGTGGAACTGCACGAAGGGCTGGCGGCCTATGGGCAGAACGCGTGGCCGTCGGTGGATTTCGACCTGATGGCGGTGAATGATCTGGCCGCGCCGTTCCTTGCCGCCGGGTTCTATTACAAGACCTTCATGTGGCCCAAGGCGTTCTGGGAAAAGCTGTACGAGCCGGTGATCCGGCGTGCGGCGGGGTTGGGCGCGCTGTCCGCCGAGGCCGGCGAGGTGCGGTGGGACCGGGCCTTTGCCCATTGCGATCTCTTGGTGATCGGCGCGGGGCCTGCGGGGCTGATGACCGCCTTTACGGCGGCGCAGGCCGGTGCGGACGTGATCTTGGCCGAGGAGGACACGCGGGTCGGCGGGCGGCTCAATGCCGAGGTCGAGCAGGTGGACGGGCAGCCGGGACATGTGTGGGCCGAGGCGATGCGGGCGCGGTTGTCGGCGATGAGGAACGTGCGGGTGATGACACGGACCGCTGTCGTAGGGGCGTATGACCAGGGCACCTATGCTGCGCTGGAGCGTCTGTCGCCGGGACTGGCGACGCGGCCCGGCGCACCGAAAGGGTGTTTCTGGCGGATCGTCGCGAAGCGGGCGGTTCTGGCGGCGGGTGCGATCGAGCGGCCCGTGGCATTCGCCAATAACGACCGGCCCGGCGTGATGATGGCAGGAGCGTTGAGGGCTTACGTGAACCGCTGGCGGGTCTGCCTGGGGCGTCGCGTGGCGATCTTTGCCAACAGCGATGCGGGTCACCGGACGGCGCGCGACCTGCTGGCGGCAGGGGTGCACGTGGCGGCGCTGGTCGATGCGCGCCGCGATGCGGCCTGCGATCTGGAACTGCCGTTCTACCCGGGAGCACAGGTTTGCAACACCGCCGGGCGCAAGGGGCTGGAGGCCGTGCGCATTCGTCAGGGCGACCGTATCGAGACGGTGCAGGCCGATGTGCTGGCCATGTCGGGGGGCTGGAACCCCAGCGTACATCTGAGCTGTCACATGGGCGGGCGGCCCGAGTGGAATGACCGACTGTCCGCATTCCTGCCCAAGGCGGGTGCGGTGCCCGGCATGCGGTATGCCGGGGCGGTGACCGGCCAGTGTTCGACGCATGAGTGCCTGGAAAGCGGGGTGGCTGCGGGGCGTGCGGCGGCAGAGGACCTTGGGCTGACCGCGTCGCCGGTCGTCGTGCCCCGGGCCGAGGACGGCGCGTACGAGATCAACCCTTTGTGGCACGTGCCGGGCAAGGGCCGGGCGTGGCTGGATTTTCAGAACGACGTCACGGTAAAGGACGTGAGGCTGGCCGCGCGGGAAAACTTTACCTCGGTCGAGCACATGAAGCGTTACACGACGCAAGGGATGGCGCCGGACCAGGGCAAGAACTCCAACATCGCAGCGCTGGCGGTGCTGGCCGATGCCACGGGCCGGGCGATCGCCGAAACGGGCACGACCACATATCGTCCGCCTTATGTGCCGGTTCCGATTGCCGCGCTGGGGGCCGGCGCGCAGGGCAAGGGATTTGCGCCGGAAAGGTTCACGACCTCGCATGAGGCCGCCTTATCGCGCAAGGCGCCGATGATCGAGGCCGGGCTGTGGTATCGGCCCGGCTATTTCCCCAAGGCGGGCGAGACGCACTGGCGGCCATCCTGCGACCGCGAGGTGCGGATGGTGCGCGCGCATGTGGGCGTCTGCGACGTCTCGACACTGGGCAAGATCGACGTGCAAGGGCCGGACGCGGCGGCGTTCCTCGATTTCCTCTACACCGGAATGATGTCGACGCTGAAGGTGGGGCGCGTGCGCTATGGCCTGATGCTGCGCGATGACGGGCATGTCATGGATGACGGCACCTGCGCGCGGTTTGGCGAGCGGCACTTCCTTGTCACCACCACGACGGCGGCGGCGGGGCAGGTGATGCGCCACATGGAATTCGCGCACCAGGTGCTGCGGCCGGATCTGGACGTGCGGTTTGCCTCGGTGACGGAGCAGTGGGCGCAGTTCGCCGTGGCCGGCCCGAAATCCAGGTCGTTGCTGGAGGCGGTCACGGGGCACGAACCCGGTGCCGGTGACTGGCCTTTCATGAGTTGCGGACCGGTAAGCGTGGCCGGGGCCGAAGGGCGCCTTTTTCGCATCTCGTTCTCGGGTGAGCTGGCCTATGAGGTCGCGGTGCCCGCCAGCTATGGTGCGGCGCTTTTCAATCTGCTGATTGCCGAAGCCGAAGCGATGGAGGGCGGTCCCTACGGGATGGAGGCGCTGAATGTCATGCGGATCGAGAAGGGCTTCATCACCCATGCCGAGATCCATGGCCGGACCACCGCTTTCGATATCGGGATGCAAGGGATGATGAGCGCGCGAAAGGATTTCATTGGCAAGGCGATGGCGGAGCGACCCGGGCTGATTGACGAGGCACGCGAGCAACTGGTCGGGCTGAAGCCGGTCGGCGCGGTGAAGGAGCTGATAGCCGGGGCGCATCTGTTCGATCCCGGCGCCGAGGCGGTGAGTGCAAACGATCAGGGCTATGTCACCTCGGTCGCGTTCTCGCCGATGCTGGGGGAGGTGATCGGGCTGGGCTTCCTGTCCCGTGGACGCACACGGATCGGCGACAAGGTGAGGGCGGTGGACCACCTGAAGGGATCGGCCACCTTGTGCGAGGTTGTCGACCCTGTGCGGTTCGATCCCGAGGGAGGGCGGATGCGTGGTTGAACTTGTGGCACGCACACCGATGCACGGGCTGCGACCGGTCGGGACAGGCGACGTGCAGCTGCGAGAGGCCGCGGCGGGGCCGATGACCGCGCTGCTTCCCTATAGCGGCACGGAGGGCGCCTTGTCGGAGACGCTGAAGGTGGCGCATGGTTTGAGCTGGCCCGGGACCGGCTGGATGACGGGAACGCCGGATCGTGGCGTGCTGTGGTTCGGGCGGCAGCAGGCCCTACTGATCGGCGTGCGGCCGGATGCCGCACTGGGCGAACATGCGGCACTTGTGGACCAGACCGATGCCTGGGCGGTGGTCGACATGGCGGGAGCAGGCTGTGGCGATGTGCTGGCACGGCTGACGCCGATTGATCTGCGCGACGGGGTGTTCGAGACCGGCCACACCGCGCGCACCCAGCTTGGCCACATGGCCGCCTCGGTGACGCGCACCGGGCGGCAAGCCTATCGCCTGATGGTGTTTCGCAGCATGGCACGCACATTGCTGCATGAACTGACCTTGGCGCTGGAAGGGGTTGCGGCGCGGCGCGGGCGTTGACAGACTTGGGAAGGACCGCCGGAAAAGCGAGAGGAGTGCCGATGGCGCGTTGGTTCATGTTCGTGGCCGTCCCGCTGTGCCTTGCACAGCCGTCCGTTGCAGCCGCCGACAAGGCCGCGCTGTGCACCGCCACGGCGCAGGTCGTGCACGACGCTGCGCGCGCGCGCGCCACCGGCAAGCAAGCCGCGCGCATCAAACGCGACCTGACGCGCGGCCCGGACAGGGTTGAGGATCGGCTGTTGCCAATGGTCGATCCGCTGGTCGACTGGGTTTTCACAGTCGACGCGGGCGATCTGGGCGCACCGGGCGCGGCAGAGCGTGTCACCGAGTGGTATCGCGCGGGCTGCATGGGGTTCCAGCCCTGAATCTCGCAAACCGGCTTGGCGCGGGAAGCGGCTTGGCCCATATAATGAGTCATGAGCCTGCCACCCGGATTCCTTGACGAACTGCGCACCCGCACCTCGATCGTGCAGGTTGTCGGGCGCAAGGTCATGTGGGACAACCGCAAATCCAACCAGGGCAAGGGTGACATGTGGGCGCCGTGCCCGTTCCACCATGAAAAGACCGCCAGCTTTCACGTCGACGACCGCAAGGGCTATTACTATTGCTTCGGCTGTCACGCGAAGGGTGACGCGATCTCGTTCGTGCGCGAGACCGAGAACGTCGAGTTCATGGAGGCGGTGAAGATCCTGGCGCAGGAGGCCGGGATGCCAGTGCCGGAGCGCGACCCGCAGGCGCAGGCCAAGGCCGACCGGCGCACGCAGCTGATCGAGGTGATGGAGATGGCGGTGCGCCACTTCCGCCTTTTGCTGAAGGCGGGCGCGGGGTCGGCTGCGCGGGCGTACCTCGCGGGGCGCGGCTTGGATGAGGCTGCTCTGGATCGCTACGATATCGGGTTCGCGGCCGATGCGTGGCAGGACCTGTGGGACCATCTGAAGGGAAAAGGGGTCGAGGACGACCTGATCCTGGGGTGTGGCCTCGCCAAGCCCGGCAACAAGGGCGGCAAGCCCTATGACACGTTCCGCAACCGGATCATGTTCCCGATCCGCGACCCGCGTGGGCGCTGCATTGCCTTTGGCGGGCGGGCGATGGACCCGAGCGACAACGCCAAATACCTCAACAGTCCCGAGACCGAGCTTTTCGACAAGTCGCGCACGCTCTATCACCACGGACCTGCACGCGAGGCGGCGGGCAAGGGGCAGAAGCTGATCGTGTCCGAAGGCTACATGGACGTGATCGCACTGGCCGAGGCCGGGTTCGGCGCGTCGGTGGCCCCTTTGGGGACGGCGGTGACAGAACACCAGCTGGCGATGTTGTGGCGCATCGCGGACGAGCCCATCGTGGCACTGGATGGCGACACGGCCGGGCTGCGTGCGGCCTACCGGGTGGTCGACCTGGCACTGCCGCTGCTGGAGGCGGGCAAGTCGCTGCTTCGCTGATGCCCGAGGGGCAGGACCCCGACGACCTGCTGCGCGCCGAGGGGGCGGGGGCCGTTCAGGCGCTGCTGGACAAGGCGATGCCGATGGTCGACCTGCTGTGGCAGCGCGAGACCGAGGGGCGCGAATTCGACAGCCCCGAGCGCAAGGCGGCGCTGGACAAGGCGCTGCGCGAAAAGATCATGACGATCCGCGACCCCAGCCTGCGCAGCCATTACGGACAGGCGATAAAGGACCTGCGCTGGCAGCTGTTCCGTCCGCGTCCCAAGGGTGGCGGCGGTGGCGGTTTCGTCGCCCGTGGCGGCAAGTGGCAGAAGGTCGACCCGGTCCGGGCCACCACCAAATCTTCATTGCTGGTGGCGTCGGGCGAGGCCGCGCAGACCCACCTGCGCGAGGCAGTCGTTCTGGCCACGTTGATCCGGAACCCCGAGATACTGCCCGAATTCGAGGCCGATCTGGACCGGCTGCAATGCGAGCCGCCACATCATGCGCCGATCCGCGACGCGCTGCTGTTTCACGACTCGGATGGCACGGGCACACTTGAATCCGAACTGTCCGAAAAACTGGGTGCGGGCGTGGTTGAAAAACTGTTGTCCCTGCCCCATGTCGCCTTAGTTCCTGCGGTAAGGCGGCCAGGGGACGCGGAGATTGCCCGCATGACGGTCGCCGAGACGTTTGCAAAGCTGGAAGCCGACCGAGGTCTGGCAGCGGAAATCCGTGAGGCCGAGCAGGACATTGCCGGCGTCGCAGACGAAGCCGTCACCTGGCGTTTGAGCGAGGCGGCCCAGGCCCGGAACCGGGCGTGGACCAGCCAGCAGGAGGACAGGACGGAATACGAGCGGGGTCGCAACGGCGCCCCCGTCAGCCGCGAAGAGAAGGAACGATTCGACGCGCTGCTTGACCAGATCGGGTTCAACAAAGGGTCTGGCGGGTAACGGTTTGTAGCAAATATTATGCGGATTGGGGTTATCGGTTTGCGAATCATCCCGCCGCCGTGTTGATTCGAAGGTGCGAATCACCTTCGCCCAAACGGGATCAGGAGAGCTGAATGGCCGCCAAGGACACCGACGACGATCAGAAGACCGAAGAACAGGACGCCGAAATCTCGCTCGACATGAGCCAGGCGGCCGTCAAGAAAATGATCGGCGAGGCGCGTGAACGCGGCTTCATCACCTACGATCAGCTGAACAAGGTCCTGCCGCCCGACCAGGTGTCGAGCGAGCAGATCGAGGACGTGATGTCGATGCTGTCCGAGATGGGCATCAACATCATCGAGGAAGAAGAAGCCGAGGAAGAAGAGCAGAAGACCACCGCCGTTGCCGAAATCGGCAAGAAGGGCGAGGTCGCGCTGGGATCCGGCAAGGACGAAAAGCTTGACCGCACCGATGACCCGGTGCGCATGTACCTGCGGGAGATGGGGTCGGTCGAACTGCTGAGTCGCGAGGGCGAGATCGCCATCGCCAAGCGGATCGAGGCCGGGCGCAACACGATGATCGCGGGCCTCTGCGAAAGCCCGCTGACCTTCCAGGCCATCACGATCTGGCGCGATGAACTTCTGGGCGAGGACATCCTGCTGCGCGACGTGATCGATCTGGAGACGACGTTCGGCAACCAGATGGGTGATGGCGAGGCCGACGAGCCGGTCGTCGAGGCCGCCAACATGGCCAGCGCCCCCAGCGACAGGTCCGAAAGCAAGGACGAGCCAGAGCTTGACGCCGATGGCAACCCGATTGCCAGCGACGACGACGAGGATGACGAGGAACAGGCCAACATGAGCCTTGCGGCCATGGAAGCCACGCTGAAGCCGCGGGTTCTGGAAACGCTGGATCGGATTGCGTCCGATTACGAGAAGCTGAGCGAGATGCAGGACAGCCGCATCTCGGCCACGTTGAACGAGGACGGCTCGTTTTCCGACAAGCAGGAAAAGACCTATCAGAAGCTGCGGTCGGAGATCGTCGAACTGGTCAATTCGCTGCACCTGCACAACAACCGGATCGAGGCGCTGATCGACCAGCTTTACGGCATCAACCGCCGGATCATGCAGATCGACAGTGCCATGGTGAAGCTTGCCGACCAGGCCCGCATCAACCGCAAGGAATTCGTCGACGAGTATCGCGGCCGCGAGCTTGACCCCAACTGGCTGGAAGACATGGCTCAGAAAGAGGGCCGTGGCTGGAAGATGTTCATGGAGCGCAGCCCCGAAAAGGTGGAGGAACTGCGCGCTGATATGGCCCAGGTCGGCCAGTATGTGGGTCTGGATATCAGCGAGTTCCGCCGCATCGTGAACCAGGTGCAGAAGGGCGAGAAGGAAGCCCGCCAGGCCAAGAAGGAAATGGTCGAGGCCAACCTGCGGCTGGTGATCTCGATCGCCAAGAAATACACCAACCGGGGCCTGCAGTTCCTGGACCTGATCCAGGAAGGCAATATCGGCCTGATGAAGGCGGTGGACAAGTTCGAGTATCGCCGCGGCTACAAGTTTTCGACCTACGCCACCTGGTGGATCCGGCAGGCCATTACCCGGTCGATTGCCGACCAGGCGCGCACCATCCGTATCCCGGTGCATATGATCGAGACGATCAACAAGCTGGTGCGCACAGGCCGCCAGATGCTGCACGAGATCGGTCGCGAGCCGACGCCGGAAGAACTGGCCGAGAAGCTGCAGATGCCGCTCGAGAAGGTCCGCAAGGTGATGAAGATCGCCAAGGAGCCGATCAGCCTCGAGACGCCCATCGGCGACGAGGAAGACAGCCAGCTGGGCGATTTCATCGAGGACAAGAACGTGATCCTGCCGCTGGATTCCGCCATTCAGGATAACCTGAAGGAAACCACCACGCGCGTCCTGTCCAGCCTGACGCCGCGCGAGGAGCGCGTGCTGCGGATGCGGTTCGGGATCGGGATGAACACCGACCACACGCTGGAGGAAGTGGGCCAGCAGTTCAGCGTGACGCGGGAACGTATCCGTCAGATCGAGGCCAAGGCCCTGCGCAAGCTGAAGCACCCGAGCCGGTCGCGCAAGCTGCGGTCCTTCCTGGATCAGTAGGCCGGGATGCCAGCCGCCCCGAGCGCCGCGCCGATGGCGCGGCACTGGCCAGCCGCCAACCACGGGCCGGCATGAGACCGGGCAGTTTCGTGTTTGGCGCGGCGGTCGTCCTGGGGCTGGCCCTGCCGGATGCGGCGCGGGCCGAGGGGTGTTTCGGTCCGGGCACGCCGCTTTTTCATTGTACGATGAACAAGGGCGCGACGGCCCTTGACCTGTGCCTGCAGGGCACTGTCGTGATCTACCGTTTCGGCCCGTCGGGCGGAGCGGCGGACCTGTTGCAGTCGCACGAGGCGACCCGCGTGGACATGACCCCCTGGCCCGGTGTCGGCCGCACGATCTGGGAGGACACCACCCTGGAAAACGAGGGCTTTCGCTATGTCGTGCATCGCGCGACGGATCGCATGATCGCCGAAGACGATCCGGACTATTCCGCAGCGGCGCGAGGCGGGGTAGAGGTGTCAAAGGACGGCCGCGTCGTTTCGGACCGCGAATGCGATGCGGGATCGGTCACGGTCGCAGATTTCTACCCGCTCTACGAGGCCAAGGAGGCCGCCGGCCAATGCTGGAATCGGGACACATTTTCCTGGGGCGCGTGTTGAGCGGATGCGGACGGAGTTCATTATCCGAACGCGGGGGCAGGGGCTGTATGAATTCACGCGGGACGTGACGAGCTGGGTGGCGACGCAGGACATGTCAGAGGGGCTGCTGACGCTTTTCATCCGTCACACCTCTGCCAGTCTGCTGATCCAGGAAAATGCCGATCCCGAGGTTCAGACCGACCTGCGCAACTATTTTGCCCGGCTGGTGCCGCCGACGACCGACGCATCCATGTCCTACCTCACCCATACATACGAAGGGCCCGACGACATGCCGGCGCATATCAAGGCGGCGATGATGCCGGTCAGCCTGTCGATACCTGTCGGCGGCGGGCGACCGGTGCTGGGGACATGGCAGGGCATTTACGTGTTCGAACATCGCGATGCGCCGCACGAGCGGATAGTGGCGGCACATCTGGCCTGACGCTCAGCCCGTGGGCATGACCACCATTTCGCGCATGTCGGCATGCTCGGGCTGGTTCAGGGCGAACACCACGGCATTGGCCACATCCTGCGGCTTCAGCTTGTCAGGCTTGGCCTCGTCGAAAAAAGGTGTGTCGACCATGCCGGGGCATATCACGGTGCAGCGCCCGCCCCATTCCCGCATTTCCTGGCTGAGGTTGCCGGCGAAGCCCTGAACGAACCATTTCGATGCGCCGTAGATCGACCCCGGAAGGTGGATCTTGCCCGCGACCGATCCCGTCAGGACGACGTGGCCTCTGGATTTCTGCAGGTGTGGAAAAGCCGCCTTCACGGTATAGAGCATGCCGTTGATATTGAGGTTCAGCATCACGCGCCATTCGTCAAGATCGCCGTTTTCGACACCGGCCGTATCAAGGCCGCGCCCGGCATTCGCGTGCACCGCGTCCAGACCGCCGAAATGGTCCGCTGCCTTGTCGATGGCGGCCTGAAGCTCTTCCATGTCGGTCACGTCGCCGGCCAGCGCAAGGGCTTGGTCGTGGCCCAGTTCGTCGGCAAGCGTGTCCAGCTTGTCCTTGCTTCGCGCGTAGAGCGCGACGTTCCAGCCCGCCGCGGCGGCCTTGCGGGCGGTTTCTGCGCCGATCCCGGTTGAGGCGCCGGTGATGAAAAGTGTCTTGCGGCTCATGTCTTTCCTACTCGATCAGTGGTGTGTCTGGATGTCTGGAAGAGGAACGATCGATACGCACGACCGTTCCCGCGGCGCTGGCCCCGGCGCCGGGACTTGCCGATGACACGCTTGATCTAGGGGCGTCATTTGCCCTCTACCCAAAACTTTGCGGCTGTCCTATAGTGGCTGTGGATAACTGGGCCCAAGACCCATGATCGACAGAGGCAGAGAAGAAAAGGGAACCAGCCGATGCGCTGTCCGTTTTGCGGAAATATCGACACCCAAGTCAAGGATTCACGCCCCGCCGAAGACCACGTCTCGATCCGCCGACGGCGATTCTGCCCGGCCTGCGGCGGGCGGTTTACGACCTATGAGCGCGTGCAGCTACGTGATCTCGTGGTGGTGAAGACCAATGGACGGCGCGAGGATTTCGACCGCGACAAGCTGGAGCGTTCGATCCGCATCGCACTTCAGAAACGCCCGGTGGAACCTGAGCGCGTGGAACAGATGATATCGGGCATTGTCCGGAGGCTGGAATCGCTGGGCGAGACGGACATCCAGTCCAAGACGGTGGGCGAGATCGTGATGGAAAGCCTCGCGCGGATCGACACCGTCGCCTATGTCCGCTTTGCCAGCGTTTACAAGAACTTCCAGGCGGCGGATGATTTCGACAAGTTCGTCAGCGAGTTGCGGCCCGGCGTGGTGGAAGAGCCCGAGGAGCCGTGAGCGCGGAGGACATCCGCTTTCTCAGGCTGGCCCTGGGTCTTGGACGTCGCGGGCTGGGCCGGACATGGCCCAACCCGGCGGTCGGCTGCGTGATCGTGAAAGATGGCCGGATCGTCGGCCGTGGCAATACCGGCCTTGGCGGGCGGCCCCACGCGGAACGCGTTGCGCTGGAACAGGCCGGAGCGGCGGCCCGAGGCGCCACGGCATATGTCAGCCTGGAACCCTGTGCGCATCACGGTCGCACACCGCCCTGTTCCGATGCCATCATCGCGGCAGGTATCGCGCGCGTGGTCGTGGCCATCGGCGATCCCGATCCGCGCGTCTCGGGCCGGGGGTTCGCAGCCCTGCGGGAGGCTGGGATCGCGGTCGATATCGGTCATTGCGCCGACGAGGCGCAGCGGGATCTTGGCGGCTTTCTCAGCCGGATGATCCGCGGGCGTCCCGAGGTGACGCTGAAGCTGGCGGCCTCGTTCGACGGACGGATCGCGACGGCCAGCGGCCACAGCCAATGGATCACAGGGCCGGCTGCACGCCGGTGGGTCCACGCCGCGCGGTCGCGTCATGATGCGGTCATGATCGGGGCGGGCACGGCCCGCGCGGATGACCCGTCGCTGACGGTGCGGGATCTTGGCGTCGACCATCAGCCGGTGCGCGTCGTGGTTTCACGACGACTGGACGTGCCTCTGCTGTCGGTACTGGCGCGCACCGCGTCCGAAGTGCCGGTCTGGATGTGCCACGGGCCGGATGCGGACGCCGCGCTGGTCAAGGCATGGCAGGGGGTCGGTGCCGAGATGGTGCAATGCCGCTTGTCGGGCCGTCAGCTGGACATGGGTTCGGTCCTGCAGGAACTGGGTCGCAGGGGGCTGACGCGGGTGTTCTGCGAAGGCGGCGGCGCGCTGGCGGCGTCGTTGCTGGGCGACGGGCTGGTCGACCGTCTGACAGGGATGACGGCCGGTTTCGCCATGGGGGCGGAAGGCTTGCCGGGAATCGGCGCGCTCGGGCTGGATCGGCTGGATGCGGCGACGCGGTTCGAGCTTGCCGAATACGGCGCTTTGGGCGGGGACATGCTGCACCAGTGGGTGGCACGGCCCCAAGGCGGGGAGATGTAGGCTTGAGACGGGACCAGCGGGACAAGAGGCCGGGCGTGATCGAAAGAATTTGCGCGGCAGTCTTGCTGGTCTGGGCAATGTGCGGACCGGCCCTGTCGCAGGATGTCTTCGACGAGGCGGTGGCGCTGTGGTTGTCGGGCGACGACAGGCATAGCCTGCCAAGCCTTGCGGAACTGGCCCGCGAGGGGCATCCCGATGCCCGGATCCTTCTGGCCCGGATCGAGACGATGGACCGTGGTCCGTCGCCCTATCGCATGGGGTTGCAGCCCGACGAGCGGCGCGCCCTTTTCCGGGACATGTCCGCGCCATCGCGCTTTGGCCGCAGCTGGCTGGCGGTCGAGGCCAAAGCCGGCAACCGGCTGGCAGAGATGTTTTTGCGCTCGCGCAAGCCATTCCTGCAATTGCAGACGCATTTTGCCCTGTGGCAGGCCGGCGAGCGGCAGGCGACCGATTATCCTACGCGGATCGCGGCGCTTTACGGGTCGCGGGCGGTACGTGACAAGCTGGTGGCCAGCGAAACGATACTGCCGGAGATGCGCCCCTATCTTGCGTTTCTGGCCGATACTCCGGAACCACAGGCTGACGGAATGGCAGCGCTTCGGCACATGGTGGGGCTGGGTCACGCGGTGATCAGCGCCGATGATCCCGAAACGCTGGAGACGGCCCGCTTCCTTGCCCTGGGTTTCGGGTTCGGAGAGCTTTCGGCCAGCAACCGCTGGCGGCGGGCGGTCGAGGATTGGGCGCTGAGCGATCTGGCCGCACGTCCCATCGCCGATCTGTGCAAGGCCGAATGTCCGGGCCAGGTCGGATCATGCGCGGTGGCTTTCCTTGCCTTGACCGGGGGATTCTATGAGGTTGCGCGTCTCGACAGCCCCTATGAAAAGGCGATCCCGCAGGAGCAGTTCCTGAACAGCCCTCGCGCTCGCATCATGACGCTGCGGCGGGCGGCACTGGCCCGGGACGAGCCGAACCAGAGATATCTGTCGGACCGCACCGGCATGTCCCGCCTGTCGAGTTGCGCCGCCGTTCTCGTGCTGCGGGCAAGGGCGGACTACGCACCGGGACAATGACCCGCTTCGCGTTCAGTCGAAGGTGATCTCGAACGCGGCGCCGCGAGGGGACGGGACCAGTGCGATTTGCCCTCCCGCGGCCTCCAGCATCGTGCGGACGATGGCAAGGCCCATCCCGGTGCCGCCTTTGGCCCGCCGCGTCGTGAAGAACGGCTCGAAGATGCGGGCGCGGTTGCCTTCTGCAATGCCGGGTCCGTCGTCATGGACGGCAAATCCCTCCGCGCTGCCCGTGATGGTAAGCGTCGTGGCACCGTGCGCGGACGCATTCTGTGCCAGATGTGTCAGGATGGCATGCAAGGCCTCGGGGTCGAGCGGCACGTCACGGTCCTGCCGAAGGTCCAAGGTCAGCTTCGTGGTCACGCGGCGCAACCCGTCGGACAGCCGGGTGGGGCCGCGCCCCACGGGATCGCGCGCGTTGGCGAGCCGGCGAAGGGCATCGAGTAGCATTTGCATCTTCTGGGCCGAAACGCGGATCGTTTCCGTCAGCTTGGCGCGGTCCTCGGCGGGGGTGTCGTCTTCGAGCAGTTCGGCAGCGCCGATCAGGCTGGTCAACGGCGATTTCAGTTCGTGGGTGACGTGGTTGGTATAGGCGCGCAGGCCTGCCTCGCGGTCCTGCAGCGTGCTGCCCATGTCGATCACGGCCTGGCCCAGCGCCGTCAGTTCCGGCGTGCCGAAATGCGCGGGTAGTGGCGTATCCTCCCGCCCGTCCTTGACCGCATTGGCATGTGCGGTCAGCGCATAGACCGGACGCAGCACCAGTCTCCACAGAAGAAACGCAAGAAGCAGGGTGGTGACGACGGCCAGCGTCCCGATCAGCAGCGTGGTCTCGCCCCAGCCAAGGATGAACCCCGCCACCTTGAAATAGCCGATGGCGATGACCGGGAGGACCAGCACCGCCGATAGGGTGCCGCCGATCACCAGCGACAGGGGCGGACGCCATTTCTGGCGGATGCGGTGCCTTACGCGGGGCGGCATGCGCCCATCCGGATGCCCACGCCATGGACCGTCTCGATCGCGTCGTCGCAGCCGGCCTCGGCCAGCTTGGCCCGAAGATTGCGCAGGTGACTGTCCAGGGTGCGGTCCGACACATGGATCGTGGGACCGTAGACGGCATCGGTCAGCTGCGCCTTTGTGGCGACATGGTCGGGGCGGAGCATGAGATGCTCCAGCAGGGACATCTCGCGCGCGGTAAGCGGTACCGTTGCGCGGCCGAAACGGCAAAGGTGCCGCGCCGGATCGAGGTGAAGCGCCCCGCGCGCCATCGGCCTGGGCACGTCCGGCGAAGCGGGGCCCTGCGCGGTGCGTTTCAGGATGGCGCGGATGCGGGCCACCAGTTCGCGCGGCGAGAACGGTTTGGTCACGTAATCGTCGCCGCCCAGTTCGAATCCCAGCACGCGGTCGATCTCTTCGTCGCGGGCCGTCAGGAACAGGACCGGCGTGTCGTGGTCCGCGCGCAGGCGGCGGCACAGTTCCAGCCCGTCCATTTCGGGCAGACCGATGTCCAGAACGATCAGGTCGGCCTTGCCGTTGCGGGCCTTGGCCAGCCCCTCGGCGCCGTCGCCGGCCTCTGCCACGTCGTGCCCGGCCTTTCTCAGGGCGATGCGCAGCACGTCGCGGATCTGGGGGTCGTCGTCTACGATCAGTATATGGCTCATTCAGGTTTCCGCAGGCGTACCGTTTCGGGCATGAAGCTAGGCGATTGATCTGCCGGCGAAAAGCCCTGTCGTGCCGGGGCGTCCGTGCCTGTGGCACCGGACAGGGCGAGGCCCGAGAGGATGGCAAGCCCCAGCGCGAGCAGGAGCGCGGAGCGCCAGCGCGACGGTGGGCCGGGGCGGCGGGGGGCAAAGAAAGCGGTGTGTCGCATGGGAATTCCTTTCAATTTCGTGCGTGTTTCGCCGACCAGTCTGACCGGCGTCCGTGCAGGAGGCGCAGGGGTGGTCGCGCAGATTTCGTGCAGATGTGCCAGGTTGCGGCGGCTTGCCAAGACAGGACCCGCGTGCGACCGTTCGTATAATTTACCCAAGTTCGAACGGTGCCCATGACGACCCTCACAGACATCGCGCAGTCCCGGCTGCCCCAGGCGTTGGAGCCGCGCAACGCGGGCGTGCCGCTGGACCTTGACCGGGTCATGGCGGTGCAGGCCAATGCATCGGCCATCGAGCGGCGCGCCTCCAGCTTGCCCGGTCGCCGCACCGTCAAGAAGGCTTACCAGGCGGCGTGGCTGTGCCGCGCCGTGAGTTGCATCGACCTGACCACGCTTGCCGGCGATGACACGGCGGGCCGGGTTGCCCGGTTATGCGCCAAGGCGCGCCAGCCGGTGCGTGCGGATCTTCTGGGCGCACTTGGCATGGACGGGCTGACCGTGGCTGCGGTCTGTGTCTACCACGACATGATCGCGCCGGCGCGACGGGCGCTGGAAGGCAGCGGCATTCCTGTCGCGGCGGTTTCCACCGGGTTTCCCGCGGGGCTTTCGCCGTTTCCGCTGCGGCTGGCGGAAATCGAGGCGAGCGTGGCCGAGGGGGCTGACGAGATCGATATCGTGATCTCGCGCCGGCACGTTCTGACCGGTAACTGGCAGGCGCTTTACGACGAGATGCGCGCCTTTCGCGCGGCCTGTGGTGCCGCGCATGTGAAGGCGATCCTGTCCACCGGAGAGCTGGGCAGCCTGCGTAACGTGGCGCGGGCGAGCCAGGTCTGCATGATGGCGGGGGCGGATTTCATCAAGACATCGACCGGCAAGGAGAGCGTGAACGCGACGCTGCCGGTGACGCTTGTGATGCTGCGGGCGATCCGGGCCTATCACGCGGCCACCGGGTACCGGGTGGGTTACAAGCCCGCGGGGGGCATCTCGAAGGCGAAGGAGGCGCTGGTCTACCTGGCAATGATCAAGGAGGAACTGGGCGACCGGTGGCTACGGCCGGACCTTTTTCGCTTCGGCGCGTCGAGCCTGCTGGGCGATATCGAACGGCAGCTGGAGCATCACGTCACCGGGCGATACTCTGCCAGCTGGCGTCACGGGATGGGGTGAGCGATGGAGTCGAGTATTTGGACCAAGAAAAAGCCATGACTGTGAAAGAGATCTTCGAGAGCATGGACTATGGCCCCGCACCGGAAAGCGCCGCCGACGCCTATGCCTGGCTGGTGGACCAGGGCGACCGGTTCGGGCATTTCATCGACGGGGCCTTCACCGTGCCGGGAGAGGGGTTCGAGGCGAAGAACCCGGCCACCGGCGAGGTGCTGGCGTTGCTGACGCAAGGCGGCGCCGAGGATGTCGATGCCGCTGTCGCCGCCGCGCGCCGGGCGCAGCCGAAATGGGAACGTCTGGGCGGGCCGGGGCGCGCACGGCATCTTTACGCGCTGGCGCGGCTGGTGCAGAAGAACGCGCGGCTTTTCGCGGTGCTGGAGACGCTGGACAGCGGCAAGCCGATCCGCGAAAGCCGGGACATCGACGTGCCCCTGGTGCACCGGCATTTCTATTACCATGCGGGCCTGGCGCAGTTGATCGGGACCGAGCGGCCGGGGCGCCGCGCGCAGGGAGTCTGCGCACAGGTGATCCCCTGGAACTTTCCCTTGCTGATGCTGGCCTGGAAGGTGGCGCCGGCGCTGGCCGCGGGCAACACGGTGGTACTGAAACCCGCCGAGTGGACATCTCTGACGGCGCTGCTTTTTGCCGATATCTGCCGGCAGGCCGGCGTGCCGGCGGGCGTGGTCAACATCGTCACCGGCGACGGTGAGGTGGGCGCGATGCTGGCCGGGCACGCGGGCGTCGACAAGGTGGCGTTCACCGGATCGACCGAGGTGGGGCGGCACATCCGGCAAGCGACCGCAGGACAGGGCAAGGCGCTGACGCTGGAACTGGGCGGCAAGAGCGCCTTCATCGTGTTCGATGATGCCGATACGGACAGTGCGATCGAGGGGCTGGTCGACGCGATCTGGTTCAATGGCGGGCAGGTCTGCTGCGCGGGGTCGCGCCTGCTGGTACAGGAGGGCATCGCGGAGGATTTCCTTGCAAGGCTGCGCGCGCGGATGGATCGGCTTCGGGTGGGCTATCCGCTGGACAAGTCGATCGACATGGGCGCAATGGTGGACCCGGCGCAGGTGGCGCGGGTGCACGGCATGGTCGAGGGCGGCGAGGCCGGCGACCGCCATGTTGCCGGCGCCGACGGGCTTCCGGACAGCGGCGCGTTCTATCCGCCGACGCTGATCAGCGGACTGGCCGCGTCTGATGAACTGATGCAGCAGGAGATATTCGGGCCCGTGCTGGTCTCGACCACGTTCCGGACGCCTGACGAAGCCGTGGCGCTGGCCAACAACACGCGCTATGGGCTGGCGGCCTCGGTCTGGTCGGAAAACGTCAATCTCGCGCTGGACGTGGCGCCGAAGCTGGTGGCGGGCGTCGTGTGGGTGAACGGGGCCAACATGCTCGATGCCGCGGCGCCCTTCGGCGGGACCCGTGAGAGCGGATTCGGGCGTGAAGGTGGCTGGGCCGGGCTGGACGCCTATCTCGCGCCCGCGGGGCGTGGCAAGGCATTGGCGCCGGTCGAGGCGTATACCGGAAAGGGCGCGGTGCAGGGCCAGGCGGTCGACCGGACGCTGAAGCAGTATGTCGGGGGCAAGCAGACGCGGCCCGATGGCGGGTATTCGCGGGTGGTCCACGGCAGGTCCGGAAAGGCCCTGGGCCAGGTGCCCGTGGCCAATGCCAAGGATATCCGCAACGCCGTGGAGGCGGCGCACGGCGCCGCGGGCTGGGGCCGGACCAGCGGCCATGTGAGGGCGCAGATCCTGTATTACATGGGCGAGAACCTGTCGGCGCGGGCGCAGGATTTCGCAAGCGTGCTGAATGCCATGACCGGGGGGCGCAGCGGCGCGCGCGAGGTCGCGGCGAGCGTCGACCGGCTGTTCAGCTATGCGGCCTGGGCGGACAAGTTCGCGGGCGAGGCGGTAAACGTGCCGATCCGGGGCATGGCGCTGGCCCTGCGCGAGCCGGTGGGTGTGATCGGGGCCTTCTGCCCGGACGAGGCGCCCCTGCTGGGGCTGGTCTCGGTGCTGGGGGCGGCAATGGCGATGGGCAATCGCGCGGTGCTTGTGGCCAGCGAGCCGTTCCCGCTGGCGGCGATGGACCTGGTGCAGGTTCTGGAGACATCGGATGTTCCGTCGGGCGTGGCGAACCTGCTGGTGGGGCCGGTGACGGAGCTGGCGCCGCACCTCGCCGGACATGCGGATGTGGACGCGGTGTGGAGCTTTGCCTCGGCCATGCTGTCGGAGGTGATCGAG
>JBKAGF010000036.1:0-38038 GCA_046290265.1 Roseovarius sp. | reverse complement strand
CGTCGTAAAGCTGGAAGTCGCCGACGACGTCATTGGCGCCGAAGGGCTGGAATGTCAGCTCGCCGCCGGTCTTTTCGGCGATGGTGCCGCACCAGTCCTTGAAAATCTGAAGGCCCGCGCCACCGGGCCAGCTTGTCTGGATCTTCCATGTGGTGCCGTTGGCCTGCGCGCCGGCAACATGCGGGGCCGCCAGAGTCGCGGCCCCTGCACCGGCAATGGTGCGCAGCGCATTGCGCCGCGTGGTCAATTTGTTGGTCATGTAGTTCCTCCCATTTGCGCCGGTCCTGTATTTTCAGGTTTCCGACGCGTCCGAGCGTAATGGCAAACCGGCAAATTGGTAAAGTGATATTTCCAATATGTGTTAATACCTAAGTCCCGGCCGCCCTGATCAACAGGCCGGCCTGGCGCGCCCGACGCGCGGTTTCATAGCCTTGCCTGAAGCAACGCGATGCGGCCTATTCCGCGCGGTGGCAGGCGACGCGGGTCTGGCCCAGGAGGCGCATTTCGGGGCGTTCCCGGCTGCACCGGTCGATGGCGATGGGGCAGCGCGGGTGAAAGGCGCAGCCCGGGGGCGGATTGATCGCGTCGGGGATCTCGCCCTTGGGGGGATCGACCTCGCGCCCGAAGGCATCCATGCGCGGGGCCGCGTCGAAGAGCATCTGGGTGTAGGGATGCTTGGGATCGGTGAAGAGCGCGTCGCGGGGGGCTTCCTCGACCAGCCGGCCGAGATAGAGCACGCCGATGCGGTCGGCCATGTGGCGCACCACGGTCAGGTCGTGGCTGATGAAGAGATAGGTAAGGCCGAACTCCTCGCGCAGGTCGGACATGAGGTTGAGGACCTGGCTTTGCACCGAGACGTCGAGCGCGGAGGTGGGCTCGTCGCAGACGATGATCTTGGGTTCGGAAGCGAGCGCGCGGGCGATGCAGATCCGCTGGCGCTGACCGCCAGAGAACTCGTGCGGGTATTTCGAGGCGTCGGCGGCGGAGAGGCCGACCTGTTCCAGCAGGCGTTCGGCAAGTCCGGCGGTGTCGCCGCCCTTGGCCGCGACGGGTTCGGCGATGATGTCGCGCACCCGCCAGCGTGGGTTGAGCGAGGCAAAGGGATCCTGAAAGATCATCTGGATATCGGCGCGGACGGCCTCGATTTTCGCGGCATCGGTTTCGGTGGCCAGATCGGTGCCGTTGATCTTCACGCTGCCCTCGGAGGGTGGCGTGAGGCCGACGACGATCTTGCCGATGGTGGACTTGCCCGAGCCGCTTTCGCCGACGAGGGCGTAGACGCTGTTTTCCTCGATATCGAAGGAGACGTCGGAGACGGCGGTGAGATAGGCCTTGGGCAGCCGCTCGATCACGCGGTTGAGCCAGGGTTTCGAGACGTCGAAGCGGCGGGTGAGGTTGCGGATGGAGATCAGGGCGCTCATGCGACGGTGTCCTCCTTTTGCGTGGTGCCGAGGGGAAACCAGCAGGCGGCGCGGCCATCGCAGGCCTGCAGGCTGGGGCCGGGATCGCGACGGCACTTGTCCTGCGCGTATTCACAGCGCGGGTGGAAGGCGCAGCCGTCCGGCAGGGCGCCAAGGCGGGGCATGGCGCCGGGGATCTGTTTCAGACGCTTTTGCCCCACGCTGGCCAGCGGGGTCGAGGCCATGAGGCCCGCGGTATAGGGGTGGTGGGCGTTGGTGATGACCTCGCGCACCGGGCCAAGCTCGGCCAGGCGGCCGGCATACATGACGGCGACGCGGTCTGCGGCCTCGGCGATCACGCCCATGTCGTGGGTGACCAGCATGACGGCCACGCCGCGTTCGCGGCAGAGGCGTTTCAGAAGGGATACGATCTGGGCCTGGACCGAGACGTCGAGCGCGGTGGTGGGCTCGTCGGCGATGACCAGCTCCGGCTCGGCGCAGAGGGCGAGGGCGATCACCACGCGCTGGCGCATCCCGCCGGAAAACTCGTGCGGGTAGCTGCCGATGCGGGCCGAGGCGGCGGGGATGCCGACCTCGTCGAGCGCCGCGATGGCGCGTTTGCGAGCCTCGTCCTGGCCGACGTTCAGGTGCTCGGTGATGGTCTCGGTCAGCTGGTCGCCGATGGTCAGAAGCGGGTTGAGCGAGGTGAGCGGATCCTGGAAGATCATGCCCATATGCTTGCCCCGCAGGCGGCGCAGCCTGGCGCGCGGGATGTCGTGGATGGGTTCGCCCTTGAGCAGGACCTCGCCTCCGGTGATGCGGGCGGGCGGGTCCAGAAGGCCGATGACGGCGTTGCCGGTCATGGATTTGCCGGCGCCGGATTCGCCCACCACGCCAAGGATTTCGCCGGCGCGGATGTCGTAGCTGACCTGGTCGACGGGGCGCAGGATGCCGTGGCGGGTGGGGATTTCCACGGTCAGGTCGCGGACGGAGAGGACGGGAGTGTCTGTCATGCGGGGCGACCTTTCGCAGTCTTCACGGAGAGTTGCCCCTGGTTTTCGGGACATTCGGGCGGCGCACTGTATCTTAACCAATGGGACGTGGGCGCCGTTGCATGATTGCAAGAGGCCCTGAAGGGGTCGATGAGGCGCAGGTCCGACGGAGGTCTGTCATGTGTTTGACCAGCGAAGCGTTTGCGCTGTTCCTGACGACGATCGGCGCGAGCATTTTGTCGACGGAGGCGGGCACGGTGACGGTTCACGCCACAGAGGGCGACGTCCAATGGGTCGCGGTCGGCGACCGCTGGTGCATCGACGAGGCCGACGACGGGGAGAAATGACCGCGCGGCGCGATGCGAGGTATGCGCAGGCGAGACCGTCATCTGAGCCTCGGGTTCAATGCATCACGCAGCCAGTCGCCCAAGAGGTTGATCGACAGCGCCAGCGCCAGCAGCGTGCCCGCGGGGAACAGCAGGATCCACCATTCGCCGGAGAACATGAACTCCTGCCCGATGCGGATGAGCGTGCCGAGCGACGGTTTCGTGGGGGGCGCGCCGACGCCGAGGAAGCTGAGCGTGGCCTCGGCGATGATGGCGAGTGCGAGGCTGATCGTGGCGATGACCAGCACCGGGTTCAGCACGTTGGGCAGGATATGCCTGAGCATGATGATGAAGGGAGAGCGGCCGATCAGGCGGGCGGCCTGGACGTATTCCTTGTTCTTTTCCACCAGTGTCGTGCCGCGCACGACGCGGGCGAATTGCACCCAGTCGGAAAGGCCGATGGCAAGGATCAGCACCCAGATCGCCATCTGGTCGCGATAGGCGGGCGGCGTGATGCCCTTGGCGATGCCGAAGATCAGCATGGCCACAAGAATGGCCGGGAAGGTCAGCTGTACATCGGCGATGCGCATGATGATCGTCTCGGTCCAGCCGCCCACGTAGCCCGCGATGAGGCCAAGCGTGACGCCGATCAGCATGGCGAGGAACACCGCCGCGAAGCCCACGAAAAGCGAGATGCGCATTCCGTAAAGGATCGTGGAAAACACGTCGCGGCCCTGGTCGTCGGTGCCCAGAAAGAAGGTGTCGCCGGTAAAGGCATTGGCCTCGCCCGGCGGCGTGAAGCCGTTCATCAGGTTGAGCGAGGCCGGGTTGAACGGATCGAAGGGCGCGATAAGCGGCGCGAAGATGGCCGAAAGGATCAGGATCAGCACCACGGCGAAGGAGGCGATGGCCACCGGGGCGTGCCGGAAGGACCAGATAAAGTCGCTTTCCCAGATGCGGCGGAAGCGGCTGTCGCGGACCTTGGCGGCAGGGGATGTGACGGGGGTATCGGTCATCAGTGGCCTCCTGCAGCGCTACGGTCGACGCGCAGGCGCGGGTCGATCGCGAAATAGAGCATGTCGACGATGAGGTTGATGCCCACGAACATGACGGAGATCATCATCAGGTAGGCGGCCATGACGGGGATGTCGACGAACTGGATCGCGTTGATGAACAAGAGCCCGACGCCGGGCCACTGGAACACGGTTTCGGTGATGATGGCGAAGGCGATGATACTGCCCAGCTGAAGCCCGGTGATGGTGATGACGGGCACAAGCGTGTTCTTCAGCGCGTGGCGGAAGTTGATCGAGCGCTCGCGAATGCCACGCGCACGGGCGAAGCGGACGTAATCCATGCGAAGCACCTCGAGCATCTCGGTGCGCACCAGCCGCATGATCAGCGTCATTTGGTAGAGGCCCAGCGTGATGGCGGGCAGGATCAGCGCCTGGAGGCCGGATTTCGTCAGGAACCCGGTGGACCAGCCGTTGACCCAGGTGACCTCGCCGCGCCCGAAACTGGGCAGCCAGCCAAGCTCGACGGAAAAGACGTAGATCAGCAGGATTCCGATCAGGAATGTCGGCAGCGAGACCCCGATGAGCGAGGCTGTCATGATCGCGTTCGCCGATATCCCGCGCCTTCGGATCGCGGTGTAGATGCCGAGCGCGATGCCCCCGACCAGCGCCAGCAGGCCGGATACGAATGCGAGTTCAAGCGTGGCGGGCAGGCGTTCGATCAGGATGTCGGCCACGGGCCGCCCCTGCCGGTAGCTGAGGCCGAAATTGCCCTGAACGGCGTTGGTCAGGAACTTGTAGTACTGGACTACGAAATTCTGATCGAGGCCGAGTTCGGAGCGCAGACGCTCGATATCGGCGACGGTGCGTTCCTGGCCGAGCATGTTGTCGACCGGATCGCCGACAAATCGGAACATGGCGAAGGCCACGAGGCCCACCACGAGAAGCACGAGCACGGACTGGGCCACGCGCCGGATGATGTAAGCTAGCATGTTTCGTCCCCGAAGCGGTCGTCACGCGCGGTTGTTTTGCTGGCTGTGACGGCGGGCGGCCCCGAAAGGCCGCCCGCGATTGGCTTAGTTCATCTCGAAGAACTTGAACTTGGGATCGTCCTCGGGGCTGACCTCGGTGCCGACCGCGTCGGTCATGCCCCAGTTCAGCACCTGGTGGTGGATCGGGATGTAGAGCTGTTCGTCCTGAACCACCTGCCAGATCTCGTTGATCGTGGCATTGCGCGCGTCAAGATCTGTCTCGGAGGCGAGGCTGACGATCTTGGCGTCGATATCGGAGTTGGAATAGCCCGTGCCGTTCCAGCTGCCGCGCTCGCCGCCGCGGGTGTGGACGAGGAAGTTGAAGATGTATTCCGAATCGTAGGTCGGAACGCCCCAGCCCAGCATGTAGAAATCCGTCTCGCCGTTCTCGATCAGCGGGAAATGCTGTGCCTTGGGCTTGGCATCAAGGTTCACGGTGACGCCGATCTGCGCCAGCATGCCCACGGCGGCCTGGCAGATCGCCTCGTCGTTGACATAGCGGTCGTTCGGGCAGTCGAGCTGGATGCTGAAGCCGTCGCCGTAGCCGGCCTCTTCCATCAGGGCCTTGGCGGCCTCGATGTCGGTGGTGGCGCTGCTGTCCATCTCTTCGTTCCAGCCGTTGACGAAGGGCGGGGCGATCATGCCGGCGGGCTGGGATTGCTCGCGCATGACGACCTTCTTGATGGCGTCGCGGTTGATGGCCATGGACATCGCCTTGCGCACCTTGGCGTCGGCCAGCGGGTTGGCGCCATCGACGTCGTCGTTCTGGATATCGTCGGCGCCCATGTTCATGCCGAAGAAGATCACCCGGTTCTGCGGCGCGGTCTTGACCACGAGGCCGTCCGTGTCGCCGACGCGGCCAAGGTCCTGCACCGGCACGTCCTGGATGAAGTCGACCTCGCCCGAGAGAAGGGCGGCCACGCGGGTGGCGGCGTTCTGGATCGGCGTGTAGACGATTTCGGTCACGTCGAGGGGAAACTCGTCCTTGCCCCAGTAATTCTCGTTCGCTTCCAGCACGGTCTTCACGTCGGGTTCGCGGCTGACCAGGGTAAAGGCGCCGGTGCCGTTGGTGTTGGACGAGGCGAAGGTGGTTTCGCCGCCGGCGACGTCCTGCACGGCGACGGCGTCATTTTCCTCGGCCCAGCCCTTGTCCATCATGAAGAGGTTGGTGAGGTTGGCCGGAAGGATCGGGTTGGGGCCGTCGGTGACGAATTCGACGGTGTGGTCGTCAACGGCGCGCACCTCTTTGATCGAGGTCAGGAGTTCCTTCATCGCCGACGTTTCCGACTTGGCGCGGTTGATCGAAAACACCACGTCCTCGGCGGTGAAGTCGGCGCCGTCGTGATAGGTTACGCCCTGGCGCAGGTTGAAGACCCAGACGTTCGGGTCGTCCTCTTTCGGCGCCCAGTCGGTCGCCAGAGCGGCCTGGAACTCGCCCGAGTGGTCGCGGATGATCAGCGGCTCGTAGATCTGGTGCGAGAGCGTGTGGGTCGGCCCCTCGTTCTGGGCATGGGGGTCGAGCGTGAGCGAGTCGCCCGCGCGGGCCCAACGCAGCGTTTCGGCCGAGGCGCCGGTCATCGCCGTGGAGGCGAGCAGGGCTGCGGCAAGGACGGTGTTGGTTTTCATGAATATCTCCCTGGATATCGCCCGGGTTGATCCTCGGGCTGATCCCGAAACCATACCGGAGTGTTCCGGCGCTGCAAGCAATCGAATGGGAAGATGCCTTGACGTCACGTGAAAAACGGAAGAGCAAACCGGCAGGATGGGCATGATCCGGCGGGAAAGTGATCTAGGTTGTTCGGCCTGGCAGGATCGTTCAAGGGGTGGGAAGGCCATGAAAATGCGGCGCAAATCGGAGCTGCCGACGAAGGTCTGCGCGGCATGCGGCCGGCCTTTCGCCTGGCGCAAGAAATGGGAAAAGGTCTGGGACGAGGTGCGCTATTGCTCGGAGCGGTGCAAGCGGTCGCGGAAAGGGATGAACGCGCCGGCAGAACAGTCTTAGCCCGGATCCTTTCCCAGTTCGGGTTCACGCTTGAGAATCCGCTGAAGCGTGCGACGATGCATGTTCAGAAGCTGAGCGGTCTTGGTGATGTTGCCGTCGGTACGCTCCAGAAAGCGTTCGATGTGCACGCGCCTGGCCTCTTCGGGCGATATCGGGTTTTCGGGGGCCGGGGGCTGGACCCCTTCGGCGGCGAGCAGGGCATCGACGATCTCGTCGCCGTCGGCGGGCTTGGCCAGATAGTCGACAGCACCCAGCTTGACGGCGGCCACCGCGGTGGGCGTGTTGCCGTAGCCGGTCAGGACGAGCGCGCGGGCCGATTTGCGCTGTTTCTTGAGCATCTCGATCACTTCAAGGCCCGAGCCCTCGCCCAGATGCAGGTCGATGATGGCGAAGGCGGGGGGGCGGGCCGCGATCGCGGCGGCGGCCTCGGCCAGGGTGGCGGCCGGGATCGGGTCGAAGCCGCGGCTGGCCATGACCTTGGACAATTGCTCGCGGAAGACGTCGTCATTCTCGACGATCAGCAGCGTGGTGTCTTTGGGTAGCTTTGTCATATCATCCTCTCTGCACGTGATACGTGCGGGCGGCGGGGTTGGATGACCGCCGGGGACGGGGTGCGACAGTTCGCGCAGGGGGTGGTTCCCAAATGTCGACGGCGCCCCGGAGTGATCCGAGGCGCCGCATGTTTTTTCCGCAAAGGGTCAGTGGCTTAGCCCGGCTGCACCCGGTCGGCGTCCATCACCTTGGCCCATGCCTTGACGAAGTCCTTGACGAACTTGCCGCCATTATCGGCCTGGGCATAGACCTCGGCCTGGGCGCGCAGTTGCGAGTTGGAGCCGAAGACGAGGTCGCAGCGGGTCGCGTCCCACTTCTTGTCGCCGGTCTTGCGGTCCTTGCCGACGAAGGTCATGCCCTTGTCATCGGTGGCCTCCCAGACGGTGCCCATGTCCATCAGGTTGACGAAGAAGTCGTTGCTGAGGATGCCGGGCCGGTCGGTGAAGACGCCATGCGCCGTGCCGCCGTAGTTTGCGCCCAGCGTCCGCAAGCCGCCGATGAGAACGGTCATCTGCGGCGCCGACAGGCCCAGAAGATGCGCGCGGTCGACCATCAGTTCCTCCGATGAGACGGTGAAGTCACCCGAGAGGTAGTTGCGGAAGCCGTCGGCCTGCGGCTCCATGATCTCGAAGGAGTCCGCGTCGGTCATCTCGTCGGTGGCGTCGGTGCGGCCCGGGGTGAAGGGGACGGTGACGTCGTGACCTCCGGCCTTGGCCGCAGCCTCGACCGCCGCGTTGCCGGCCAGCACGATCAGGTCCGCGAGCGAGATCTTCTTGCCGCCCTGCGCGGAGGCGTCGAAGTCGGCCTTGATGCCTTCGAGCACCTTGAGGACCTTGGCCAGCTGCTCGGGCTGGTTGACCTCCCAGTCCTTTTGCGGGGCCAGTCGGATGCGCGCGCCGTTGGCACCGCCGCGCATGTCGGAGCCGCGGAAGGTCGAGGCCGAGGACCATGCGGTATAGGCCAGTTCCGAGATCGAGAGGCCGGAATCGCGCACCTTCGCCTTGAGTGCGGCCACGTCAGCGTCGTCGACGAGCGGATGGTCGACTTCGGGCACCGGATCCTGCCAGATCAGCACCTCGTCGGGCACTTCCGAGCCGAGATACATGTTGCGCGGGCCCATATCGCGGTGCGTGAGCTTGAACCACGCGCGGGCGAAGGCATCGGCGAATTCCTCGGGGTTGGCGTGGAAATGGCGCGAGATCTTCTCGTACTCGGGGTCCATGCGCATCGCCATGTCGGCGGTGGTCATCATGATGTGCTGGTTGCGGGTCGAGGGATCTTCCGGATCGGGGGCCATATCCTCGGGTTTCTGGTCCTTGGGCTGCCATTGCCACGCGCCGGCGGGGCTTTTGGTCAGCTCCCATTCGTAACCGAAGAGCACGTCGAAATAGCCCATGTCCCACTTGGTGGGGTTGGGCGTCCAGGCGCCCTCGATGCCCGAGGTGATGGCGTCGCGGCCCTTGCCCGAGCCGTAGGTCGAGAGCCAGCCGAAGCCCTGCGCCTCCATCGCGCCGCCTTCGGGTTCGTTGCCCACATGCGAGGGGTCGCCGGCGCCATGCGCCTTGCCGAAGGTGTGGCCCCCGGCCGTCAGGGCGACGGTCTCGTAGTCGTTCATGGCCATGCGTGCAAAGGTCTCGCGGATGTCACGGCCCGAGGCCAGCGGATCGGGTTCGCCGTCGGGGCCTTCGGGGTTGACGTAGATCAGGCCCATCTGCACGGCGGCAAGCGGGTCTTCCAGCTTGCGTTCGCCGGAATATCGGCTGTTGGGCTTGTCGGACGTGGCGAGCCATTCGGTTTCGGACCCCCAATACACGTCTTCCTCGGGCTCAAATACGTCCTTGCGGCCGCCGCCGAAGCCGAAGATCGGGCCGCCCATGGATTCGATGGCCACGTTGCCGGCGAGGATCATCAGGTCGGCCCAGGAAATGGCATTTCCGTATTTCTGTTTCAGCGGCCAGAGCAGGCGGCGGGCCTTGTCGAGGTTGCCGTTGTCGGGCCAGCTGTTGAGCGGGGCAAAGCGCTGGGTGCCCGAGCGCGAGCCGCCGCGGCCGTCGGAGGTGCGGTAGGTGCCCGCCGAGTGCCATGCCATGCGGATGAAGAACCCGCCGTAGTGGCCATAGTCCGCCGGCCACCAGTCCTGGCTGTCGGTCATCAGGGCGTGCAGGTCTTTTTTCAGCGCGTCCATGTCGAGGCCCTTGAAGGCTTCGGCATAGCTGAAATCCGCGCCCATGGGATCGGATTCAGGGGTGTTCTGATGCAGGATCTTTAGGTTCAGCTGGTTCGGCCACCAATCGCGGTTGGACCGGACGCTGAACCGGGTCGCACCATGCATGACCGGGCATTTGCCGGAGTTTTCGAGATCGTTGCCGTCCATTGAGTATCTCCCAGGGTTTGCTGTCTGACTGTGCCCGGATGCCTGTGCTTCGGGCCGATTGCTGCGGAAGAACACGTAAGCATTGCGGCGGGTGATGCAACGCGGGATTCGCTCCTCCGCGCAGACCATAGCAAGGTGGTTCAATGAGAATAAGTTGCATTTATTGATTAGATTGATAATTTTAATTTATGAAAAATATCTCGCTCAAACAATTGCGCTATTTCGAGGTGCTGGCCCGTGTGGGCCATTTCGGGCAGGCCGCGGACCTGTGCGCGGTGACGCAGCCGGCATTGTCGGTGCAGATCAAGGCGCTGGAGGCGGCCGCGGGGGCGGCGCTGTTCGAACGCACGACGCGCGAGGTGCGGCTGACCGGGCTGGGGGTGGAGTTCGCCGAGAGGGTGAAAGAGATCCTGAGGTCGGTCGACGAGTTGTCCGATCTTGCGCGCAAGGCGCAGGAGGGTCTGAGCGGGCGGCTGCGGCTGGGGGTGATCCCGACCATCGCGCCTTACCTGCTGCCGCAGTTTCTGACGCGGTTGCACGGGGCGTTTCCGGATCTTGACGTGCAAGTGCGCGAAAGCATCACGCCGCGCCTGATCTCGGAACTGGGAGAGGGCGGGCTGGACCTTGCCATCGTGGCGCTGCCGGTCTCGGAGCGGTCGCTGGAGGAGATGGCGGTTTTCGACGAGGCGATGGTGCTGATCCGCCCTTTGGCGGAATCGGAGGATGAGGTTCCGGAAGTGACGGAGCTGCACAGGCGGCGGCTCTTGCTGCTGGAGGAGGGGCATTGTTTCCGCGATCAGGCGCTGTCCTTTTGCAATATTCCCGGTGGTGGACCCCGTGACGGGCTGGAGGGCACGTCACTGTCCACGCTGGTGCAGATGGTCGGGGCGGGAATGGGCATCACGCTGATCCCCGAGATGGCCGTGCCGGTGGAAACGCGGTCCGCTCCGGTATCGGTGGGGCGGTTCCGCGCGCCTGAACCCACGCGCCGGGTCGGGATGGTCTGGCGCCGGACCAGCCCGCTGGCCGCGCGGTTCAGGGAGATTGCGAAGCTGCTGGCGCCCGACGCGCCCGACTTGTCCGCTCAATAATCCTTTTCGAAGAAGATGCCGAGGCCGGTGTTGCCGGTCGTGCTGGTCGATCCCTTGACGGTGACGTTCCTGCCGATGTCGAGGTTGAGGTTGATTTCCTGGTTGCCCTCGCTGTCGGCGGTGACTTCGGAATAGAGGTTTTCGGACAGGTAGGCGCCGGCGCTGACCTCGGTCGCGCCGTCCGCGGAAGTCGACACGTCGAGATCGCTGAGGCCGAGCGCACCGCGAATGTCCAGCCCGCCTGACCGCTGGCCCGCCAGAGTTGCGGCCGCGGCCACCAGCTGGGCCGCCTGGAAGGCGGATATATCATCGATCCCGCGCCCGAACAGCAATTGCGCCACGGCCTCGTCCTGCGGCAGGTCGGGCACGGATTCGAACGTGACCTCGGGCGAGCTTGCCAGACCTTCGATGATGGTGCGCACGAGGATGCCGTCGTTCTCGGTCTCTGCGACGAAGCGCAGATAGGGGTCGAGCGCGCCGCGCAGGTCGATCAGGCCTTCGGTCAGTTCGAGGCGGCGACCGAGGATATCGAGACGCCCGCGAATGAGTTCGAAGAGGCCGCTGGGGACAACGTCTGCGGTGGTGCCGCGCAGGCGGAGGTTGCCGCCGAGTTCGGCGTCGAGGCCGCGGCCGCGCACGAAGATGCGGTTTGGCGCGTTGATCGTCAGGTCGAGCGGAAAGGCGACGGGTGTGCTGCGCTCCTGCCCGATGATTCCGGCGCGGGCGCGGGTCTGGCGCACGGCGCCGGGTTCGCCGATATGGGTGATTTCCGGGATGTCGCCGGGGGTACGCGTGCCGCTGCCCGAGGGCACGCGCAATTCGGTCCGGCCCAGGTTGACGGTGCCGCCGATGGTGGCGCCGCCGGTCAGGGGGCCGTTGATGCCGACCTGGCCCGACAGGGTGGTCGTGTAAAGGTCGGGATCGGTGACGACGAGATCGTTGAGCGCGGCTTCGAGATTGGCGTTGAACGGCGCAGAGAGCGTGATCGGTCCGCGCACCCGGAAACTGCCGCCGGTGCCCATCGAGGCGGTGACGTCCGTCTCGGCCCGGCCCGAGGCCAGGCGGACGGCGCCGTTGATGCCGGTGATCGCGGTCGAGAGGGAGGGCAGGGCGAAGCGGCCATCCGAGACGTTAATGACCCCCGACAGGGAACTCAGGGCGGGCGGGCCGTTGACGCTGAGGTCGAAATTGGCGAGGCCGGTGATGGAGCGCGGCGCCAGGAACGGGTTGGCCAGCGCAAGCGGCGCAGCGCCGTTCACGTCGAGATCGAGGCTGTTGCCGTAGCCGTTGATCGATCCGTTGACACGCGCGGAGGTGCCGCCGGGGCCGGTGGCATTGACGGCCAGGCGGACCTGTTCGCCAGTGCGGTCGACGATGGTGATCGTGCCGTTGGCCGTGACCGGACCGGGAAAGGCGGGCACGAAGATGCCCAGATCGGCCAGCCGGGCCGACAGGTTGACGGGCGCGCCGGGGCCGCTGCCTTCGGCATCGACGGTGACGCGGGGCGTCCGGATATCGATATACCGGATGCCGGGCGCGTCCTCGCCCAAGGCGACAGAGGCGCGGGCGTCGATGCTGCCGGCGATAAGCTGATCGAGCTGGGCAATCCCGGTGCGCAGGTTCGAGCCGTCGATTTCGGTGGTGATATCGAGCGTGCGGCCGCGCACCTGCCCCCGGCCTTCGAGCGTCATGTCAAGCGTGCCTGTCACCGGGCGGTTTAAGAGCGGCGCGAGGCGCGACAGATCGCTTGCGTTGAGGGTCATCTGGCCTTCGACCGGCAGAAGAGAGTCCTCGGGGAAGGCGGCGCCGGTGGCCGAGAGGGTCGTGCCCGCGCCCGAGGCTTCGAGCCGCGAGACGGTCACCGCGCCGCCCTTTTCCCAGGTGGCTGCGGTGTCGAGCGTGGCGGGCCCGGACATGCGCGGGTCGATCCGGGCCAGGTCGGCGATGGCGGCCTTGAGGGCAAGCTCTCCATCGTCGGAGTCGAGCCGGCCCGAGGCGTCGGCCTCGAGCGCCGGGGTGCGAACCGAAAACCGGTCGAGCACGGTGCCGTCGGTGTCGCGCTGCGCGGCGATCGAGAGCGTGCCAGCCCCTTCCAAGAGGGCATTCAGCCGCTCGTCGCCGACTTCGACATTCTGCGTCTCGGCGTCGAGCGTGATGTCGAAGGCGCCGCCGCGAATGCGTCCGCTGCCCTCGACCACGACGGTTGCCGCGCCATCAAGCTCGCGCCCGGCAAGGGTGGCAAAGCGCGACAGGTCCGTGGCCGCGAGGGTGATCTTGCCTTCGGCGGGCAGGTTCGGGTTCTCGGGGAAGACCGCGCCGCTGCCGGTCAGCGTGGCATCGGCAAGCGTGGCTTCGAGGCTGGAGATATTGAGGGCGTCGCCAGAGTTCCAGTTGACGGAGGTGGTCAGCGTTGCCGGACCGGACAGGCCTGGTTCTATCTGCGCGACGTTTTCCAGCCGCGCCTCGAGGTCGAGCAGGCCTTCGTTCGTGTCGAGGCGGCCCGAGGCGTTGGCGGCGAGGGCCTGCGTCTGGATGGTCAAGCGTTCCAGCACGGTGCCGGTGGTGTCGCGGCGCGCGGCGAGCGACAGGGTTCCCCGGCCGGTCATCAGCGGGTCGAGGCGCGGCTGGCCGATGGCGAGATCGGTCGTTTCGGCCTCGACCTCGATGTCGAAGGCGCCGCCCAGAAGCGTGCCGGTGCCTTCGAGCGTGGCATTGGCCGCGCCCGAGATGTCGCGGTTGGCGATCGCGGCGAACCGGGACAGGTCGGCGGTGTTTACCGTCGCGCTGCCGGTAAAGGGAAACCCGTCTTCGAGGTTTTCCAGCTGGCCGCTGGCGGAGAGCGTGACATCACCGCTTTCGACATTGAGCGCCTCGATGATCAGCGGTTCGTCGGGGCGGGAGGCAAGGCTCATGGTGCCGGAAGGCCCGGGGCCGATGGCGCGGGCCAGCGCCTCGTCGGAGTGTTCGACGCCTTCGGTCTGGAATGTCAGGTCGCCGGAAAACGAGCGGTCGGGCGCATCGGTGATCCGGCCGTCACCCGACAGGGTGGCGAGATCGACCGTCAGGCCGTCGCGCACAAGGTCGACGACGCGCGCCTCGGCCTGCCAGCGATCGTCCTGCGCCGCGTCGAAGCTGGCGGTAATGCGGGCGCTTTGCAGGGTCGTGGCCGCGCCGGAGATGGGAAGGCGAACGATGTCTCCGTCATCAGTGCCGAGGCGGCCCCGAAGCTGAAGCGTCTCCGGCCAGCCGGAGGCCGAGAGCGCGAGGTTGCCCCGCAGGTCCAGCGCCTCGGAGGCGAGTTCTAGTTCGTCGAGGACCAGGCGTCCGCTGGCCTCTGTCTGGCCGGCAACCAACAGGGTGGTAGTCTCGCCGAAGAAGGGCTTGAACTGATCCTCGAAGAGGGGGCGCAGGTCGCCGTCGAGGTTGGCGGAAAAGGTGTAGCCTTGGGTATCGTCCCCGTCGATCGCGGCAAGGCTAACGCCGCCACCGAAACGGCGCTGGCCATCGGAGCTGAGCGCGATGCGGGCGGTGTAGTCGGACAGTGGTGCTTCGCCGGTGACCTGCAGGCGCAGGGCGGGGGTGTCGGGAATGCCGAGCAGCGTCGACACGATGCCCTCGCGCCCTTCCTGAAAATCGAGATTCAGCGACAGCACCCGGGTTTCGTTGGAAAACGCGCCTTCGAAGGTCAGGCTGTCGTCACGGTCCAGGCGCTGGATCGCGAGTGTGGCGGCACCTTCGCCATCGGCCAGCGATACGTTGCCTTCCAGCGAGAGCCGCGCGGGTTCCCCCAGCACGGATTCGCCGAGCTCGATCGACTCGATCTGGACCTGTTCGATCTCGACCGAGACCGGCAGGTCGGGCAGGGCGAACTGCGTCGCCTCGGCATCTTGGGTGCTGACGCCCTCGCCGGTGGCCGGCAGGCGTTCCAGAATGATTTCCTCGGCCGACAGTTCCGTGACGTCGAGGCGGCCGCGCAGCAGGGCTGACCGCGACCAGACCAGGGACGCACCGCGCATGGTCAGCCAGACACCGTCGTCATCCGCGATGGTCAGGGTTTCGAGCGTGGCGTTCGACGACAGGGCGCCGCGGAAGCCGGTCACGGTGACGCTGCGGCCGGCCTCGGACAGGTTGTCCTGCAGCCAGTTCTCGATGAAGCTCTTGTCCTCTTCGGCCTGGTCCTGGGCCAGCAAGGGCGTGGCGAGACCGAAAGTGAGGATGAGAAGGATGGAAGCCAGAAGGCGCATCAGAAAGCCTGCCCGATACCGATGTAAAACTCGTAATCTTCACCCGCGTCGCCATCGAGCGGGGTTGCCACGTCAAAGCGGATCGGCCCGATGGCGGTAACGTAGCGGACGCCGAAGCCGGCGCCGGAATGCCAGTCACCGTTCTCGGTGCCCCAGCTGTCGCGGCCCACATAGCCGGTATCGGCGAAACCGACCACCTGCCAGCTGTCGGCCACGTTCGCGCGGACTTCGCCGGAAAAGGCGAAGAACGAGCGGCCGCCGCTGGTGTTGCCGCCGCCAAGATCGACGCCGAGCGACTGGTAGGGCTGCCCGCGCACGGTGTTGGAGCCACCCGAGAAGAACAGCATGTCCGGGGGCACGTCCAGCAGAGAGGCCCCGGCGACCGAGCCAAGCTGTGCGCGACCTGCCAGGACGATCGTGTCGCTTTCGCCCAGGCCCACGTATGTGCGGGCGTCGGCATAGAGGCGGAAGGCCGGATCGCCCGCGTCGAGCGCGAGAAACGGCGTGGCCTCGAGGCCGAGATAGTAGCCTTCGGTCGCGTTGAGCGGCTCGTCGCGGTTGTCGAATGTCAGCTTGCCGGGCAGCAGAAGGAGCTGGTTCGTCCGTGAGCCCAGATCGTCGTCGATCTCGGAATACTGGTAGGCGATGCCGAGCTCGCCCTCCAGCTCTTCGGAGAAAATGTGCGACAGGCCGCCCCCGATTTCGAAGGTGCGCTGGCGATATTCCTCTTCGTCCAGTTCCTCGGCCCGGGCCATGAGAAAGGCGGTGGTGTCTGGGGTGAAGGTCGCCGGACGCTCGTAGCGGGCGCTGAGCTTGTAGTCGATGCCGCCCGAGTCGCCGCCGATGCCGCCGACCTCGCCCTCGATCCGAAGCCGTTCCGCCCCGCCGAACAGGTTCCGGTGCAGCCAGAACCCGCTGAGCGTGAGCCCCTCGAGCGAGGCGATTTCGGCGCCAAAACCGATGCGGCGCGGCTTGGCGTCGATCACCTCGGCCTGGATGTCGAGGGTGTCGCCGGGGCCGGGAACGGTTGCCTCTTTCAGGACGACGGAGCTGAAGGCACCGGTGCGGCGCAGGCGGCGGCTGGCATCTTCAAGCTCTTCGGGGGAAAAGACCTGGCCGGTTGGAAGGCCGGCGATTTCGCGGATGCGGCTGGCGCGGACGGCGCTGGGGCGGGTCACCACGAGGTCACCGAACCGCAGGCGGGGGCCGGGCGACAGGCGGATGTCGGAAGACAGCGTGGAATTGCGGTGGTTGGCGGTGATTGCCTGACCGGTCACGGCGGCCTTGGCATGGCCCACGTCGCGCCAGCCCTCGACCCCGGCCTCGGCTGCGTCGCCGATATAGGCCGAGCCCGCGCGCTTGCCCACGGCGTAGCCCTCGGGCAGTTCCGTGCCGGGGGCGACGGGGGCGATACCTGCGCGGGAAAAGGTGAAGGGCGGTCCGGGCTGCACGATGACATCCACGCGGTTGACGCGCGAGGGGCCCGCGATGGGCGAGATGTCGGCGGCTTCGCGTCCGTCCACGCGGATGCTGACGACGCCGCCGTAATATCCCGCCTCGTAGAGCGCGCCGACCATCCGGGCGTAATCGGCCCGCGCGGCGGCAAGAATGTCCTGCGCGGTCGCCTCTTCGTTCTCGGCGGTTTCGACCGACAAGGACGAGCGGCTGAGGAACTTGCCCAGTGTTTCCTCCTGCGGAGCGCCACGGACCTGGACGGCGGCTTCGACCCCCAGCACGGGCCGGGCCAGCAGCAGCAGGGGTAGAACGATCAACCAAGGCGTAACAGTACGAGGTTTGAGCAAAGGGTCGGCTCCGATTGCGGGACACGCGACAGTCCCGGATTCTTCCGCTGGATGAGGTTCGCGCAAAGCCTTGCTAATGTCAGGCCTTCTTCCCCCCAGGGTTTCAGACTAGAGCGGGATTGGGAATATTCCCAGCCGCGATGTAGAAATGACGGGCAGAATCCGGGCAACATGCGGGTAATCGGCGAAAATTCTCCGAGCCGGAGTTGACGCGGGTGTCGGGCCGGGGGCCAGCTATCTTCGGGGATGCCCGGAATTGACCGGGCGGGTATGGACATCTGGTCGCAGCATGGAAGATGCGCCGGGTGGCAAACGGCGTAGGCCACCGTAGACGGGCGGCGATTGCCGCCGAAGGCAAGAGGGAATATGACAGCGGGTAAGCTTAAGGAACTGGGACCGTTGAAAGGCCAATTGGGGGACACACCGAAATATTCTCAGGTTCGGACCGTCGCGCTGGTGATCATCGCCTTCGCGGTCGTTCTGTTCCTGCTTGTGCAGGCCCGGTTCATCCTGATCTCGCTGGCCGTGGCGGTGATCCTGTTCACGCTGACATCCGACGTGATCCGCCTGATCGCGCGACAGCGCATCGGGCGGTTCCGCATTCCCAACTGGCTGGCATCGCTTGCGGCGCTTCTGCTGATCTCGACCGCGCTTCTGATCCTGTCGTCGATCCTGCTGGCGCAGCTGAACACAGTGCTGGGCACGACGCTTTCCTATGCCGAGCGCGCGCCCTCGGCGATGGCGTCGCTGTTTGCCTGGATGGGCGAGGACGTGGAACGCGCGGTGCTGAATTCGCTGAACAGCGTCGAGGTCTCGGGATATGTGCGCGCGGTTGCGGGGCAGGCCGGCAGCCTGATGCAGGGCACGGTTCTGGTCATCCTGTTCTTTGGGTTCCTGTTCGCCGAGCGGATCTGGTTCGGCACCAAGATGTCGAACTTCTTTGACGATCCGGCGCAGGCGGAGCGGGCGAACCGGATCTTCAACTCGATCATTCACCGGGTGAATTACTACCTGCTGATCAAGACGCTTGTCAGCGTGATCACAGGGGCGATGGTCTATGTGGTGGCGATGATGTTCGACATCGAACTGGCGATGTCGCTGGGCATCCTGACCTTCATCCTGAACTACATTCCCAATATCGGCTCGATCGTGGCGACGGGCATGGTGGCGCTGGTGGGCTATGTCGAGACTGGCGAGGCGTCGGTGACGGCTGGGCTGTTCGTAATCACGGGAATGATCCAGTTCATCAACGGCAATGTCATAGACCCGTGGCTGATGGGACGGGCGCTTCGACTGTCGTCCTTCGGCATCATCATGAGCCTTGCCTTCTGGGGGGCGGTCTGGGGGATACCGGGGATGTTCCTGTCGGTCCCGATCATGGTGATGTTGCTGGTGATCTGCAGCCACATGCCGGGATTGCGCAAGGTTGCGGTGCTGCTGTCGCGCGAAGGCCTGCCGGAGGACGATCAGGAACTTGACCGGCTGAACGAGGAGATCGAAAGCCGAAAGGCATCGTGAGGATCGATCTTGTCGTCTGGCGGACGCGTGCCTAGCCGAGCGTGCGCGGGTGGCGCAGATCGGGCAGGCAGGACTTGGCGTGGACGAGAAACGCCGCCGCGCTGGGAGACAGCGACCGGCCCGGCTGATGCACGATCCCGATCCGGCGGCGCGCGCCGAAATCCTGAACCGGACGGTGGACCAGCCGCGCCATGGGCAGGACCGGCAGGGTCAGCGTGGGCAGGATCGCGATGCCCAGCCCCTCGGCCACAAGTGCACCGGCGGTGGCAAGATGGGCGACCTCGAAGCGGGGTGTCAGCGCAACGCCGGCACGCTGGCAGGCACCGTCCAGCAATTCGCGCACGCTGGTGCCGACCTCCATCGCGATGAGCGGCATGGCCAGCATCTCTTGCATCGCGTAGGCGCGGTCTTCGGCCAGCGGACCTTGGGGCGCGCCGACCGCCACGAAGGGATCGTCTAGCAGGGGGTGGAACGCGAGGCGCAGTCGGGCCGACACCGTGCCCGCGGTAAATCCGATATCGGCCCGTCCGGTCTCGATTGCCTCGACCACGCTGCCCGAGAGGGCATCGACGATCCGCAGGTCGATGCCTGCATGGCGTTCCGAGAAGCTGCGCAGCAGTCCGGGCAGAAGCCCCGCCGTGACCGAGGGCAGGCCCGCGATGGTGAGCCTGCCGCGACTGGCAGAGAGATGCGCGTCGAATTCGCCGATCACGTCTTCGGCGGTGTTGAGCATCCGTTCGGCCAGGGGCAGGAAGATCCGGCCCGAGGCCGTGGGGGCGACGTTGCGGGTGTCGCGGTCGAAGAGCCGCGCGCCCAGCTTGGCCTCGAGCGCGGAAAGCTGGCGCGAAAGGGCGGAGGGGGACATGCCCAGGGCCTCGGCGGCGGCGCGAAAAGATCCGTGGTCGCGCAGGGCGAGGACGGTGCGGAAGTCATCCAGGTCGGGTTTGTTGCGCATGGTGCATCAATTATCGACAATATCGCAATTATGGCAACGGCAATCCCGTGCCATGTTGTTTCCATGTCCCGCCGCGCGTGCGGGCATCCAGGGAGGAACAATATGAGACATCTTACACAGGCCCTCATGGGCTCGATCCTGCTTGCCGCGCCGGTCGCGGTGCAGGCGCAGGACCTGCTGATCGGATCGACCTCGGCTTCGTCCAGCCATTACGGTTATTTCGTCGCCGTCGGCCAGCTGATCAACGACAATGCCGAGGGGCTGCGGGCGTCGGTCGTGGAGACGGGCGCCACGATGGATAACATCCGACGCATGGAGCGCGGACAGGTCGATCTGGGCCTTGTGACCACGAACGTGGCCCAGCATGCGGCCGCCGGGACGAATGAATTCGAAGGCAAGGCGCAGGATCTGGCGTTGCTCTGGGTCTATACCGGCGCGCCGCAGAACGTGGTGATGCGCGCGGACGCGGGTGTGGAAAGCCTTCAAGGGCTGGAGGGTGTGCGCTTCAACCCCGGCATCAAGGGATCGGCGACGGAAGCCACGACGGAAGCGGTTTTCGAGACATTGGGCCTGACCGCGGATTACGTGCGCGGCTCGACCACCGACGTGGTCGGCATGATCAAGGACAACCGCGTGGCGGGTTATGTCAAGTCGGGGTCGGGCAACAAGCTGGACGGGTCGACAATGGATATCGCGACCTCTACCGATGTCGCGATCCTGAGGCTGACGCCGGAACAGGCCGACACGCTGCGCGACGCGATGCCCGACATCTCGGTCGTGGATATCCCCGAGGGTGCCGCGGACGGCATTCCGGCCTATACCACGTGGAGCTTCGGCGTCGGTGTCGCGGCACCGGCCAGCATGGATGCGGACACGGCCTACAAGATCGTGAAGGCGGTGATGGAAGATGACACCGCGCAGGCCAACGCGATGGCCAGCCTGAAGGGCGTCAGCCTGGCCGATACGACCCTGCAATTCGGAACGATCCCGCTGCATCCCGGTGCCGCGCGCTGGTTCGAGGAACAGGGCATCGAACTGCCCGAGAAACTGCAGCCGGCAGAGTAAGACAGGGGCATGACCATCGGGCGCATCCAGAAGGGGCTGGCGATTTGCGTCGGCCTCTTCGTTCTCTACACCGCGGGGACCGGCCCGTTCGAGGGTCTGATCCAGCGTGCGCTGTTCCTGGCGCTGGTCACGGCGCTGGGCTTTGCGCTTTATCCGCTGGGCGCGGGCACGCGGTGGCGGCCTCTGGGCCTGGCGGTGGATCTTGGGCTGACGGCGGTGACGGTGGCGGCCTGCGGTTACGTCGTGGTCAACTACGACAGGATCATGACGGAACTTCCCTGGGCGACGGGGATCGACATGGCGTTAACCCTGGGTCTGGTCATGGCGGTGCTGGAGTTGGGGCGGCGAACCGTGGGCATGATCTTTCCGATCCTGGTGCTGATCGGACTGGGCTATGCCCTCTTCGGCAATCACCTGCCCGGACCGCTGCGGCACCGGGGCTTCGGGGCGGATTTCGTGACCGAGACGATTTTCCTGGGCGACCTTGGCATCTGGGGGATGCTGACCGGGGTTGCCGCGACGGTCATCGCCGCCTTCGTGCTGTTCGGCGCGTTGCTCTTGCACAGCGGCGGTGGACAGGCGTTCATGGATCTGGCGATGCGCCTTGGCGGGCGGCAGCCGGGGGGCGCGGCCAAGATCGCCACCATCGCAAGCGGGCTTTTCGGCATGATCTCGGGCTCTGCCGTCGCCAATGTGGCCACCACCGGCAATTTCACCATTCCGATGATGACCCGGCTGGGTTATCCGCGGCCCTTCGCCGCCGCGGTCGAGGCCGTGGCGTCGACCGGCGGACAGATCGCCCCGCCGATCATGGGGGCGGCGGCCTTCGTGATGGCCGAGATCCTGGGGGTTCCCTACCTGACGATCATTACCGGCGCGATCCTGCCCGCCGTGCTGTTCTACCTGTCGGTCTTCATGACGGTGCATTTCGTCGCCCTGAAGCGCGGCCTGTCCGTTGTGCCCGAAGCCGAGATGCCCGCCTGGCGCAGCATCCTGGCGCCGCGCCGGGTGTTGCCGATCGTTGCCGCGCTGGGCGGTCTTGGCATGGGGATCTGGCTGGGACGGTCGATCGCGACGGCGGCATTTTACGGCATCATCGGCCTGCTGATCGCCTTCGTGGCCACAGAGACAGGCCGGGTGAGCCCGAAGCGGATGGCGGGAAAACTGATCGACGGGCTGGAGGATGCGGGCAAGGGGCTGGTGATCATCGGCGTGCTGCTGGCCGGGGCGCAGGTGCTGGTGTCCATGATCAACCTGACCGGCATCGGCGTGACGCTGTCGTCGCTGATCGTGTCGGTGGCGGGGGACAGCACGGCCCTGGTGGCGCTGATCGTGGGGGCGGTCTGCCTGATCATGGGGATGGGCCTGCCGACGACCGCGGCCTACGTGCTGGTCGCCGCCGTGCTGGCCCCGGCGATGACGGCGGTGGGGGTCGATCCGCTGGCTGCGCATCTGTTCGTGTTCTATTTCGCGACCATTTCGGTCATCACGCCGCCGGTCTGTGTCGCGGTCTTTGTCGGGTCCGGCATTGCCGGGACGAACTGGCTGCCTGCGGCGGGGGAGGCGGTGAGGCTGGGCGCGGTCACCTATATCGTGCCTTTCCTGCTGCTGCTTTATCCCGGAATGCTGCTGGGCGGCGGGCCGCTGGACATCGCCGAGGCGGTCGCGGCCGGACTGGCGCTGGTCATCGCGGTGCCGGGGCTGCTGGCCGGGGCGGGCCTGCTGGGGCAGAGACCGGTGGACATGGTCATCTACCTGGTGGTGATCGTGCTGGCGATCTATCCGCACCCGGTGACGCCGTTCGTGGCGCTGGGGCTGCTGGGCGCATGCCATTTCGCCGGACGGGCGCGACGGAGTGCGGCGGCATGAGCGTGATCCGCATCGGGGCCGGGGCCGGATTTCAGGGCGACAGGCTGGAGCCGGCGGTTGAACTGGCCGAACGTGGCGCGCTGGATTATCTCGTCTTCGAATGCCTGGGCGAACGGACCATCGCACTGGCCCAGCAGGCGCGCATCGGTGATCCGACAGGTGGATATGATCCTCTGCTGGAGCGGCGGATGCGCGCCGTGTTGCCGTCGTGCCGGCGTGGCGGGACACGGATCATCACCAACATGGGCGCGGCCAACCCGCGTGCCGCCGCCGAGCGGACCGTCGCGGTCGCCCGCGAGCTGGGGTTGACCGGCCTGAGGGTGGCGGCGGTCACGGGCGACGATGTTCTGGACCGGATCGGGGATCACGTGCTGGACGAAACCGGGGCACCGGCACGGGCGCTGGGCGCGCGGCTGGTATCTGCCAACGCCTATATCGGGGTCGGCGGTCTGGTCGAAGCGCTGAAGGCGGGGGCCGATGTGGTGATCTGTGGCCGGGCCTCGGATCCGGCCCTGTTCCTGGCTCCGCTGGTGCACGAGTTCGGCTGGGCGCGCGACGACTGGAACCGGCTGGGGCGTGGCGTTCTGGTGGGCCACCTTCTTGAATGCGCGGCCCAGGTGACGGGGGGGTATTTCGCCGACCCCGGGAAGAAGGACGTGCCGGACCTTGCAAGGATCGGGCATCCGCTGGCCGAGGTCGACGCAGACGGGCGGGCGGTGATCACCAAGGTCGCGGGAAGCGGCGGGCGGATCACCCGTGCCACCTGCACCGAGCAGTTGCTGTACGAGATACAT
Organism: Roseovarius sp.; assembly: GCA_046290265.1. Classification (GTDB taxonomy): domain Bacteria; phylum Pseudomonadota; class Alphaproteobacteria; order Rhodobacterales; family Rhodobacteraceae; genus Roseovarius. The sequence goes on along the minus strand of JBKAGF010000036.1, from coordinate 15,013 downwards.
GATCCGGCGCGATACCTGCAGCCCGACGTGGTGGCCGATTTCTCGGGCGTGACGTTCGAGGAGGTCGGCCCCGACCGGATCGCCATGGACGGGGCGGGCGGGCGGCCGGCCACGGGACGTATGAAAGTGTCGGTGGGGTATCGCGACGGGTGGCTGGGCGAAGGTCAGATCAGCTATGCCGGGGCGAATTGCATCGCCCGCGGCGAGCTTGCAATCGACCTGGTGCGGCGGCGACTGTCGACACTGGGCGATGCGATACACGAAAGCCGCGGGGAACTGATCGGCGTCAATTCGGTCTGGCCTGCCGCAACCGGCACGGCGAGGACGCCGGAGGTGCGCATGCGCTACGCCGCGCGCTGCGACAGCGCCGAGACCGCGCGCAGGGTGCGCGAGGAGGTCGAGGGCCTGTATCTTGCCGGTCCCGCCGGCGGGGGCGGGGTCACGGGCAGCCTGCGCGAGATCCTTGCCATCGCGTCGACGCTGATCCCGGCAGAGGATGTGCGGACGGTGGTCGAGATGAAGGAGGTCGCGGGTGAGACTGCATGACATCGCCCATGCCCGCACGGGCGACAAGGGCGACATATCCAATATCTCGCTGATCGCCTATGACCCGGCGGATTGGCGGCTGATCCGGGACCGCATCACGCCCGAGCGTGTGGCGGCGCATTTCGGGTGTTTCGCCGCCGGGGATGTCACCCGCTATGTGCTGCCGCAACTGTGCGCGGCGAATTTCGTGATCCGCAATGCGCTGACCGGTGGCGTCACGCGGTCGCTGGCGCTGGATGCGCATGGCAAGTGCCTGGCCTCGATCCTGCTGGAGATGGAGGTGCCGCCCGACCGGTGAGGGGGGCGGAACAGCATATTCAGCCCAGGCCGGCTGACGCGCTGCAGGATCCTCATGCTTCCCAGTAATAGGCGAAGTAGCCTTCGTTCGCGCCGAGGCCGAGCTGCTGGCGGAAGCGTGTTTTTGCCTTTCGGACCAGAGCCTTTTCGGCGGCGACCCAGACATATCTGTCGCGCCCCGGTGGAAGAGGTGCGACGGACAGGTGATCCCACAGGGTCTCGCCACGGCCTCTGACCAGCCAGGTCAGCGCCATGCCCGCGGGCCGGTGCAGATCGACGATGTCGTGCGCGTGCCCCACTTCGACGATGGCGTGACCGCGCCGGTCGGAGGGAGAGCAATGCAGAATGCGGCGGATCGCGGGCAGGGCGGTTTCATCCCCGGCGATCAGGATATCGCGACCCGGAGGAAAGCCGCCGCTGCCGGGCCCGGTGATGCCGACGATGTCGCCGGGACGGGCGGATCGCGCCCAGCCGGTGGCGCGTCCGCCGTCATGTTCGAAGACATCGAAGCTGAATCGCCCCCGGGCCGGGTCGAGTGTGACGAAGGTATAGGCAGCGCGATGCAACTGGTCGTCGCCTTCGGGCATGACGGTGCGGCCGTTTTCATCGAGCCGTGGCCAGACCGGGTTGCGCCCCGCGGGCGGAAGCAGCAGCGAGAAATGCATGCCGCGGTCCATGGCCAGCCGCGCGGTATCGGCGCAGTCCATCTCGACCCGCAGGAAGTTTGGCCCGACGCGGCCTGTCGCGCGCACGGTGGCGGTGCAGAAATTCAGCGGCGGACGGTTGCGCAGGATGTCGCCCTGCCACTTGGCATTCGCGGTCAGGCCGGGCGCGACATGGTCGAGGATATAGAGCAGGTAGTCGCGCATGTTCTGCAGCGCCGCGGCATCGTCGGCCTTTATGTGGACCTGCAGCATGGCCTCGCAGGTTTCCAGCGCGACGCGCGCCAGTGGAGGCGTCACCACGAGCCCCGTTGTGGTTTCCTCGACCGGCAGGTCCGCCTCGCGGGCATGGGCGGCGATATGTGGAATGATGTCGGCGGGCAGGTCACCCCGGAAGGTTGCCGTCGCCTCTGCGCTGGCGTTCATGCGGGGGCTCCTTCTGTCTGGGGCGTGGCGGGAGCGGCGCGGTGCCGGCCCATGGGCAGCATCATCGGCCTGCCCGAGACAGGGTCGGGCAGGACACGGCAGGGGACACCGAACACCTCGGCCACCATGGTCTCGGTCAGAACGGTGGCGGGCGGACCGGCGCTGTGTAGCTGGCCCTGCCGGATGGCGACAAGGTGGTCGGCATAGCGTGCGGCGAGGTTGAGATCGTGCAGAACCATGACGATTGTGGTTCCGCGGGCCTGGTTGAGGTCCACGAGAAGGTCGAGGATCTCGACCTGGTGGGCGATGTCGAGGAAAGTGGTGGGTTCGTCCAGCAGCAGGATGTCTGTCTGCTGTGCCAGCGCCATGGCAATCCAGACGCGTTGACGCTGCCCGCCCGACAACTGGTCGACCTCGCGGTCGGCCAGCGCGTCGGTGCGTGTCGCCTCGAGCGCGGCGGCGACGGCGGCGTCGTCTTCGGGGCTCCAGCGCGAAAGCATCCCGTGGTGCGGATCGCGGCCATGGCTGACGAGATCAGCCACGGTGATGCCGTCCGGCGCGATCGGTGATTGCGGCAGAAGGCCCATGCGCCGCGCGAGGTCCCGGGTGGGGATATCCAGCACCCGGCGTCCATCAAGCACGACCTGCCCCGCGCTGGGCCGCAGCAGGCGGGCGAGACAGCGCAGCAGGGTGGACTTGCCGCAGGCATTGGCCCCGACGATGGCCGTGATGGCGCCGGACGGCACCTGCAGATCCAGATCGGTCAGGATCGTGCGCGTGCCATATCCGGCCCGGAGCATTTCGACGGTAAGCGTTGTCATGGGCCTTCCCCGCTGCGGTGGGATCGGATGATCAGGTATATCAGGTAGGGCGCCCCGAGAGCGCCGGTGACGATGCCCACGGGATAACGCGCCGCCAGAAGGTGTTGCCCGATGTAGTCGCCTGCCAGCACCAGAAGCGCGCCAACGAGTGCGGCCGCCGGCAGCGGGGTGCGGCCGGTGCCCGCGATGCGCTTGGCGATCGGTCCCGACAGGAAGGCGACGAAGGCGATCGGGCCGGATACCGCCGTGGCCACCGCGATCAGGCCGACGGCGGCCATGACCGCCACCAGTTTCTCGCGCGCCAGCGGTACGCCGAGCGCGGCGGCGGTGTCGTCGCCCAGCCGCAGCGCCTCGAGATTGTTGCGCCGGGCCAGCAGCAGCCCGCCCAGCGCGACGAGCGTCAGCAAAACCGGCATTGCTTCGGCCAGGGTGGCGCCGTTGACGCTGCCGGTGAGCCAGCGCAGGGCGTCCTGCAATGTCCAGGACGGCGCGCGCGACAGGACATAGGCGATCAGGCTGTCGAGCATGGCCGAAATGCCTATGCCGATCAGGATCAGCCGTGCGCCGGACACGCCGTCGCGCCATGCCAGCACGTAGATCAGCAACGCGACCAGCAGCCCGGCAACCACCGCAGTGACGGACACGGCGGGGCCGCTCCATCCCAGGATCACGATGGCGAATACGGCTGCCGCGCTGGCGCCCGCGCTGATGCCGATGATATCGGGGCTGGCCAGCGGGTTGCGCAGGAGCGTCTGAAAGATCACACCGCCGAGGCCGAAGCTCATCCCGGTCAGGATCGACAGGACAGCGCGGGGCAGGCGCAGGTCGAGGACGCTGAAGCTGGCGCCCGGCACCTCGGTTCCGGTCAGCACGCGCAGGACATCGGCGGGCGGGGTGAACGTGGGGCCGGTGACCAGCGTCAGACCGACGCAGGCGGCCAGCAGGCCCAGCATGATCGCGCCAAGGCGCAGTCGGGCGTGGCGCCGTGCCGCGCGCCGGCTCGCCACCCGGGCGGCCGTGCCGGTATGGGCGAGGTCGCTCACAGGTCGCGGACCCGGCGCTGGCGCACGATCCAGATGAACACCGGCGCACCGAGAAAGGCGGTGACGATGCCCACGTCCATCTCGGACGGGCGGGCCACGATCCGCCCGAGCACGTCCGCGCAGATCAGCAGGATGGCCCCGGTCAGGGCGGAAAACGGGAGCAGCCAGCGGTGGTCGACACCGACGAGCAGCCTGCAGACATGGGGCACGACCAGCCCGACGAACCCGATCGGTCCGCAGATCGCCGTGGTTGCGCCGCAGAGCAGCACCGCCCCCAGCGCCGCGCCGGTGCGCGCCCAGGCGACATTGGTTCCCAGCCCGGCCGCGGCGTCGTCGCCCAGCGCCAGCAGGTTCAGGCTGCGCGCCGACAGCAGGCACAGGACCAGGCCTGCCAGCAGGAAGGGCAGGCAGGGCAGGATCGCGTCGAAAGTGGCGCCGCCAATGCCGCCCACCTGCCAAGACCGGACGCCGCCGGCGATATCGTTGCGCGGCAGGATGATGGCAGTGGTGAAAGAGGTAGCGGCAATTGCCGTGGCCGTGCCCGCCAGCGCCAGTTTCAGCGGCGTCGCCCCGCCGCGCCCGAGCGATCCGATGGCATAGACGAAACAGGCGGCGAGTGCGGCGCCCAGGATGGCCGTCCAGAGAAAGGCAGTCAGCGTCTGCATCCCGAGCCAGGCGATGCCGATCACCACGGCCATCGCGGCACCGGCGTTGACGCCAAGGATGCCGGGATCGGCCAGCGGGTTGCGCGTGACGCCTTGCATCACCGCCCCGGCCAGCCCCAGCGCCGCCCCGGACAGGACCGCCAGAACCGTGCGCGGCACCCGCACCGCGACGACGGCCTGCGCAATCGTGTCGGTCGCGCCGCCGAGTCCGGTCCAGATGTCGGCCCAGCCCACGCCGCGGGTTCCCAGGCTGACGGACAGCAGGCAGGCGCAGGCCAGCGCGGCCAGCACCGCAGTCAACCACATCAGCCGCACCGTGCGGGTGCGGCGCAGCTTGCCGGCCGTGTCTGCCGTTGCCGTCTGGGAAACCGTGCCGTTCATTCCGCCTTGCGCGCCGCGTCAGCGATCAGGGCCACGAAATCTTCGAGCACGAAGGGGATCGACAGGGGCGTGGGATTGGCCGCCGTGCCCACGGGGTTGTTGCCCAGCAGGACGACCGCGCCGTCCTGAACCGTCTTCATGCGAGAGGTCAGGGCGTTCTGGCGCACCCGGTCAAACAGAGCCTGCCCGCCATAGGTGATCACGATATCCACGTCGGCGAAGGCATCGATCTTCTCGGCGCTGATTTCGCCGGAATAGCGGCCCGGTTCCGTGGCGTCACGCACGGCCTGCGGCGAGGCCAGGCCGAGATCCTGCAGGAACTGCACGCGGGGGTCGTTGGCCGAATAGAACCTGATCACGCTGAGATCGCGGATTTCCAGGTGCGTGACGAACATCGCGCTCTTGCCCGCGATTTCGGGGTGGCGGGCAGCGGTCTCGGCGATCTGCGTCTCGATGCGGTCGATCAGGGCATCGCCCTTTTCGGTCAGGCCCAGCCCGGCGGCGTTGAGGCGGATCATCTCGCGCCAGCCGGTCGACCATGGCCCGTCGCGATAGGCGACCACCGGGGCGATGCGGCTGAGCATGTCGTATTCCTGGCGCGACAGCCCGGAATAGGCGGCGAGAATGACGTCGGGCCTGGTCGCGGCGACCGCCTCGAAGTCGATCCCGTCGCCTTCGTCGAAGAGCGTCGGGGGTTCGGCGTCCAGTTCTTCCAGCCGGGCGGACACCCAGGGCAGCAGGCCGTCGCCGTCATCGTCGCCAAAATTGGCGCGGGCAAAGCCGACGGGCACGATTCCGAGCGCCAGCGGAACCTCGTGATTGGCCCAGGCCACGGTCGCCACGCGTTCCGGCCGCGCCGGGATCGTCGTGGTTCCGAAGGCATGGTCTATGGTGACCGGAAAGTCCTGCGCGAGCGCGGACGGGGCAAACGCCATGCCGATCCAGAGGGCGAGGGCAAATTTCATCCAGTTGATCACGTCCTTCGACCTCCGGTCTGGCGCTGCGCGGCGCTGTCATGGTGCACCGGCTATGCCCTTGGGCCATGGGGCGTCAAGGTGGCCAAGGGGGAAGGAGAGGTCAATTCCGACAAATTTCGTCAATTTTCCAGAGATTCCGACAAAAACCGTCAGTTTATACAATACAAATCCTCGCGATCCTGCGCTATGTGCCGGCGGCGCATGACTTGCCGGTCCGCCAGACAGCGGGGTGAGTCGGCCATGAAAATCGCGGGACCGCAGGCCGAAAGGCCCGCGCGTTCACGCTGCAAGCACGTTGTCCGGCACTGTTTTCCGCCGGAGGGCACGCCAGCACAACAGTCACGTAAGAAGAATGGATTCGCCTCATGGGGTCAGCCTTGAAAACCTATCGCCCGTCTTGTCCCCGCCTTGGTCCTGCGCGCCTTGGCGCGGCGCTTCTTGGGGGGACGGCACTGGTGGCCTTCCCGTTGGCTGGGGCCGCCCAGGATGCGGAGGGCGGCGCCCCCTACCGACTGGGAACGATCTTTGTCGATGCGGGCGCGGCGGCGGATGATGACGCCAATTCGACCATCGCCAAGGAGCTGTGGACCGGGGGCAAGGTGGCGACCAGCGTGCTGGACACGCCTGCGTCGGTGTCGGTGGTGACGCAGAAGGAGATCGAGCAGCGCAATGCCGACAAGGTGGAGGACGTTCTGGAATACACGCCCGGCATCATCGCCGATTACTACGGCACCGATGATCGTAACGATTATTACCTCGTGCGGGGGTTCCAGGCCTCGACCTACCGCGACGGGCTGACACTTGGGTCGATGCGCGGCGTGCGCGAGGAGCCTTATGCGTTCGAGCGGATCGAGATCATCAAGGGCGGCAACTCCACCCTGTTCGGCACCTCCGATCCCGGCGGAACGCTCAATTTCGTGACCAAGGCGCCAAAATTCGAGCGGTTCGGAGAGGTCTACGGGTCTTATGGCTCGCATAACCATGCCGAGCTGGGTTTCGACCTGGGAGATGTGAACAAGGAAGGCACGCTGTCCTACCGCATGGTCGGCAAGGTGCAGGACGCTGAGCTGGAATACGACGGGTCGCGAGACGACGAAACCTTCCTGCTGGGGTCCGTGGCCTGGGCACCGACCGATGCGACGACGCTGACCTTTACCATAGATTATCTCGATCGCGACGCGACGCCGAACAGCGGCGGGTATCCCCTGGACCGCAAGTACGACCGCGAGCAGTTTTTCGGCGAGCCGGGTTTCAACTATCACGATGTCGAGCGGTTGACCGTATCGGCGGGGCTGGAACACGAGTTCGGCAACGGGCTGCGGCTGAATGCGAACCTGCGATACAGCGACCTGACCGATGATTTCGCCTATGTCTACCTTTCGGACAACGCGGATCGCGTGGGCACGACCGTCGACCGGTTCTACTTTGGCACGGACAGCACGGCCGAGGAAGTGATCGGCAACGTGATCCTGCAATACGACACCAGTTTCGGGAATGTGGACAGCAGTACGCTTGCGGGTATCGAGTTTCGCGATGCGTCCACCACCAGTGCCTCGATTTTCGGCACCCATACGCCGATCGACCTCGCCAACCCGGTCTATACCGGCGCGCCGACCGGGTTCGTGCCGTACCAGGTGCAGGCCAACGATTTTGCCACGCAGTCGGTCTTTCTGCAGCAGAACCTTTCCTTCTCTGACCGGGTGATCGTGACCGCCGGGGTGCGGCATGACTGGCTGGACATCACCAATACCGACCGGCTGACCGGGACGGTGACCAGTGCCGATTTCTCGGAAACCTCGTTCCGCGGGGCGCTGACCTACAAGTTCACCAACGAGGTCTCGACCTATGCCAGCTATGTGCAGTCGGTCGCGCCGCCCTCGATCGGCACCGAGCCGGAGCGGGGGGAGCAATACGAGATCGGGGTCAAGTACCAGCCCGAGAACATCAACGCGCTGTTCACCGCCTCGCTGTACGATCTGACCAAGGACAACGTGGTGGTGCCCGTGGTGCTGCCCGACGGCACGATCGAGCGCCAGACGATCGGTGAATCCCGCGTTCGGGGGCTGGAGCTTGAGGCGCGGGCCGAACTGACGACCGGGCTGACCCTGTCGGGCGGCTACAGCTATCAGGATTCCGAGTTCGTGCGGGGCAATGTGCGCGGTGTGTCGGTGGACGGCAACCGGTTCGCCTCGGTGCCGGAACACATGGCCTCGCTGTGGCTCACCTACGATCTGCCGAAGACCGGACCGCTTGGCGACATGTCGGTGGGCGTGGGGGCGCGTTATGTCGGGTCGTATTATTACAACGCGTATAACGACAATGGCAAAAGCCCGGACCAGTTCCTGTTCGACGCGTCCTTCTCTTATGACGTGGCGGAAAACACGGCCTTCAGCGTGAATGTAAGCAATATCTTCGACAAGCAGTATGTCGTGGGTCGCGGGACGGCCGACTACTATAACAGCGGGCGGACCATCACCGCATCGCTGCGCCGCAGCTGGTGACGGCGCAGGCGCCGTCAGCGCGTCGGTTGATCCCGCCGCCAGCTTGCGGGCGTCCTGCCGACAAGCTGGCGGAAGGCGCGGGTGAGGTGCGCCTGGTCGGAAAATCCCAGGCGATCGGCAATGTCGGCAACGCTGAGGTCGCTTTCGATCAGCAGGTCGCGCGCCATCTCGACGCGCCTGGTCAGCTGCCACTGGTGCGGCGACATGCCGGTGGTGTTCTTGAAGACCAAAGAGAACCAGCTTTCCGACAGGTTCACCGCGCCGGCCATCTGGGCAATGCTCAGTCGCCGCCCGCCGCCGTCCCGGAACCGCTGTGTGACCTTGCGCATCTGCGCGGCCGTCAGCCGGGCATTGCCGGTGTCGGTTTTGCGCCTTTCCAAGTCGAGCACGCCGGCGATCAGGGCGTTCGCCAGGCTTTCGGCATAAAGCTCGTGGCGCGTGGGGCGGCAGATCTCGGTAACGAGAAGGCGAGCCAGCGGTTCGATGTCGGACAGCTCGTTCCGCTCGACCGGTTTTTCGAGCACTTCGGTCGCGCTCGATCGGGGCATCGCGGTCGAGAGAAACTGGATCGCCCAGGAATAGTCCATGTGAATGTCGAGATGCGTGAACCGGAGCGGTTTGGAAAAGCACGTGCGCAATTCCATTCCGGCAGGCACGAAAATGGCGCGAGACAGGTTCTGCGTGCCGCACTCCGTCGTGGCGGAAATCGAACTCATGTCGTCGAAGAAGATGCTGAGCCGTGGATTGGCCGATACATATCGACCCGTGGCGCCGCGATCGCCAGAGGCCTCCCAATGGGCGACCAGCGCGTTGTCGAACTGGCGCCACTGGACCGGCCGCACGCAATGCAGCTTTTCGGTCAGCCCGGAGAAATCGTGATTATAGCCCATGTCCAAGCAGGCTCCGCATTCGAAATGTCTGGATCTGGCTGTCCGGCAAAGCACGATCCGGCGGATCGGCGAGTCGGATTGGCTTGGCGCGGGAGTATGACGCCCAAAACCTGTGGCGGCAAGCCGAAGCGCCGGGGGATTGCATCGAAGCAAAGCCCGGCCCGTTTGAGACGGGGCAATCCTGTCAAGGTCGGTGGCGGCAGGCGGAGGGGATGGCAGATTGACATTGCAGGGGCTTCTCGACATTGCGTCAGCCACCTGTGCGGCGATCGCCTGACGTCGTGCCGGGACGATCCCTGAAGGAAATCAAATGCTTCGCCAGTTCTTCGAATATTATCGTCCGCATATGGGCCTCTTCTGGCTGGATTTTACCTGTGCGGTGATCTCCGGCCTGCTGGAACTGGCGTTTCCGCTGGCCGTGGCCGGGTTCATCGACCACCTGCTGCCGCGCGGAGAATGGGTGTTGACCATGTGGGCCGCGGTGGGGCTGGTGGCGGTTTACCTGATCAATGCGGGCCTGATGGCGGTGGTGATCTACTGGGGCCACAAGCTGGGGATCAATATCGAGACGACGATGCGTGCCCGCGCCTTCGATCACCTGACGCGGCTGAACTGGGGGTGGTTCGACAAGGCCGAGACCGGCAAGCTGGTGGCCCGCGTGACCCGCGACCTGGAAGAGATCGGCGAAGTCGCGCATCACGGCCCCGAGGATCTTTTCATCGCCATCATGACATTCATCGGCGCCTTTGCCCTGATGCTGTGGCTGCACGTGCCGCTGGCGTTGATGACGGCCGTGATCGTGCCGGTGATGGTGGTGCTGCTGGCGGTCTATGGCGGGCGCATGACCCGGGCCTGGCAGGCCATCTATGGTCGCGTGGGCGATTTCAACGTGCGGCTGGAGGAAACGCTGGGTGGCATCCGCGTGGTGCAGGCGTTTACCAACGAGGCGCATGAACGTGAACTTTTCGCGGAAGCCAACCGGGGCTACCGCAAGACCAAGCTGGAGGCTTACCGCATCATGGCGGCGCTGACGACGCTGCATTACATGGGGCTGCGCTCGGTGCAGGTCGTGGTGATGGTGGCGGGCGCAGGCTATGTCTTTTCCGGCTCGCTTTCGACGGGCAGTTTCGTGGCGTTCCTGCTGCTGGTGGGCGTCTTCTTCCGCCCGCTGGAAAAGATCGCCGCGGTGGTCGAGACCTATCCGCGCGGCATCGCCGGGTTCCAGCGGTTTCAGGCGCTGCTTGCAGAGCGGGCCGAGATCGCCGACGCGCCGGATGCCAGGCCCGCGCCGGACCTGGCGGGACGGATCGAATTCGATGACGTGGCCTTTACCTATGATGGGGCGCGCGGGGTGCTGCACGGTGTATCGCTGGACGTCGCGCCGGGGCAGACAGTTGCCCTGGTGGGCCCGTCCGGCGCAGGCAAGAGCACGCTGATGGCCTTGCTTCCGCGGTTCTATGCGCCAAGTTCGGGGACCGTCCGGATCGACGGGATCTCGGTGGCCGACATGACGCTGGACAGCCTGCGGCGGCAGGTCGGTCTGGTGTCGCAGGACGTTTTCCTGTTTGGAGGCACCCTGCGCGAGAATATCGCCTATGGCCGGCTGGAGGCCTCCGAAGAGCAGATCCTGAGTGCCGTCGACAAGGCGCAGCTGGCCGAGATGGTGGACGGGTTGCCCGAGGGGCTGGATACGATGGTGGGCGAACGCGGCGTGATGCTGTCAGGCGGGCAGAAGCAGCGCGTTGCCATCGCCCGCGTCTTTCTGCGTGATCCGCCGATCCTGCTGCTGGACGAGGCGACTTCTGCTTTGGACAGGGGCACCGAACGCAAGGTGCAGGCGGCGCTGGACAGGCTGTCGAAAGGGCGCACCACGCTTGTCATCGCGCACCGTCTGCAAACCATCCGCCACGCGGACCGTATTGTCGTGCTGGACGAGGGCCGCGTCGTCGAATCCGGCACGCATGAGGAACTGGTCGACCGCCAGGCCAGTTATTTCGGGATGATGGGCTGAGCCATTGTCGCGCCGGGCAAATTGCGATTTTGACCTGGCATCATCGCCGGCAGCGCCAATACATGGCACATCGCGCCGAACCCTCCCAAGCAAAACGGCGCCCTTGAAGAGCGCCGTTTTTCCGTTTCCGTGAGTATCCTGTCAGGCGACGTCGAACTCGAACCCGGTTTCTTGCGGGTTGTTCCAGCCTTCGACCTCGAACTCGTCATTGTAGAGCGTGGCCAGGGTTGCGTCCTCGATCAGCGGGATCGTGTCGCCGATCAGGAAGCCATCGTTCTGGTCGGGATCGAAGGGGAGGGATGGGATCACGCCGTCGAACAGGCTGAAGTTCAGGTCTGTTGCGAAATCGGAGGTGAAGTAGGCCTCGAGCCGCAGCAGGCCAATGACCAGATCCAGGTCGAACCCGAGTTCGGTCACATTTTCGAACAATGCCTCCATGTCGATATCGACATCGAAATCCAGCAGGCCATCGGCGTCGCCGTCAGTGTCGACATCGAAGTCAGAGCTTTCCGGGATGTCGAACACGATGTTCTCGCCGACCGAGAAGCCGGTCACCAGGCTGCCGTCTTCCAGCGTGGCGACGAGCGGCAGATCGTCGATGCTGAGCGTGAAGTTCTGGATCGCGTCCAAGGCCCCCACCAGATCGACATCGAGCAGATCCCACGAGTATCCGACGGTGAAGACATCCAGGGTACCGAGTTCGCCGAAGCTTTGGCTGAGGCTGAACTCGTCGCCGCCACCCAGCGGCGGGAGCGCCGGGATCAGCGCTGACGCAGCGCCGTCGAGGTCGAGCGTCAGTTCCGCCAGATCCTCCGAGTCGCTGCCGAACAGGCTGTTTGGTCCGTTCGGCGTGCCCGTCACCCCGAAATCGGGATTGAACACTTCCAGTTCCGACATCGCGGGCAGCGGGATCTCGAAGGAGTCGCCCGGGCTGACATCGAAGATGTTGAAGCCGGGCTCGCCCAGGGTTCCCGTTCCGATACCGGAGGTGTCGAAGTCGAACAGGCTGATGGTCTGGCCGAAGATGCTGAGATCCAGCTCTGCCGCGATGTCGAGGATGAAATCCAGACCGAACTGCACCGAGGGGCCGTCCGTGACGAAGGTCGAGCCACCGTCCATCGTGTAGGCGCTTCCGATCGTGACTTCCTTGCCCTGTTCGACCTGACGGTCGGCGGTGAAGACCACGTCGACCTCGATATCGGCATCCAGAGAGCCGCCATTGAGGAAGAAGTAGGGCTGAACACCGACACGCGCATCGAAGAAGCCGCTTGTGGAGATCCCCGGAACGCTCACGGAGTTGACCGTGCCGAAATCGACATCACAGTCCGCGAGGCCCAGCGTGAAGATATCGCAGGCTGTCTCGACCACGACCTCGCCGATGTTGACCAGCGTGTTCAGGCCGTCGATGATCGCTCCCGAGGTGATGTTGATGCCGCCCCAGATCGTGGCGTCGAGGCTTTGGTAGCCGGTGTCGAAACCGATGAAGGGCAGATCGACATCGGGAACGAATGCCGGGCCGGTACCCCAGATGGACTGATCGTCCGTCTCGAAGTTCAGCGTGGCGTTGTGGACCTGATCGGCGTCGTCCTCGCCCTCGATGGTCAGGGTCACGGTGCGGACCTCGGACAGTTCGCTTTCCGAGGGCGCGCCGGGCATGGTGCCGACGCCGCTGTCGTCGCGGACCTGGTACTGGAAGGTGACCGTGCGGCTTTCGCCCTCGTCCAGGTGCTGGAAGTCGTCCAGCGGATCGAAGGTGAAGGTGCCGTCGCCGTTGTTGGTGAGCTGGCCGTAGGCGTAGCCTTCGTTGTCGATCGTCTGATACACGCCCGGCGAGATCTCGGTCAGGCCCACAATCTCGACCGTATGCGTGTCGTTCACGTCGTCATCGCTGTAGACGAAGGACTCGGTCAGCGGTGTCCCGGTCAGAAGGTCGTAACCATTGATATTGGCCGCGTCGTCCACCGGGGCGGAGCTGTCATCCTCGCTGAGCGTGAAGGCCAGATTTTCCGCTTCCGGCCGGTCGTTGGTGCCGATGACCTCGAAATAGGCCTGATCAGTATCCGTGGCGCCATGCGGGTCGGTCACGGTGACGGTATAGGACCAGTTGAGCGTTTCGCCTTCGCGCAGAAAATCGAGATCGACAGGTCCGGTCGGGAAGGCTCCGACAGCCGTGCCCGGGGTGTCAACATTAAATGCGTTCGCCCCATCCAAACCCGCGCCGGAATTGAGCGTGGCGGCAAGCACGGGGTCGATGACCCCACCGGACCACGAGGCGTCATCGTTGCTTTCGATAAGGATATCGAGTGTGTCCGTGTAATCCGGATCATCGTGGTCAAGGTCGATAAAGTAGGGCAGAATCTGCGCGCTGGCATCGCTGTCCTCGAGGAACACAGACTGCCCGGGGACCCCGTTTGACTGAACCTCGACCGTCGGCGCGTCGTTGGTGCCGATCAGCGTGAATTCGAGGATCTCTGACGAAACGGTGCCTTCGCTGTCGGTGACGAAGATCTCATAGGCCCAGTTGATTTCTTCACCCAGCGCCAGGAAGTCGAGATCGGCGGTCAGGTCATAGGTCCACGGCACCGATCCCGGCGGGTCCACGTCGATGGTTTCGGGGAAGGAGAAGCCGTCGATGATCGCCTGCTGAAGAGTGGGATCGATCAGGTCGAGCGACAGCCCGGTCGACCAGACCGGCACGGCATTGTTGCCGAAGCTGAGCGCGATCGTGTCGGTTTCGTCGATATCGTCGAACGAGATCGTGCCCTGCTGGAACAGGTTCTGCATCGAGGCGTCGAGATCTTCGATGAAGTTCTCTGCGGGCGTCACCTCGATCGTGGGCGGGTTCGAGGCGCAGATGTCGAAGAAGAGCGCGCCGCCGTGGTTCTCGACATTGGCGTCATTCTCGACGTAGATTGCCGCGATTTCCTGCTGTGTCGTGTTGATGGAGGTGTCGCCCACCTCGTCTGTCAGCAGGTCCATCCAGACCGGCATCGGGTCGTCGAACATCACCGTCCAGCCGGTTTCGGGCAGGTCGGGATTGCAGGCGAACCGGCCATAGCAGTTGTCTTCGATGTAGATGACACCCTTGCCTTCGCCGTCCGCTTCGGTTTTCAGAAGCAGAGGCAGCAGAGCGTCCGGGTTGAAGAACGGGCTGTCGACATCAATGCCCTCGATCTCGTTCACGAGGCCTTCGATCCGGATCGTCTCGGCGGTGGACATGATGGTCAGGATGACGTCATCTCCATCGATGTCCGCCGCGAGGTTGGCACCGTTCATGCCGGCAAGCTGGGAATGGATGACGATGCGGTCGCCGTTCTGAACATCGAAATCCGAGATCGTGTCGTTGCCGATCCCCAGTTCAAGTTCGTCGCAGTCGCCATCGCCGTCATTGTCGAAGCCGTGGCCGAGAATGAAGTCATCAGCGCCGGAGCCCCCGAACAGGCTGTCATTACCGAGGCCGCCGACGATATCGTCGCTTCCCGAGCCGCCCTCGAGCTTGTCGTTGCCGGCTCCGCCCAGCAACGTATCGTTGCCGGAGCGCCCCATAAGGTCGTCCGATCCGGTGCCGCCATCCAGCCGGTCGTTGCCCGCTCCGCCATTGATGGAGTCGTTGCCGCCGTCACCGCGGATCTGGTCGTCGCCGTCCTGGCCGAAAATGGTGTCGGCTCCCTGGCCGCCACTGATGCAGTCGTCGTCGTCGCCGCCATAGACAAGGTCGTTGCCGCCTCCGCCCGCGATGATGTCATTGCCGCTGTCGCCGACGAGCTTGTCATCTCCGGCATCGCCGGAAATG
>JBKAGF010000035.1:0-39448 GCA_046290265.1 Roseovarius sp. | reverse complement strand
ATGATCGGCCTCGGGGGCAGAAGGCGCCGCCACCGCCGCGCCTTCCGTTTTCAGCCCGCCGCAATATTCCGGCAGGAAAAGAACCTGCGCGCCCTTTGCCACCGCCCTCTCGGCCAAGGGCCGCGCCTCCTCCCAGGCCGATGCGAAATCGGGCATGGGGCGTGTCTGCAGGCAGGCGATGTTGATCGGGCGCGTCATCTCTGGTCCTTTCAAAGTCCTCTCAGAACTTCATATAGGCCTTGCGCAGGTTCACCAAAGGGTGCCGGTCCGACATCTGGAACTTGATCAGAAGCTCCCGCGCGATCATGTCCCGGTCCTGCTGGTTGTCGGGCAGGTCGATCGTGTCGGGCACCCGCACCCAGCCGTTGTTGTTGCGGTCGAACACCGCCGGCGCGCCTTCCTCATAGCCCATATGCACGTCTTCCAGCCAGTTCAGGTCATCCCAGCCCATGGTCTCGATGTACTTTTGCAGGAACGGCGTGATCCGGTCGTAATCCGGCACAAGGTTCACGTCATAGCGATAGCCGATATGCTGGCCGATTTCCTTTTCCCGCTCCGAGCCAAGCCCGTCCTTGTCCTTCAGGAACTGGTCGACATCGGTGATCTCCGATCCGCGATACTGTGTTCCAGCCATTGTTTTCTCCTCTTCCGGGGTGCCGGGGTAAACCCCGGCCTACGGTTGCGGTAGGGCGGGGTTTACCCCGCCAAACCCTCAAAAATGGTGATAATCCTCGACGCCAACCGTATGGCTGGTGCCCGCCAGCGGAACCCCCGCCATGGCCGAGGCCTCCATCGTCAGCGCGGCCAGGTCCTCGGGCTCGAGACTGTGCAGATAGGTCTTGCCGCACGCCCGTGCGAACAACTGCGCCTCGATGGTCAGCGTGTGCAGGAAGTTGTACACGCGCTCCGCCGCCTCGTCCGGGTCCAGTCGCTCGCGCAGCTTGGGATCCTGCGTCGCCACGCCCACCGGGCAACGGCCCGTGTGGCAGTGATAGCAATAGCCCGGCTCGGCCCCGATCTCTTCCGGGTAGTTGGCCTCGGGGATATCCTTGTTGCAATTGAGCGCCATCATCGCCGAGTGGCCGATCGCGATGGCATCCGCGCCCAGCGCGATGGCCTTGGCCACGTCCGCGCCGTTCCGGATCCCGCCCGCATAGACCAGGCTGATCTCGCCGCGCTTGCCCAGGCTGTCGATGGCTTTCCGCGCCTGGCGGATCGCCGCCATGCCCGGCACACCGGTATCCTCGGTCGCAAGGTGCGGGCCCGCGCCCGTGCCACCTTCCATCCCGTCGATGTAAATCGAATCCGGGTCGCATTTCACCGCCATCCGCACGTCGTCGAACACGCGGGAGGCGCCCAGCTTCAGCTGGATCGGGATCTGCCAGTCGGTCGCCTCGCGGATCTCCTGGATCTTCAGCGCCAGGTCGTCCGGGCCCAGCCAGTCGGGGTGCCGCGCCGGCGAGCGCTGGTCGATTCCCGCGGGCAAGCTGCGCATCTCGGCCACCTGGTCGGTCACCTTCTGACCCATCAGGTGCCCGCCCAGACCCACCTTGCAGCCCTGCCCGATGAAGAACTCGCAGCCATCGGCCAGCACAAGGTGGTTGGGGTTGAAGCCATAGCGCGACTGGATGCACTGGTAGAACCACTTGGAACTATAGCGCCGCTCGTCGGGGATCATGCCCCCCTCGCCCGAACAGGTCGCCGTGCCCGCCATCGTGGCACCCCGCGCCAGCGCGGTCTTCGCCTCATACGAAAGCGCACCGAACGACATGCCGGTGATATAGACCGGGATATCCAGTTCCAGCGGCACCTTGGCGCGCGGCCCGATCACGGTCTTGGTCTCGCATTTCTCGCGATACCCTTCGATCACGAAGCGTGTCAGCGTGCCGGGCAGGAAGGTCAGGTCATCCCAGTGCGGGATCTTCTTGAACAGCGAGAACCCCCGCATCCGGTAGCGGCCAAGCTCGGACTTGATGTGGATGTCGTCCATCACACGCGGCGGGAAGATGAAGCTGTCACCGATGCGGTTCACATCGCGCGCCAGCTGTTTTTTCTGCGGCAGATCACCATCAGCCATGATTTGTAACTCCTTTGTCAGGTGCCGGGGTCAACCCCGGCCTACGGGGTGTAGGGCGGGGTTCACCCCGCCATCACAGGATCAGTTTCTTCTCGGTCGGCTCGAGGTTGTCGTAGTTCCACAGCATCTTGCCCGCGACGATCTTGGTGAAATGATCCACGCCCTTGTCGGGCATCAGGCCATACTGCGTCAGCTTCCGCGTCAGCCACTTCTTGTCGAGTTCGGTCAGTTCGGCCTCGACAGCATCTACGCCCAGGCTCTTGATCTCGCCGCCCACATAGATCGTGCCGTCATACATCGAGTCGCCCAGGTTCTTGCCCGCATTGCCGCAGACCACCATCCGGCCCCGCTGCATCATGAAGCCCGACAGAGCGCCGGTATCGCCACCGACGATGATCGTGCCGCCCTTCTGGTCGATCCCCGTGCGCGACCCCACCGAGCCGCGGCACACAAGGTCACCGCCCCGGATGGCCGCGCCAAAGGTGGACCCGGCGTTCTTCTCGATCATGATCGTGCCGGACATCATGTTCTCACCGCAGGACCAGCCCACGCGCCCGCTGATGCGCACGTTCGGCCCGTCGATCAGGCCGACCGCGAAATACCCGGTCGAGCCTTCGATGATCAGGTTCAGCTTGCTCAGGATCCCCACGCCAAGGCTGTGCATCCCGCGCGGGTTCTGCAGCACGATCGTGCCGTAACCCTCGCGCATCAGCTCGCGGATGTTCGAGTTCACTTCCGTCACGGTCTTGCCGTCACAGTCGATCTCGGTCCGCTTGTTGAAGTCCACGTCGGGCGCCCACGGATAGGTGAACCGCTCCTCGGCATCCGGGTCGAACTCGACGTAAAGCGATTTCCCCGTCAGCTGTTCGGTCCGCATCCCCAGGGCGGTCACCCGCTCCTCCTGGGTCATCTTCTTCAGGTCTGCGTCACTTACGCTTGCCATACCCGGACCTCCTCGTCGTAGGGATCTGTCGTATCGATTTCCTGCGGCAGGATCGCGCGGATCGCCACCTCTTCGCTCGCCATGGCGATCAGGTCGTCGGATTCGTAAAGAACCAGAGGTTTCGCCGCCATCGTGTCCTTGGCCATGCCCAGCTGGTCCTTGGTGGCCACCAGGTAGGTGAACACACCGTCGATCTCCTCGATCGACTTGCGCAGGCTTTCCTCCAGCGTGATGCCGTTGGCCAGGTTATGCGCGGTATAGACCGCCAGCAGCTCCGAGTCGCAGTTCGACATGAACCGGTGACCCTTGCGCTCCATCTCGCGGCGCATGATCCAGTAGTTGGTGATCTGGCCGTTATGCACCACGCTCACGTCATTATAGGGAAACGCCCAGTAGGGGTGCGCCGACTTGATGTCGACATCCGATTCCGTGGCCATCCGCGTGTGCCCGATGGCATGCGTGCCCTTGAAATCGTTCAGCCCATAGGCTTTCGACACCACCGACGCATCGCCCAGGTCCTTGATCAGCTCCAGGCCGTTGCCCATCGACAGGATCTCGATCCCGTCCTGTTCCTCGATATGCTCGGCCATCTCGCCCAGGTTGTCGGCGCCGGTGAAGACATAGCGCAGCGCGTATTCCAGCGGCGCGTCCTTGGACTTGATCTTGGCGCCATGCTCTTCCATCACCTGTTCGACATAGGCGATGCGGTCCTCGATCACCTTGTGAACGCCGCGGCCCTTTTCCATGTCCTCGGCCTCGGCCACCTTCAGGCGCATGATGTAATCGCCCTCGGTCGGTTCACCGTATACCGCGTAGCCGGTGCTGTCCGGCCCCCGGTGCTTGAGCGCCTGCAGCATCGAGGTCATCTCCGACCCCACGTCGCTGCTCTTGCCCTTGTAGATTAGTCCAGCAATTCCACACATCTGGAAACGCCTCCTCTGGGTTGCATAGTCGTTAGATCGGCGGCGGGCTCCTCAACCCGCCGCCAGACGCATGGGGTGCCTCAGGGAAGACACTCCATGTACGTGTCCTTGTCCCAATCCGTCACGGTGGACATGAACCGGGCGTATTCGTCGTGCTTGTACTCGTCGTAAAGCCGGTACATCTCGCCGGGCATCCCGCGCTGCACCACCTCGTCCTTCTTGAGGAAATCCAGCGCCTCGCCCAGGCTCATCGGCAGTTTCTTGACGTCCTTGCCGTCCTTGATCGCCTCGTAGATGTTGCGCTCTTCGGGCTTGCCCGGATCCAGCTTCTTGTCGATCCCGTCATCCATCGCCGCCAGCAGGGTCGTGCCCATCAAGTAGGGGTTCACCATGCTGTCGACCGAGCGGTACTCGAACCGCCCCGGCGCCGAGACGCGCAGGCCCGTGGTGCGGTTCTGGAAGCCCCAGTCGGCAAAGACCGGCGCCCAGAAGCCCGTGTCCCACAGCCGGCGATAGGAATTCACCGTCGAACAGCCAACCGCGGTCAGCGCCTGCAGGTGATGCACCACGCCGCCGATCGCCTCCAGGCCCTCCTTGCCGGGCATCTGCGGATCGTCATCATCGGGCATGAACGTGTTCTCGCCGCCCTTGACGTACATGTAGTTCTCTTTCATCCCCGGCAGGTCCTTGAGATCGTTGCCGCACTTGACGAACTCGTCCTCGCCGCCACGCCACAGGCTCATGTTGTGGTGACAGCCCGAGGCCGACACACCCATGAACGGCTTGGTCATGAAACAGGCGAAAATACCGTTCTCGCGCGCCACCTGCGCACAGATCTGGCGATAGGTGGTCAGACGGTCCGCGTTGCGCAGCACGTCGTCGAACATCCAGTTCAGTTCCAGCTGCCCCGGCGCGTCCTCGTGGTCGCCCTGAATCATGTCCAGGCCCATCTGCCGCGCATAGCGGATCACCTGCATGGAGACAGGCCGCAGGCTCTCGAACTGGTCGATGTGATAGCAATAGGGCTTGGAGAAGCCGTCGCGCGGCTTGCCGTTCTCGTCGAACTTCAGCCACATCATCTCGGGCTCTGTCCCGATGCGCAGGCTGCGGCCGTGCTTCTTCTTGAAGTCCTCGTGCATCCGCCGCAGGTTGCCCCGGCAATCCGAAGTCAGGAACCCACCCGGATTTTCCTTTTCCTCGCGGTTGCGGAACAGCGTGCAGTAGAACCGCCCGATCGTAGGCGCCCAAGGCAGCTGCATGAAGGTTTCGGGTTCGGGGATCCCCACCAGCTCGGCCGCTTCCGGGCCATAGCCCAGGTACTCGCCCGCCCGGTTCGTGAACAGGTTCACCGTAGCGCCATAGACCAGCTGAAATCCCTTCTTCGCGACGGTTTCCCAGTGATCGGCAGGAATGCCCTTGCCCATGATCTTGCCGGTCACCGACACGAATTGCAGATAGAGGTACTCGATGCCCTTCGCATCGATCATCTTGCGGACTTCTTTGATTTTCTCGTCGCGCCCGGGGGCCTCGACAAATTTCTCAAGATCCATTTCAGCCACGGTTTAGCTCCCTGATGTTGCGCCGCGATGCGTGGACGAAAGGACCAGCGGGCGGCTCGTATTTTAGGTGGCACGGGCAGGCATCGCGATGCCGCCCTGCACCTTCACGATTCCGGGGGCTACTCCAAAAGTCAACCGATTTTGATCCAAACATGCAGAATTCGCTGGAAATGGCCGCTATATGGTATATAATTGGTCCAGTTATCGGAGGATTCATGGTGAGCGAAGCACAAAGAATGGGCGCGGCGGACATTGCCGGGCTGATACGGCGCGAAATTTCCAAGGGCACGCTGCAGCAGCATGATCGCCTGCCCCCCGAGCGGATCCTGTCCGAAACCTACGGGGCGGCGCGCGGCACCGTGCGCAAGGCACTTATGCATCTGGAGTCAGAGGGTTACGTCGAAATTCGCCCTGGCAGCGGCACCTATGTCACGCACAAGTCCGAGGCCGCCGTGGCCAGCGCCATCGACAATTCCACGCCGCTGGAATTGATGGATGCCCGATTCGCGCTCGAACCGCACACCTGCCGTCTGTCCGTCCTGCATGGCCGCCACGCCGATTTCGACCGGATGGAGGAACTGTGCCAGCAGATGGAAGCCAGCATCGACGACCCCGCCGCCTTCTCCGAGGCCGACACCGCCTTTCACCGCGCCATCGCCGACAGCACCCGCAACGGTCTTCTGGTGTGGATCCTCACCCAGATCGGCAGTGTCCGCGGCCAGGACGACTGGACCCGCATGCGCCGCCTGACGCTGGAT
This sequence comes from Roseovarius sp., assembly GCA_046290265.1. Taxonomy (GTDB): domain Bacteria; phylum Pseudomonadota; class Alphaproteobacteria; order Rhodobacterales; family Rhodobacteraceae; genus Roseovarius. The sequence continues at coordinate 33,188 of JBKAGF010000035.1, read as the reverse complement.
GAGCCGACGATCACCACCTACAACCGGCAACACCGCCAGATCCTCGATGCCCTGCGCGCCCGCGAACCCGAACGCGCCGCGACCATCATGAAGGAACACCTGGAAACCGCCCGCCTGTCGCTCACCCGCGCCTCCGAAACCTGACATGTCACGTGAGGTCCCGGATCACGTCCGGGACGCGTTGACTCCGGGCCCCGAGGCCGCACGCCCACGCGCCGCGCCTTGATCCCGCGCGCAGCGCTCACCCCAAGCGCCCCCGTCCCGGGCCTGACCCGGGACCTCTTGCGGCAACAGCGATTTTTCGCGGCCGCGTTGTCGCCAGACCGCGCGATGGCGAACCAAGTGCAATTCCGGGCACTTCATGCCCGCCAGAGCCGCAAAAGCTCTCCCCGACTCGCCATCGGCACCAATCGCCGGCCCGTCGCGCCCTACATGCTCGGCACGCCTCCCGCGTGACGGGCGGCCTCCCTTTCGGTCAACCGAAGATCGCGCGGCGACGTGGCAAGCCGCGCCTTGGTCCGACATCCCGTAGGGTGGGTGAAAACCCACCCGCGCGCCCACCCGTCACTTCTTGTGAAACCGCGCCATCTCTTCCGCGAAATGCCGGTCGAACGCTTCGGGCGGCAACCAGCCGACCGGCGCATCGTCCAGGTCCTGACCAAGGAACAGCTTCACCGCCGCCACCGCGTGCCAGCTCTGGCTGCCCGCCGCGTGATAGGGCCGCATCGGCACATACGTCCCGTCCGTCAGGCGCAGATGCGGCCGGTCGATCCCGCTATCCGTTCCCTGCGCGCCCACCGTGTTGACCACGGCCGTTTCCACGTCGCTCAGCCGCCACTCCCAGTCCTGAACGCCCTTGCGGTCCGTCACGGTCAACGTCACGCGATCCGCCGCCCGGTCCAGAACCAGCACCGACCGCATCTTGGTCCGTGTCCAGTAAACCGCCATGGCGCCGATCAGGACGGCACCGGGCAAGAGAGGTTCGTAGAACCCTTCCCAAGCCATGACCGCACAGCCTGCGGCCAGAAGGACCGAGGCCAGCGTCAGCCCAAGCTTCTTGTCGGTCTGGTCATCGACCAGCGTCAGGGTCGTGTCCGTCCTGTCCTCGATCCGCATGGCACGACGATGACCCGCGCCCGCGCATCCGTCAATCGGCACGCCTGTCCGGTCAGCCCGCCAGCTGGATCGCCAGCATCCAAATACCCATCCCCAGCATCACCAGGTTCTCGGTAAGCGAAATCATCCCCAGCGGCACGTTCGACCCGCCGCCGACACAGGCACAGGTCAGTTCCCGCCGGTCTATATAGACCGCCTTGATCACGCTCCAGCCGCCAACCGTCCCGATGAAGATCGCCACCGGCGCCACCAGCCAGATCAGCGGGGTGCCCGTGCCGATCATCGCCATCATCCCGATCCCCGCGTAAAGCTCCAGAAACGGATAGGCATAGCCATAGGGCACGTATCTTTGCGCCAGCAGGTCATAGCCGAGAAACCCGTTCACGAACCCCTCGACATCCTGCAGCTTCTGGATCGCCAGCACCACCATCGAACCGGCAAAGAACCACTTCAGCCAGGTCAGCAGCGGGAAGCCTTCGTAAAGGTTCAGCACGATCGCCGCCGCCATCAGCGCGGCACCGGCAAAGATCGCGATGACGGGCATGTAGGTCGTGTCGTCCTCGCCCAGGACGCGATATCCGAAATGCGCCTTCAAGTCGTCATACCCACCGATCCGCTGACCGCCGATAAAGGTCTGCGGCGTGGTCTCGACCCCATGCGCCTGCATGAACGCGTCGGTGTCTTCGCGCGAGGTCAGCTTGGTATCCTCGACCTCGAAACCTCGCCGCTTCAGCATCGACAGGGATTTCAGGCCGAACGGGCACAGATGCCCCGGCATCGCCATCCGGTACAACGACGCGGTCTTGCCCGCCCCCTCGCTCTTGGCGCGGGCGGTGTCGGGTCCATCGATCATGTCTGTGGCGGACATCGGTTGTCTCTCCTCATGTCATGGGCTGCCCCGGGAACGTGCCCCCGGTCTGGGCGTGGCGACGGGGCACATCGCGGTCCGTTCAACGCTCTTGGAAGAGAAACGAAACAGCCGCCCCAAACGTTCCGACCGGGCCCTGGCCAAACGCCTTCAGAAGGCTCTACGCAAACGCCTTGATAAGGAGTCTGCCCGTCGCAACGTCCGCTCCGTTCACCAGATGTAAGCATCCGCAACATCCTGCGTGTTGCACAGCGCACGGCGCATCAACCCCGGGGTCACCAGGCCCCGTCGCCATCTCCGTACCGCCCCGATACCGACGTAATACCGACGTCCCGATATCGCCCGGAACAGTGCCGTTAACCTTCGGTTGGCAAGCCTAGCCGCGCCAGTCGAAAAATCCCGGCCCGGCGCGCTCCAGCAACCCCCGCGCCAGCGCCTCGCCCAGCTTCGCACCGTCCTCGACCGGCGCCTCGCCTTCGTCGCAGATGCTTTCGCTGCCGTCAGGCCGGAGCACCTCGCCACGCAGCCGTATCCTGTCGCCCTGCAACTCCGCCAGCCCGGCAATCGGCGTCTCGCACGACCCGTCCAGCCTCGCCAGGAACGCCCGTTCCGCCGCCAGCCGCTTGCCCGTGTCAGCATCGTGAATCGCCGCCAACATCTCGGCCGCGCGACTGTCATCCGCCCGCCGCTCGATGCCGATCGCGCCCTGCGCCACGGCGGGCAGCATGTCGTCCGTGTCGACCGCGCCCACCGCCACCTCGGGCTGCCCAAGGCGGTTCAGCCCGGCCATCGCCAGAAAGGTGCACTCGGCCACGCCGTCGTCCAATTTCTTCAATCTTGTCTGTACGTTACCGCGAAACTCCACCACCTCCAGATGCGGGAATTTCACCAGCACCTGCGCCTTGCGCCGCAGGCTCGACGTGCCCACCTTGGCCCCCTCGGGCAACTCCGCCAGCCCGGCAAAGCGCGGCGAGACGAACGCATCCCGCACGTCCTCGCGCGGCAGGTAGGTGTCCAGCATCAGGCCCTCGGGCTGCAGCACCGGCATGTCCTTCATCGAATGCACCGCCAGGTCGATCTCGCCCGACAGCATCGCTTCCTCGATCTCGCGGGTGAACAACCCCTTGCCGCCGATTTCCTTCAACGGACGGTCGATGATCCGGTCGCCGGTGGTCTTGATGACCACCACCTCGAAGGCCTCGAACGGCAGGTCGAACGCCTCCGCCAAACGCTCCCGGGTCTCGTTCGCCTGGGCCAGCGCAAGCGGCGAACCTCGGGTCCCGATCTTCATCGGCGCGGCGGGTGTGGGCAGCGTCAGTGTCATGGCGCCGGTCTAGCCCCCCCCGCCGGGCCTGACAAGCACAGGCTTGACTTTCCCTGTCCCACAAGGGACCACGCCCGGCAAAGGGAGACATCACATGGCACCGACGAAAACCATCCTCCGGGCGCTGGCCGGAGAGGCTCTGGACACACCGCCGATCTGGATGATGCGCCAGGCCGGGCGTTACCTGCCCGAGTATCGCGCCACCCGCGAACAGGCCGGTGACTTCCTGTCGCTGTGCTACAATCCCGACCTCGCGACCGAGGTCACCCTGCAACCCATCCGCCGCTATGGCTTTGATGCGGCTATCCTTTTCGCCGACATCCTGCTGGTTCCCCAGGCGCTTGGCGCCGACCTGTGGTTCGTCACCGGCGAGGGGCCGCGCCTGTCGACCATCACCACGCAATCCGATTTCGACAAGCTCGGACCGGCGGACGAGGTGCACGAGACGCTCAACCCCATCTACCAGACTGTCCGCAACCTCTCCGGCGCCCTACCGTCCGAGACCACGCTCATCGGTTTCGCCGGCGCACCCTGGACCGTGGCCACCTACATGATCGCCGGTCGCGGCACGCCCGACCAGGGCCCCGCCCACGCACTCAAGTCCGAAAACCGCCCGCTCTTCGAGGCGCTGATGGAGCGTATCACCGAAGCAACCATCCACTACCTGTCCGCCCAGATCCACGCGGGCGCCGAGGTGGTCAAGGTCTTCGACAGCTGGGCCGGCTCCCTCAAGGGCCAGGATTTCGAGGATTTCGCCGTCGCGCCGACCAGGCGCATCATCTCGGCGCTCAAGGAAAAACACCCCGGCATCCCCGTCATCGCCTTCCCCCGCGAAGGCGGCGACGGCTACATCGGTTTCCACGCAAAGACCGGCGCCGATTGCGTCGCCATCGACAATTCCGTTAGCCCCGACTGGGCCGCCCGGCACGTGCAAAAGGATGGCTGCGTACAGGGCAACCTCGCCTCCTCGCACATGGTCACCGGCGGCGAAGACCTGGTGCGCGAGACCCGTGCCGTGGTCAAGGCCTTCCGCGGCGGCCCGCACATCTTCAACCTCGGTCACGGCATCACGCCGGATGCCGACCCCGAGAACGTGCAGCTGATGATCGACACGGTGCGCAGCACCTGACCCCACGGCGTTCACTTGCACGGAAAACGCCCCGAAAACTAATTCGGTACGCCGATCACCTGCCCTGATGCGACCTTGAAACGCGTCGCATTCCGGCGGGCCGGCCTCAAGCGATTCCGGCAGGCTTTCCCCCACGGAGGGCTGCCAGATGAACATCCACCACCGCGATACGCGCAAGATCGACCCCACCCGCGGGCCCGTTCTGGGCGACAATACCCCCAACGATGCCGACCGGATCGAGATCGGACCAACCCAACTGGCCTTCCGCGAATGGGAGGCCGCCGGCCTTCAACTGCCAGACCTGCAAGTCATGCGCCGCTACCGCTGGGAGCGTCTGACCCGCTTCATCCAGGATCGCGACTATGCCGGGTTGCTGGTCTTCGACCCGCTCAACATTCGCTACGCCACCGACTCGACCAACATGCAGCTCTGGAACACCCACAACCCGTTCCGCGCGCTGCTGGTCTGCGCCGACGGCTACATGGTGATCTGGGATTACAAGAACTCGCCCTTCCTCAGCACCTTCAACCCGCTGGTGCGTGAACAACGCTCCGGCGCGGACCTCTTCTATTTCGACCGGGGCGACAAGGTGGACGTGGCCGCCGACACGTTCTCGAACGAGGTGCGCCTGCTTCTGGCCGAGCACGCCCCCGGCAACACGCGCCTCGCGGTGGACAAGATCATGCTTCACGGCCTCCGTGCGCTCGAGGCGCAGGGTTTCCAGATCATGGAAGGCGAGGAACTGACGGAAAAGTGCCGCGCCGTCAAAGGCCCCGACGAGATTCTCGCCATGCGCTGCGCCTCCCACGCCTGCGAGACCGCCGTCGCGGAAATGGAGCGTTTCGCACGGCAGAACGTCCCGCTTGGCCAGACCAGCGAGGACGACATCTGGGCCGTCCTGCACGCCGAGAACATCCGCCGCGGCGGCGAATGGATCGAAACCCGCCTGCTCGCCTCCGGCCCCCGCTCGAATCCTTGGTTCCAGGAATGCGGCCCGCGCATAGCGCAGATGAACGAGATCATCTCCTTCGACACTGACCTCGTCGGAAGCTACGGCATGTGCGTTGACATCTCGCGCAGCTGGTGGATCGGCGACGCCAGACCGCGCCCCGACATGATCCATGCCATGCAACACGCGCATGAACACATCATGACCAACATGGACATGCTGCGCCCCGGCATCACGATTCCCGAACTCACCGCGGGCACCCACGTGCTCGACGATAAGTACCAGGCCCAGAAATACGGCTGCCTGATGCACGGCGTCGGCCTCTGCGATGAATGGCCCCTCGTTGCCTACCCCGACCAGGCCGTGCCCGGATCGTTCGACTACGCACTGGAACCCGGCATGACCCTCTGCGTCGAGGCGCTGGTGGGCGAGGTCGGCGGCGACTTCTCGATCAAGCTCGAGGACCAGGTGCTGATCACCGAAACCGGCTACGAGAACCTCACGAAATATCCCTTCGACGCGGCTCTCATGGGCCTCGCCTGACCACGCTCAGCTGTCCCGCGGCATGCCGAGGAAATTCGCTGCAAAATTGCTCCAGCGCATCGTCATTCCCCTCTGCAATCCACGTCGAAGACTTCCGTCAGTTTCAATTGCTCACCGAAGCCGCGCAACGCCATATCCACGGCGCTGATGGCGCCGGTCGGCCCCTTGCCGGATCCCGCCAGGAGGATGCGCTCGGGACCGCTCCTGCCCTGCAAGGTCACGGCCCCGTCCAGAAGATGCCCTTCGAAACCGTGGCTGGTTTCCTCTTCGGGCACGGTCGTCGCCGTCGCGGTCACCCGGTCCACCGTGACCTCGCGGCAATTCATCTGCGCCAGATGCTCGGCCACCCTTCCGATGATCTCGCGCTCCAGCGCCGTGCCGCCGCCCTCCATCGGCACGGCCACCGCGCCGGACCCTGCGGTGGGCGCACCCGCTTGCGTGTCCGGGTCGTCCGCCTGGCCCGCCGCCGCGCCGGACGACCCGTTGGCGAAGGACCGGTCACTCAGCTCGAACAGACCGACGACCCCGCCCACCAGGGCAGAAACCAGGATGACCGACTTGGCGATCAGGGAATTGCTGGACATACCGGCGTCAATCACTTTCCAACTATGCCGCCACCATGACACAGCTCCGGTGCATCCGGCAACTGTGCCGGGGCATGACGCCGGTTGCAGCGAGAAGGGCGGCACGGCGGCCTCACATTCCCGAGACGGACGTGAAACAGGCCTTACCAACCGGGCAGGAAACGCCATCTTTGAAGCAACCGAAAGGAATCGCCCATGCCAACCGAACGCCTGACATTCCGGGGCCATGACGGGCACGATCTGTCCGCGCGCCTGGATCTGCCGCAGGGGCCGCACCTCGCCACCGCGCTTTTTGCGCATTGCTTCACCTGCTCCAAGGATATTCCCGCGGCGCGCCGCATCTCGGCGCGGCTCGCAGGGGCGGGCATCGCCGTGCTGCGCTTCGATTTCACCGGGCTGGGCCATTCGGGCGGCGAATTCGAAAACACGACTTTTCGCTCGAATGTCGAGGATCTCTTGCTGGCCGCGCAGGCACTGGGCGCCCGCGGCATGGCGCCCGGCCTGCTTGTCGGGCATTCGCTTGGCGGTGCCGCCGTGCTGTCCGCCGCGCGCCACATCGACAGCGTCCGCGCCATTGCCACCATCGCCGCGCCGTTCGATCCGGGCCATGTCACGCATAATTTCGACGGCGCCCTCGATCGGATCGACAGCGAAGGTGTCGCCGAGGTCGAACTGGGCGGCCGACCGGTCCGCATCGGTCGCCGCTTCGTCGAGGATATCCGGGCCGAGACCCTGGGTCCCGAAATCGCCGCACTCAAACGCGCGCTCCTGATACTGCACGCACCCCGCGACGAAACGGTCGGTATCGAGAACGCCACCGCGATCTTCCAGACCGCCAGGCACCCGAAAAGTTTTGTCACGCTGGATCGCGCCGACCATCTCGTCTCCGATCCCGATGATGCGGAATATGCCGCTGGAGTCATTGCGGCGTGGGCGCAACGCTACCTTGACATCAGGCATCCCGCCCCGCCCCCCGGCGCCCCCGAGGGCGTCGTGCGCGTGTGCGAGGTCGACCCCGACGGCTTTCTTCAGGACGTGCATGCCGGGCCGCACCACTATGTCCAGGCCGACGAACCCGAGGCATATGGCGGCACGGACCGCGGCATGAGCCCCTATGGCTTTCTCGCGTCCGGTCTCGGGGCCTGCACCTCGATGACCATCCGCATGTATGCCCGCCGCAAGGGCTGGCCGCTCGATCACGTCTCGGTCGAGGTGACCCATGACAAGGTCCATGCGCAGGACGCCGACGGAACCAGCCCCGCCAAGATCGACAGCTTCATCCGCGTGATCCGGCTTGCCGGGAAGCTCAGCGAAGACCAGCGCATGCGACTGCTGGAAATCGCCGACAAATGCCCGGTGCACCGCACGCTGGAACAGACCTCCCGCATCGAGACGCGCCTGGCCGATGCGCCCGCCGTTCAGCCCGAACGCGCGTGATGCTCGACCATCGCCGTCAGGTCCTCTTCACGTTAGCGCGCACGTGCGCGCACGGCCCAAACAGCGACCCGTCCGAGAAGAACCACATGTGGGTGACGAACAGGATCTGTCACCCGTACCGCCTCGTCCGGCCTGCTCGACTTCGGGCGTCGATCACACCTTCCCGTCACCGGCCGCCGGATCGCAGGCAGGCGGCAACCGGAACAGGTCGTGGGCCTGCCGCGCCGGAACCCGCTGCAAAGGCTTGCGTTTCAGGTCTGTTATTGAATAACGGCCTCGTCAAAGACAGGTATTCCTGACTGGTTCCGACCGGTCCGATCCTGCACTCTGGCGCAAAAAAGGAAAACTTGAATGATCCGCTGCCTAGCTCTCGTCCTGTCGCTTACGACCGCCACCTCCGCCTTCGCTCAGGAGTGCGGCGGCTCCTTCTCCGGGTTCGTCGATGCCCTGCGCCAGGAGGCTGTCGCACGCGGCCACGCGCCCGAAAAGGTCAACAGCTTCTTCGCCTCCGTCCGGCAGGACCAGAAGGTGATCGAGGCCGATCGCCGCCAGGGCGTCTTTCAGAAGCCCTTCACCGAGTTTGCTCGCCGCCTCATCAGTTCGGGGCGCCTCAACACCGGCCTTGCCAAGGCGCAGGAGTACGATGCCGTCTTCGACCGGGTCGAGGCCGAGTACGGCGTGCCGCGCGGGGTGCTGCTGGCCTTCTGGGCATTCGAAACCGACTTCGGCGGCTTTCAGGGCGATTACAACACGCTCAACGCGCTGGTCACCCTGTCGCATGACTGCCGGCGGCCCCATCTTTTCCGGCCACAGGTCTACGCCGCGCTCAAGCTCTTTGAAACGGGCGATTTCGATCCGGTGCGCACCACCGGTGCCTGGGCGGGCGAGATCGGCATGGTTCAGATGCTGCCCGAAGACATCATCGAAAACGGTGTCGACGGTGATGGCGACGGCCATGTAGACCTCAAGCGTTCTGCCCCCGACGCCCTGATGTCGGGCGGCAAGATGTTGCAACACCTTGGCTGGCGCGCGGGTGAACCGTGGCTGCAGGAGGTCGATCTTCCCGACGACCTCGACTGGGCGAAAACCGGTCTGCGCACCACCCTGCCGGCCTCGGAATGGGCCGCGATGGGCGTCACCCCCCGCCACGGCCAGATCGCCGGCGACCTGCCCGCCAACCTCCTGCTGCCGCAAGGCCGTAACGGGCCGGCTTTCCTTGCCTACCCGAATTTCAACGTCTACTTCGAATGGAACCAGAGCTACGTCTACGTCCTGACCGCTGCCTATTTCGCCAACCGGCTGCAGGGGGCACCGGTCTTCGACGCCGGCAATCCAGACCCCGGCCTGTCGGGCGGTCAGATGAAGCAGCTACAGGAAAAGTTGACCGCGCGCGGCTATGACGTCGGCAAGATCGACGGCATCCTCGGCTCGGGCACCCGCGCCGCCGTGCAGGACGTGCAACAGGAACTGGGCATACCCGCCGACGCGTGGCCCACGCCCGCGCTTCTGAACGCCCTATGACGCCACGCCGCGCGTTCGAGGTCTTTCTCACCGCCCCGCCCGGCCTCGAACTTGCGTTGAAGGACGAGGCGCAGGCGGCGGGGTTCGCCAAGCCCAAGGCAATGCCCGGCGGTGTCCGCTTTCGCGGTCACTGGCCGGACGTGTGGCGCGCCAACCTCGCGCTGCGCGGCGCGGGCCGCGTCCTGGCCCGCATTTCCCGCTTCCAGGCGATGCATCTCGACCAGCTTGAATCTCTCACGCGCGACGTGGATTGGGCCGGCCTCTTGCGCCCCGACGTGCCGATCACGGTCGAGGCGACAACCCGTAAATCCAAGATCTACCACCAGGGCGCCGCCGCCGAACGCGTCGCCCGCGCCATCCACCACGTCACCGGCGCGCCCTTGGAAGGCGACGATCCCCTCCGCGTCCAGCTTAGGATCGAGGACAACCAATGCCTGCTCAGCCTCGACACCTCGGGTGCGCCGCTCCACCGTCGCGGCCAGAAACCTTTCGTCGGCAAGGCGCCCATGCGCGAAACCCTCGCCGCGCTCTTCCTGCGCCAATGCGGCTATATCGGCACCGAGCCCGTGCTTGACCCGATGTGCGGCTCCGGCACTTTCCTGCTCGAGGCTGCCGAGATCGCCCTCGGCCGCGCCCCGGGCCGCGACAGGCGCTTTGCGTTCGAGCGCTTCGCCAATTTCGATGCAGGCGCATGGAAAGATCTGGCGGCTGACCAACCAGACACCGAAACTGCCCTCCGTTTCCACGGCAGCGACCGTGACGCCGGTGCCGTCACCGGCGCGCGCTCCAACGCCGAGACCGCCGGCCTCGGCGACCTCATCACGATCTCGCACCACGCCTTCAGCGATCTGAAACGCCCCGACGGCCCGCCCGGCCTGATCATGGTGAACCCGCCCTACGGCACCCGCATCGGCGAGCGCAAACAGCTTTTCGGCCTCTACGGTGCTCTCGGCAAGACCCTCGCGGAGCGGTTTTCCGGCTGGCGCGTCGGCCTCGTGACCACCGATGCCAGCCTCGCGAACGCCACCGCCCTGCCTTTCACCGACCCCGGCCCACCCGTCGCCCATGGCGGCCTGCGCATCACCCTCTGGCAGACCGGGCCGCTGCCCTGAGGCGTTAACCAAGGTCGCGCGCTCGGCTTTACTTTTTGGCAAGAAATGCGCATCATAGTGCGTATATCTGAATGTCTTCCAGTCTATAACTGAAGACGTGACCCCGCGAAGCTGCTACTTCGCGGGGTCTTTCTTTGTCAGGACATCAAAGCCCTATCCAAAGTCGAATGATCGCAACGGTCAGCGTTCCCGCCGCCAGAAGGACCATCCACTTTCTGAATGCCTTTTCATCCAGCCGTACCACCTCCTCTCACTGCAAAGGATTGCAGTAGAGACTAGGGACACGCGGAACATTGAGAAAAGGCTAAAAATCAGCGAAAGAGAAAGAGGCTCACGCCACCATCTGCTCGGCCTTCTTCAGGTCGACGGACACGAGCTGGCTCACGCCCTGCTCGCCCATCGTCACCCCGAACAGGCGGTCCATCCGGCTCATCGTCACCGCGTGGTGCGTGATGATCAGGAACCGCGTCTCGGTCCGGCGGCACATCTCGTCCAGCAGGTCACAGAACCGGCCCACATTCGCGTCGTCCAGGGGCGCGTCCACCTCGTCCAGCACGCAGATCGGCGCGGGGTTGGCCAGGAACACCGCAAAGATCAGCGCCAGCGCGGTCAGCGTCTGTTCGCCCCCCGACAACAGGCTCAACGTCGCCAGTTTCTTGCCCGGCGGCTGGCACATGATCTCCAGTCCCGCCTCCAGCGGGTCGTCGCTCTCGACCATCACCAGGTTCGCCTCACCGCCGCCGAACAGGTGCCGGAACAGCAGCGAGAAGTTCGAGTTCACCTGCTCGAACGCCGTCAGAAGCCGTTCGCGCCCTTCGCGGTTCAGCGAAGCGATACCGCTGCGCAATGTGCGGATCGCCTCTTCGAGGTCCGACTTCTCGCTGACAAGCGTGTCATGTTCCTCCTGCACCTCGCGCGCGTCCTCTTCGGCCCGCAGGTTGACCGCTCCCAGCGCGTCGCGCTGACGTTTCAGGCGGTTCACATCGGCCTCGATCGCCTCGGCGCCGGGCATCGTCTCGGGATCGACCTGCAAAGTTTCCAACAAGTCCTCGGGCGAGCATTCCAGTTCTTCCTTGATCCGGGCCGCCGCCTGCGCCCGGGTCTCGCGGGCCGCCTCGGCGCGTGCCTCGGACCGGGCCCGCGCCTCGCGCGCCTCGCCGGCCAGCCGTTCGGCATCGCGTTCGCCTGCCACGGCCTCGCGCGCCACGCCCTCGGCATTCGACAGCGTGTCGGCCGCTTGGGCGCGGCGCGCTTCCGCCTTGGTGATTTCTGCGCTCAGTTCCTCGCGCCTTGCGGCCAGTTCACCGGGTTTTGCACCCGCCTCGGCGAGATCCGCTTCGCTCGTCGCCTTGCGCTCTGCCAGTTCCGCGCTGCGCGTCTTGGCCGTCTCCAGCCGGTGCCGCCAGCCGGACAGTTCCTTGGTTACCTCCTGCGTGCGCCGCAACCGCGCCTCGCCTTCGCGGCGCAGCTCGTCATGGGCCGATCGCTTGGACATCATCGTCATCCGCGCCGCCTCGACGGTCATCTTGACATCCTCGACTTCCGCCCGCGCGGTATCAAGATCGGCCAGATCGCCCATCGCCTTTTCCGCCTCGGCCAGCGTCCTGCGCGCGCCCAGCGCCTCCTCCTCGTGCCGCGTCACCGCCAGCCCCAGGCTTTCCAGCTTGGACGCCGCCAGGCTCCGCTCCGCCTCTGCCCGGCTCAGCGCCCGGTTCGCCTCGGCCACGCGGCCATCGGCCGCTCGTCGCGCCTCGCGCGCGGCCTTGTCGGCCTCAGTCAAATCCACCAGCCGTGTCTTCAGCATCTCGTGGGCCCGCTGCGCGCCTTCCGCACGCGCCGAAGCATGCGACAATTGCTGCTTCAGCTCCTCCAGCCGATTCAATTGCTCCAGCCGCAACGCCGCCGCCGAAGGCGCATCCTCGGCCCAGGCGCGATACCCGTCCCAGCGCCACAGATCGCCCTCGGTACTGACCAGCCGCTGCCCCGGCAAAAGCTGTGCCTGCAGCCGGGGGCCGTCCTCGGCGTCCACCAGCCCGATCTGTGCCATCCGCCGCGCCAGCACCCCGGGCACGTTCACATGCGTGCTCAAGGCGGTCACGCCCCTGGGCAACGCTTGCGGTTGGGAATACCCCGTCAGCGCGACCCAGCCCGACGGACCTTCGGCCTCCACTTCGGGCGCGCGCAGGTCATCGGCCAGCGCCGCACCCAGCGCCTTTTCATACCCCGGCGCCACCTGCACCGCGTCGAGGATCTGCCCGCCCTCAGCCGTGTCGCGCTCCAGCAGGCGCGCCAGCGCCGATACCTCGGCCGACAGCGCACTCACCTCGCCCTCGGCCTCGGACCGTCCCGCGCGGGCGTCCGCCTCGCGGCCCTGCGCCTCGGCCCGGGCATCGTCGGCTTCGCTCAGTGCCACCTCGGCCGCCTGCGCCGCCGCGACCGCCTCTTTCTCGGCGGTCTCTGCTGCCGCAAATTCCTCGGTCGCACGGCTGACCGTTTGCTGCGCTGCCGCGACCGCGTCCTTGGCCCGCGCCGCCTCGGCCTCGGCCCGGTCGCGGGTCTTTCGGCTGTCCTCGACCAGCCGCTGCGCCGACTGGTGCCGCGCCGCCAGCCGTGCGACATCCTCTGTCAGTTCCGACAGTTCGGTCTCGCGCGCCTGCAGCACCTGGCTGGCATCCTGCGCCTCGGCGCTCGCCGCCGCCAGCTTGTCGCCATGCCCGTCCGAGGCCTTGGCCAGTTCCTGCGCTTCCCATTCCAGCCGCTCGATCGTCTCGCCCGCATCGCGGTTCAGGCTCTCCTCGCGCTCCATGTCGCGGGCCAGCTGCTCGATCCGCGCCTGTAATGTCTCGATTCGGTCGCGTGCGGCCTCTTCCTGCTCGGCCAGCGTATCGCGCCCGACCTGCAACCGCTGCAGAACCGCCGCCGCAATCGCTTCTTCCTCGCGCAGGGGCGGCAAGGCATCCTCGGCCCGCGCGCGCAGCCTGGCGGCCTCGCGCGCCGCCGCCTCGGCCCGGCCCGCATCTCGCGTCCGCTCGGTCAGCTCGTCCTGCGCACGGGACTGCGCGACATCGGCCTCCTTCCAGCGGCGATACAGCAAAAGCCCCTCGGCCTGCCGCAGCTCCTCGCCGATCTGGCGATAACGCGCCGCCTGCTTGGCCTGCCGCGCCAGCTGGGCCAGCTGCGTCGCCAATTGCTCGATCACGTCATCGACCCGGGCCAGGTTGCTCTCGGCCCCCTTCAGCTTCAGCTCCGCCTCGTGCCGCCGCTGGTACAGCCCGGAAATCCCCGCCGCCTCTTCCAGGATACGCCGCCGCGCCGTCGGCTTGGCATTGATCAGTTCCGAAATCTGCCCCTGCCGCACCAGCGCCGGCGAATGCGCCCCCGTCGAGGCATCGGCAAACAGCATCTGCACATCCCGCGCCCGCACATCCTTGCCGTTCACCTTGTAGGCGCTGCCCACATCGCGCGTGATCCGCCGGATGATCTCCACGTGATCCGCATCGTTGAACCCGGCCGGCGCCAGCCTGTCGGAATTGTCGATATGGATGCTGACCTCGGCAAAATTGCGTGCGGGCCGCGTGGCGGCCCCGGCAAAGATCACGTCTTCCATTCCCGAGCCGCGCATCGAGGTCGGACGGTTCTCGCCCATCACCCAGCGCAATGCTTCCAGCAGGTTCGACTTGCCGCAGCCATTCGGCCCCACGACCCCGGTCAGCCCGTCCTGGATGAACAGGTCGGTCGGGTCGACGAAGCTCTTGAACCCGGTCAATCTCAGCTTGGTGAACTGCACGGCGCGTGTCCCTCTCGTCGGGCCGGCTTGTGGAGTGGACGTGATTCCGGCCTTGGGATGTCATGCAAGCGCACCATCGCGACCTCTGTCAACGCAAAACCCCTGCATATGGCGCGCGCAGCGCGGTTATCCACAAGATATTGCGACATGATACCCACTCAGCGGGCCAGCAGGTCCCGCAAATCGCCAGCAGCCATCACGTCCATTGCGGCGCGCGTGCCGGAAAACTATGCTGCGCAGGACACCCGGAACATAACGGAACACCCGGCCATGCCCAACCCGATCGCCCTTCTTGTCGCCGGTCTCGCCGGTGGTGCCGGCCTGGGCGCCCTGGTAACCGCCACGGTGCTCGACCGACCCGCGATGTCCGGGGCCGCGATGTCCGGCGATATGGCTCACGATCACTCCGCCCATGACCACGGCGACGGGCAGGCGATGCACGATCACGCCATGGTCGAGGCGGGCGATCCGGCCCCGACACTCGCGCTCGAGGTCCACCCCGACGGCCCGCAAAGCCGGAACCTGCATATCGTCACGACGCACTTCACCTTCGACCCCATGGGCGTGAACGGCGAGCATCGGCCAGGCCATGGTCACGCGCACGTCTATATAAACGGCGTGAAACAGCCCCGCGCCTACGCGCCCTGGGTCCAACTGAACGCCCTGCCCAAGGGCACGCACGAGGTGCGCGTCACGCTCAATGCCAATGATCACGGCCACCTTGCGGTCGACGGCACGCCGATCGAGGCCACGATCACCCTGACCATCGAGTGACCCCTGCCATGCTGATCGTCGATATCGCCAATCCCGCAAGCCCCGGCCCCCGCGCACTGCTGGAAGACAGCCACGCCATGATGCGCGCGCTTTTCCCGCCGGAGGACAACTATTTCCTCGACATCGAAGAATTGCGAGGGCCCGATATCCGTTTCTATGCCGCCCGCGACGGGGCGCAGACACTTGGCACCGGGGCGCTCGCCCTGCGGCGCGGCTACGCCGAGGTGAAATCCATGTTCACCGCCCCCGCCGCCCGCGGCCGGGGCGTCGGCGCGGCCATTCTCCGCGCGCTCGAGGACGAAGCCCGAAGCGACGACATCCCCGCCCTGCGCCTTGAAACGGCCGAGGTGCTGGGGTCCGCCATCCGCCTGTACGAGCGGCACGGTTTCACCCGGCGCGGCCTTTTCGGCGACTACCGCCCGAACGCGACCAGCGTCTTCATGGAAAAGTTCCTGTCGCGCAGGCCGGACGACGGCGCTCAGAACACGTAACAGATCAGGTCGCTCACCTCCTCTTTCAGGTCGAACGCGTCACATTCCAGCGCCGGCGGCCGTTTCAGGACCGCCGGTGCGCCGGCACCGCAATCCAGCGTGGCCTGCATCATCGCCGCATCGCCCGTCAGGCGTTCGACCCGGCAGCCGCTGACCCCTTCGATGGCCAGCACCGCCGCCACGCCGACGCTGGACAGACGCGGGGCCGCCTGCGGGTTCAGCCGCAGCGCCTCGGCCCGCAGGCCCGTGATGCGGATGTCGAAGACCGAGGCACCGACCCTGGCCCGCGCCGGTTCGATCCCGGCAAAATCCGGGCCGGGCGTCCCGCACGCCGCCAGGACGAAAGACAAAAGCACGGCCGGTCTCATGCCGCATCATGTCCACGGGAAGGTTAAGAAACCATGTGCACCGGAATCAGGCGGGCCGGCCGCGCGAACGCAACCGACCCGCCTCCGGTTTCATCGCTAACCCTAAATATTTTAACGATTATCTTGGAACGAGGCCCGCCCCCACCTGCGTTGTCCCTGCAGCAACCAAGCGCAATATCTCAAGGAGGAACATGATGAAACGTTTTGCAATTCCCGCCGTCGCAACCGCCCTCGCCGCAACCACGGCGTTTGCCCAGAACGCCACGGACAGCGAGATGGAAACCGACACCCAGAACACGCAGATGGAGTCGAGCTCCGCCATTGACGGTAGCAGCGACACCGCGTCCGACGGCAGTGCCATGACCACCGAAGACGCGGTCGCGGACGAGAACATGGGCGAAGACAAGGATATGGCCGCATCGCAGGGCGACATGAACCAGATGCAGGGCGAACTGATCCGCAGCCGCGACATCACCGGCGGCGCGATCTACACCACAAACGAAGCCCATGACGAAGGGTCCGGCTGGGAAGATGCAGAGTATAGCGAGGTCGGCTCCGAGTGGAACCAGATCGGCGAGATCGAAGACCTCGTGCTGTCGAAGGACGGCAAGATGACCGGCATCGTCGCCGAAGTGGGAGGCTTCCTCGACATTGGCGACAAACACGTCGTGATCTCTGTCGACGATGCCAAGCTGGTCCCCGTGGATGACGCCGAATACGTCTTCGTGACCAAGTACAACGAGGAAGAACTGGAATCGATGGACGGCATCGATGAAGGCTTCTGGAACTAAGGCGGATCCCGCCGGAGTCAGCCGCCGCCCCTTGACGGGCGGCGGCTTTCGTCCGTTCTGAGAACCGGCCCTGAAGGCGCCTCCACATCTGGGGCGCGAGGCACGCCGCCCGCGATCAGGTCCGCCATGCACTGACCGAACACCGTCCCGGTCGTGATCCCCCCGCCCGTTGTATCCGATCGGCGTCAGAACCCCGGGCGCAAGCTCGATGATCCGCGGCAAGTGGTCGGACGTCATCGCAATCTGCCCCATGCCATGCCGCGTCGAACGTCACCTGCCCCGGTTCGGGGAGCAGCCGCTTCGCCGCCCAGCGCCGCACCACGCCACGCGAGTCCGGGCACTGAGCAGGACGCGAGCAATATCGTCCCCCGCTCGCAGGGGCAATCCGCCTTGCATTTTCACTGTTCCGAAAATACTCCGATCCCACGCCAGCAAAGGAACATGCCCCATGCCCAAGACGCGCCTTCTCACCGAGTTCGGCATCGGCTCCTCGCTGCGCCACCGCGATTACACCGCCGCCGCCCGACGCGCCCTGCAGGACGCGCTCTGGCGCAACTCGATCAACCTCGCCGAGCTGTTCGGCCAACCCAAGGAAGCCATGATCATCGAGGTCGAGATCGCGGCGCAGGACCCCGACGCTGTCGACACCGCCGCGCTGGCCGATGTCTTTCCCTATGGCCTGGTCACGATCACCGCGCACCGGGGAGGGCTCGATGTCCCCAGGCCCCAGGGCCATCCCACCGTGATCGTCAACGCCGCCATCAATGTCAGCCTGAACCTGGAGCCCGCCCAATGACCGATCACCGCTTCATCATCGAAATGGGCATGGGCAACGACCAGTACGGCATGGATTACCAGAAGGCCGCCGCGCGCGCGATCGAAAGCGCCATCCGCCGCTCGGCCATCCCGATGTACGCCACCACCACGCTTGACCCGTCCATGATGCGCGTGGCGGTCACCATCGGCGTGCAGGAGCCCGGCAAACTCGACACCGACGCGTTGGCCGCCTGCCTGCCGCGCGGAAACGCCACCGTCACCGCCACCTTCGGCGGGCACAATGTGGTCAATCCCGACACCGGTGACACCATCGTCATCGCAACGGCGGCGGTCGAGGCGTTCCTGCCAGACCAGTCGGGCAACTACACGGCAGGCTAGGGCACGCCGTGATCCTCGGGCACGTCCGCATCCGCTGGCGCACCGTCATCCTCGGGCTTGACCCGAGGATCTCCCGACACCACCCCGCCGCTTGCTCCCTCCGGCCTCCGGTCATATGGTTTGACCAGTCAAAACCCGAAGGCGCCCCATGCCGTTCCAGAAAGTCACGCCCGAAAAGCTCTCGCTCGCGGTCACCCGCCAGATCGAGAAGCTGATCCTGCGAGGCATCCTGCGCCCCGGCGAACGCCTGCCCTCCGAACGCGACCTTGCCGAACGGTTCGGTGTGTCGCGCCCCTCTCTGCGCGAAGCGGTTTCAGAGCTTCAGGAGAAGGGCCTGCTCACCACCCGCGCCGGCTCCGGCATCTTCGTGGCCGACGTCCTGGGCAGCGCCTTCTCTCCCGCCCTGATCGAGCTTTTCGCCAGCGATGACGAGGCCGTCTTCGATGTCATCGCCTTTCGCCGCGACATGGAAGGCCTCGCCGCCGAACGTGCCGCCCGGCTGGCCTCCGACACCGACCTTCAGGTCATCGCCGCCACCTTCACCCGCATGGAGCAGGCCACGGGACGCGCCAACCCCGAACGCGAGGCGCGGCTCGATGCCGAGTTCCACATGGCCATCCTCGAGGCCAGCCACAACGTCGTGATGTTGCACATGATGCGCTCGATGTTCCAGCTCATGCAGGAAGGCGTGTTCTACAACCGCCAGGTCATATTCAATCAATCCACCAGGCGCTCCAGCCTGCTGGACCAGCACCGCGCCATCCGTGACGCCATCCTTGCGCGCGACCCGCAGGCGGCCCGCACCGCGGTCGAAACCCACCTCGATTTCGTCGAACGGGCACTGGCCGATCAGCGCAAGGCCGAGGCCCACGAACACATCGCCCGCCAGCGCCTCGAACACGAGAACCGCCGCTGAATCATTTCCCAACACCGTAGGGTGGGTGGTTCTGCGCATTGCGCAGGTTCCCCCACCGCTGCGCCAGGCACCAAGCACGTCGCCAAGCACGTCGCGTCTTCATGCGCGCCCCTTCACCTGTGTTCACAAAGCGCCTAAATTTTACCAATTGATAAAATTTTTAACTGTGCAATACTTTCTCCAAAGCGCACAGCCACTGGAGCCCTCCATGAGCCATTCCGCCCTGACCCCCGGCATCACCTCCGGCCGCCTGTCAGAGGACGACCTCGCCCGGAACTTCTCCGACCTGCATCCGCCGCTCGATCCGCACGAGGCGCTGGTGGCCGCCGACCGCTGCTATTTCTGCCACGATGCGCCCTGCATCACGGCCTGCCCCACCGATATCGACATCCCGCTTTTCATCCGGCAGATCGCCACCGGCACGCCCGAGGCCGCCGCGAAGACGATCCTTAGCCAGAATATCCTCGGCGGCATGTGCGCCCGCGTCTGCCCGACCGAGACGCTCTGCGAACAGGCTTGCGTGCGCGAGACCGCCGAAGGCAAGCCGGTTCTCATCGGACAACTTCAACGCTACGCCACCGACACCCTTCAGGCCGCGGGCACGCATCCCTTCGCCCGCGCGCCCGAGACGGGCAAGTCGGTTGCCGTGGTGGGCGCAGGACCGGCTGGTCTGGCCTGCGCCCATCGTCTGGCGATGCACGGCCATGCCGTCACGCTCTATGATGCACGGCCCAAGCCAGGCGGCCTCAACGAATACGGCATCGCCGCCTACAAGACTGTGGACGGCTTCGCCGAGCGGGAGGTCGACTGGCTGATGCAGATCGGCGGCATCACCCTGGAAAACGGCAAGGCCCTCGGCCCCGACCTTTCCCTCGACACCCTGCGCGAGGGCTTCGACGCCGTCTTCCTCGGCATAGGCCTGGGCGGCGTCAACGCGCTCGGCCTCGACGGCGAGGACAGGACGGGCGTGCTCGACGCGGTCGATTTCATCTCCGACCTGCGCCAGGCCAGCGACCTGCGCGACCTTCAGGTGGGCCGCGACGTTGTGGTGATCGGCGGCGGCATGACCGCCATCGACGCCGCCGTGCAGGCGAAGCTGCTGGGCGCGCTCAACGTCACGCTGGTCTATCGCCGCGGCCGCGACCGCATGAACGCCAGCGTCTATGAACAGGACCTCGCCGCGTCGAAGGGCGTACGCATCATCACCAACGCCACGCCCCGCGCCCTCCACGGCAACGGCACCGTCCGCGAGATCGAGTTCGAATACACCGACGACGCGCTCACCCCCACGGGCGAGACCGTCCGCATCCCCGCCGACCAGGTGTTCAAGGCCATCGGCCAGGCGCTGGCGGGCGACGCCCTGCCCGATCTCGACGGCCGCAAGATCGCCGTCACCGGCGCGGGCCGCACCTCGGTGCCCGGCGTCTGGGCGGGGGGCGACTGCGCCGCGGGCGGCGACGACCTGACCGTGACGGCGGTGGCCGAGGGCCGAGATGCGGCGGAGGATATTCACGCCGCCCTCTCGGCATGAGCCGACATGTGATAGACTGCAGGCCGACGCCCCTCGCCGCCGGAGCCCTTGCCATGACACAGGAAACCGAAACCGCCGTCGCCGCGCATTATACCACTGGCGCATTGTTCGACCGCATTAAGGCCGCGATGCGCGACGCGGGCATTGATCCGGCGACGGCGCGGCCCGCCGACTTGACCGCGGGCGATCAGTTCCATACCGGCGGGCTGGGGGCGACCGAACATCTGCTGGCGCAGCTCGACATCACGTCGAAGACGCGCGTGCTCGATGTGGGGTGCGGCATAGGCGGCACTTCCCGCTACATCGCCGACACGACCGGCGCGCATGTGACCGGCATCGACCTGACCCCGGAATTCATCGAAACCGCGCACGCACTGGGAGAGATGGTCGGCCTCACTTCTCGCACCGAATACCAAATCGGCAGCGCGCTGGACCTGCCGGTGGCGGACGATTCTTTCGACCTCGCCATCATGATGCATGTCGGCATGAACATTGCCGAGAAGAACACCCTTTTCGCGGAAGTGGCACGCGCTCTGCGGCCGGGCGGCACCTTCGCTCTCTTCGAAGTCATGCGCGGCGCCGCAGCCTCCGACTTGATCTTTCCGCAGCCGTGGTCGGCCCTGCCGGAAATGTCCTTCGTCGCACCGCCCGACATTTATCGCGATGCAGCAAAAGCGGCGGGCTTCCTGCTGCGCGCCGAAACCGACCGCAGCGATTTTGCCGCCGCCTTCTTCGAGGACATGCGCCGCAAGACCGAAACGCACGGCCCGAGCCCGTTCAGCATCGGCCTGATGATGGGCGACACGGCAGCCGAGAAACTGGGCAACTACGTCAAGAACCTCGCGGCAGGCCGTGTGCGCCCGACAGAGATGATATTCGAACTGGCTGAATAGGAGAGATTTTCCATGGCTGACCTGACCACGAACTTTATCGGCATCACCTCTCCCAACCCGTTCTGGCTGGCCTCGGCCCCTCCCACGGACAAGGAATACAACGTCCGCCGCGCCTTCGAGGCCGGCTGGGGCGGCGTGGTCTGGAAGACACTGGGCGAGGAAGGCCCGCCCGTCGTCAACGTCAACGGACCGCGCTATGGCGCGATCTGGGGCGCCGACCGCCGCCTGCTGGGGCTGAACAATATCGAGCTGATCACCGATCGCCCCCTGCAGACCAACCTCGATGAAATGACGCGGGTGAAAAAGGACTATCCCGACCGCGCCCTCATCGCGTCCCTTATGGTGCCGGTGGACGAGGACAGCTGGAAGTCCATCCTCGACCGCGTGCTGGAAACCGGCTGCGACGGTGTGGAACTGAACTTCGGCTGTCCCCATGGCATGAGCGAACGCGGCATGGGCTCTGCCGTGGGCCAGGTGCCGGAATATGTGGGCCAGGTCACCGAATGGTGCAAGAAACACTCCGACCTGCCCGTCATCGTCAAACTCACGCCCAACATCACCGACGTGCGCAAACCGGCCCAGGCGGCCAGGGATGGCGGCGCCGACGCGGTCTCGCTGATCAACACGATCAACTCGATCACCTCCGTCAACCTCGACAGCTTCGCACCCGAACCCACCATCGACGGCAAGGGCGCGCATGGCGGCTATTGCGGCCCCGCGGTAAAGCCCATCGCGCTCAACATGGTGGCCGAGATCGCCCGCACGCCCTCGCTCGCCGGCCTGCCCATCTCGGGGATCGGCGGCATCACCACATGGCGCGACGCGGCAGAGTTCATGTCGCTCGGCGCAGGCAACGTGCAGGTGTGTACCGCTGCCATGACCTACGGCTTCAAGATCGTGCAGGAAATGATCTCGGGCCTGTCGCAATTCATGGACGAGAAGGGCTTCACCTCGACGGACCAGCTGGTCGGCCGCGCCGTCCCAAACCTTTCGGACTGGCAGCACCTCAACCTCAACTACGTCACCAAGGCCCGGATCGACCAGGATCTCTGCATCAAGTGCGGCCGCTGCTATGCCGCTTGCGAGGACACCTCGCATCAGGCCATCTCGATGTCCCCGGACCGCACGTTCGAGGTCATCGACGCCGAATGCGTCGCCTGCAACCTCTGCGTCAATGTCTGCCCGGTCGAAGGCTGCATCACGATGGAAGAACTCAGCCCCGGCACGACCGATCCCCGGACCGGCAAGACGGTGCAGAACGACTACGCCAACTGGACCACCCACCCCAACAACCCCGGCAGCTGCGCCGCGGAATAACGCCACAGAATCTTCGTACGAAGATTCTGAACCCGCACAAAATTCGCACGAATTTTCTGCGGCTGGCCTCGACCGAATCAAAACACGATCCGGATGGGCCCCGCATGGCAGACAACGATCATCTGGTCGCCGGTTTCGATCAGGTGATACCCCCGCCTACGCACTTCGCGCTCGAACTCCTTGCGGCCGACCTCGCGCTCCACCCACCGGCGCGACCGGCGCACGACAGCGCCCTTGCGCGCGGACTGGCTCGAGAAAAGTTGCGCCACCCAAGGCGCGGCGGGAACGGGACGAATGATCTGCGTCATGCCGCGACCCTGCCGCCACCCTGGTAAAAATCAGGTTAAGGTGTCAGGGTCTGTCCGCTATCCCGGGCATCAACAGGCTCGATTTTCCGCGCGGTCCTCAAGATCCGTCTTCGACGGCCGGGATGTCGGGCAGACTCGGCGGCTGGCCGCCGCTGACCTCGATCTTCAGAACCGCGATCATCTCGCGCAGGTCGGTGATGTCGCGCACCGCGCGCGACTGCTCCAGCCGTGTGCTGGCCCGCAGCAGGTCCTGCTGCCGTCCGACCAGCTCGTACTGTGCCGCAACCAGTTGATCGCGCGGCGTTTCCTGGCTCCTGATCCGCGCGTCAATCACCCTTTCATCCGAAACCAGGGGCGCCGACTGCAAGGCCGCACTTCGCCCCCGAGGCCTTACCGCGTCCGCGCGCGGGCCATCCCCGCCCGACGCGTGATCGGAATTATGGCCGCTCGCACTGCTTTGCGCAGAGCCCGAGGCGCTTTTCACGGCGAGTTTCTGAAGGTTCTGCCCGGCACCGGCCGGCGCCGTGGGCAGGACGGTCACAGGGGCTGGTCCTGTGATGTTCATGTGTCCACTCCAAATACGGGGGATCGATCGATCCGGCACCCGCACCCGAAACATAGCATAGCACGCTCCACCCATGGCGCGCGACGCCGAAATGCCCGGCATTTTACGCGTCTCCGCGCGCAGCACTTGTGTCAGACCGCCAGCGTGCGCCGGTAAAGCGCGTCAAGAAACGCCGATGCCCCGTCATGCGCATCCTGCCCGTCCGTCAGCACCTGCACCTGCGCGTCGAAATCCGCGTAATGCTGTGTCGTGGCCCAGATCGAAAAGATCAGGTGGCGCCCGTCGACCGGTTTCAGCCGTCCCGCCGCCGCCCAGGTTTCGATCAGCTTCGCAGTGTCGTCCACCAAAGGTTTCAGGTCGGTCACAAGCCCCGGCCCGATCCTCGGCGCCCCTTGCAGGATCTCGTTGGCGAACAGCCGGCTCTCACGGGGAAATTCCCGGCTCATCTCCAGCTTGCGATGCACGTAGCGCAGCACCTCTTCCAGCGGCTCGCCCTGCGGGTCGATCTTGCGCAGCGGATCAAGCCAGGTATCCATCAGCCCGTTCAGCAGGGTGACATGGATCTCTTCCTTGCCCGCGAAATAATACAGGATGTTGGGCTTCGACAGGCCCGATTCCTCGGCGATCTGGTCCAGCGTGGCGCCCCGGAACCCGTGCATCGAAAACACGTCCAGCGCCGCGTCCAGGATACGCTTGCGGTTGCGCAACTGTATCCGGCTCGGCTTGGCCCCGCCCTCGGGCGTCATCCCGTCTTCCATCGCGCCTCTCACTCTTCTCTGCCCGATGATCTAGCACTGCCCGGCCCGAATTGGCCAGCGGCGGGTGCAATGCTTGACATGCCCGCCCCGCTTCGCAATCGTGCTTTTACCATTTGGTAAAAAAGTGGCAACCGGGATGGCAGCCGCATCGTGCGCCCCCTATGGTATGAGTCCACGAAGACAAAGGGGACACCGATGGCCGCACCTGGACAGAATCTCAAAATCAACGGCGACCGGCTGTGGGACAGCCTGATGGACATGGCCAGGATCGGCCCCGGCGTCGCGGGCGGCAACAACCGCCAGACCCTCACGGACGAGGATGCCGAGGGCCGCGCGCTCTTTCAGTCCTGGTGCGAGGCGGCGGGCATGACCATGGGCGTCGACACGATGGGCAACATGTTCGCCCGGCGCGAGGGCACCGAGCCCGACGCGCTCCCCGTTTACGTCGGCTCCCACCTCGACACGCAGCCCACGGGCGGCAGGTATGACGGTATTCTGGGCGTTCTGGGGGGCCTCGAGATCATCCGCACCCTCAACGACCTCGGCATCAAGACGAAACACCCCATCGTGGTCACCAACTGGACCAACGAGGAAGGCACGCGCTACGCCCCCGCCATGCTCGCCTCGGGCGTCTTCGCGGGCATCCACGACCAGCAATGGGCCTATGACCGCGTCGATGCCGACGGCAAAAAATTCGGCGACGAGCTCGAGCGCATCGGCTGGAAAGGCGACGAGCCGGTCGGCGATCGCAAGATGCACGCCTTCTTCGAGCTGCACATCGAACAGGGCCCGATACTGGAGGCCGAAGGCAAGGATATCGGCGTCGTCACCCACGGGCAGGGACTCAACTGGACGCAGGTGACCATCACCGGCAAGGACAGCCACACCGGCTCCACTCCGATGCCGATGCGCAAGAATGCCGGCCTCGGCATGGCCCGCGTGCTTGAAAAGGTCGAGGAGATCGCCCTGTCCCACGCCCCCCATGCTGTCGGGGCCGCCGGGCATATCGACATCCACCCCAACTCGCGCAACGTGATCCCCGGCAAGGCCGTCTTTACGGTCGATTTCCGGTCGCCCGACAAGGCGGTGATCGAGGATATGGTCACAAGGATGAAAGCCGCCGCAACAGAGATCTGCAACGACATGGGGCTGGAAGTGGCGTTCGAAGTCGCCGGCGGCTTCGACCCGGTGGAGTTCGACGAGGGCTGTGTCACCGCCGTGCGCAACGCGGCAGAGCGCCTTGGCTATTCACACATGAACATCGTCTCGGGCGCGGGCCACGACGCCTGCTGGATCAACCGCGTCGCCCCGACCGCCATGGTCATGTGCCCCTGTGTCGACGGGTTGTCACACAACGAAGCCGAGGAGATTTCGAAAGAGTGGGCCACGGCAGGCACGGACGTCCTGATGCACGCGGTTGTCGAGACGGCGGAGATCGTGGAGTGAGGTTATCGGCTTATTTCAAAGAGAACTTCGAAGGTCGATGTCTCGTCACCATTGATACTTGGAAACCATTCACTTCTATCTCTGCCACGACGAAAGAAGTCTCTCCCTTTTCGAAAACGCTTTTCAAGCGCGTGGCAACAAGTCGGCATGGCGTGATGTTCGGCACCTGTCCGTTGCTGCAGAATATCGGCGATCGTCTTGGCTTTGATCGAGACACAGCTAAAAGAACTACGACGCGCCTGTTCAATGAGTTCATCGACGATCTGAATTGCATGCTCAAGTGTCTGCATATCACCTCTCCAAAACTGCAGGTCTGGGCTGCGTAAAGTTACGACAAGGAGACACCCAATGACCACCAAAGTCATCAAGAATGGCACCGTCTGCACGGCAGACCGCACGTGGAAGGCCGATGTCCTGATCGAGGACGAGAAAATCAAGCAGATCGGCGAGGACCTCAAGGGCGACGAGATCATCGACGCGGAAGGCGCCTATGTTATCCCCGGCGGCATCGACCCGCACACGCATCTGGAAATGCCCTTCATGGGCACCACCGCGGCTGAGACCTTCGAGACCGGCACCTGGGCGGCGGCCTGTGGCGGCACCACGATGCTGGTGGATTTCTGCCTTCCGGGTGCGGACGGCTCCATCAAGAACGCCATCGAGGAATGGCACCGCAAATCCGCCCCGCAGATCTGCGCCGATATCGGCTACCACATGGCCGTCACAGGCTGGAACGAACAGATCTTCAACGAGATGAAGGATGCCGTCGACATGGGCGTCAACTCGTTCAAGCATTTCATGGCCTACAAGGGCGCGCTGATGATCGAGGATGACGAGATGTTCGCCTCCTTCAAGCGCTGCCGCGAGCTGGGCGCGCTGCCCATGGTCCATGCCGAGAATGGCGATCTGGTGGCCGACATGCAGCAGGAAATGCTGGAAAAAGGCATCACCGGCCCCGAGGGCCACGCCTATTCCCGCCCGCCCGAGTTCGAGGGCGAGGCCGCCAACCGCGCCATCACCATCGCAGATGCCGCCGGCGTGCCGCTCTATATCGTGCACGTCTCCTGCGAACAGGCGCACGAGGCCATCCGCCGCGCCCGCCAAAAGGGAATGCGCGTCTATGGCGAGCCGCTGGCGCAGTTCCTGACCCTCGACGAAGGCGAATATTTCAACAAGGACTGGGACCACGCCGCCCGCCGCGTCATGTCGCCCCCCTTCCGCTCGAAGGACCACCAGGACAGCCTCTGGGCGGGCCTCCAGGCCGGGTCGCTCCAGGTCGTCGCCACCGACCACGCCGCCTTCTCGACCGAGCAGAAACGCATGGGCGTCGACGATTTCACCAAGATCCCCAACGGCTCCAACGGGCTGGAGGAACGGATGCCCGTCCTCTGGACCCGCGGCGTGGAAACCGGGCGCCTGACGCCCAACGAATTCGTCGCCGTCACCTCCACCAACGTCGCCAAGATCCTCAACATCTACCCCAAGAAGGGCGCCATCGTCGAAGGCGCGGATGCCGACATCGTGGTCTGGGACCCCAGGATCACCAAGACGATCTCGGCCTCCAACCACCATTCGATCCTCGACTACAACGTGTTCGAGGGCTTCGAGGTCACGGCCAATTCCCGCTACACGATCTCGCGCGGCGAGGTCATCTGGGCCTGGGGCCAGAACTCCCAGCCCCAACCCGGCCGCGGCCGCTTCGTCCCGCGCCCCGCCTTCCCCTCGGCGCATGAGGCGCTCTCGAAATGGAAGGCGCTGACGGCCCCCAAGATGATCGAGCGCGACCCGCTGAATATTCCGGCGGGCATCTGACTCCATGCGCCTCGCCCTCGCCCTTCTCCTGCTGGCCAGCCCGGCCACGGCCCAGCTGGCGGCCCCCCTCGGCAATCCCGACGGCTGCGCCCGCATCCTCGGGAAGGAGGCCACCAAGGAAAACGAGGTCGCCATCGTCGCGGGCCACCTCAACCTGAAGGGCGCGATCTGCCAGATCACCGCCGTGCAGACCGGCACGCTCATGGCCACCTGCCCCGGCGACGCCGAGACCCGCAAAAAGGTCCTTGGCATCGCGCGCAGCGCCGATGGCAGCGGCGTCACGCTGACCCTGCCCGACGGCTCGGTCGAAGACCTGGCGCCCTGCGAATGAACCACGCCGCCATCCGCCCGCGCCACTGCCCGCGAATTCATCATGTGCTTGCAACGCAGGCATCTGACGCCGGGACCCGCCTTGACACCGCCTTGCGGCGTGGGATTGTTCCCTTCACCCGGCCCGGAGACACGACCCCCTGATGCAAGACGCCCAAGCCACATCGACCCCCAGCCCCGTGATCGCCGCCCGCGACCTGTCGCTGACATTCCAGACCAATGACGGGCCTGTGCATGCGCTCAAGGACGTGACGCTGGACGTGGAGAAGGGCGATTTTGTCTCCTTCATCGGCCCCTCGGGCTGTGGCAAGACCACCTTCCTGCGCTGCATGGCGGATCTCGAACATCCCACCGGCGGCAGCATCTCGGTCAACGGCATGACCCCCGCCGAGGCCCGCCAGCGCCGCGCCTATGGCTATGTCTTCCAGGCGGCGGGGCTCTACCCGTGGCGCACCATCGGCGGCAACATCCGCCTGCCGCTGGAGATCATGGGCTATTCCAGGGCCGACCAGCAAAGCCGCATCGCCCGCGTGCTGGAACTGGTCGATCTCGCCGGGTTCGAGAAGAAATTCCCCTGGCAGTTGTCCGGCGGGATGCAGCAACGCGCCTCCATCGCCCGGGCGCTGGCCTTCGATGCCGATATCCTCTTGATGGACGAACCCTTCGGCGCGCTCGACGAGATCGTCCGCGACCACCTCAACGAACAGCTCCTGCAGCTCTGGGACCGCACGAACAAGACCATCTGCTTCGTCACCCACTCGATCCCCGAGGCGGTGTACCTCTCGACCAAGATCGTCGTCATGTCCCCCCGCCCCGGCCGCATCGCCGACGTGATTGAAAGCACCCTGTCGCGCGAGCGCCCCCTCGACATCCGCGACACGCCGGAATTCCTCGAAATCGCCCACCGCGTCCGCGACGGGCTGCGTGCGGGGCACAGCTATGAGGACTGACGTCTCACGCCCCGCTCTGGCCCTGATCCGGCAGCCTGCCCCGGACTTGATCCGGCAGCCTGCCCCAGCCCTGATCAGGGAGGCAGCCCCTGACTTGATCCGGGGACATCGATTTCTCTTGGGCCACGAGGCCCCGGCTCGGGGGCCGGGGCGGGACAACGCGCTCCCTGTCGGACGCACACGGATGACGAGCCTTGGCACCGGGCTGCACCGCCACACAATTGCCTCCGCCCGACCAGGCAGGCGGAGGACTTTCACTGTTCACGGTCATCGCCTCTCCAGGCTGCACCGTGGGGCAAGTGTCCGACACAAACCTTTCATTGTTCTTAAAATACTCAAGAATCTGCGCTCAAATCCTCGGTTCGGATTGAGTATTTTCGGAACAGTGAAAGCAGGGGACATGTAATGCGAAGCGTCATCCCCGTCCTTACCGTCGTCGCGACCCTCATCGCGCTCTGGTACGCCGGTGCGGTCGCGCTCAACGCGCCCTGGGCCTATGACAAGGCCGCGCGGGCCGAGGTCACGCTCAGCTTCCCCGATCTTGTGGCCGACACGTGGAGCCAGGAAAAACCCAAACTGCCCGCCCCCCACCAGGTGGCCGCAGAGATGTGGAACACCACCGGCGCGATGATCGCCAGCGGGCGGGCTTTCTCCAAGCGCTCGCTCATTTACCACAGCTGGATCACCTTCAGCTCCACCGCCCTGGGCTTCCTTCTGGGCACCGCTCTCGGCACGCTTCTGGCCATCGGTATCGTCTACAACCGCACCATGGACATGAGCGTCATGCCCTGGGTCATCGCGTCCCAGACCATCCCGATCCTCGCCATCGCGCCCATGATCATCGTGGTGCTGAACGCAGTCGGCATCTCCGGCCTGCTGCCCAAGGCGATGATCTCGATGTACCTGTCGTTCTTCCCGGTCGTCGTCGGCATGGTGAAGGGCCTGCGCAGCCCCAGCCAGATGCAGCTCGACCAGATGCGCACCTGGCACGCCAGCCGGTCCCAGACCTTCTGGAAACTGCGCCTGCCGTCCTCCATGCCCTATTTCTTCACCTCGCTGAAGATCGCCATGGCCGCCAGCCTCGTCGGCGCCATCGTCGGCGAGCTGCCCACCGGCGCCGTCGCGGGCCTCGGCGCGCGGCTTCTCGCGGGCAGCTATTACGGCCAGACCATCCAGATCTGGAGCGCGCTGATCATGGCCGCCACGCTGGCCGCCATTCTGGTGGGCCTCATCGGCCTGATCCAAAGGATCACACTCAAGCGCATGGGGATGGCGACATGAGCTGGCTGATCGCAGGGGCGCTGATCTGGGCCGTGGGCTGGTGGATCAACACGCGGCTGGCGCGCCACCCGCAGAACACCGCCGCGCAGCTGGCCGCGCCCATCGTTTTCGGGGCCACGCTCATCGCCGTCTGGGAATGCCTCGTCTGGGGTTTGGGCATCAAGCTCGCCCTGCTGCCCGCCCCCAGCGTCATCGCCGTGACGTTCGCCAATTCCCTCAACATCCTCTGGGGCGACTTCCTGCAGACCGCCATCAAGGGCGCGCTGACGGGATATATCCTCGGCTGCGGCGCCGCGTTCCTGACGGCCATCGCCGTCGACCGCTCCGATTTCCTCAAGCGCGGCCTACTGCCCGTGGGCAATTTCGCCGCCGCCCTTCCCATCATCGGCCTCGCGCCCATCCTGGTGATGTGGTTCGGCTTCGACTGGCAATCGAAGGCCGCCGTCGTCGTCGTCATGGTCTTCTTCCCGATGCTGGTGAACACCGTGCAGGGCCTCTCCGAGGCCGACGCCATGCAGCGCGACCTCATGCGCACCTATGCCGCCGGCTACTGGACGACGCTTCTGAAACTCCGCCTGCCCGCCGCCATGCCCTTTGTCTTCAACGGGCTCAAGATCGGCACCACGCTCGCGCTCATCGGCGCCATCGTGGCGGAGTTCTTCGGCTCGCCGATCCAGGGCATGGGCTTTCGCATCTCCACCTCGGTGGGGCGCCTCGCGATGGATCTGGTCTGGGCCGAGATCGTCGTTGCCGCCCTCGCCGGCTCGGGATTTTACGGCGCGGTCGCCCTGATCGAGCGCGCCGTCACCTTCTGGCACCCGTCCCAACGGGGCCGGACATAACCAAAGCAAACCAGGAACAGGGAGAAGACAATGAAACACCTCACCACGACGCTCGGCCTCGCCGCCGCCACCCTCTGGGGGGGCATGGCCCAGGCCGCCGACGACGTCACGCTGCAACTCAAATGGGTGACGCAAGCGCAATTCGCCGGTTACTACGTCGCGCAGGACCAGGGCTTCTACGAAGAGGAAGACCTGAACGTCACGATCAAGCCCGGCGGGCCGGATATCGCCCCCGCCCAGGTCATTGCCGGCGGCGGCGCGGACGTGATCATCGACTGGATGCCCTCGGCCCTTGCCAGCCGCGAGAAAGGCCTGCCGCTGGTCAACATCGCCCAGCCGTTCAAAAGCTCCGGCATGATGCTGACCTGCCGCAAGGACACCGGCATCGAAGGCCCCGAAGACTTCAAGGGCAAGACCCTCGGCGTCTGGTTCTTCGGCAACGAATACCCCTTCCTGTCGTGGATGAGCCAGCTGGAAATCCCGACCGAGGGCGGCGAGGATGGCGTCACCGTCCTGAAACAGGGCTTCAACGTCGATCCCCTGCTGCAGAACCAGGCCGCCTGCGTCTCCACCATGACCTACAATGAATATTGGCAGGTCATCGACGCCGGCCTCACGCCCGACGATCTGGTGGTGTTCAAGTACGAAGACCAGGGCGTCGCCACGCTCGAGGACGGCATGTACGTGCTGGAGGAAAACCTCGAAGACCCAGAATTCACCGACAAGATGACCCGCTTCGTCCGCGCCTCGATGAAAGGCTGGAAATGGGCCGAGGAAAACCCCGACGAGGCCGCGATGATCGTGCTCGACAACGACGCCACCGGCGCCCAGACCGAAGAGCATCAGAAGCGGATGATGGGTGAAGTGGCCAAGCTGACCGCTGGCTCCAACGGCGCGCTCGATCCGGCCGATTTCCAGCGCACGGTCGACTCGCTTTTGTCCGGCGGCTCCGACCCGGTGATCACCAAGGACCCGGGCGAGGCCGCCTGGACCCACCAGATCACGGACGAAGCCCTGAACTGACCTTCCTCGCCCCTTGCGTTTCGCATTTTCCCGGCCTGACCGGGAGAAGCACAAGAACCTGGGAAGGGGTATGCAGACCGCGATGCCGGGCCACGACCTTTGTGGTCCGGCATTGTTTTGGGTCCGTTCCGCCCGACAGCGCCCCTGAAGTGGTCATATCCCGGCGTGCATCTGAAAAAATTGTCGTCCGGCCAGATTTTTTCACCCTTTCTTATCACAGGGCAAACCCTCGCTCACGATTCCGTGATATTGATTCACGCATCAGACGAACGAACGCGTTTCGCTTCGCCCATTTGTATACGGTTTCCTGGGTTCCACGCCCTGTTACACATATATGTCTGAGCGTCGAAGGCGCGGCACAAGGTCAGGGGAAACCAAGTGTCAGAAAATGCCATTCTCACGCCGCGGCCGGTCGACGGGACCGGCACGAACACCGCAAACCCGGACTGGGGATCGACCGGAACGCACCTGTTGCAGGTCGCGCCAAGCGATCTGGGGCCCAACAATGAAATGTCCGGTGCGGACAGACCCGGCGCGCGCGAGGTGTCAAACGCGGTTTCCGCGCAGACATCCGATACACGCAACGCCGCGGGAGCCTCCGATTTCCTCTGGATCTGGGGCCAGTTCATCGATCACGACATTTCGCTGACCGAAGCCGGGGCGATGCAGTACGCGCCGATTCCGGTGCCGACGGGCGACCCGTTTTTCGATCCTTTCAGTACCGGCACCGCCGAGATCCCCTTTTTCCGCGTCGAGCAGCACAACGGCACCTATGCCAACGAGATCACAAGCTTCATCGACGCGTCGATGATCTACGGCTCCGATGCCGCCACGCTGGCCGGACTGCGCGCTGAGGGCGGCAAACTGCTGCTGACAGAGGATGCGCTTCTGGTGCT
Organism: Roseovarius sp.; assembly: GCA_046290265.1. Classification (GTDB taxonomy): domain Bacteria; phylum Pseudomonadota; class Alphaproteobacteria; order Rhodobacterales; family Rhodobacteraceae; genus Roseovarius. Next base: position 371 of record JBKAGF010000035.1, on the reverse strand, counting down.
CGACGGCACCACGCTCCTGACAGGCGACGTGCGCGCGGCCGAAAACCTGCTTTTGTCGTCCATGCACACGATCTTCACGCGTGAGCACAACCGGATTGTCGATGAACTGGCCGCCGCAGATCCGGCCCTGACCGATGAGGCACTGTTCGACATGGCCCGCGCGCATGTCGAGGCCATCATACAGGCGATCACCTTCAACGAGTTTCTGCCTGTTCTGGTCGGCGAGGGGGCCATCGACGCCTATGACGGGTACGACCCTACGGTAAATCCCGGCATCTCGGTTGAATTTTCCACCGCGGTCTTCCGTCTCGGTCACACGCTCTTGTCGTCGAACCTGCAAAGCGTCGGCGAAGACGGCACAACCGGCGCCG
>JBKAGF010000034.1:0-43083 GCA_046290265.1 Roseovarius sp. | reverse complement strand
GTCTGGTGGAACGTTCTATTTTCGATGAATTTGTCAAGAAATTAGTCGATTTCATGCAGGACGCTCGCCTGGGCGCACCGACCGACCCACAGACCAGTATGGGGCCAGTCGCCAACCGCCCTCACTTTGAGCGGGTTCTGAAAAGCATCGAGGCAGCAAAGGCCGAAGGCGCTAAATGCGTGTTGGGGGGCGGACGACCGGACACTCCGGAAACAACCAATGGTCTGTTTGTGGAACCGACAATCTTCACAGAAGTCACGAATGACATGACCATCGCTCGCAATGAGGTCTTTGGCCCAGTTCTCGTGGTCATTCCCTTCGATAACGAGGACGAGGCGGTAGAGATCGCCAACGACACCAACTTCGGACTGGCGGCCGCGTTCTGGACCAAGGACCTACAACGGATCGTCAACCTTCCTTCCAAGATCGAAGCGGGAACGGTCTGGGTCAATTCCTATCGCGTCGTGAGCTATCTGGCTCCCTTCGGCGGCGTAAAGGCGTCGGGTATGGGACGTGAAAACGGCTTGGAGGCGATCAAGGAATATCTCGAGGTGAAGAGCGTATTTATTAATGGCAATCCAGACGTGGCAAACCCATTCGTCATGGGGTGATGCAAAGACCGCCCTTGCCTTGCCGCCGACTGCAGCGGTGAGGGCGTACACAAGCCAAGAGCGCGCGTAAGCGAACGCATTGAGCGCGATGGCGAGGTTTCTGAAGCCACGGGAGGGGCGTTAGGGATCATGCGAGACACTTCGTTCGAATTTTGCACCGTAAAAGCATCCGCTTGCCCAAGCCCTCGGGGAGGAGTCTGAGATGTGGGCGCTCGTATTGTTGCCAATTGCGCTTCTGGCCTTTGGATTCCCGATATTCCTGCTTTTGCTGATCACTGCGATCGTGGTGCTTGCAACCGCGATGCAGGTCCCGTGGGGAGTCCTGCATCAGGTGATGTTTGGAAGTGTCGACAAGTTCTCGCTACTCGCCGTTCCATTTTTTATTTTCGCCGGCGAGCTTATGGCGAAGGGCAGCATGTCGCAGCGCATCATTGATTGGGTTCTAACCCTTCTCGGTGGGCGACGAGGTGCGATGCCTTTGACCGTTGTGGGCGCGAGTACTGTATTCGGCGCGTTGTCGGGCTCTGGTCCCGCGACAGTCGCTGCCGTTGGGAAGCTGATGTATCCGAACCTCAAAAGTCGTGGATACAGCGACAGTTTCTCTGGTGGGCTTCTGGCAGCGTCGGGTGGGATTGCCGTGATCGTCCCGCCTTCCATCGCGATGATCCTCTACTGCGTTTCTGCCGAACAGTCGGTCGCCGATTTGTTCCTTGCGGGAATTCTGCCGGGGCTCGCTATCGCTGCGCTTCTCGCCGGGTATATTTTTGTCTTCGCCACCCAGCAGGATATCCGAGAAAGTGAGAGTTTCGAAGTTGCCGAATTGTGGCGGGCAACGAAGCGTGGCGTTTTTGCTCTGCTCGCGCCAATTATCATCCTTGGCGGAATCTACGCGGGCGTGTTCTCTCCGACAGAAGCGTCCGGTGTGGCGTGCGTCTATGCCTTGGTCGTCTCGCTGGGTATCTATCGCGATGTCAGCATTCATGAGGTCATGGACATTGCAGTGAGCACAGCCACTCTGACCGGGCAGATCATGATTATCGTGGCCGCGGCCGGTCTTATTTCGTGGCTCATGACGGTTCAGGGCATACCACATTACATCCGGCGGTTACAGATGGTCCTCTCAAACGATGTTGTTCAGGTATTTGACCTGCCTGATCTCGACTATGCGGCGGCCGCCGATGAATTTCAGGATGGTCGACGATGACCCCGCGTTCGGCCAAGATTTCCTCAAGGTTGCGGTACGATATCGAGCAGCGGAGGTAGAAAAACACCGCGTATAGGATCACCGACTTCGGATAGTGTACGCTCTAATAATCTTCATGCAGCAAGCCCCCTGCCAACCATCTGACAACGCTGACAGGTCAAATATCTTCATGGAAACGGAAATCTTACGACAGTTCCCGTCCGGCTGATGGCCCGAACCTTTATTAAAGTATTCCCGCAAGTATGTCCGGCGCTGTGCACATTGTATCAATGTGTAACTGGAGCGAGATCTGGCCAATGCATGCATTAGTGCGCCAGAGGCCCGGCTTTCAGCGCCGCTGCTGCCGTGAAAGGCAAAGGCCCCCATGCCGCGCTGCGACAAGTTGCGACAAATCCGGCCGGACGCGGCATAATCTGACGACATTCCTGCGCTAATGCTTTCCTCCAAGACGACCCCGGACTGCCGTGTGATCAAGGCTCATACCCGGATCGAAAAGAGAGATTGCGCCGTGACAAGCAAGAACGACGGGTCCGTTGCATTAACCGGCCGGATATCAGAGACATCGATGCCGCAAGTTGAGGAGCGAGCGAAGTCCCGACGCAATCCGTTCGAGCGGCACCGGTTTCCGCGCGAGGTCAACCTGCTGGCGGTGAGCTGGTACTGTCGTGATCCGCTTTGGTGTCAGGACGTACAAGATATGCTTGATGAGCGGGCCATCACTGTTGATGCTTCGACCGTTCACCGCTGGGTGCGAAATTTTGGTCCTGAAATCCGGAAACGGGCCCAAGCCCGGCACCACGCCTGGAGAGGGCTGCAGTGGTACGTCGATGAGACCTACGTTCGCGTGTGCGGGCGGTGGCGCTACCTTTGGCGGGCCGTGGATCAATTCGGCCAACTGATCGATTTCCTCCTTACGCCGCGGCGGGATGCCAAGTCAGCAAGGGCATTTCTGCGCCAGGCGGGAGAGAACGTTCGGTGCTATCAGCCTCTCACCATCATCACCGACAAGGTGCACAGCTATGCAAAGGTAATCGGCGAGATCAACAGCCGTCTCGGGCCTGAAAATGCCATCCGCCACATTGACTGCAAGTATTTGAACAATCGGATTGAGAGGGATCATGCCGCACTGAAGCAGCGATTGCGTCCCTTGAGGGGGTTCTAGATGCTGGCCGGCGCCAAGGCCGCGCTCGCCGGCATGGAGACCTTTCACACTAATCGGAAAGGCCAATTCGAGAATAGTAATGCCGGGTTGACCAACGAGATCGCCTTCATCGCAAATCTATTCCCGGTGGCTGCATGATCTCAGAGCGACAGCGACGACCGATGCAACCCTCGGATGTTAATGCAACGGACTACGCGGTTTCGCGCGGGGATGTCTGGCGCGAACCGCCCCTATCTGAAGGAAGGTTGGTGAAGCCGTTGGAAATACGAGTCAGGACGTTGCCTTCCTGCCAGGGCTCAGCGGGATTGCCCTTCTGCGGCCATCGGCTTTGTCGCGGCACTTGGAGGGCAGGTCGAAGTGCTCTCGAAAAGACCCGAGATGGCGTCACCCTTGCCTTGTCGGTCGCCCCTCGCCTCTGCACAGCAGGTTTTCTACTGTCGATCGGGACGTTGTCCGCCACCTCTGCCCTGGCCCAGGACGAAAGTGCCCTCGTATTCGTGCAAACGGTCGAGGAGGTCGACATCCGGGAAACGATCCCGCTTGCGGGTACCGTCGCCTCGGCCCGTGTGTCCGCCCTTTCCGCAGAGATTGCGGGCAAGGTCACCCGGGTCGACGTGGACAGCGGCAGCCATGTAGAGTCCGGGGAAACTCTCGTGGAACTCGACAGCGCGCTCGTCAGGCTGTCGGAACGACAGGCGGCGGCCGCCGTCCGGGAGGCCGAGGCGGAATTGACCGATGCGCAACGCCGATTCGGCATCGCTGAGCGACTTGCCGGGCAAAGCACCTTGTCGGAGAACGAACTGCGCGCCCGCCGGACGGAGGTCGAAGTCGACACGGCCGTGCTCGAAAGACTGCAGGCGGAACGGGAGGTTCAGGCATATCGCCTTGCACGCCATGCGATTACTGCGCCGTTTCCGGGCGCGGTCGCAAGGCGCCTGACGGAAGTGGGTGCCTGGGTCGAACCCGGCACCGCCGTTGTCGAACTCGTCGACATGCAGAACCTGCGCATAGACGTTCCCGTCCCGCAGGAGCATTTCCAGCGGCTTTCCGAGGGAACGGAAGTCTCCGTTCGGTTCGACGCCATCCCCGACCAGTCGTTCGCCGCACGCTTCCAGAGCCTGGTTCCCGTCAGCGAAACAACCGCCAGAACCTTCCTCGCTAGGGTTGTCCTCACCGGCGATGCGCCATCTCTGATGCCGGGCATGTCGGCACAGGTGACCTTTCGGTTGCCGACGGGCGAGCAGCATGCCGTGATCCCGCGTGACGGGCTGGTGCGATACCCGGACGGACGGACCGTCGTCTGGGTGGTCGAGGAGGACGGCGATGTCGCCACCGTCGCGGAGCGTGAGGTAGAGCTGGGCCTCGCCTTCGATGGAATGTTTCAGGTTCGCTCCGGTCTGAGCGCGGGCGAGCGTGTGGTCGTGGTCGGCAACGAAACCTTGAGCCCCGGTCAACCCGTGCGGTTCAAGGAGGGCGGCACGTGACCATCCGACCCTCGCGGACATTCCATGTTCACTACGCGGCGTCCTGAACCATGTTCGAGAACATTATTCGACGTGGCACCCTGACGACCGTCATCCTTCTGATTCTGTGCGTGATCAGCTTCGCTGCCGTGTTCCGCATTCCCGTCCAGATGATCCCCGACCTGGAAGTACGGACAATCACGGTTCGCACGAACTGGTCCGGTGCGACACCGCGGGACGTGGAGCGGGAGATCACGGTCGAGCAGGAGGAATATCTCAGCACGGTGCCGGGTCTGCAGAGAATGGTATCGACCGTTTCAGGCGATCAATCCGAGATCGCGCTGGAATTTCCCTATGACGTCGACCTCAGCCAAACCCTGATCCGCATCAACAACGCGCTCAGCCAGGTCCCGTCCTATCCGACCAATGTCGACCAGCCCAGCGTCGTGGCAGCTTCGTTCTCCGACAATGCCTTCATGTACATGCGCCTCGCGCCACTGGCGGGCAATCCGCGCGGACTCGACATGAACATGATGGGCAGTTTCATCGACGACAACGTCCGTCGGCGGCTGCAACGTGTGCCCGGCGTCTCTCAGGTGGAGTTCAACGGGCCGGAACTGCAATTGCAGATCCTGGTGGACCCGCATCGTCTGGCCCAACGGAGCCTCAGCCTGTCGGATGTGCGCGACGCCATTGTGTCGCGCAACCGGGATGTCTCCGGCGGCACCCTGGAAAGCGGCCGACGCGGTTATCTTCTGCGCACGGTGGGCCGCTACGAGGATGTGGAGGCCGTCGAATCCACGATCCTGGCGCGGGAGGGCGATTCCGTCGTGCGGCTGTCGGACGTGGCGAGCATCCGGCTCAGTCATTTCCGGCCCTCGCAGGTCGTGCTCCTCGAAGGCGAGCCGGCTATGATGCTGTCCGTCCTGCGCCAGCCGGGCACCAATGTCATCGAGATCAAGCGCGCGATCGTCGATGAGATCGCGAGGCTGAACGAGGATGTGCTGGAGCCCGCCGGTCTCCGCCTTTTTCTGATCACCGACGATTCCCAGTATGTCGAGGACTCGATTGCCAACATCTGGACGAACCTGGCGATCGGGGCATTTCTCTCGACCCTCGTGATGCTTCTTTTCCTGCGTTCGCTGCGCATCACCTTCATCGGCGTGATCGGCATCCCGATCTGCACGATTGCGGCCTTCCTGGGCCTTCTGATCGCCGGGCGGACCATCAACGTGATCTCGCTCGCGGGCGTGGCTTTCGCGCTGGGTATGACGCTCGACAACAGCATCGTCGTACTGGAAAGCATAGAGTCGGCGCGCCGCAGGGGTCTCGACAGGTTCCGCGCGGCGGTCGAAGGTGTGCGCGACGTGTGGTCTGCCGTCCTCGCGTCCAGCCTGACGACAGTTCTCGCCTTTGTGCCCGTCGTCTTCATAGAGGAGGAAGCGGGGCAGCTCTATTCCGACGTCGCGATCGCCATTTCCACCTCCATTCTCGCCTCCATGCTCGCGGCCATCACGCTGGTACCGACGCTGGGCGCGCGTCTGAAGACCGGCGGCGGACCCGCCGTGAGCTCGAATAAAACGCATGCGATGGCCGACGGGCGCCTCATGCGCACGGTCGAGTGGGTCATCGCCACACCCTTGCGGCGTATCGTCTGCATCCTCGCCAGCATCGGTGTCAGCGGCTCGATCATGTTCCTCCTCACGCCGCCGGCCGAGTATCTTCCCGAGGGCGAGGAAGCGCGGATATTCGCCGGTCTGAACGCGCCGCCGGGATACAACCTTACCACGATGGTCGGCATCGGGCAGGAGCTGGAGGAGCGGCTGCGCCCATATGTCGATGCCTCGCCCGACGACTACGAGGTCGGTCGTGCCGCCATTCCCGCGCTTGCTTCGCTCAGCGTTTTTGCGGAGGCGCAGAGCGTCACGGTCATGGCCACGACCCGCGTAGCAGAGCAGATCGACTCCCTGATCGAGGAGGTTTCGCAGATATACAGCACCTATCCCGGCATGAACTTCTTCGTGGCGCGCGGCTCCATCATCACCAGCAACGACGGAGGCACGCGAAGCGTAAACCTCGACATCTCGGGCCCCGATCTGCAGGATGTATATCGGCTTGCCGGTGCCGCCTACCAGCGGGCCGAAGAAGTCCTGGACAACCCGCGAATACAGGCAAATCCGGCGACGCTTTCCCTGTCGCAACCGCTGATCCAGATCCGGCCGGACTGGGCGCGCGCCGCCGAACTGGGTTTCACCGCCGCTGATCTGGGCTTCAGCGTAGCGGCCCTGAACGACGGCGCCTATGTCGACCGTTTCTTCAGCCAAGACGATCAGATCGACATCTATCTGTTCGGTTCTGCCGGACAGTCCGCCGAACCCGACAGTCTCGGTCAATTGCCGCTCTTCACGCCGCAGGGCACGATCGTGCCGCTTTCCTCGCTCTCGCGCATCGAGGAGACGGTCGACACGAGTTCGATTCGCCGCGTCGATGGCAACCGCACCGTGACGCTCAGCATCATTCCCCCGGAGTCGATTCCTCTCGAAGCGGGTGTCGCGCTGGTCGAACGGGATGTCGTGGCTCATCTTCGCGATAGCGGCCAAGTACCGGCCGAGGTGAGAATGAACATTTCGGGAGCGGCAGACCAGCTCGACGCCACCCGCGGCGCTCTGTTCGCGAACTACAGTGTCGCCATTGTCATCGTCTATCTTCTCCTTGTCGCGATCTTCACCCACTGGGGGTATCCGCTGCTGGTCATGGCGACCATTCCGCTCGGCTTCGCCGGTGGGATCGTCGGGCTGTCCATGCTGAACTGGGTCGGCGCCCTGCTTCCCGCGATCGGCTTGCAGCCGATCAGCCAGCCATTCGACATGATCACCATGCTCGGCTTCCTCATTCTCATGGGAACGGTCGTCAACAACCCCGTCCTGCTGGTGGACCGCGCCATGCAGAATGTACGGCGCGACGGCACGGATCCCCTGGAGGCCGTCCGTGAGGCCGTTGCGTCGCGCCTGCAGGCAATGATGCTGTCGAGCACGACGACCATCGTCGGACTGGTGCCGCTGGTCGTGATTCCCGGTGCCGGCAGCGAGCTCTACCGGGGTGTTGGCGCCATCGTCCTGTTCGGGATCATGGGGTCGGTGATCGTGACGCTTACCTTCCTGCCCGCGCTCACGGTGTTTGTCCTGACCTGGCGGCGCGGCAAACGACAGGCCGAAAGCGGCGCGGTCGACGGTGGGACCGCTGCCTGATCCTGTGCACAAGGCGACTGGCCGGGCACCGCTATTCCTCTGTTCGAGGTTTGCGCGCGTCGATCCGGCGCGAACCGTCGGGATAAGAATCCTGCCGAGGGCGCCGTTTGCAGGGCGAACTCGCCGGACCCGATCAGGCAACCGATCCCAACGCCATGCCGCTCGACGACTACATCGCCGAGGTCATCGGGATCATCGAGGACGCGGACACGCCAGGGGGCGAGATCCTGGTGGACCGCGTGAAGATGCTGCGCCGGGCGGAAGAAAGCGGGCGATACGCCGACATCTACGGGCGGTTGAACGGCGCCTGATGCACATCGCCCGGACTGCTGGGCGACCATCGGGGACCGGGCCGGCTGACGGACAAAAACGGGTCGCCAGAGCCCAGAGAGTGACAGGGGCGAGCCATCAAGAAGGAAAACGGACATGAAGATATTCGTCACAGGCGCCTCGGGCTTCGTCGGGCCGCCGTCGTCAGGGACCTGATCGACGCCGGCCACCGGGTGATCGGCCCCGCCCGCTCCGCTGCGGCGGCGGCGTTCTCTCGGCACTCGGAGCAGAGGTGCATTCCGGTAATCTCGAGGACCGGGGCAGTCTGCGCAGTGGGATTGTCTCTGCGGATGCGGTCGTCCACACGGCGTTCAACCACGACTTCCCGAAGTTTCGAGAGAATTGCGAGGCCGACAGGGACCTAATTGCCTTCTTAGGCGAAGAACTCAACGGCTCGGGCCGGCCCATTATTGTGACATCGGCGGTCGGAATCCTTCCGAACGGAGAGACGGTGACGGAAGCGACAGCGCCGGTTTCTGGCGAGGCCGCGCATCCGCGCGCCGCGACCGAACATGCGGCCCGCCGGATCGCGGATCAGGGTGTCGATGTCATGGTCGCGCGGCTCGCTCCTTCGGTGCATGGTGCCAGTGACCAGGCCTTCGTGCCGACGCTGATCCGGACGGCGCGCCAGACCGGCGTCTCGGCCTATATCGGCGCGGGCAGGAACACCTAGCCCGCGGTGCATCGACTTGACGCGGCCCGATTGTACCGCCTGGCCCTAGAGAGCGGGCGGGCGCAGTCTATCATGCGGTCGGGGAAGAAGGCATCCCGTTCCTGGACATCGCGACCGCGATAGGCGAGAGCTGCGGCCTGCCGGTGGTCAGCAAGACCTCGGAAGAGGCCCCGGCTCACTTTGGATGGTTCGCGCATTTCGCTGCCATGGACCTGAAAGCCGACAGCGACCGGACCCGGAAAGATCTGGGCCGGTCGCCGAACCACCCGGACCTGTTGGCCGATATGGGCCTGACCCCATATTTAGAGGAATAACGGCGCCAGGCCGGACCGGCTTCGGCTTGGCGGCATCGGGTCCTTTGCGGAAGGCCGAGGACGGCCCCGCCTTGGGCGGCCGTCTTCATACGCAGGTCACAGCCTTGCGTCCTGACGGGTGGATCTGGTGTTCGCCTTACGTCCTCGGAAGAGCGGACCATGGTCGTGCTGCCGCGAGGGGAGGGCCAGGGCGACCTTAACCACCCCAATCATTGAAGATTCAGGCCAGGACTGCAAAAGCGATCCGGAGCATGTCCGGCAGAACCGGCCCGTGCGGCCGAATATGTTCAGAACTGCCAGTTGGCGGGCACCCAGGCGTAGCCGGTGTCGGTGCGCAGGATGCGCCCGAGGCCGGGGAAGGGGAAGTGGAAGCCCAGCACCAGCATCCGTTCGGCGGCGGCGCGGTCGAAGATCCGTTGGCGCGAGGCGGCGGCGGTCTCCTGATCCCGGTCCGGCCCGGGGCGCCAGGGTTCGTTGATGTTGACCACCGGGTGATAGGCGAGATCGGCGGTCAGGAGCAGCTGGTCGTCGCCGGAGTGGACGAGGAAGGCGGCCATGCCCGGTGTGTGCCCCTCTGCGGGAACGGTCGCGAGGCCCGGCAGCACTTCGTCGCCCGCCTGATACAACTCGACATCCTGCGCGTAGGGTTCGAGGCTGGCCTTGATGTTCGCACCGAAGCGGTCGCGGAAATCCTGCGGCACCGGCATGTAGGACAGGTCGGGATCGGATTCGACGAAGAAGGCCCAGTCCGGCTGGGGAACCAGCACCCTCGCGCGCGGGAAGGCGCGGGAGCCGTCCGCGGCGCGCAGGTTGCCGACATGGTCGGGATGGGTGTGGGAGATCACGATGACGTCGATGTCGTCGGCGGTCAGCCCCAGCGCCTGAAGATGCCGGAACAGCCGCCCCCCGTCCGGCCCCATGGTCTGACCGGCCCCGGCTTCGAGCAGGACACGGCTCCCGTTAATGTCAAGCAGAAGGGTGTTGAGGTTGAGCGTCAGGTGATCCGTGGGGAGGAACGCGCGGCGGAGGACTTCTTCCAGTTCGGCTTCGGGTGCGTCTCCGGCATAGACTTTCGGTGGCCCGCCGATATTGCCGTCCGAGACGATCGTCGCGGCGATATCGCCGACGTTGAAGCGGTAGATGCCGCTGTTCCAGTCCATCTGTGCCGCCGCGGTCTCTGCAAGGGCAGGCGGCGTGGCGCCGGGCAACAGGAAAGCGCCCGAGGCGCCGGCAAAGGCTGTCAGCATGATGCTGCGGCGATTGAACGTGAGCATGATAATCCTTTCTTGTCTATACTTTCGGCGATTTGCACGGCCATTCCACTTGCAAGGTAGATGACATCGCAGCGCCCGTCGTATAACCCGGACAGAGTCGAGCAAGCTGTTCGGAAAAAGCGATCAATGGCCCCTTCAACGCCTCCGGTCCGTCTGGATCATCTCGAAACCTTCGCCCTCGTGGTGCGCGCGGGCGGATTTCGCGCCGCGGCGCGGAAACGTGGCGTTGCCTCCTCGGTCGTCAGCCAGACCGTCGCGACGCTGGAACAGGCCGTCGGCCTGCGCCTGCTCAACCGGACCACCCGCAGCGTGGCGCCGACCGAGGCGGGGCAGCGGCTGCTTGCCCGGCTGACCCCCGCCCTGGCCGACATCCGCCTTGCGCTGGCCGAGATCGACCAGCTGCGCGACCGGCCGTCGGGCACCCTGCGCATCAATGCGCCCGCGCCCGCGGTGGACCATGTGCTCTGCCCGATGGCCTTTGCCTTCATGGCCGAATACCCGGAGGTGAACGTGGAATTCGTCAGCGACGCCGCCATCGTCGATATCGTCGCCGAAGGCTACGACGCCGGGGTCCGGTTCGGCGAACATCTGGCACAGGACATGATCGCGGTGCCGCTGGGACAGCCCCTGCGCTATGCCATCGTGGCCGCGCCGGAATATCTTGCCACGAACGGCACGCCCGACGTTCCGGCCGACCTCGTTGGCCATCGCTGCATCCGGCGACGTTATCCCGGAGGGACCCTGGCCGGGTGGCAGTTCGAGCGGGGCGGCAAGACGGTCGAGATCGAACCGCAGGGTCAGCTCACGCTCAATTCCGCGCATCAGGAGCTTCAGGCGGCCCTCGCCGGGCAGGGGATCGCCCATGTCTTCGAGGATTACGCCCGGCCGGCCATCGACGAGGGGCGGCTGGTCGAGGTGCTGGTGGACTGGAGTCCGCGCTTGCCTGGCTGGTATCTTTATTATCCCAACCGCCGGCACAGCAGCGCGGCGATGCAGGCGTTCCTGAGCTTTGTCCGGCGCTCCAACCGTCCGGTGGGCGCGCAAGAAGGGCCGTGACGCGGCTCAGCGCGCCTTCATGCCTTGCGGGCCCCGGAAGTGCCGGACGTGGTCCACCAGCGCCCGCAGCTTGGGGGCCATGTTGCGGCGCTGGGGGAAGTAGAGGAAGAACCCGGGGAAGGGTGGCAGGAACGCCTCCAGCAGGGGCACGAGCGCGCCATTGGCGAAATGGTCGCGCAGGCAGTCCTCGGGGGCGAAGGTGATCCCGGCCCCGGCAAGGGCCATGCGGATCATCAGGCGCAGGTCGTTGGTGGTGAAGGCCTGGTTCACCGCCACGTCGAAAGGTTGATCGTTCTCGACAAATTCCCAACGGTGCGGGGCAAGCTCGGGCGCGCGGCGCCAGCCGATGCAGGGGTGGTCGATCAACTCGCGCGGATGCGCCGGGGTGCCGTGCCGGGCCAGATAGGCCGGAGAGGCCGCGGCGCGCTCCCGCTGGTCGCCGCCCACCGGCACCGCGATCATGTCCTTTTCGATGACCTCGCCCAGCCGGACCCCGGCATCGAAGCCGTGGGCGACGATGTCAAATTCTTCGTCCGTCACCGTCACATCCACCGTCACCTCCGGGTGGCTTTGCACGAAGTTGGCCAAAAGCGGCCCCGAGAGGAACGGCTCGGCGATGGAGGTTGCCGTCAGCTTGAGATGGCCGCGGGGCACGTCCCTTGCCCGAGCGGTTTCGAGAGCCCCGCCGATCTCTGTCAGTGGCGCTTGGAGGGCTGCGACCAGCGCCGTGCCCGCCTCGGTCAGGTGGACCGAGCGCGTCGTACGCAGGACGAGTGCGTTGCCAAGCTGGTCCGCCGCCGGATGGACTGGCTGACGGCAGAGCGGGTGACGCCCATCCGGTCGGCCGCGGCGCGGAAGTTCCGCTCTTCGGCAACGGCGATCAGAAGCGGAAGGAGGTTCAGGTCCATGGAAATTGTCCAGTTTGGCTAACCATAGCATCAACTGGAAAGGGCCTACAAGCGACAGACATTCACTGCCACCTTCCCTTCAGTCGCAAGACAGACAGAAAATAAGGAGCCAGACATGGACAAGGTCATTCTCATCACAGGCGCTTCCAGCGGCATCGGCGAAGGTATCGCGCGGGCCCTGGGCGCAGCGGGTGCCAGGCTGCTGCTCGGCGCCCGGCGGACCGACCGGCTTGCCGTCATCGCCGAAGACATCAACGCCGGCGGCGGCACGGCCGAATACCGTGCACTCGACGTCACCAGCCGCGAGGACATGGCCGCTTTCGCCGCCACCGCCCTCGACCTCTGGGGCCGGATCGACGTGCTGGTGAACAACGCCGGCATCATGCCGCTGGCGCCGATGTCGGCGGGCAAGCACGACGAATGGGACCGCATGGTGGACGTGAACATCAAGGGCGTGCTCTGGGGCATCGCCGCCGTGCTGCCGCCGATGGACAGCCAGCAGTCGGGCCAGATCGTCAACATCGCCTCGGTCGGCGGGCTGATCGCCATGCCCTCCGCGGCGGTCTATTGCGGCACGAAGTTCGCCGTACGGGCAATCTCGGACAGCCTGCGGCAGGAAAACCCCCACATCCGGGTGACCGCGATCAATCCCGGCGTGGTCGAGAGCGAACTGGCGAGCACCATCACCCACGAGGAGTCCAGGGCCTGGATGGACGAGTTCCGCGCCAATGCCCTGCAGCCGGCCGATATCGGACGTCTCGTCGTTCACGTGGTCGAAAGCCCTGAGTCGGTGGGGGTGAACGAGATTACCGTGCGTCCGCAGGGTCAGCAGGTTTGAGCCGGGACGCACCGGCCACCGCAACAGAATTGAAAGACAGATTTCTAAGACCACATCAGCGTTCCGCAGCGCCATGGGCGTCGGTGTTGCGGTCGGCCTGGCTTCACAGGCTTTGGCTGACAGCCGGGGCTCGGCGGACTCCGAAGGCACCTCTCATCCCTATGGCACACCGACGACGACAGGGTCCGCCATGAGCTTTGCCGAACGGCCGCTACGACGAAGCGCGCGGCACCCGCGAGAGCGCCTATCAGGGGCGCAACGAAGTGGAGGGAACCTATATCTGCGTTCAGGTATCTGGCGCATCCAAGATGACGCCCCCCTCCCAGTTCGTGTCCGGGCAGGAGGTTCGAGCATCTTGCGCCGGTGTCACGCCGAAGAAGCGGCCATATTCCCGGGTGAACTGCGGAATGCGGGCATAGCCAACGCCCTGGGACGCTTGGGCGACCCTTTTCCCCTCGGTCAGCAAGAGCCGCCGCGACTCGATCGGCCGTAACTGCTTCTGGAATTGCAGTGGACCTAGCGTCGTGATCGCGCGGAACTGCCTGTGAAACGCCGCCTCGCTCATGCCGGCGGCGTCCGCCAGTTCCGAAACGCGGATCGGCCTCGCAAAATCCCGGCGCAGGATCGCCACTGCGCGGCCGATCCGTTCGGCGTGGCTGTTGAGCGTGCCGATGGCCCGGATCGCCGGGCCGTGGGGACCCATCAGCAGCCAGTAATGAAGCTCTTTCACGATCCCCTCGCCCAGGGTGGCCAGCGTCTTGGGCTGATCGAACAGCCGCGCCAGGCGCGTGGCCGCATCCATGACCTCGGGCGCCAGCGGCTCGACCCGGACCGGGCAGGCGCTGACGCTGCGGTCGGGGACCAAGGCGGACAATTCGCGCAATATCTCGGGCGACAGTTCGAGCACGAGGGCGTAGTAGGGATGTGCCGGACTGGCGCGGGTGATCTGGCTGACCGTCGGAATATCCGCCGAGACGACCATCGCTGCGCCGGTGGAATATTCGAAACCTGAATGGGCGGTCGTCACCCGTTTGCGGCCCTGAAGCAGCATGGCGATGACCGGCTTCTGGACCGCGACCTGAAGCTTCCCCTCCTGAACCGCCCGCACCACAGAGACGCCGGGAAGCGGCACGTCGGCCACCCCGTCCGGCCCCGCCGGCGCATCCGCGAAACGGCGGCAGAAGCTCAGCGGCGGAGCGGCGACGGTATGGTTTTGGGCAATGTTCATGGCCCAAATCTTGCTGAAAGGCCCAGCCCGCGATAGAGGCGGGCGTGAATGGGCAAGAGGTGGTGTGGATCCGGCAGCGCCGTGGTCGTCGCCTGCCGGTCGAACCGGCACCAGGCCGAGTAGGTCGTCGCCGAGATCGAGGCGCTTGGCCGCCGCGCCGTTGCCCTGCCGCTCGACATGGCCGATATCGCCGGCTTTACGGCCTTTGCCGAGGCCTTGCGCGCTGCGCTGCCCACCCATTGGCAGCGCGACAGCTTCGACGCACTGGTGAACAATGCCGGCCACAGCGAATTCGCGATGATCGAGGAGTCGACCGAGGCGCAGTTCGACGGGCTGTTCCAGGTGCATGTCAAAGGGGTCTTCTTCCTGGTGCAGGCGCTGTTGCCGCTGCTGGCCAATGGGGCAGCATCGTGAACCTATCCTCGGGGCTGACCCGCGTCTCCTATCCCGGTTTCGCGGCCTATTCGGCCGCCAAGGCGGCAGTGGAGATGCTCACCGTGTAAATGGCGCGGGAATTCGGGGCGCGGGGTATCACCGTAAACACCGTCGCGCCGAGCGCGATCAAGACGTATTTCGGCTGCGGCCTTGTGCGCGATAACGCCGAGTTGAATGCGCAATTCGCCGGGATGACGGCGCTTAACCGGGTCGGCCTTCCCGACGACATCGGCCTGATGGTCGCCAACCAGCTCGATGACGGAAACCGCTGGGTCACGGGTCAGCGGATCGAAGTTTCGGGCGGCCAGACCATCTGACGCACCGGGGCGGTCCCGCGTTACAGGACCGCCTCCTTGCCGCTAGATGACCTTCGGCGCGCTGACGCCGGGATCGACGCGTAACCGCGCCGCGTCGCGGGAGGGGGGCAGGCCGAAGAGCCGGGCATAGTCGCGGCTGAAATGCGCGAGGCTTTCGTAGCCGACCCTGCTGGCCGCGCGGGTGACATCGTTTTCGCCGACGAGAAGCCGCCGGGCTGCCTGCAAGCGCAGGGTCTTCTGATATTGCCGCGGGCTGCTGGAGGTCAGCGCCTTGAAGTGGCGGTGGAAGGACGGGACGCTCATCCCAGCGATATTCGCAAGCTCCTCGACGCGCAGCGGTTTGCCCGGATTGTCGCGGATCCGTTCGATCACCCCGGCCAGCCGCGCCGTGGCGCCGTCGCTCCGGACGGCCTGGCGCAGCAGTGGGCCATGGGCGCTTTGCAGCAGGCGGTAGAGGACTTCGTACTCGCGCCCCGGGGCGAGTGCAGCGATGTCCGCGGGGTGATCGAGCAGCGCGACGAGGTTGAGCAGCGCGCCGAGAAGCGCCCCCGAGGCCTGCCTGATCCCGTAGGCCTTTGCGCCGTCCGGAGCAGGGGGCGCGGCGTCGCCGGCGAGAAGGGTAGCCAACCGGTCTCGGTTCAGTCCCATCGAGAT
The DNA here is from genome assembly GCA_046290265.1 of Roseovarius sp. GTDB lineage: Bacteria > Pseudomonadota > Alphaproteobacteria > Rhodobacterales > Rhodobacteraceae > Roseovarius. Next base: position 27,368 of record JBKAGF010000034.1, on the reverse strand, counting down.
CGCAAGATACGGACGCTGCCCATCGGCTTTCAGCACCGCGCTCGTCGCGGGAAGCGAGATGGTGGAAAGAAAGCAGGCCCCCGGCGCGAAGCGCAGGATCTCGGAGCCGATGGCGACCTCCTTCATCCCCTGAAGCACGACGCAGATCATCGGATCGCAGAGCCTGAATATCGGTGCGGTCGTCTGATCGAAAACCGCAAAGTACAGGTTGTCTATCGCCGTTGCGCCGTCAGGGCCCGGCCGATGCGCGAGAATTCGGTCGCAGAGGCGGTTGAGCGTGTCATCCATGACCCGGATCTAATGGCCGGTGTCGGCCGGGGGAAGGGTAAGTTGATAGGAATTGACAAAAGATGGAGGGCTTCGGCGAAGCATTGCCGGTGGAGCAGCATAGATCAGCCTGGTCCGATCATCGAACCAGAGGAGTACGACCATGACGATGACGAAACGCACGCTTGGCCAGAACGGGCCCGAAGTTTCCGCCCTCGGCCTCGGCTGCATGGGGATGTCCGAATTCTACGGCAAGACCGATCGCAAGGCTGCGATCGACACCATCCATGCCGCGCTGGAGGCCGGGGTCACGCTGTTCGACACCGGGGATTTCTACGGGATGGGCGACAACGAGATGCTGTTGGCCGAGGCGCTGGACGGCAAGCGCGACCGGGTCTTTCTCCAGGTGAAGTTCGGGGCGCAGCGCGCGCCGGACGGGTCGTTCATCGGGGTGGATGCGCGCCCGGATTCCGTGAAAACTGCGTTGTCCTATTCGCTGCGTCGGCTTGGGACGGACTATACCGACCTCTACATGGCACCGAGCGATCCGGATGTCGCGATCGAGGAAACTGTCGGCGCGATGGGCGAGATGTTCGACCAGGGATATATCCGCCACATTGGTCTGATGAACGTCGATGCCGAGACCCTGCGGCGGGCGAACGACACGCGCCCGATCACCGCCGTACAGCAGGAATACAGCCTGATCTCGCGCGATGTGGAGGACGAGGTTCTGCCGCTCTGCCGTGAGCTTGGTGTGGGCATGACGGCCTACGGCGTGCTCAGCCGGGGCCTTCTGACCGGCAGCACGGGCAACGGAGAGGGCGACATGCGCAGTACCCTCTTGCCGAGGTTCCAGGGCGAGAACCTGACGCAAAACCAGCTCTTGGCCCGTGCCCTGGCCGAGGTGGCCGAGGCCGAAGGGATCACGGCCGCGCAGGCCGCCATTGCATGGGTCGCCAACCGGGGATACGACATCGTCCCGCTGGTCGGGGCAAAGACCGTAGAGCGTTTGACCGAGGCCTTGGGCGCTCCCCTGGGCCTGCCCGAGAGCGCGCTTGACGCCATCGAAAAAGCCGTTCCGTCCGAGGGGGTCGCGGGAGGCCGGCACATGGTAGCGGGCTAAGCCCGCTGCCCGCCCTTGCGGGTCTACGCCGGTCGCCGTTTCCGCGGCGACCGGCGATCTCGTTCCGGTGCTGAGTGCGGCGGCCCTCAGTTCTCAGCTGCGCTTCCTTGGAGGAAAGCCGTCATACGGTCGGACTGATCCGGAAGGTAATGGTAGCGATCTTCGGTTGAACAGATGTCGGCATGCGGGGCGTTCCTCTTCAGCCGGTCGCCCAATGGCGTCGCGTCCACCCACAATGGCTAGGACCGGAACGCTGAGTGCAACTCGGTGTCGGTCACCCGTGGAATTCTCAGGAAACGCGGACGGACGACGGCAGATATGCGGCCCATCGGCATCGCCAACTTGTTTGGGGGCTCGTGGCTGTCTAAACGTTTTCGAAGAGCACTCCATCCAGCATGCCCCGCCTGAAAGGTTACCGCTTCCCACGCGAGATAGTCCCTATGCGGTCTGGGTATTCGGGTATGCGCCCGGCTGATGGCTCGAACCTTTATTCAAAGCATTTCTCTCAAGTTTGTCTGGCGCTGCGCAATTTGTATCAATGTGTAACTGGAGCGAGATCTGGCCAATGCATGCCTTTGCAGGCCAGAGGCCCGGCTTTCAAAGCCGCTGCTGCCATGGAAGGCGAGGGCCCCCACGCCGCGCTGCGACAGCTTGCGACAAATCCGGCTGGACTCGGCATAATCTGACGACATTCCTACGCTAATGCTTTCCTCCAAGACGACCCCGGACTGCCGTGCGGTTGAGGCTCTTATGCGGATCGAACAGGGAGATTGCGCCGTGACAAGCGAGAACGACAGATCGAACGGAATGCGCGGGGTGACCCGCCGAACCGTCATAGGGACCGGCGCGGGCGTCACCGCCGCGAGTGTGCTTCCCCTCCGGCTTGACGCGCAGTCGGAGGAGCCGGCGGCCACCTTCCCGGTCGAGAACGGACCTACAAGCCGGGTTTCGTTTCGGGTGAACGGGCAGGCGGTCGACATGGACGTGGATACACGGGCCTCGCTTCTGGATCTTCTGAGGGAACGCATCGGCTTGACGGGCACCAAGAAGGGTTGCGATCACGGTCAATGCGGCGCCTGCACCGTGCATCTGGACGGTAGACCCGTCTCGTCGTGCCTCACGCTGGCGGCCAAGGTGGACGGCCGGGAGGTGACGACGATTGAGGGACTCGCGCCGGAGGGTGAGGTCCATCCGATGCAGCAGGCCTTCATCGACCACGACGCGCTGCAATGTGGCTACTGCACGCCGGGACAGATCATGTCGGCCGTCGCCTGTGTTCAGCAGGGACGCGCGGGCGACGCGGCGTCGATCCGCGAATTCATGAGCGGCAACCTGTGCCGTTGCGGCGCCTACGTGGGGATCGTCGCGGCGGTCCAGGCGGCGCGCAGCACAATGGAGGGCTGAACGATGCAGCACATCACCTATACGCGCGCGGTAACCGCCGAAGCCGCTGTCGCCGCATTCTCCGAGGCGGGGGAGGGGGCACGCTATATCGCCGGTGGCACGACCCTCTACGACCTGATGAAGCTGGGGATCGAGCGGCCGAAACACCTGATCGACCTTAGCGGAATCGACGGGCTTCAGGATATCGAAGAGGCTAATGGCGCCCTGCGGATCGGCGCGATGGCCCTGATGTCAGATGTGGCGCGCAGCGTCGCGGATACCTATCCCGTGCTTGCCGAGAGCCTCGAAAAGGCGGCTTCTCAGCAATTGCGCAACATGGCCACGGTAGGGGGCAACCTGTTGCAAAGGACCCGCTGCCCCTATTTCCGGGCCGGCTCCGATCTTTATCCCTGCAACAAGCTGTCTCCCGGTTCCGGGTGTGCCGCGCAGGAAGGGCATGACCGGGCGCAGGCCGTGCTGGGCGCGAGCGCCGAATGCAATGCCGTGGCGCCGGGCGACTGGCCCATCGCCCTTGTCGCGCTGGATGCCCGCATCGAGCTGAGGGGGCCGGACGGCAGCCGCGGCATCGGCGTGCCCGAACTGTATCAGCTGCCCGGTACGACGCCGGAGCGCGAATTCTCCCTGCGACCGGGGGAGATCGTGACAGCCGTCGTCATCCCCGAGACGGCGGCGGCGCGGGCCTCGACCTATCACAAGATACGGGACCGGGAATCCTACGCCTTCGCTCTCGCCTCGGCGGCCGTCGCCCTGGCGATGGAGGGGGACACGATCCGCGAGGCGCGCATTGCCGTCGGCGGCGTCGCCACGCGACCCTGGCGAGCCGCAGAGGCGGAAGCGCTGCTGACAGGGCAGCCGTTCACCCGTTCGCTTGCCGAGCAGGCCGGTGCCGCCGCGTTCGAAGGTGCAACGCCCGGTCGGGAAAATGCCTACAAGATCGACTTGGGTGCGAGCGTCGTCGCGGACGCGCTTGAAATCGCCTTTGAAAGGAGCCGCGCATGACCTCTCTTCCCTTTCCCGAGAATGCCCGAGTTGATGCCCTCGCCAAGGTGCGGGGCCGTGCGGTCTATGGTGCCGACACGCCGCTTGAAGGCATGCTGCACGCCATGACCGTAACGGCGCGCGTCGCCAAGGGTGTGATCACGGAAATCGACACCGACGCGGCCATGGCGGTCCCCGGCGTCCGCCTCGTGCTGACGCCTCAGGATACACCCATGCCTGCCGGCGGGGGCGATGCAGACCACCCGGTGCCGCCCCTGCTGCAATCCTCGATCGCCTACCGCGGACAGGTTCTGGCGTTGGTCGTGGCAGATACCCTCGAAGCTGCCATAGAGGGTGCGGAAGCGGTCGGGGTGGAGTATGCCCAATCGCCCTACGTGACCGATTTCCGCCAGCCGGACAGTGACAGGCAGGACACCGATGCGCCGATCTTCGGGGACGTAAATGCGGCCTTTGCCCGAGCGACTACGACGATTGAGGCAACCTACACGACGGCCGCCAACCACCACAATCCGATGGAGCTTTTGTCGACGACCGCAGTGTGGTCGGGTCGGCGGCTGACGGTCTACGAAGGAACCCAGGCAGCAGATACGATGAAGCTCACGGTGGCCGCGCAGCTTTCGATGGACCCGGCGGATATCGATATCGTCAGCCCCACTATCGGGGGAGCTTTCGGCCTGCGCGGAGACGTCCCGCGCCACAGTGCGGTCGTCGCGATTGCGGCGCAGAGGCTAGGCCGGCCCGTCAAGCTGGTGATGCCCAGAAACCAGATGTTTCACAATACCCGGTTCCGTCCGCTGGTCCGGCACAGCGTCCGGCTGGGCGCGGATGCGGAAGGCAGGATGATCGCCGCGCGGTATGACACGCTTCAGCAGAATTCCCGCGCGGGTCGCTATCCCGCGGACTGGTATCATGTCGGACCCACAAAGACCTACGGGATCGCCAATTACCATGGCACATCGGGAGACTTGCGGCTCGATACGCAGAACCCGGCGCAGATGAGGTCACCTTTCGAGTACCCGGCCTCCTTTGCCTTTGAGAGTGCGGTGGACGAGCTGGCCTACGCCGTCGGGCGCGATCCGCTGGATTTCCGGCTGGCGCATGAGACGGACGTCGATCCGACGAACGGCAATCCGCTGACAAACCGCACCCTGAACGAGTGCTTTCGGCAGGGGGCCGAGCGTTTCGGCTGGTCATCGCGCAGCATGGAACCGGGGTCAATGACCCGCCCGGACGGCTCGCTTGTGGGCTGGGGCATGGGCGGAGGCGTCTACATGGCGGCGATGCACCCGGCCGTCGCCAGGCTCCGAGTGAGTGCGAACGGAACCACCCGTTTCGCCACATCCGGGCACGAAATGGGGCAGGGCATGCGCTCCGCAATCGCGCAGGCGCTGATTTCCGGTCTGGAGATCGACCCCGAGCGGCTCGAGATCGTCATCGGCGATACCCGGGCCGCACCGCAGCACCGCACGGCCGGGTCCTGGGGGACTGCCAGCTCCGTTCCCATCGCGGCCAAGGCGGCCAAGGCGGTGATAACGCGCCTCGACGAGCTGCTGGATGGCCGGGACGTTCCCGGCAATATCCATGAAAAGCTCTATGCGGTCCGCCGGCCGTTTATCGAGGTCGACGTCGAGATGACCGCGCCTGGTCAGACGCAGGAACATATCGACCGGCTCAAGGCAGGGGAGTTCACGCTGGCGGGTCAGCACGGTGCCTATCCCGAGTTCACCGCGCTGAGCTACATCGCCCATTTCGCGGAGGTGACGGTGGAGCCCTCGACAGGGCAGATCAGGGTGCCACGGGTAGTATCCGTCGCGGATTGCGGGCGTGTCGCAAGTCCGCGTACCGCGCGCAGCCAGGTGCTGGGCGGGGTCGTCTGGACCATCGGTGCCGTCTTCCGCGAGATCAGTGAAACAGACCCCCGTTTCGGAGGCTGGCTGAACTCGGACATCGCGGAGTACTTGATCCCGGTTAACGCCGACATCGGGGAGATTGACGTGTCCTTCCTCGACATCCCCGATTACAAAGTCAACCCGGTAGGGGTGAAGGGCCTTGGTGAGCTTGCCATGGTGGGCATCGGCGCGGCCCTGGCCAATGCAGTTTTCCACGCCACCGGTCGCCGGTTTCGCGATGCGCCCATCCGCGTGGAAGACTTGTTGGCCGTAAACGAAACTTGACCGCGCAGGTCCTGAGGGGCAGGCATGAATGGGGGCAGGGGTCCAGGGCATGACCTCTGCCACTGTGATGCTATCAGGCCACGCCGAGGACTTGAGGATGCAAGCTGCCACACATGTCGTCATTGTGGACGATCACAAGGACATCAGGGATCTGGTCCGGAAGTACCTCCAGCAGCATGGCTTCGAGGTCAGCACGGCAGAGAGCGGTGACGCGCTTCGCCGGATACTGGAACGCCAGGCCGTTCATCTGATCGTTCTCGACATTATGATGCCGGGGGAGGACGGGATAGAGATCTGCCGCGACGTCCGGGCGACCTCCGGCACGCCGATCATCTTCCTTACCGCAGTGTCGGACGAAACAGACAGGATCGTCGGGCTCGAGATCGGCGCGGATGACTACCTCGTCAAGCCATTCAATCCGCGCGAACTTCTGGCAAGGATTCGTGCCGTGTTGCGACGTGCCACGGGACCGGGAATGCCGACCGTACAGCGCGCGGGGACGACGATGAAGATCGGGCCCTGGACGCTGAGTTTCACACAGCAGGAATTGTCGGGTGACGACAACGTCGGGATACCGCTCAGCACGGCGGAATTCCGGCTGCTGAAAGCTTTCGTTGAGCACCCCGGACAAATTCTCAGCCGCGACCAGCTTCTCGACCTGACCGCAGGGCGGACCGCCGAGGTCTACGATCGCAGCATCGACAACCAGGTCAGTCGTCTGCGCAAGAAGATCGAGGTCGACCCGAAAAACCCCCAGATCATCAAGACCCACTGGGGCGGAGGATACAGCCTGTCCGCACCGGTAACGCCAGCATGAAGATCGCGTGGACCCGAAGCCTTGCCGGGCAGTTCATCTCGTTCATGCTGGCCGCGCTGCTCGTCTCACAGACGCTGTCGTTCCTGATCTCGCAAAAGGAACATGTTCGCGCTCTGGACGATGCCGCAAAGAGCGAGTTCTTCAGCCGCGCACGTACCATGACCCTTCTCATGGACACGGTGCCGGCAGACTACAGGGCACAGGCGTTGCAGGCCAGCGAAACCGGCAATTCCCGGTTCTGGCTGGTGACCGAAGACCCGGTGGATCCTGCAGAATGGCGCCAGGACGCCGTGCGCCAGTTCAATCGCCCGTTGGAGAACTTCATCGACCTAACGCAGGTCTTTACCGGGGTTCCCGGACGCTATGCCCTGCCTGACGCGGAGCGGGTCGCGAAAATGAATCAGGGCCAGGACTGGCGTACGCCGCTGCAATCGCTCTGGGCGCTGCCGCAACCGGTTCGGTACAATTATTTCGAAGGGACCCGCGGCTATGGGCTGGTCGTCGAGCTCGACGACGGCACATGGCTCAATGCCGCCTATTATGTCGAGGAATTACCGGATGGGTGGACTGTTGGTTCGATAGTATCATTGGGGCTCACTGCGCTGATCCTCTGCCTTATTGGCGTGGTCATCGCGCACCGGATCACTTTGCCGCTGCGTCAGCTTTCCCTTTCAGCGGAGGCGCTTGGGCGAGGCGAATCCCTGCCGCCGCTGGCGGAGGAAGGACCGGAGGAAGTGCGTCATACCGCGGCGGCCTTCAACCGGATGCAGGACCGTCTGCGACGTTTCATCGAAGACCGGTCGCGCATGCTTGCCGCAATAGGCCATGACCTGCGTACACCCCTGACGACCCTGCGGCTGCGGACGGAGTTCGTTGAGGACAAGGTCGAGCAGGTCAAGATGCTCGAGGCGATCGAGGAAATGCACCACATGACCGAGGCGGCGATCGAATTAGCTCGGGGCGGGTCTTCGGAAGAGCCGTTGCGGGAAATCGACCTCTGCGCGCTGGTGGGCAGCGTCTGTGACGACCTCGCGGATCTCGGACAGCCGGTGACATGCGCCGAATGCAGCCGGATGGCGGTGCGTTGCCGCCCGAACAGCTTGCGGCGCGCGTTGCGCAATCTGATCGAGAATGCGGTGCGCTACGGTGGCGAGGCAAGGGTCAGCATCCAGCGGCAGGCGGATACGGTCGAAATCGTCATCGAGGATAACGGTCCCGGGATCCCTGACGAGATGAAAGAGCAGGTCTTTGCGCCTTTCACGCGCCTTGAACAGTCACGGAATCGGGCGTCGGGCGGTGCCGGGCTTGGCCTATCAATTGCACGCGCCGTGATTCTTCAGCATGGCGGCGAAATTCGTCTGAGGGACTGCAGCACCGGGCTCGAGGCGACAATCATCCTGCCGCTGGAGCGCTAGTCCCGCACCTGACACCGGGGCCGGGCCACTCACCGTATTCCGGTGGATTTGAACAGCCCGTTCAGGAAATGATCTGTCGAGAATTCCACCCATGCGTCGTCGATACCAGATGGCCTCAAATGCGGGTGTTCGGGTGCGGGTGCGCGCGCCTCCATCAGGGTCGCGAACCTTTGCGGGCCGGTTGCCATGTTCAGAAACATGCGCGCCAGAGCCATCGTTCGTTCCTCACCGCACACTTCGAAAGTGGAATCTGACGGCGGCAGATGAACTGTCAGAAACTCGGCGATACGTCGTTCGGCATCTTCGATGACTTCCAGATAAAGCATCTTGCCAAGGTCTGAAAACCGTTCGGATTCACCAATAACGACACGCTGCAGCAGGATAGCCCGCCGCCAGGTGGTCAGTTCGCTGAATTGCCTTGCGAACTTCACAAGCTCCTGCCTGGGATCACCTGAAGGATCGAGCGGTGGAAGCTCCGACCTGAATCGTTGAACCGCACCGCTGATGGCCTTGCGAAACAACGCTTCCTTGCTGGCGAAATGGCTATAGACTGTTCGTTTCGTGGTCTTTGCAGCGGCTGCGACCTCATCCATTGATGCCTTGTCGTACCCCTGCTCCACAAAGGTAATGAATGCTGAAATTAGTATTCGCTCAGGCAGGGGCAAATCATCCACGTTCTTCATTCGGGCCTCCTCGGTCACGAGATTGTATGTACCAAAGAAGGAGAGATTGACACTGAGTTCGAGTATACTATACCGTAAAGTATACATGGAAGTAACAAGAATTCCGGAACCGGTTGTAGGATACCCGCACATGCCTGACGACTGTCGCCACTTTAAAGCCGTCATCTCTCTGACGGCCCCGGCTCTGTCTGGCGCGGCAGGCGGGCAGGAAGCACTTTCATCTTGGGCAGGTCGGATATGCTTCTCGCGCGCTTGGGTCCGCGATCCGCAGGCAGTTGCGACGCTTACTCCTTCAAGCCGCTGCTTAGCAAACCTCGTCTCCCATGAGGTATCGGTGGAAGATCGTCCGTTGCTAGAACTTGGCGTGGGCAACGAGGTCTTCACCCGGACATTGCTGGGCCGGGGCATCGCGCCCGGGTATATCACGCTGGTAGAATGGAGTGCAGAGTTTTCCATGCTTCTGCGTAAGGAGTTTCCCGGATTCCGCCTTTTCGAAATGGACGCAGCACGGATTTCGGTCGGAGCGCACTATCCCGAATGGAAGGCCGACACTGTCATCAACAGACTCGGCCTGCTTTCGATCTCGGCGTGCAGTGTCGCGGCAATTCTTGAAAACGCGTTCGAGTGCGTGGCGGATTGCGGTTCCTTCTACCAGTTTACACACGGACCACGCTGCCCAGTGCCGCGCTCGGTCATAAAGAATCTCCATCTCGAAGTGCGGCGAGTTGGCTGGAGCATGCGGAACTTAACCCCGGAGTCGGTCTATCGCCTGCGCAGACGGACGCCGATGCGCATTGCATCCACCGCGAACCCACTGATCGCCGCGGATAACAGCGTCCGAATGCACGCGGACTAGTGAGGTGGGCTGCGTAAGCAGCTGCAACGGTTAATGGCAATAGATCAAGAATGAAAGGACCAGTTATGACAGCATTCACCGTGAATGGTCGCCCTGTGGAAATCCAAGGGCAGGATAACAAGCCGCTTCTCTGGGTGCTGAGGGAGGATCTCGATCTGCCCGGGGCGAAATACGGTTGCGGCATCGCTGAATGTGGCGCCTGCCGCGTGCTGGTGAACGGGGAGTCCGTCGCGTCCTGCATGACCTTCACCGGCGACCTAGAGGGCGCGGAGGTCGTGACCATCGAAGGTGTAGGAGAGCAAGACGGGACACTCTCGATTGTCCAGCAGGCTTGGATCGACGAGCAGGTGCCGCAATGTGGTTATTGCCAGCCGGGCTTCATCATCGCTGTCACGGCCCTGCTGGCGGTCAGCCCTAACCCAACCGATGCGGATATCGACGCGGGCATCACCAACATCTGCCGGTGCGGCACCTATCCCCGCATCCGCCGCGCCGTTCACCGCGCTGCTGCCGCCTTGTCGCAAAGCTGAGGTCTCCAACATGCCCCGTCTGCTATCCCGCCGAACCTTTCTGCTTACAGGCGCTACCCTGGGAGGCACCGCTCTTGTCGCCGGAGTTGCCGGAGCGACCTATCTGTCGTCCGTCGATGTGGACGGCCTGACGGCATCGGTCGACGGCGACAGCGCGACACTGAACGCCTTCGTTGTGATCGAGGCCGATGGCCGTGTCACGGTGAACGTACCGAAGACTGAGATGGGGCAGGGCATTCACACCGGCCTGGCGATGGTCGTGGCGGAAGAGCTCGACATCCCTTTCGATGACAGGATCAGCGTCGTCTTTCCGACCGATCCCCTGCCGGCCTATTCCAACTGGTTCAACGCATTGCAGATCCGACCCGAGGAGGCATCGGGGCCGGTTGTCTGGATCGCGCGCAGGGTTTTGGGGCAGATGGGCTTCGTCGCGACCGGTGCGTCCGGATCGACGATGGGCATGTGGCATCCGATGCGCGTCGCGGGCGCTTCTGCGCGCGAAATGCTGATCGCCGCCGCCGCCGCGAGACTGGATGTGGAGCCCGAGACCCTTCGGACAAAAGAGGGTTACGTGGTGTCCGACGAGGCCGGTAGCCGCTTCTCCTATGGCGAACTGGCGCGCGAGGCGGCATTGATGACCCCTCCGCAGAACCCGACACTGAAGCCGGCGTCCGACTGGCGCATCGTCGGAAGATCGCAGCAGCGCGTCGATCTTCCGGCCAAGGTCACGGGGAAGCCTGTCTTCGGAATGGATGTCATACGCCCGGACATGGTACATGCTGCCATCCGCCATGCACCTGTCTTCGGTGCGCAGATCGAGCGGATCCTGAACAAGGATGCAGTCAAGAATGCGCCAGGCGTTCTGGAAGTCGTGCCGATCGGGCTGAACCGGGTCGCTGTCGTGGGAGTTTCATGGTGGCAGGCCGAACAAGCCTGCTCCATTCTCGAGGTGGAATGGAGTTCAACGGCCTATCATAGCATCGGCACCGAAGATCTGACCGCCGATCTGCTTGCCGCGCTGGAGAGCGATGAACCTCACGAGCACCTTTCCGAGGGCGACGTAGAGGAGAACATCGCGGCAAACGGTGAGCGGATCGTCGAGGCCAGTTACGAGGTGCCCTTTGCCGCCCATGCGTGCATGGAGCCCATCAACGCGACTGTCCTGGTAAACGAAGATGGTTCGGCCGAGGCCTGGGTGCCCACGCAAAACCCGATGTTCTCGCGACGGGCCATGGCGCGGGCGGCCGAGATGGCCGGGATCGACCTTTCCGAGATCACGTTCAACGTTACCATGAGCGGGGGTGCCTTCGGCCGGCGCAGCGACGGTGATGTCGTCATGGAGGCCACCTACCTGGCCGCCCGGATGCGAGGCCGTCCGGTCAAGGTCATCTGGTCGCGCGAGGAGGATATTTCCCGCGGCCTGTACCGAACCCATGGCGCAGGGCGCCTCCGCGCCAGCCTGGGAGAAGACGGGTTGCCTACGGCGCTGGACGCAATCGTTGCCGGCAAGAGCCCGATCGATTCAATCGCGGCTCGCAATCTTCCTCTGAATCCGGGGCCGGAAGGTGACATCCTGATGCTCGAAGGTATCGACAAGCCGTTCTATGCAATTCCTGCCCGGCGGATCCGAAGTCAGCACGTGCCGGGTCACATGCCGGTCCATTTCTGGCGTTCGAACGGCTATTCCAGCAACACGTTCTTCAGCGAAAGCTTCACGGATGAATGTGCGGTTGCGGCGGGCGCAGACCCCTTGGCCTACCGCCGCGCCCTGCTGCGGGACAGCCCGCGCCACTTGGCGGTTCTTGACCGCGTCGCGGAGATGGCGGGGTGGGACACCCCGCTGGAACCCGGTCGTGGACGCGGCATCGCCATCGAGGAATGCTATCGCAGCGTTGTGGCGCAGGTAGCCGAGGTGACTGTGAGAGACGACGGCGAGGTCACCGTCGACAGGGTATTCTGTGCCCTGGACGCGGGTCTGATCATCAACCCGGATGCGGTCGTCGCGCAGATGGAAGGTGGCATCATCTTCGGTACAACGACCGCGCTGATGAGCGAAATCACCCTGCGTGACGGACAGGTCCAGCAAAGCAATTTCCACGATTTCCCCGTACAGCGCATCGCCAACGCGCCCGAGATCGAGGTGTTCCTGATCCAGAGTAACGGGGCCCCCTGCGGGGTGGGCGAGCCGGGCGTCGTGCCTGTTGCAGCGGCCATTGCCAATGCCATCTTCGCCGCGACCGGCCAGCGACTGCGGAAACTTCCACTTGCGACGACCGAATACACCGATGTCCGGCGCACCCGGTCCATGCTGCGACCGGCGTGAACAAAGTTGCTGCGGGATATTTTCGGGGTCGGTCTATTCGGCTGCCGCGGCAACAATCTGGCGCCCGTACTGACGCGGAGAGGTGCCGGAAAAGCGCTTGAAAGCCGTGCTGAAGGCACTTTCCGACTCATATCCCAAGTCGGCCGAAATGGTCGACACGGTGTCCTGACCCTGCTCAAGCCTGTCGATGGCATGGAGCATCCTCAGACGGGTGAGGTATTCCATCGGCGTGTCGCCGACCCTGTCCTTGAAAAGAGACGAGAAAGCAGAGCGGGACATGCCGGCTTCGGACGCGATTTCCTGAAGCGACCATCGGCGCGCGACTTGGTTGTGAAGGGCGGACAGCGCCCGGGCGAGATGCGGATCGGCCAAGGCGCTGAACCAGCCGATCCCGCTCAGAGGCGCCTCCTCCAGATGATGGCGCAAGGCCTGTACCAGCATGATATGGGCAAGATGCTGTGAAATCAGTTGCCCGCCGACCTGGCTGCGCCGCAATTCCTGCATCATTAGCTCGACCGACCACCGCAAGGCGTCCTGGTCGGTATTCCTGTGGATGTGAATGATGGGCGGGAGCACGGCGAGAAGATCAGCCGCATAGGGTCCGCCAACGGCGAACCGCGCGCCGATGAGACGGAAACCGGCTCCGTCGTTGATCCGCACCACGCCGCCGTTCCGGGCAGCGGGAAAGAAGTCGCGCGCCGATGATGTGGGTATTTCACGGTTGTTGCCCATCCAGAAGCGTCGACCGCTCGGCAGGACGAAACAGTCGCCTTCGCAGAGGCTGATCGGATCGTCGTTGCCTTCGACCACCAGAAGGCATTCACCGCCCGTCACGGCGTAGCATTTGATCAGACCCTCCTGGGAGTCGAACTGAAGCGACCATTCACCTCCGGCCTCGAAACCGGAGGAGATATAGCTCCTCGGTCTCAGGAGCGAGAGGGTATCGGACAAAGGATCAATCTGCATGGGGGGACGCTCGCGAAGGTATATTGGACGGTGTCGAATGGCCGGAACCATTCCTTCTGTTTAAAAAACCTAGCACGGATACCGCAGCGATGTTGCTTCGGATCAGATAAAATTTACGTCAGCACATCTTACCTGACCCGAGGCACTTGCGCGCTTGGCAGAGCAGGGGCGGAAAGGAGAAATTATGAACAGAAGCGTGATCGCGCGGCGCACGATCCTGATAGGAGGGGCCGCCTCGACCCTGATGGCCGCCTCGGCACCCGGAACGGCCTTCGGCCGTCACGAGTTCACGGCGGCCTATGACCGATCCACGCCGATCACTTGTCCGAATCTTGCGAACACAGCCCACGCAGGCGGCGCCTCCGCCGTGTCGATCTGTCTTTGGATCGCCTTAACCTGAAGACACGAAACAAGAAGACAAACCGAAGGAAACGTCATGGAAAAAAGCTCTCCAAAGCTCTCGCGACGCTCGTTGCTGCAGGGAGGCGCCGCGATGACGGCTTCGGCTTTCGCGCGCGCAGACCAAGCCGCCGCCCAGACACATACTACCGAGAGCAGATTTGAAAGGCGGCTCGACCTCACACTGAACGTGAACGGTACGCAGCACTCCCTGTCTGTCGAACCTCGCGTAACCCTTCTTGATGCACTGCGAGAGCGGATGCAACTGACTGGCACGAAGAAAGGATGCAACCGCGGTGAATGCGGCGCCTGCACCATTCTGGTCGAAGGACGGCGAATGAACGCCTGCCTGATGCTGGCGGCCTCGGCGGATGGCAGGGCCATCACGACCATCGAGGGTCTGGCAGAGGACGGTATCCTGCACCCGGTCCAGCGCGCCTTTGCTGAGGCGGATGCCTTTCAATGCGGTTTTTGCACCTCCGGGCAGATCATGTCGGCGGTTGCCTGCATCCAGGAGGGGCATGCGGGGTCGGAGCGCGAAATACGCGAATGGATGAGTGGCAACCTCTGCCGCTGTTCCGCCTATCCGCAGATCACCGCAGCCGTGGCTGCCGCCGCAGAGGAAATGGGCTGATGCGTGATTTTTCCCTCGCCCGAGCCACGTCACGCGCCGACGCTCTTTCCTTGGCGCAAGCGGAGGGCGCGGCATTCCTCGCGGGCGGTACCGAACTGCTGAACTGGATGCGAATTGGCATCCACGCACCTGAGCAGGTCGTCGATCTTGCCCGGGTTTCCGGGATGGACGGGATAGACGAAATCGACGGCGGAGTAAGGATCGGCGCACTCGCCAAACTGAACGATGTCGCGCAGCATCCGCTGGTGGCCCGGAGCTATCCGGTGCTGTCCCAGGCGATCCTCAAGGCGGCCTCGGCCCAGATTCGGAATCTGGCCACCATTGGCGGCAATCCGGTCCAGCGGGTGCGATGCCCCTATTTCCGCGCGATGGACGAGGTCGCCCCCTGCAACAAGCGGGTTCCGGGATCGGGGTGTGCGGCGGTGGAGGGCATCCACGACAACCACGCGATTTTCGGCTGGACGAAAGAATGCGTGGCCGTACATCCGGCCGATCCCCCTGTCGCGCTTGCCGCGCTCGACGCGGTCATCGTGACCGATCACCCGGATGGCGGTCGGAGGATCCCTGTCGGCGAATTTCACGTGCTGCCGTCCCAGAACTCCGGCTGGCACGACGTGTTGCGCCGGGGTGAACTGATCATCGCCATCGAACTGACCGCGCCCAAGCCACGCTCGGCCTATCTCAAGGTTCGCGAGCGCGAGAGCTACGAATACGCCCTCGTGTCGGCCGCGGCGGCGCTGGAGATGGAGGGCGACGTGATCCGCAGCGCGCGCGTGGCGCTCGGGTCGGTGGCGATGCGGCCCTGGCGGTTGAGCGAGGCTGAGCAGAACCTCGTCGGTCTGCGTCCGGATGCACCCGAGGTTGCAGTGGCGCTCGATGCGTCCTTTGTCGAGGCAAGGTCCCTGTCGGGGTCCGAGTGGAAAGTCAGGCTCGCACGAAATGCGGCCCGACGCGTCATTCAACTTGCAGCGGAGGCCTGAACCATGGCTATCGGAAAAGCGATCTCCCGAACGGATGCCCCGATCAAGACGACCGGTCGTGCCGTCTATGCCAATGACGTGAACCTGCGCGGACAGCTTCATGCCGTCTTCGTCGGCGCGACCATCCCCGCGGGGCGGATCGTCTCGATCGATCCGGCCCCCGCACTGGCGATGCCCGGGGTCGTTCGCGTCCTGACCGAAGCGGACATGCCAAGGCCGGCCCCGAGCTTCGATGATCTCTACGTCCCACCGCTGGCCACGCGGCACATCCCGCTTCAGGGCATGGACATCGCCCATGAAGGCGAACCGGTGGCGATGGTCCTCGGCGAGACGCTGGAAGCCGTTGAGGCGGGGGCTCGGGCCGTGAAGGTCGTATATGAAGCCACTTCGTTCACCGAACCGATGGCGGCGGAGCCTGTCGATCCCGATCCGGGCAGGGGCGATTACTCCTTCCTCGACATTGCCGAGTTTGCCAAGGGCGATGCGGCAGCAGCCATTGCCGGCGCTCCGATACGCGTCAGCCGGAGCTACACCCAGCCGAGCCGGCACTCGAACCCGATAGAGCCCTGTGCCTGCATCGCCGAATGGTCGGGGGGACAGGTCACGATTCACGACACGATCCAGCACGTTGCAGCCCTGCAGGGCGTGGTGTCAGGCGTATTCGGGCTGTCGCCCGATCAGGTCCACATCAGGTCGATCCATTGTGGCGGCGGCTTCGGGCCGAAAGGGTTTGTCTGGCCGCACCAGATCCTCGTCCCGATGGCGGCGCGGGTGGTCGGGCGACCCGTCAAGCTGGCCCTGAGCAGGGCCGAGATGTACGCGCTTGTCGGGATGCAGCCACAGATCGTGCAGGACATCGAACTTGGCGCGGACGCGAACGGACGCTTGCTGGGCATCAGTCATGTCGCCTCGAACGAGACCGGGATGACGGAGGATTACATCGAATTCTCGACCGTCCCGAGCCGAACCTATTATGCCTGCGATGCAATCTACAATCGCCAGTACATCCGCCGCGGCAACGTGACCCTGCCGACCTACCAGCGGTCCCCGGCGGAAGGACCGGGGTCGTGGGCGCTCGGCTCCGCCATGGACGAACTTGCACTCGAACTTGGTATGGATCCGCTTGATCTTCGGATGGCAAATTACGCCGACGTCGAACCGTCGAGCGGCGACCCCTGGTCGTCGAAGATGCTGCGCGAGGCCTACGCGCAGGGTGCCGAGCGTTTCGGATGGCGCACCCGGCCGCCCGGTGGCACGCGTGACGGGCACTGGCATCTGGGCTACGGCATGGCCGATTGCAGCCAGGGTACGCAAAGATACGGCTCAACCGCGCGTATCCGCATGCGCGCGGACGGCACAGCGGTCATCGAATCCAGTTTCTCCGATATCGGGACGGGAACGGCAACGGTCTTGCAGCAGATTGCGGCGGAAATACTCGGACTGGACGCAAGTGCCGTCAGCTCCATCGCGGGTGACAGCGTTCTGCCCGAGGCCGGACCCACCTGGGCCTCCGCCACCGTCATCAGTACGGGTACGGCGGTGCACCGCGCAGCGACTGAACTGCGCAATCGTCTGGCGCGACTCGCGGGCCTGTCGGCTGAGACAGTCAGAGCCGAAGGCAGCTCTCTGGTCCACAACGGAACGACGCGACCGATCCGCGAGATCCTCGCAGAAGCCGGCGTGTCCGAGGTCTCTGCGGTTGGAGCATTCACGCCCAATGACGGGGAGTTCTCGGATGCAGGACCAATGGGATTTCCCTCGCGGGTATTCGGCGTCATCTTCGTCGAGGTCGGTGTCGACCCGGATCTCGGTCTGCTACGCCTGCGGCGGGCTACGGGCGCCTACAGCGCTGGACGGATTATCAACCCGCGAACTGCACGTTCTCAGTTGACCGGCGGGATCATCTGGGGTTGGGGCATGGCAGCGACGGAGCAGAGCTTGCTCGATCCAACACAGGGTCGATGGCTATCCAAGGATCTTGCCGGCGTCTCGATTCCGACGAATGCGGACATCCCCGAACTCGACGTTTCCTTCGTTGACGAATTCGACGAGCGTTCCGGACCCCTGGGTGCCAAAGGCATCGGCGAACTCGGCGCGACTGGCGTTGCCGCGGCCGTGGCCAACGCGGTTTACGACGCCGTCGGACTGCGCATTCGGGATTTGCCGATCACACCTGCGAAACTGCTCGGCGGTTAGGGCGTGGACTCAATTGATCGCAACCATATTCGAGCTGACGCGAGTGCTACGGCGGCGATAGAGGTCGCGCGGCACGCTGCGTTGACGGCGGACGCGGCTTTGGGTCGGGATGTGCGCCAGGCCGCCCCGCGCGGCCACGCGCTCGACCAGCGCCAGGCTGTCATAGCCCCGGTCCGCGATGACGGTGCCGGGCGGCAGCGCGTCCAGAAGCACCGGCGCCACCGTCTTGTCGGACGCCTGCCCGGCGGTGATGTGCAGCCGCACCGGCAGGCCATCCTGGTCGACCACGGCGTGGATCTTGGTGCTCAACCCGCCACGAGAACGGCCGATGGCGTGATCTTCACCCCCTTTTTTCCGCCTGCGGCGTGCTGATGGGCGCGGACGATGGAAGAGTCGATCAACTGTGGTCTTAGCCCAGGACCGCAACGTCGCGACCGCAAAACGTTGCAAACAGCGAGTGTAAAATTCACCCAGGATACTCCGCAGTACGGCGCCGACTATTTCCTCGTGGTGCGGTGTGTTGGAGGCTGGGCTGCAGATCAGGAAGTCCGTCAGCGATATGCGATCGTTGTCGAACTGGAACACGAAGCCCCAATTGAGCTCTACGCACGAGTGCAACAGCGCGTTCGCATCAGAGTATAGTGGCACCAAGTTCTTGGTTTGAGGTTGAGTGGACATCGGCCGATTTGAGCAACAGGGCTCCAGCCAGAATGCACTCCGGCCCGGGCAGACTGCCCCTACACCTTTGAAGAAAATGCATTCCGGTGCTTCATGATTTCTGCTGTAAAGCTCTTCACCAGTGATGATTTCTGGCTGTCAGGCGGGTAAAGCAGATAGACACGAAACATGACCCGCGGTTCAAAAGGGCGCAGAACAAGTCCGGGGTTTCGTCCCGTGCCGGTAACGAGCGGATTAACAAATCCAACCGCATCTCCTGTCAGGGCGAGTTCGCAAACGGTGGCGGCGCCCGGTGTTTCGATAACATATTCCGGGACAACCCCCGCCTCTGACAGAACCTTGTCAAACCGATGCCGCGCGCGATCTTCCGGGGCAAGGCCAATCAAAGGGATACCGCCCAGGTGAGAGGGCTTGATCACGTTTTCGCGGGCAAGGGCATGACCTTCGGGCATAGCTATGAGGCCGGGGAAGTTGCCGAAAAGCTGGATGTCTACCCCGGAGCTGTCGATTTCATCGGCAGCGATCCCGATATCGTAACGACCATCCGCCACGCCGTTCCGAATGGCCGCCGACCAGGTGACGTGCAAGGTAATGCGGGTATGGGGATGCGTGTGGCGAAAACTGCGAATGGCCGAGGGGACGATCACCGTGCCCGCAGCGGCAAGTGACGCAATGCGAATAGACCCGGTGCCATAGTCCCGGATGCTGGCCGCAGCGTTCTGCAAGCGATCAAGACCAACAAAACTCGCTTCGACTTCGCGGTGAAAAAGTTTGCCTTCTGGCGTGGGAACCAGACGTCCCCGGACCCGATCAAAAAGCCCAAAGCGGACAGCCGCTTCCAGTTCGGCAATCAGACGGGACACCGCAGGTTGCGTCACGCCCATCAGCTCTGCGGCGCGGACCGTTGATCCTGAAATCATGACGGCATTGAAGGCTTCGAGTTGCCGGTGCTGAAGCATAAGGTTTCCGTATAGAGGTATGCGCTTGGATCAGTATACATACTGTCTTGGTCGGGCAATACTCTGTGAAATCAAAAGGATTTCATGATGCAAGATGCGACCAAAGCAGTTCACCACCCCAAAACCGATGAAAGCGACTACGCCGCCCTTACTGTCCCCACCCATCGCGCATCCACCATCGTGTTCGACAGCGCCCACAGCTATGCCACGCGCGGACAGCGCGACCTCGATAACTTTTCCTACGGTATGCACGGGACGCCCACCCAGCGCACGCTGGAGGCTCAGCTGACCGCGCTTGAGAACGGTCTGCGCACTGTGATTTTGCCATCCGGTCAGGCGGCAATTGCCGTGGTCATGTTGTCGGTGCTGAACGTCGGCGATCACGTTCTGATCGCTGAGACGGCCTATCCCCCGGCCGTCGGGTTTTGCAAGAATTTTCTTGAACCCCGTGGCATCACCTACTCCACGTATGCGCCCGGCATCGGCGTAGGCATCAAGGCGTATGTGACGGACAAGACCCGCCTTATCTGGATGGAATCACCGGGTTCCGCCACGATGGAGGTCGAGGACATTCCCGCGATCGTCACGGTTGCCAAGGCGCATGGCATCCTGACCGGGATCGACAACACATGGGCCACCCCCTTGCTGTTCAAGCCGTTGGATCACGGCGTCGATTTTTCGATGCAAGCCCTGACAAAGTATCCGTCCGGCCACTCCGACATCTTGATGGGGTCGGTCACGGTCAACGATCTGGAACTCCGCAAGAACCTGCGTGACCAGATGCGAATGCTGGGGATGCACACGGCGCCCGATGCGATTTCTCTTGTCCTGCGCGGACTTCAGACGATGGCGCTGCGCATAAGCCATTCGGGCCGCATCGCAGAAGAGATCGCGGCGGAGATCGCCGCGCGCGGAGATTGTGAGGTGCTTTATCCCGCCCTTCCTGACAGCCCAGGTCACGCGATCTGGAAACGCGATTTTCGCGGGGCCTCGGGCCTGTTTTCCGTGGTCCTGCCCGAAGCATGGGACGAACGACTCGATGCGGCCCTCAATGCGCTCACGGTGTTTTCCATTGGGGCCTCCTGGGGCGGCACCCACAGCCTGATCGCGCCGATGACGGTCAAAGTTCACCGCGACACGGCGCATCCCCGCAATGACCGCACCATCCTACGCGTCAATATTGGGCTGGAGGATCCCGCTGATATTCGCGCGGACCTGGGCGCCTTTTTCGCTCTCCTTTCTGGGGACTGATACGACCAAACCCACCAAAAGCACCACAATGAAGGTGTGCAATATTCAACAGGAGAAAGACCATGAAACACACACTTGCTCTTGCGGCGACTCTCAGCGCGATCGCGACAATCGGATCGGCGCAATCCATGCTTGAAACCGTGCAGGAAAGGGGGCGTCTGATCTGCGGGTCAAGCCAGGGCACACCCGGCTTCGGCGCGCCCGATGACAACGGGTATTGGCGCGGGCTCGATATCGAAACCTGTCGTGCCGTGGCGGTTGCCGTGCTTGGCGACAAGGACGCCGTGGATTTCGTGCCGTTGTCCGGCCAACAACGTATTCCCGCTCTTCAGACCGGCGAAATCGACGTGCTGCCCCGGACGATGACATGGACACTGCAACGGGACGCCAACGGAATCAATTTCACCACACCGAACTATTACGAGTTCACCGGGTTCATGATGCCAAAGTCGCTCGGTATTACCGAAGTTTCAGGCATGGCCGGGGCGTCCGTCTGTGTTCAGACCGGCTCGACGACAGAGGTTGTCGTGAATGACGTCTCTGCCAAGAACAACCTCGATCTGCAGCCGATTGTTTTCGACAATACATCTGCCGCACGACAGGCTTTTTTTGGCGGACGCTGCGACGCCCTGATCACGGATGCTGGCGCCCTTGCATCCGTCCGCGCCACCATGTCGGACACGCCGGACGACTACATCATCTTTCCCGCCACCGACTACGCCGATGCGCTGACACCCGCCGTACGCGCGGGCGACGATCAGTGGATGGATATTGTCACATGGTCGATCCAGGCCTTGATCGCGGGCGAGGCGTTCGGCCTTACACAGGACAACGTCGATGAAGCGCTGCAAAGCGACGATCCGCGGGTGCGCAGGTTCGTGGGAACTGACCCCGGCAACGGCGCTGCGCTTGGCCTGTCCGACGATTTCGCTTTCCGGATCATCAAGGAACTGGGAAACTACGGGGAAGTGTTCGACCGCAACGTCGGTGCAGGCAGTCCGCTGAAGCTGGAGCGTGGCCGCAATGCCTTGTTCACTGATGGCGGGCTGATGTTTCCGCTGGCGTTCCAGTGATGACGCTTGGCACCCTATGGTACTCTGCCCGCCTTCGTGGTTGGGCAACCCAGATCGCCCTTCTGGGCGGTCTGGTCGCGCTAACCCTGTGGATCGGCGGAAACACCGCGCACAATCTGGCAGAGCGGGGCATCCGCACCGGGCTGGAATTTCTGTCACGCCCCGCACGGTTTCCGATTTCAGAATCGATTGTCCGCTATGATCCGTCCGACAGTTTCTTCTGGGCCTATATTGTCGGCATTGCCAATACGCTTTGGATTTCGTTCCTGACCATATTGGCAGCAACGACCTTGGGTCTTGGAGTGGGTCTGGCGCGCCGGTCTGTCCATCCGCTGTTGTCGCGTATCGCAATGGTCTTTGTCACCGTGATGCGAAACGTCCCGCTGATCGTACAACTGCTGTTCTGGTACGGCATCGCGACATCGGTCTTTCCGCCTCCGCGTGATGCGTTTTCACCCATTCCCGGCGTTTTCCTCTCCCTGCGGGGCGTCTATGCGCCCTCGCTGGTGGCCGGGCCGGGCACGTTTGTATTCCTGATCGGTTGCTTTGCGGCTCTGATTGCGACCGTACTCGTCACGCGCAGGGCCCTGCGCGGGGGCGCCCGCAAAAGAGTGTTCCTTCCACTGACGCTTGGCGGTTTCGCGCTCGCCAGCGCGGCGCTGCACTTGGCGCTCGGCCGTCCCATCGGCCTGGAACTGCCTGAGCTGGCCGGGCTCAATTATCGCGGCGGCACGCATCTGTCCCCGGAATTCGCGGCGATCATCTTTGGGCTGTCGCTTTATACTTCCGCCTTTATCGGGGAGATCATTCGCGGCGGCATCGAAGCCGTTGGCAAAGGCCAATGGGAAGGTGGCCGCGCCCTTGGCCTCAGCGAACGGCACATCATGTTCCATATCATCTTGCCGCAGGCGCTTCGCGTCATCATTCCGCCGATGACCTCGCAATACCTCTCGACGGTCAAGAACACGACACTGGCCGTCGCGGTCGGCTATCCCGAACTGGGTCTCGTGGTGAACACCGTCATCAACCAGACTGGACAGGCGTTGGAAAGCATCCTGATCATGCTCGGGGTCTATCTCAGCATCTCCCTGTCGGTCTCATTGTTCATGAATTGTTACAACGCGCGCGTCGCGCTGGTGGAGCGTTGAGATGAAGATAGGTGAAACAAACGTCCGTTGACGGCCCCGCCACGTAGCTCAGGCAAAGGCTGGAAGACATTGTTCTTCGGCGATTGGCTTTCGATCCTGCTCACGGTCCTGTCAGTCCTGATGCTGATCAGTCTGATCCCGGCAGCGAAATGGGCCATTTGGGATGCGGCATGGCCCGGCGGCACGCCAGAGGCCTGTCGGACTGGTGGTGCCTGTTGGGCCTTCATCGGTGCTAAATCACGACTGATCCTTTTCGGCCTCTACCCGCCGGAATACCAATGGCGCGCCACAATCGTGATTTTTCTTATCATCGGAATGGTTCTCGCATCGCTCTCCCCGCGCATGTGGGGCGGGCGGATGGCGCTGCTATGGGGCGGGTGCATCGTGGTCATGCTGTGGCTGATGGGTGGCGGCGCCTTGGGTCTTGAGCCTGTGCCGACATCCAAATGGGGCGGGCTTCCAGTTGTCCTGATGCTGGCCGTCCTCTCCCTTGGCATAGGCTTCCCGATTGCGATCCTTCTCGCCCTTGGGCGGCGCGGGTCCTTGCCGGTTGCCCGCGCAATCTGCACCTTCATCATTGAACTGGTGCGCGGGCTTCCTCTTGTTGGCCTTCTGTTCGTCGCAGCCATTCTTTTGCCACTGTTCCTCCCCCCAGACTGGACAATCGACAAGTTGTTCAGAACGCTTGTCGCCCTGACGATCTTCTCCTCCGCCTACCTGGCAGAGGTCGTGCGCGGCGGGTTGCAAGGTCTGGACAAGGGCCAGGGCGAAGCCGCCCGTGCCCTGGGGATCCCATACTGGAAAATGGTCTGGCACATCATCCTGCCACAGGCGATCCAGAACGTGATCCCCCCGCTGACGAATACCGCAATTGTCATGGTCAAAAATACCTCGCTCGTGCTGATCGTGGGGATATTCGACATGCTCAGTGCCGCGCGCAGTGCCGCGACCGACCCGACGTGGCCCGCCCCTTCGACCGAAGGCTACCTCTTCGTTGCGGCACTTTACTTTGCGATCTGTTTTTCAATCTCGATCTACGCGCGCCATCTTGAAAACGGCGTTCGCTCCAGGAGCCATTCATGACCGACAATCAACCCGCAATTGCCGTCAAAGCGATGAACAAATTTTATGGCGACTTTCATGCGCTCAAGGACATCGACTTTCATGTCTCAAAAGGAGAACGCGTGGTGATTTGCGGGCCCTCCGGCTCTGGCAAATCCACGTTGATCCGTTGCCTGAACAGGCTTGAAGAACATCAAAGCGGTGAAATCGTGGTTCAGGGGATCGAACTTGGCGACAATGTTCGCAAGCTTGACGCGGTCCGGCGTGAGGCCGGCATGGTATTTCAACACTTCAACCTGTTTCCGCATATCTCGGTTTTGGAAAACTGTGTGCTGCCGCAAGTGTTGTCGCGCGGCACCAAGCGGCCAGAGGCGGAAGCCAAGGCGCGTGAACTCCTTGATCGTGTGCGTATCCTCAATCAGGCGGATAAATATCCCGGCCAGCTATCAGGCGGTCAGCAACAACGGGTCGCAATCGCCCGCGCGCTGTGCATGGAGCCGAAGATCATGTTGTTCGACGAGCCTACATCGGCCTTGGATCCTGAGATGATCCGAGAGGTTCTGGATACGATGGTGGACCTTGCCAATGGTGGTATGACGATGGTTGTCGTGACACATGAAATGGGTTTCGCCAAAGAGGTTGCAGATCGGGTTGTCTATATGGAGGCTGGCGAGATTGTGGAAACCGCACCGCCAGAAGTCTTTTTCACGACCCAGCAGGACGAACGCACAAAGCGGTTCCTGTCTCGTATCTTGACCTAGATGCCGCTTCTTAGAGAGTTCTAGAAAAATACATATGGGGTAGGGGATGGGAGTGGAAAGAAGTTGGGGGTCAAGCAGCCTTTGGTCGATGCGACACGTTAAGTCTTCCATCTAGCACAGCGGCTCTTGTGATCGCAACGCGGTGCGCGCCCTTGGGTGACCAACGCATCCTTCGACGTTTTCCCATGCGGAGGTTGGCAAGATCATCGACGCAGCCCTCTGCACGAGACGTCGAGACCGGATGACCGTCCCGGTGGCGCTTGCCGTAGTCCGCAATCGAGCCAGCGTTGTTCTCGAGGTAGGTCGCGAGAAATTCGCCGCGCTTTCGGATACGCTGGATGGCCAGACCCACCAATGGTCGGGTGAGGTCCTGCAAGCTCTCAGCACGCCAGCGCAGGTGACGAAGCCCCACCAAGGCCTTGGTGGTTTGGCCGTGCCAAATCAGCCATCGAAGACGTTTCGCTAGCCAGGGCAGCTTGTCGGCACCCTTTCGACCCGCACAGCGCTCCTGAAGGCCTGCCGCAGCATTTTCGATGTGTTTGATCCGCATCGAGATATGCCACCAGTCCAGAATGTGTGTGACGGGCCGGCCGGTTGCCGATCTGACATGGTCCACCAAACCTGGCTCACCTTCGGTGAAGACCGTGATGTTCTGGCCAGGTTGCCAGCCTGCGGACTGAAGCCGAGCGCGGATCAGGGCGCGCGGGGACAAAGATGATGAGGACTCGAACGCAAATCTCCCTTTCTTCTTGGCGCTCTCAATCCGGCCCACGACAACGTCCAGGTGGCGTTTCTTATACTCGGGACGGCAGCGTATGTGCGCGCCATCCAGAAATACAGAAACGGCGTGGTCTTGCTTGCCTGTTGGGGGCGGGACTTCAATCGGCTGTAGAGTCCTGCGCTCCATGTCGTCGGCAACGCGGGCCATGCGGCCGCGCACCGTCATGTGGCATTGTCGTGCGCAAGCGAGCAGCTGCTCCATCAGGCGAGCCGCCTCCCGAAACGAGTGACGCGCCCCAAGTTCGACCTGCAGTCTTGTCATTTCAGGTGTCGCACGATCCGGCAAAAGGTGGCTCAGGGGAGAAAGTGGCGAGCTCTTGGGGTTCAGGGCAACCTGACACCGGCAGGGTTTGATCCGGGGGGCTTTCACCTTCAGGCGGCCAAAGAGCGTTTCAAGCGATCGGGTTCGGTAATCATGGATCGGCCGCACCTTGCCGCAGCACGGGCAGGCTCGGCAGGTGACGGAAATCTCCTCCATCTGAGCTTCAATCGCTACCTTCTGGATCTGCGAGAGCATCGTGTGCCCATCTTCCATAAGCAGACCGATCCCTTCAGGGTGCAATTGCTCAGCACTGCGACGCCATGTGCCGAGGCGGTGCTTTACCGTTCGTCCATTTTCAAAAACCGTCTCAACCGTTATCCTGAGTTTCACGACAATCTCCCCTTTTCATCCGGGAAACTGATAGCCATTGGCGCTTACACCGCAAACTTCTTTCCACTCCCTCAACAGGGTGTTGTCACTTCAACGGTCCTGAGGTTGCTGATTTATTGATCTGTGCGTAGGCGGTGTCGATGCAAACAGAGAAAATCAGCTACAAGCGCCACCGCTTTCCCCACCAGATCATTGCTAATGTTGTCTGCTCTACGCCCGCTTCAGGATCGAGATGATCTGCTCTTCGCTGAACCGTGATCTCTTCATTCTGTCCGTCTCCTTCTTTGGGACGGACTCTACCTCAAACTGGAGGAGGATACGGGTCTCAGGTCACGGAAGATCCATTGGGCACCGCCGTCAGGGCGTTTGTAGACCCACAGACCCAGTCCATCGCAATGCTTGCCTGTGGGGAGAGATTTCAGTTGTGCGACTGTGAATGCATTAGATTTTGCATGATAGTATCCCCGTTTTATATACGTTCTGGCGTGGTACTTTCCGGGCCAGTCCGGGACGTTCTGAAACCTTAAATTATTACGATTAAAGCAAGATTTATTCCGACGACACGCAGTGAGAACGTATGACACAACAAGGATACCCCTCCGGCGGGAGTATTTGGGGAACAATGAAAGCCGGAGGCGGGGGACCGGGGGCCGGGTTTTGGCGGTTGGCATGGGGTGGGACGCTCTGGCGCGCGTTTAGGGAACAGTGAACGGGCCGGCGGAGTGGTGCGGTGGCGCGCGGGGCTGCGTTTGGGCGGGCGGCAGGCGGCGGGGCGCCTTCGGCGGGAGTATCTGGGCCAAGAAAAAGCCGGGTGGTTCCAGACCGTGCGGGGGTGAAGGAAGCGACCACGCGAGCGCCGGGCCGTGACCTGGCTCCGACGCCCGGTTGGCAAGGCGGCGGCCGGTCGGTGCCTTGCCTTGGCAGTTGCCAAGCGGGCCGGAACGGTGGCAGTCTGCCCGACAGGACGCGGGCATGAACCCGGCGCATATGGGAGGACAGACATGACATTCATCAAGACCACGGCGGGCGCGCTGCTGGCGGCGGTGGCGCTGGGCGGGGCGGCGCTGGCGCAGGAGGTGACGCTGAAGATGCACCAGTTCCTGCCGCCGCAGGCCAATGTGCCCAAGCTGATCCTGGAGCCCTGGGCCGAGCGGGTGATGGAGGCGAGCGAGGGGCGCATCCGGATCGATCATTACCCGGCGATGCAGCTGGGCGGCAAGCCGCCCGAGCTTGTGAGC
>JBKAGF010000033.1:0-43233 GCA_046290265.1 Roseovarius sp. | reverse complement strand
TCTGCGACGCGGCGCGGCCACCCAGGCGGCCCAGGCGCTCGACACCCAGGTCGTCGAGGACGTGCGCTCGTTCCTCTTCGGACCGCCGGGCGCGGGCGGGTTCGACCTGGCATCGCTCAACATCCAGCGCGGCCGCGACCTCGGCGTCGCCAGCTACAATGACCTGCGCCAGGCCCTTGGTCTCGATCGCGCCGCCACCTTCCAGGACATCACCTCCGACCCGGCGCTGGCGGCGCAACTGGCATCGGTCTACGGCTCCGTGGATCTGGTCGATGCCTGGATCGGCGGGCTGGCCGAGGACCCGCTCGACACCGGCCTTCTGGGCGAGACATTCCATATCATGGTGGTGGATCAATTCTCGCGCCTGCGCGACGGCGACCCGTTCTGGAGCGAGGGGCGCGACGGCCTGACCGAGGACGCGCGCGATGCGCTTTGGGACACGACCCTCAGCGACGTGATCCTGCGCAACACCGATGTCGGCGTCCTGCAGAACGACGCCTTCAAGGCGATGGATCGCCACATCGGCTCCGCCGACGCCGATCACATGACCGGCGGCAGAGACGCCGATTTCATGTTCGGCGGCGCCGAGGACGATATTCTCAAGGGGCTCAGCGGCGAAGACGACCTGCAGGGCGGCGACGGCAACGACCACATCTACGGTCACAGGCAGGCAGACACGATCGCGGGCGGCGCGGGTTCCGACACGCTGAAGGGCGGGCATAACAACGATCTGATCGATGGCGGCGACGACGATGATTACATATCCGGCCAAAAGGGTCAGGATACGCTTCTCGGACAGGCCGGGGACGACAATATCTTTGGCGGCGACGGCAGCGATCTGATGAGGGGCGGCGATGGAAACGACACGCTGCGCGGTCAGAATGGCAATGACACGCTCGAGGGCGGCGACGGCGACGACCGGCTTGTCGCCGGCCGCGGCAATGACCTGCTCACCGGCGGCGCGGGCAGTGATTGCTTCGTGTTCAGCACCGCAGACGCGGGCCACAATGTGGTAACCGATTTCGAGGTCGGGGTGGATCTTCTGAAGATCGATGACATCGCCGACCCGATGCTGGTGGTCGAGATTGTCGGTGACGACAGGGTCTACACGCTGGGCACGGACTGGAGCCTCACGCTG
This sequence comes from Roseovarius sp., assembly GCA_046290265.1. GTDB lineage: Bacteria > Pseudomonadota > Alphaproteobacteria > Rhodobacterales > Rhodobacteraceae > Roseovarius. The sequence continues at coordinate 42,095 of JBKAGF010000033.1, read as the reverse complement.
GAAGATTTCTACCTCTGAGGTAGCCGCCCGGCACGGGGACCATCACCTCTGCACGGTCGGTGCCCGACATACCCTGACCGTCACCCCAGAAACACCTTGTCGGCCGGATACCGCACCCGCGGCCGGGCCCTCGCCGCCAGGAAGAATCCCAGTGTCAGTGGCCCCACCCGGCCCAGGAACATCACCGCGATCAGCACCGCGCGCCCGGCCCAGTTCAACTCCGCCGTCGCGCCATGTGACAGCCCCACGGTGCCAAAGGCCGACGCCACCTCAAAGGCAAGGTCGCGGAACGCCACGTCCTGCGTCGCCGTCAGCACGAAGAGGCTCGCGAACATCAGCAGCCCGCTGATCGTCGCCAGCGCCATCACCTTCAACACCTGATCCAGCGGCAGGCTGCGCCCGAAGACATGCAGCTTGGGCCGGCGCTGAAAGAACGCCACCGTTGCCAGCAGCATCACGATCAGCGACGTCACCTTTATGCCCCCGGCGGTCGATGTCGACCCGCCGCCGACGATCATCAGCATGATCGTCAGCAAAGTCGTGGAATCCTCCATCGCCGCCGTGTCGATCGTGTTGAACCCCGCCGTGCGCGGCGTCACCCCCTGGAACCAGCTGGCCCACAGCCTGTCGCCCGTGCTTTGCAGCCCGGCCAGCGTGCCGGGATTGTCCCATTCCAGCACGGCGAACCCGACGACTCCGATCACGATCAGCCAGAGGGTCCCCGCAAGCATCAGCTTGGAATGCAGCGCCAGCCGGCGCCACCTGCGGTTCTGATAGATGTCGCCCACAACGATGAACCCAAGCCCGCCCAGGATGAACAGCGCCGTCACCGTCAGGTTGACCACCGGGTTCCCGACCCAGGCCGACAGGCTGTCGGGCTGCAGGGCAAATCCCGCGTTGTTGAAGGCCGACACACTGTGAAAGACCGCGTACCACAACCCCGTGCCCCAGCCCAGTTCCGGCACGAAGACGAAGGACAACAGCACCGCCCCCACCGCCTCGCAACCCAGCGACACGATGACGATGATCCGCACCAGCCGGCCAAGGTTGCTGATCGTCGCCTGGTTCAGGTCCTCGCGCAACATCACCTTGTGCGGCATCCCCAGCGGAATGCCAAAGGCCGTCAGGATGACCACCGCGAACACCATCAGCCCCAGGCCGCCGAACTGCATCAGCCCCGCGATCACGATCTGACCGAACAGGGTGAACTCCGACCCGGTATCGACAACCACCAGCCCTGTCACGGTCACCGCCGAGGTCGCCGTAAAGATAGCCTCTCCCAGACCCACCGCGTCGTTGTGCGAGACCGGCAGCCACAGCAGGACCGCCCCCACCGACACGGTCAGGAAATAGAGACACGCCAGAACCGCGGGTGGCGACAGGCTCAGCCGGGTAGAGCCCAGCTTGATCACACTGTTTCGCCCCACCCTAGAGGCTCGCCGAAAAGTCGCGCAGGTCGTTCCGTTGCCCGAGCATCAGCAACAGGTCTCCGGCCTGCAGCGTGCAATCCTCGCCGTCCTGCCCGATGAACTTCGTGCCCCGCATCACCCCCACGCAGCGCAGGTCGAATTTCTCGGCATGGTTGATTTTCGACAGCCGCGTGTCTGCCATGCTTTCCGGCACCTTAAGGTTGACCACGAAATATCCATTGCCCAAACCGACGTAATCACGCACCAGCGGGTTGTGCATCACCTGCGCGATCCGCTGGCCGATTTCCACCTCAGGGTGAATCACCCGGTCCACGCCGATCCGCGACAGGATGCGGTGATGGGTCCGGCTGGTGGCCTTGGCCCAGACCGCGCCGGCGCCCACCTGCCGCAGGTTCACCGCCGCCAGGATGCTGCTCTCCAGGTTGTCGCCCACCGCGACCAGCGCCATGTCGACCTCACCCAGCCCCGCCTCGCGCAGCGCCTCGTCGTCGCGGGCATCCAGGATCAACGCCTCGCCCAGCTTGTCGGCGTGGCGGCTGACCTTTGCCTCGTCGATATCCACCCCGATCACGTGATTACCGAACCGTTCCAGCTCCATCGCCACGGTACTGCCGAAATTGCCGAGGCCCACCACGGCGAAACTGCGATATGACATGAGGTCCCCTTCCTGACATTCCGCGAACGCAAAGGCCGGCATTCCGGTTCCCGGGCCGCGCCGACTCCCCCGCTGCGGGCTCGCCGGGCGTGCCGCCACATTCCCGCCACAATTGCCGGTTTAGCGGTCACGGCTTTCATGACCACTACATCTACGTCACTTCGCGGAAGAATGGTCTCAAAATCTTTGAGAATAAACACTTTATTCAAATGACCCCCTGTGCTACGATTTTTCCAATAATGAAAAGCCAGCCGAAAAATCGGCGGTGAACGAGGCAGAGAAAGAGCAGTTCCATGAGAACGCGAAGCAGGCAGCCCATCCGCTGGGGTCTGGTGGCGTTGGCCACTATCTGGATGATGGTTATCGTACCGCTCAGCGCGGTCGCGGCCCCCTACGCAGCACTGGTAATGGACGCACGATCCGGCGAGGTGCTTCACGCACGTAACGCCGACACCCGCCTCCATCCGGCCTCCCTGACCAAGATGATGACGCTCTACGTGGTCTTCGAAGCGGTCGAGAATGGCGAGATCACCCTGGACACCCCGGTGCGCATCTCGAAACACGCGGCCTCCGAACCGCCCTCGAAACTCGGCCTGCGCGCCGGGTCGACGATCAAGCTGCGCTACCTCATCCGCGCGGCGGCGGTGAAATCGGCCAATGACGCCGCCACCGCCCTGGGCGAAGCGATCGAGGGTTCGGAAGCCGCCTTCGCCCGGCGCATGAACCGCACCGCCGCGGCGCTCGGCATGACCCGTACCACCTTCAAGAACGCCCACGGCCTGACCGAAGAGGGGCACCTCTCCACGGCGCGCGACATGTCCGTGCTGGGCCGGCACCTGTTCTACGACTACCCCGACTATTACAACCTCTTCTCCCGTGTCACCGCCGATGCGGGCATCAAGAAAGTGTATCACACCAACCGCCGCCTGCTGAGTGACTACGCCGGCGCCGATGGCATCAAGACCGGCTATACCCGCGCCGCGGGCTTCAACCTGACTGCCAGCGCCGAACGAGGCGGCGAACGCATCATCGCCACCGTCTTTGGCGGTCAATCGACCGCCTCACGCAACGCCAAGGTGGCCGAACTTCTTGATCTCGGCTTCCGCGATGCCCCCTCGCAGGTCGCCGTCAACCGCCCGAGAAAGCCGGCCTATATGGGCAAGATCGGCCCGGGTGACGACCATTCCGTTCCCGGCGGCGTGGGCAAGACCGTCCGCCTCGCCTCGGCTGCCGCGGTCCGCAAATCCCTGCGTCCGCAGCTCCGGCCCGGAGAGGCCGTCGTCGCCGGCGCCACGCCGGTCATCGGCAACAGCGATGATATCGAGAAGGCCCTCCTGGCCGCCGCCGAGACAATCACCGACACGGCACCCGTGGCCCAGGGCAGTGCCGTACCCGCCGCCACGCCCCGCGCCCGGCCCTCCGATCTGGTCCTGGCCAGCGTCGACCCCGATGCCGCGACAACCCCCAAGGCCGGTGACCCTGCCGAGGACCCCGTGCAAAAGGTGGTCACCCGCATTTCCACCTCCGGCGGCCGGCACTGGGGCATCAACGTGGGCCGTTATCCAAGCGAGTACAAGGCCCACAAGGTTCTGTTGAAGACCGCCCTGAACGAGATGGAAACCCTCGACGGCTCGCTGCGCAAGGTGGTCAAACACTCCACGGGATTCGACGCCAACTTCATGGGGCTCACCCGCGAAACCGCCGACCTCGCCTGCCGCCGCCTTCAGGCCAAGCAGATCACCTGTTTCATGATCGACCCCGGCGCGTAACACGCACGCGCCCGAACGGGAACACCGGCAACGCCCGCGCCTCATTCCGCGCGGGCGTTTGCCGTTCCGGGCCCCGCCCCCGGCTTTCATTGTTCGAAAAATACTCAAGATACCACGGACGCCACCCGGCACGCCGCTCTACAGCGATGCACTATCGCTTCGGCCTGTCGTCGTAGTCGTCCCGCAGGATGCGCTGCGCGTTACCCTCGGGGTCGTCATACTGGTTGCTGCGCACCGTCCAGACGAAAAACACCAGCCCCGCCCCCCCCAGGATCAGAGAAATCGGGATCAGATAGGCCAGGATCGTCATGCGCGCCTCCCCGACAGCCGCAATGCATTCAGCGACACGGTAATCGAACTGGCCGACATCGCCAATGCGGCGATCAGCGGCGTCGCCAGCCCCGCCACCGCCAGCGGCACCGCGATGATGTTGTAGAGCGTCGCCAGCCGGAAATTCTCGGTGATCCGCCGCCGCGCCTTGCCCGCCACCACCAGCGCCTCGGCCAGGGGGGCCAGGTCCGTGCCCAAGAGAACCACGTCACTCGCCACCCGGGCCGCATCCAGCGCCGAGGCGGGCGAGATCGACACATGCGCCGCCGCCAGCGCCGCCGTGTCGTTCAGCCCGTCGCCCACCATCAGGACATGCGCGCCCTGATCGGAAAGCTCGCCCACGATCCGCGCCTTGTCCGCGGGCAGCACGCCCGCGTGCCACGCCGCGATCCCCAGCCGGTCCGCCAGCGCCTTCACCGCCGGTTCGGTGTCGCCTGAGACCAGCCAAACCGCCTTGCCCGCGCGCAACAGCGCCGCCACCGCCTCTTCCGCGCCGGGCCGCAACGCATCCTCGAAGGTCAGCGTCACCGGCGCTGCCTCGCCGATCTTCAGGTAGGTCGCCGTCCGGTCGCAGGGCTCCGCCCCGACCCAGGCCGCGCGGCCCAGCCGCACCTCCAGGTCGCCCACGCGCCCCGACACGCCATAGCCCGGCACCTCGGCAATCTGCGTCACCTCCGCCGGCTTCGCCCCCGCCTCGCCCAGCGCCTTGGCAATCGCCCGCGCCAGCGGATGCGCCGAGCCGCGCGCCAGCGCCAGCGCCACGCCCCGCGCCGCATCGTCCAGACCCCGCGCATTGGTCAGCACCGCCACGCCCTCCGTCAATGTCCCGGTCTTGTCGAACACCACCGTGTCGACCTCCGCCAGCCGCTCCAGCGCGGTCTCGTGCTTGATCAGCATCCCCTTGCGGAAAAGCCGCCCCGACGCCGCCGTGGTCACCGCCGGCACCGCGAGCCCCAGCGCACAGGGGCAGGTGATGATCAGCACCGCCGCCGCGATGTTCAAAGCGGTGCGCGTGTCGAACGTGTAGAGAAACCAGCCGACAAAGGCCAAACCCGACAGGATATGCACGCCGGGCGCATAAAGCTTCGCCGCCCGGTCGGCCAGCGACGTATAGCGCGACCGCCCCGATTCCGCGATGGCCACCAGGTCGGCCATGCGGTGCAGCGACGTCTCCGCCCCCACCGCGCTCGCCCTTATCCGCAGCGGCCCGGTCAGGTTCACCTCCCCCGCCGACACCGCCTGCCCCGGCCCGGCAAAGACCGGCACGGTTTCGCCCGTCAACAACGAGCGGTCCAGCTCCGAGGTGCCCTCGACGATCTCGCCATCCACCGGCACGCGCCCCCCGGCCCGTACCAGCACCACGTCGCCCACCGCCAGTTCCGCGATGGGGCGTTCGACCTCTTGGCCGTCCTCGATGCGCCACGCGCGCGGCACTTCCAGCGCCGTCAGTTCCTCGGCGGCAGATCGCGCCACGGCCCGTGTCCGGTGATCCAGGTAGCGCCCCGCCAACAGGAAGAACACCAGCGCAATCGCCGCGTCGAAATAGGCGTGATGCCCCGACAGCGCCGTTTCCCACAGCGACGTCACCACCGCCAGCCCCACCGCCAGCGTGATCGGCACGTCCATGTTCAGCCGCCCCTGCCGCAGCGCAGCCCAGGCGTTGCGATAGAACGGCACGCCGCAGAACGCGACCGCGGGTAGCGCGATGGCCGCCGAAATCCAGTGAAACATGTCCCGCGTCGCGTCATCCGCCCCGGACCAGACCGCGACCGACAGCAGCATCACGTTCATCGCGGCAAAGCCCGCCACCGCCAGCCGCATCAACAGCTCGCGCCCGGCCCGGTCCGTCGCCGTGGCATTCAGCGTGCCGGGATCCAGCTCATGCGCCTCGAATCCCAGCCCCTCGACCAGCCCCACCATCTCGGCGGGCGTCACACCTGCGTCCGCGTCGATGCTCGCCCGCTTCAGCGTCAGGTTGACCCGCGCCGAGCGCACGCCGGGATGCGCATTCAGCCCGTCCTCGATCCTGGAAATGCACGCGGCGCAATGGATCGTCGGCAGCGACAGCGCGATCTGCCCCGCCTCCGGTGCGACCACCACGTCGTCCACACCGGGGGCCGCCGCACAGGCCGCACAGCCCATCGCCGCCTGATGCCGCATCGCCACGGTCACGCGCCGTCCTCCTTGATCAGCACCACGCGCTGCTGGAACACCGTGCCGTCCTCGGCCCGCGCCTCCATCCGGATGTTCCAGTTGCCCGCACCCAGCGGCACGGTGGCGAAATACGCCGCGCCGTCGAACCGGAACGCCGGCGTCAAGTCATCCTTCACATGGGTCGCCCGCCCCACCGTGGCATTCAGCGCGGCCACTTCCACCGGCTGGCCCTCCGCATCGGTGATCTTCAGCTCCAAAAGGCCCGCCTTGTGCGTCGCCGCCACGCTCCAGCCCAGCGCCTCCTGCGCGTCGCGCCGGTCGTCGAAGCTCTGGCTGGCGACATACGAGTTCTTCACCTCCAGCCCCGGAAAGGTTTTCACCGCCGAGAAGGCCAGCACGAGGTTCACCGCGATGATCACCGAAAACGCCCCGGCGAAGCCCGCGAACACATGCCACCCCCTGATCCTGAACGTGTCCATCAGTCGTCCCTTCCGTTGAATACCGTGTCCTTGTGGGCCCGGTCCCCGTTGGCGATATCCTCGACCCACAGGCGCACATCCGTCGCATCGCCCTGCGCCGCCGCCGATCCTGCCGGCGCAATCAGGTAGACGCGCTGCAGATAGGTCTCGTTGGCCGGCACCTCGACGGTTTCGTAAGGCGTCCCCTCCAACTGTACCCGCACCGCCGCATCGCCGGTCACGGAAATCCGCATCGGGCGCGCCTCGCCATGCTTGTTGCGCAGCCGCACCTCGTAGGTGTTGCGGACCGACCCGTCCGACAGGGTGACGAAGGTGGGGTTGCGCACTGGTGCCACCGTCAGGTCGATCTCCGGCCGGATGAAGAGGGCAAAGACCAGTCCCAGCCCCACGAGCGACCACAGCGCCGTGTACATGATCGTTCTCGGCCGCAGGATATGCTTCATCACCGGCTTCGGCGGCTTGCCCGCGCGCTCGCGCACCTCGTCGGTCAGCGCCATGTAGTCAATGAGGCCGCGCGGCTTACCGATCTTGGCCATGATGTCGTCGCAGGCGTCGATGCACAGGCCACAGGTGATGCATTCCATCTGCTGCCCGTCGCGGATGTCGATCCCCATCGGGCAGACATTCACGCAGGCCATGCAGTCGATGCAGTCGCCCGGCCCCTTCGCCGCCGCCGTGGCATCGGGCACCATGTCGCTCTCGCCACTGGGCACCGGCGTCCGGGCGTAACTGCCCCCGGCGGTTGCCCCGGCCGCGTGCGACGCCGCCTCGGCGGCCACCGCATCTTCGGTCTGCCGCCGCCGCACATTGCCCTTGCCGCGCGGCTCGCCGCGCCAGTAGCGGTATCCGATGGTCAGCGTATCCTCGTCCATCATCGCCGCCTGGATGCGCGGCCACGGGCAGGCATAGATGCAGATCTGCTCCCGCGCGAACCCGCCGAAAAAGAATGTCGTGCCGGTCAGGATGGCGATGGTCGTATAGGCGATGGGATGCGCGTTCAGCGTGAAGAGGTCACGCAGCAGCGTCGGCGCATCGGTGAAATAGAACACCCACGCACCCCCCGTGGCCACCGCGATCAGCAGCCACAGTGTCCACTTGGTCAGCCGCAGCCGCAGCTTGCGGGCATCCATCTTCTTCTGCCGGTGCAGTCGCAGCCTCGCGTTGCGGTCGCCCTCGACCCAGCGTTCCACCAGGATGAACAGGTCCGTCCACACCGTCTGCGGGCAGGCATAGCCACACCACACCCGGCCCAGCGCCGAGGTGAACAGGAACAGGCCCAACCCCGCCATCACCAAAAGCCCTGCCACGAAATAGAACTCGTGCGGCCAGATCTCGATCCAGAAGAAAAAAAACCGCCGGTTCGCCATGTCCACCAGCACCGCCTGGTCCGGCAGCGACGGCCCCCGGTCCCACCGGATCCACGGCGTGACGTAATAGATCCCCAGCGTCACGATCATGATGATCCACTTGAACCGGCGGAACCAGCCGCTGACGCGTTTCGGGAAAACGGGCTCGCGCGCGGCGTAAAGGCTCGGCGGCGTCCCGGAAGATTCAGGTGATGAGGTCACGGCAGCTCTCGCTCCGGGTGAAGGTCTGTTGCGCGAGGCCCTTCTGCCACGGCCCGCCCGGCATGCACCTTGATTCAGGTCAAACCGCCGGCAGGCGCCGTCACTTTATGTCGCTTCAACCACGTCACGAACTGTCGTGCCTTCGGGCGCAACACGCCGGGGCGCGTGACGATGTGATACCCCGTCTCGCCCATGTCGCGAAACAGCAGCCGCAGACGCCCCGCCTCCAGCTCCGCCTCGACCGAGGACATGGCGGTGCTGATGATGCCCTGCCCGGCGCGCGCGCCATCCAGCATCAGATTGCCGGGCACCTGCGTTACGCTCTTGGCGCGCCCCTCTGTCACCCCGTGCTTGCGCAGCCAGTCGGTCGATTCCGAGGTGCCCAGTTCCTCCAGCCACGGGTAGTCCAGCAACTGCTCCGGCCGGGTGATCTCGCACGTCCCCACCAGCGACGGGGCCGCCGTGATCACGATGTCCGACGGCACCAGCATCTCGACCTCCAGCCCCGGCCAGTTGCCGTCGCCAAAGCGAAGCGCAAGGTCGTACCCCCCCGGCGTCAGCTCGTGCAGCTCCGCCGACGGGTTAATCATCAGGTCGATCCCCGGATTGCGCGTCTGGAAATCCATCAGCCGGGGCATCAGCCAGGTCGAGGCGAAAAGCTGCGTCGTCGACACCTGCACGGCCCGGTCCAGGTCCGCACCCGTCAGCGCATCGACGCTGCGCGCGATCGTGTCGAACCCGGTCTTCAGCGCATCTGCCAGTTCGCGCCCGTCCGTGGTCAGCCGAAGCTTGCGCCCGCTGCGGTCCACCAGCGCTACGCCCATATGCGCCTCCAGCGCCTTGACCTGTTGGCTGATCGCGGCGTGGCTCACGTTCAGTGCTGCCCCCGCCGCCTGCGCCGAGCCGGTCTCGGACAGGGCCGCGAAGGCGCGCAACGCCGTCAGGGGCGGGAGGGTCAGCCAATTCATCATGTAATAAATTCTTACATATCGGAATTTTTCCTGAGTCGCAATAACGCGCTCTAGGTGCCAGATTGAAGCTATCACACGAACCCGAAAGGACATGTCATGCTTGGAATTCTTTCAGATAGCTTCCGCACGGCCACGCGCCTCAACGACACTGATGCCCGGTCCGGCCGCGGCCACTGGCCGGCCTCCACGCGCTTCGACAACCGCCGCGATGCCGAGCTTGAGGCACATCGCATCGCGCGCCTGCCGCGCTAGCACACCCACGATGTTCGACGCGCGTATCTTTCACCCCAAACCGGCCTCGCGCCCCCGGCCCTGTCCCTGGCCGTGGCGCGCAGGCCGCTGGCCCCACCAAATTCCCGATGTCGGCCCGCGTGCGCTTTAAGTGCGCGGGGCGTCTCCCCCGACTGGCCCGTGGTACCGGCCTTCTGGCCGCGCCACGGGTCTTTTTTCACCGGGTGGATTGATCACATACCCTGCTTCGGCGCCGCATGCCCGGCCTGGGCCGCCCCGATCTCCCAAGTGACCGAACAAAAAACACCGGCCCTTCCCGGAATGCGCGAACAGAAGGAAGGGCCGGTGCCTCCCGGGGGCATTGCAATACTGCCTCCGGGAATCTCGTCTCGGGCGGGCGTCAGCTCATTCGCCGCCGCCCAGCTGGTGGACATAAGCCGCCACCGCACGGATCTCCGCCTCGCTCAGGCGCTGCTGCCAGGACGGCATCACCCCGAACCGCGCGTTCATCACCGTCTCGTGGATGGCATCGTAGTCCCCGCCGTAAAGCCAGATAGCGTCCGCAAGGTTCGGTGCGCCCTGCTCTTTCATGCCGGTCCCGTCATCGCCATGACAAGCCGCGCAATTGTCCATGAAGAGCTCTGCCCCGGCCTCGGCCGCAGTGGCATCCCGTGGCGTCCCCGACAGCGACATCACGTAATTCACGACCTGGTCGACCTCTTCCCCGCCCAGTATGCCGTCTCGGCCAAAGGCCGGCATGGCCGAATAGCGTGCGTCGGGGTCCTCGTCGTTGCGGATCCCGTGGCTGACGGTGGTGTGGATCTCCTCCATCGTGCCGCCCCACAGCCACGCATCGTCCGACAGCGTCGGATAGCCGGTGGCCCCGCCGCCCTCGCGCCCGTGGCACTGCACGCACCAGGTGTTGAACACCGCCTCGCCGGCCGAGCGGGCATAGCCCGCCAGCTCCTCGTCCCCGGTGATCGCCGCCAGTTCCACGCCCGCCAGCCGCTCGTTGATCTCCAGGTTGGCCGCCTCGGCCGCCTCGATCTCGGTCTGCACGTTGGCCCGGGTCGAATACCCCAGGTACCCTTGCGTCGCGCCCGAGATCATCGGCCAGGCCGGATAGGCGATCGTGTACCACACGCCCCACAGAATCGTGGCGTAGAACACCCATAGCCACCAGCGCGGCAACGGGTTGTTGTATTCCTCGATCCCGTCCCATTCGTGACCGGTCGTCTCGACCTGGTGCTTGTCTTTCGATGTCTTGGCCATCTCAGTGCTCCTCGTCCGAGGCATGGCGCACGGCCCGTGCCGGCGCGTCTTCGTTGCGGAAGGGAATGTCGGCGACATCCTGGTAGGTGCCCCGCGATCCGGGCCGCATGACCCAGACCACCACGCCTACAAAGAAGGTGAAGAGCGCCAGCAGCATCCAGCTGTCCGCAAACTCTCTCAGAACCGAATAGGTCTCCATTCTCGTTTCTCCTTACCGGCTGGCCACGGGCGTGAAGGTCGAGAAATCGACCAGCGTACCCAGCATCTGCAGATATGCGATCAGCGCATCGGCCTCGCTGATCCCCGGACGGCCGTCGAAATTGGCCACCTGGGCGGTCTCGCCATAGCGCTCGATCAACCCGTCATAATCGCTGTCGGGATCGGCCTGCGCCCGGAAATCCGCCTGCGCGTTCTCGATCATCGCGTCGTCATAGGGCACGCCCACCATCCGATGCGTCGCCAGCAGGTCGCCCACGTACTGCCCGTCGATCAGCCGGTCCTCCAGATAGCCGTATTTGGGCATCACCGATTCCGGCACCACCGATTGCGGGTCGCGCAGATGGTCCAGGTGCCAGGCGTTCGAGTATCTCCCGCCCACGCGCGCCAGGTCCGGCCCGGTCCGCTTCGACCCCCACTGGAACGGGTGGTCGTACTGGCTCTCGGCGGCAAGGCTGTAATGCCCGTACCGCTCCACCTCGTCGCGCATCGGCCGGATCATCTGGCTGTGACACACATAGCATCCCTCGCGGATGTAGATGTCACGCCCGGTCAGCTCCAGCGGGGTGTAGGGGCGCATCCCCTCCACTTCCTCGATGGTGTTCTCCAGCCAGAACAGCGGCGCGATCTGCACGATGCCGCCGATCGTGACCACCAGGAAGGCAAAGATCGCCAAAAGGGTCACGTTGCGTTCCAGGATCTGGTGCCGGTCCAGGAAGGTCTTCTTCTTGGGCCGGTCCCCCACGCCCGAGGCCGAGGCCGGCATCGGGGGTTTCTGCATCTTGTCGTCAGCCATTTCTCCGGCCCTCCTTATTCAGCCGGGACAGCAGACGTGTCGGCCTGCACCGCCGGGCTCCGTCTGACTGTCATGTAAAGGTTGAAGCACATGATGATCGCGCCGCTCAGGAACATGACCCCGCCCAGACCGCGCACCACGTACATCGGCAGCTTCGCGCTCACCGTGTCGGCGAAAGAGTTCACCAGGAACCCGTTGGCATCCACTTCACGCCACATCAGGCCTTCCATGATGCCCGTCACCCACATCGACGCGGCGTAAAGAATGATCCCGATCGTCGCCAGCCAGAAGTGCCAGCTCACCAGGCTCAGGGAGTACAGCCGCTCGCGGTTCCACAGCTTGGGCACCAGGAAGTAGAGGCACCCGAAGGTGATCATCCCGTTCCAGCCCAGCGCGCCGGAATGCACGTGCCCGATGGTCCAGTCGGTGTAATGCGACAGGCTGTTCACCGCGCGGATCGACATCATCGGCCCCTCGAAGGTGGACATCCCGTAAAAGCCCAGGCTGATCACCATCATCCGGATCACCGGATCGGTCCGCAGCTTGTCCCACGCGCCACTCAGCGTCATCAGCCCGTTGATCATCCCGCCCCAGGACGGCATCCACAGGATGATCGAGAACACCATACCCAGCGTCGAGGCCCAGTCGGGCAGCGCCGTGTAATGCAGGTGGTGCGGCCCCGCCCAGATATAAAGAAAGATCAGCGCCCAGAAGTGGATGATCGACAGCTTATAGCTGAAGACCGGCCGCCCGGCCTGCTTCGGCACGAAGTAGTACATCATCGCCAGGAACCCGGCGGTCAGGAAGAAGCCCACGGCGTTGTGGCCGTACCACCATTGCGTCATCGCATCCTGCACGCCTGAAAAGACCTGCACGGATTTCGAGCCGAAGATGCTCACCGGGATCGAGAGGTTGTTCACCACGTGCAGCATCGCGACGGTGATGATGAACGACAGGTAGAACCAGTTCGCCACGTAGATATGCGGCTCTTTCCGCTTCACCAGCGTGCCCACGAACACGGCCAGGTAGGACACCCAGACGATGGTCAGCCACCAGTCCACGTACCACTCGGGCTCGGCGTATTCCTTGGATTGCGTCGCGCCCAGCAGGTACCCGGTGGCGGCCAGCACGATCACCAGCTGGAACCCCCAGAACACGAACCACGCCAGGTTTCCGCCCCACAGACGCGCCGCGCAGGTGCGCTGCACCACGTAGAACGACGTTGCGATCAGGGCGTTGCCCCCGAAGGCGAAGATCACCGCGCTGGTGTGCAGGGGCCGCAGGCGGCCAAAGTTCATGTAACCTTGCGCCCATTCGAAATTGAGGCTCGGAAAGGCCAGCTGGAACGCGATGAACGTCCCCACCAGAAAGCCCACGACTCCCCAAAGCGCCGTTGCGATCACCCCGGCGCGCACGACCCCGTCCATGTATTCCCCGGACAGATCGACCACCGGCCGGTCCTCGTCCGTGTTGCGCAGCACCCATATGAACATGCCCACCGCCACCAGGGCGATGGTCAGCGCATTCACAAGATACGCGATATCCCGCGCCTGGTTGGCGGCGTAAAGCGCGAAGAACGCGATCAGCCCCAGCAGGATCAGTTTTGCGTAGTTACCCATTTTGCGTCCCCTTGCCGTTCGCCCGCACCGGCCCCGGATGGGCCGCGCGGATCTGTCAGACAGGGCCGCTTATTCCCGATGGCGACTCGCCGCGCCTTGATCTGCATCAAGCGGCCATCAAGGCGTCCCGACCTTTCACCGGCCGCAGGAAAACGCGCCGCCGCACGCAAGACCGGGGAGGCCGACCGGACCGACACCCCGCACATGCCGACCGCGCCGGCCGCCCGGCCCGGGCGGTGCACCGTGCTTTCGCTTCATTGTTCCTCAAATACTCAATTGCACCGGCACCACCCGGACCGACGCCAACTGGCCGGGCGCACCCTCCAGGGGTCACGCCGCTCTCGCAGGGTGGGTGGAATCCCGCGACCGTCCGGCGTGCGGCCCTTCGGGGCCCGGACGCTCTGTTAACCGTGAAAACGCGAAAACCGCAGCGTCGGCATACCGACGTGATACCGACGTCAAACCGACGTCGAAATTCCGGCGGGTTCGAAAGATTAATGCCCGGACCGGCGGGCCATGCCTCAGGCCGGCATGCCGCCGTCGCTGTCGTCTCCCGCCTCGTCCAGCAGACGGCGAAAATCCGGCACGGTGACATGCCGCTTGCCGTCCAGCACGATCACCCCGTCGCGTCTCAGCGCGCTGATCTGGCGGCTCACCGTCTCCAGGGTCAGGCCCAGGTAATCCGCCATCGCCTCACGCGTCAGCGGCAGGTCGAACACCACCGGTCCGCTGGGCATCGACAGGCTCAGCGCCGCATTGCGCCGCCCCAGGATCGCCAGGAAGGACGCGATCTTCTCGCGGGCGGTCTTGCGCCCCAGCAGCAGCATCCACTCGCGCGCGGCATCCAGTTCGTCCAGCGTCATCTCCAGCAGGCGCTGCCCGATATGCGGGGTGACTTCCATCATGTTTTCAAACGGATGCTTGCGGAAACAGCACATCACCACGTCGCTCACCGCGACCACGTTATAGGCCGCCTTCTCGCGCCCCGGGCGCCCCACGAAATCGCTTGGCAGCAGCAGGCCCACCATCTGCGTGCGCCCGTCCTCCAGCGTCTGGGTCAGCATCGCGATGCCGGAAACCACCGATCCCACGAAATCCATCCGGTCGCCGGCCCAGACCAAGGTCCGCCCCGCCTCGAAGCTGCGGTAATATTTGATCGCGTCCAGCTGCTCCAGTTCCTGCGCGTCGCATCGCGCGCAGACCGCCTTGTGACGGATCGGGCATTCCCCGCATTCGCGGGGCGTCGTGTCATGATCGGTTCGGAGCATTTCGATGCTTTCGGTCGTGTTGATCTGCATCAAGGCGTTCGCGCTTTGCGGGTCCTATTTTAGGCCCATGATCGACAAAGAACAACTCCGCAGGCTGGGTCTCTTCGACGCGAATGTTCCGCGCTACACCAGCTATCCCACCGCTCCGCATTTCTCGGACACGGTCGGCCCGGCGCAGATGCGCGACTGGATCGGCGCCATCTCTCCCGGCAGCGCGATCTCGCTTTACCTGCACGTGCCCTTCTGCAGAAGGCTCTGCTGGTTCTGCGCCTGTCGCACGCAGGGCACCAGCACCCTCTCGCCGGTCGCAACCTACGTGCAGACCCTCAAGGACGAACTGGCGCTCTTGCGCGATGCCCTGCCGGCAGGCGTCACCCTGTCGCGGCTGCACTGGGGCGGCGGCACGCCAACGCTGCTGTCGCCGGACCTGATCACCGACCTGTCCGAGTCGGTCCGCGCCGCGGTGCCTTTCGGCCCGGAAACCGAGTTCTCGGTCGAGATCGACCCCAACGAGATCGACACCCCACGGATTGAGGCTCTGGCAGCGGCGGGCATGAACCGCGCCTCCGTTGGCGTGCAGGATTTCGACGATGTGATCCAGCAGGCCATAGGACGCGTCCAGACCTTCGACATCACCCGCGACACGATCCTTGCGCTGCGCCAGGCCGGCGTGCGCAGCCTCAACGCGGATATCCTCTACGGCCTGCCGCACCAGACCCGGGCACGCATGGTCGAAAGCGTGCAGAAGCTCCTGTCGCTCAATCCCGACCGTGTCGCCCTTTACGGCTATGCCCATGTGCCATGGATTGCCAAGCGTCAGCAGCTCATTTCATCCGACGCGCTGCCCACGCCCGAACAAAGGCTGGAGCTGTTCGATGCCGCCCGCCGCCTGTTTGTCTGGGACGGATACAGGGAGATCGGGATCGATCATTTCGCCACGCCCGCGGACGGGCTGAGCATCGCGCAGCGGCTGGGCCGCCTGCGGCGCAACTTCCAGGGTTACACCGACGATACGTCCCAGGTCCTGGTGGGGCTGGGCGCCTCGGCGATCTCGCGCTTTCCGCAGGGCTATGCACAGAATGCGCCCGCCACCGGGGCCCACACCGCGGCTATCCGCGAGGGCCGGTTCTCGACCGCGCGCGGCCATGCCTTCAAGGGGCAGGACCTTCTGCGTGCCCGTCTGATCGAGGCGATCATGTGCGATTTCCGCATCGACGCCGGGGAAATCTGCGAGGTTTTCAGCATGTCTCGCAAGGCTGTCCGCGAGATGCTGGCGCCCGTGACGCGCGCCTTCGACGGGTTGCTGGATCTCAGCGACGAGGGGCTCTTCATCCCGCCGGATGCGCGGCCCCTGACACGCATGATCGCCCGCAGCCTCGATGCCTACGATCTCAGCCGCGCAGGCCACAGCCCGGCGATCTGAACCGCGGTCAGCTCAAACGCTTTTCCAGCACGAACGCATCGACCGGGCCGTCCTCATGCCCCGGTCGGCGGTAATACCCTGCCCGCCGCGCCAGTTCCGTAAACCCTTCTGACCTGTAAAGTGCCAACGCGGCGACATTGTCCGCCGCCACCTCCAGGAACACCCGGTCGGCGCCCCGCGCCCGCGCCTCTGCCTCGAAGGCGCAAAGCCATGCCCGCCCACGGCCTTCGCGGCGGTGATCCGGATCGGTGACCAGCATCAGCAGTTCAGCCTCGCCTGCCACGGCCTGCCCGAGGGCGAACCCCGCGTCATCGCCAAGCACAAAGATGCTCTGGCGCTGCATGAGGTCGCGAAACTCCGCCGCCGTCCATCCCCGCCCCTGCCCCGCAAAGGCGCGGGCATGCAGCGCGGCCAGCGCCTCAGGCGTCATCTAGGATGACCGGCGGAAGGTCCCGTGACGGCGCAGCGTCCGCGGACCTGAGGTAGAGCGGTGCCGGAGGTTCGGTGTGCGTGCGGAACTTCTGCGCCGCGATCAGCGCGATTGCTGATGCCGGCGCATAAATGGGCGCCGCCACCCTCACCCCGACCCGAGGCGCCACCACGTCCGCCGCCCCGCCCGTACAGAGCAGTCCGTCCTCGTTCATCTCGGGGCCGATATCGTCCAGATTGCGCAACTCCGGACCGACGACCTGTCGCGTGCCGAACCCTTGCAGATAGGCCTGCGCGCGCGGCGCCTCCCGTGTCGCAAGAACCGCCCCCTCCAGCCCCAGCGCCACCGCCTCAAGACTGCTGACGCCGACAGCGGGAATGTCCAGCGATAACGCCAGCCCCCGCGCAGTGGACACCGAGATGCGGATGCCGGTAAAGTTTCCCGGCCCGATCCCGACGCCGAGCGCGTCAAGATCGCCCCATGCGGCACCGGTCATGGCCAGCGCCACCTCCAGCGAGGGAAACAGGGCCTCTGCCTGTCCCTTGGGCATCTCGGCATGGGTTTCGGTCAGGATCTCGTCGCCGCAAAGCAAACACACCCCCAGCCATGGGCCGGAGGTGTCGAATCCCAGTACGAGCGGGCCGTCGGTCAAGTCTCAGACGCCGACCGGGCGCACCTCGGTCACTTCCGGGATATAGTGGCGCAGCAGGTTCTCGATCCCCATCTTCAACGTGATGGTCGAAGACGGACAGCCCGCGCAGGCACCCTGCATGTGCAGATAGACAACGCCACGCTCGAAGCCATGAAACGTAATGTCGCCGCCGTCCTGCGCCACCGCGGGGCGTACCCGCGTATCGAGAAGCTGCTTGATCTGGTCCACGACCTCGGCATTTTCACCATCGCCCGCCGCATGGCCGGATTCGGCCGCCTCTCCGGTCATGACCGGCTGACCGGACTGGAAATGCTCCATGATGGCACCCAGGATCGCAGGCTTCACATGGTCCCATTCCACCGCATCCTGCTTGGTCACGGTAACGAAATCGTTGCCGAGAAACACGCCTGTCACCCCTTCGACGCCGAAGACACGCGCGGCCAGCGGCGACTTCTCCGCACCTTCGGACGACGGGAAATCTGCGGTTCCGGCCTCCAGCACGGTCTGGCCGGGCAGGAACTTCAGCGTTGCGGGATTTGGGGTCGATTCAGTCTGGATGAACATGGTGCGCGCCCTTTTTATCGGTTGCCCAAGATATGCGCAGCGGCACCGACACTGTCAAGGTTTGGAACGATTCTAAAATCGAAATCAGGTGATCGCCTCAAGCCGCTCCTTGCTGAGGTCGCCCGGCACGATGGTGATCGGGATCGGCAGGCCGCCCGAGCTCTTGGACAGCTGCGACACCAGCGGCCCGGGGCCTTTCTTGTCGGCGCTGGCGCCCAACACCAGAACACCGATCTCGGTGTCTTCCTGAACCTGCGCCATGATCTCGCTGACCGGCTCGCCTTCGCGGATCACCAGTTCGGGATCGATCCCCTGCTTGTCGCGCATCCACTTGGCGAAGACTTCGAAATGCGCGTGGATACGCTCGCGGGCCTCCTCGCGCATGATATCGCCCACGCCGATCCAGTGATTGAACTCCTCAGGGGGAATCACCGCCAGGATCTCGACGCCTGCCTGCGTGTTCTTTGCCCGCATCGCGGCGAACCGCATGGCGTTGAGGCATTCGCGGCTGTCATCCAGCACGACCAGAAACTTGCGCATGATTTTCCCTTCGTCTTGCGGCGTTCATATTGACGGGTTCGGGGGCAGCGGGCAACAGGCGCTTTTCACCGGGGCGGAAACGGGCGGCGGGCCAAGCTCCCGGATCAGTCGAAAGTGCCCGCGACGCGCCCCACCAGCATGAAGGCCCGCGCCGTCCGCGTATCCGACATCTCGGACATCTCGGCATCGGTCGCCGCCTCGGCGAACTGGCTGATCGTCCGGTCGAAAATGCGCAGGAAATGATGCGCGGCATCGCGAAATATCGTGTCCTGCTTCATCCGCGCCGCGGTCAGCGCCAGCGAAGACCGGTCCCGCACACCCCCCAGCGCGGCCACCGCGCGCCCGCGTTCCCCGGCGGCAAACCGGCGCCAGACCTCCGGACGGGCCATGTCGGGCCGCAGGTCGTCCATGTAGATCCCGTCCTGCGACAGCAGCGTCAGCACATCCTGGCTCGCCTGGATCAACTGCGCGCTCGCCCGGTGCTTCAACGCCCGGCGCAGGGCTGCAAACCCGGCCTTGTCCTCGGCCGTTTCGGGAAAGTTCAGCGCCCGGATGAAATCCTCGGTCGCCAGGGGCGGCGCCATGTCCTCGGGCGGCGTGCCCAGCGGCAGCGCCACCTGGTCGCTTCCCTCCTGAGTCGTCGGGGCCGGCTTCGCGGGCGGCGGAACCACCGCCTGCCGCGTGGTCGAAAACGTCGCCAGCGCCGTCTCGGTCTTGCGCTGCGCGGCGGCGATCTCCTCCAGTTTCCGCGCGACGGACGGCTCGCTTGCCTCGTGCGCGCTCCTGTTCTGGGCGACATAGGCCTGCCGGATCGCGTCTATCGCCGCCTGAAGACGCTGGCTTTCCTCCCGCATGACCTTGCTGGACCGCGCCGCCGTGGCCGCGACCCAGATCATCGCGACCGGCATGAATACCGCCAGCAGCACCACGATGAACTGCAACGCGCCACCAGACCCGGAAAACAGGCCCATCGGCTCCAGCACCAGAAAGAACGCCGCCGTGCCCAGCAGCCAGACCGCCGTCAGCGCAAGCGCGATCACCTCGACCGTGGTGATCCTGTCCCTGCGCGGCCGGTCATAGACGCCAAGCGGGGTCTGGGGTGGCTGGGGTCGGTCGGTCATGGGCAAACCTGCTTTGGGAAGGCTTGGGTCAGAGATACGCGATCTTCAGCACTTCATAGGACTTGTCGCCACCGGGCGTGCGCACTTCTACGCTATCGCCCTCTTCCTTGCCAATCAAAGCCCGCGCAATCGGCGATTTCACGTTCAGAAGGCCCTTTTCGATATTCGCCTCGTATTCGCCCACGATCTGATAGGTCTTTTCCTCGTCCGTATCCTCGTCCACCAGCGTCACTGTCGCGCCGAACTTGATCGGACCGGACAGCTTCTTGGGGTCGATCACGTCCGACAGGCTGATCGCGCCTTCCAGTTCCTTGATGCGCCCCTCGATGAAGGACTGCTTTTCCTTGGCAGAGTGATACTCGGCGTTTTCCGACAGATCGCCATGCTCTCGCGCCTCGGAAATGGCCCGGATGATGGCGGGTCTCTCGACGGATTTCAGCTGTTTCAGCTCCGCTTCCAATGCGTTGAAACCGTCCTGAGTCATCGGAATCTTTTCCATGCCTGACCTTCTTTCCTGTCCCTGATATCAGCAAGGGGCCGCCCGTGTGCGACCCCGTCTCAATTCGAAAACATGCGCGACAGATTGCCCCGACCTCGGCTGCCATTGCAAGCGGATCATCTCGGCAAGCGGCGGAAAACCCGTGCGCATCGCGCCTTTTTGACGCTTTTGGGTACGTGTTACGTCGTGTACGAATTGACGTTGCGCAACCCCGCGCGATAACCAGTTGCGAAGTTTTTCACGCGGGCCGGCCAGCAACCGGACGACCAGGAGAGGACCGAGATGACCCAAGTCGAACGCGAAGCCATGGAATACGACGTCGTGATCGTCGGCGCGGGGCCCGCGGGCCTCAGTGCCGCCATCCGCCTGAAGCAGCTCGATCCGAACCGCGAGGTCGTCGTGCTGGAAAAAGGCTCGGAAGTGGGGGCGCATATCCTCTCGGGTGCGGTTCTCGATCCCTGCGGCCTCGACGCACTGATCCCGGACTGGAAGGAAAAGGGCGCCCCGATCACCGTTCCGGTGAAAGAGGACAATTTCTACATGCTGGGCGAGGCGGGCAAGGTCCGCATCCCCAATTTCCCCATGCCGCCGCTGATGAACAACCACGGCAACTACATCGTCAGCATGGGCAATGTCTGTCGCTGGATGGCCGAACAGGCCGAGGCTTTGGGTGTCGAAATCTTCCCCGGCATGGCCTGCTCGGAAATCGTCTATGGCGACAACGGCGAGGTGAAGGGCGTGGTGGCCGGTGAATTCGGCAAGAACCCCGACGGCACACCCGGCCCGGGCTACGAGCCGGGGATGGAACTGCACGGCAAATACGTCTTCCTGTCCGAGGGCGTGCGCGGCTCGCTGTCCAAGGAGGTCATCGCGAAATACGACCTCTCCAAGGGCAAGGAGCCGCAAAAATACGGCCTCGGGATGAAGGAAATCTGGGAAATCGACCCCGAAAAGCACCGCGAGGGCACCGTCACCCACACCATGGGCTGGCCCCTGGGCAAGAACGCGGGCGGTGGCTCGTTCATCTACCACCTCGACAACAACCAAGTTTATGTGGGCTTCGTGGTGCACCTCAACTACCGCAACCCGCACCTTTACCCCTACATGGAATTCCAGCGCTTCAAGCATCACCCGGTGGTGGCCGACCTGCTGAAGGGCGGCAAACGCGTGGCCTACGGCGCCCGCGCCATTTCCGAAGGCGGATATCAGTCGATGCCCAAGATGGTCGCCCCCGGCGTGGCGCTGCTGGGCTGTTCCGTGGGCATGGTCAACGTGCCGCGCATCAAGGGCAACCATAACGCCATGCTTTCGGGCAAGGCCGCGGCCGAAGCCGCCCACGCCGCCATCGAGGGGGCGCGCGCCAGTGACGAACTGGCCGATTACGAGACCGAAGTCCGCAACGGCGCCATCGGCGCGGACCTGAAAAAGGTGCGCAACGTCAAGCCCTTATGGTCCAAATACGGCCTTACCGCCTCGCTCACGCTGGGCGGGCTCGACATGTGGACCAACACGCTGGGCTTTTCCTTCTTCGGGACCATCGGACATGGCAAGACCGACGCCGAGGCCACCGAAGAGGCCAGCAAGCACAGCGAAATCGCCTACCCCAAGCCCGACGGCAAGCTCAGCTTCGACCGGCTGACCAATGTCAGCTTCTCGATGACCAACCACGAGGAAAACCAGCCCGCCCACCTTAAGCTGAAGGACCCGAAGATCCCGGTCGAGGTGAACCTTCCCAAATATGCCGGCCCCTCGGCCCGCTACTGCCCGGCAGGGGTCTACGAGTTCGTGGAAAAGGACGGCGAGCAGCAGTTCGTCATCAATTTCCAGAACTGCGTCCACTGCAAGACATGCGATATCAAGGACCCCGCACAGAACATCAATTGGACCACGCCGCAGGGCGGGGACGGGCCGAACTACCCCAATATGTAGGCCACTGGCGGAATCGCGCGGACAGGAGGGCGGCAAATTGGCCGCCCTCATTGCGTTGGCAGACGGCTCATATTACCTTCGCGGGAAAGATTGACCGCAAAGGCAGGGAGCTGGAACACGTGAAAATCCTCACCGCAGGCGCACTGGCCGCGCTTTTGCAGGGCATCGCGCTGCCCGCATTGGCAGATATCAATGTCGGTGCCTATCTCGCTGCCCGGCAGGCCCGTTACGAAAACGATTTCGATGCGGCGGCGCAGTATTACACCCAGGCGCTGACCCGTGACGCCGCGAACCCCGCGATCCTCGAAAGCGCCGCCATCGCCTTCATGGCGCTGGGTCAGATCGACCGCGCCGTCCCCGTCGCCCGCCAGATCGAACAGCAGGACCTGCAAAGCCAGGTTGCCTTCATGGCCCTGATCGCCGAGGACGTGGCACAGGAAGATTACCAGGCCGTGGCCGACCGGATCGATGCCGGCCAGGGCGTCGGCGCGCTTGCCGACGGTCTGATCAAGGCATGGGCAGAACTTGCCAACGGCGATGTGGACACCGCCCTCGATCTTTTCGACGAGGTATCCGAGGAACGCGGCCTGAAGAATTTCGCGCTCTATCACAAGGCACTTGCGCTGGCCACGGTCGGCGATTTCGAAGCGGCCGAAGCCATCTTTTCGGGCGGTGGCGACGACGCGCCGCTGCAGCGCACCCGCCGGGGCACCCGCGCCTGGGCCGAGGTGCTCAGCCAGCTGGAGCGCAACGACGAGGCCATTGCGATCCTCGACGAGGCTTTTGGTCCGAACGCAGACCCCGAGATCCTCGCCCTCCGCGCGGAGCTTGAAACCGGAATGCCCGTCGCCTTCAGCCTGATCTCGGGCCCCAAGGACGGCGTGGCCGAGGTGTTCTATTCCATCGGTCAGGCTCTGCTTGGCGACATGGGCGACGATTACACACTGCTCTATGCGCGCGTCGCGCATTATCTCAATCCCGATCACGTGGACTCGATCCTGATGTCGGCGGAACTGCTGGAATCGCTGGAACGTTACGACCTGGCCACCCAGACCTACAAGAGTGTCCCACGCGACCACCCCGCCTTTACTGCCGCCGAGATGGGCCGCGCCGAATCGCTGCGCCGCGCCGACCGCATGGATGCCGCGATAGAGGTACTGGATCAGCTGCGCGAGTCGCATCCCGAACTGCCCCTCGTGCATGTGGCGGCTGCCGATCTTTACCGCCAGACCGAGAAGTACGATCAGGCCGTTACCGCCTATGGCAACGCCATCACCCTGCTGGGCGACCCCCAGCCGGAACACTGGTTCGTCTACTACGCCCGCGCGATCAGCAACGAACGCAAGGGCCAGTGGGAAGCGGCCGAGGCCGATTTCCGCAAGGCGCTGGAACTGAACCCCGAACATCCGCAGGTGCTGAACTACCTCGGCTATTCGCTGGTCGAGAAACAGCAGAAGCTGGACGAGGCGCTTGGCATGATCGAACGCGCCGTCGAGGCACAGCCCGATTCGGGGTACATCGTCGACAGCCTCGGCTGGGTCCTCTACCGCCTTGGCCGCTACGACGAATCCATCGTCCACATGGAACGTGCGGCGGAGCTGATGCCGGTGGACCCGGTGGTGAACGATCACCTTGGCGACGTGCTCTGGGCCGTGGGCCGTGAGATCGAGGCGCGCTTTCAGTGGCGCCGCGCACTGTCCTTCGTGAACAAGGAAGACCCGTCACCCGACGTGAACCCGGACCGGATGCGCCGCAAGCTGGAAGTCGGGCTGGACGTAGTCCTGCGCGAAGAAGGTTCGCCCCCGCTGGAGGTTGCGGATGACGGCGGCTGAGGGGTTTGCCCCGGCCAAGATAAACCTGACGCTGCACATCACCGGTCAGCGCGAAGATGGCCTCCACCTGCTCGATTCGCTGGTGATGTTCGCCGATGTGGGCGACAGCCTGACCGTCTCGCTTTCGGATGAACCAACACTGTCCCTCAACGGCCCCATGTCGCGCGACGTGCCGGCAGATGGCGACAACCTCGTGATGCGGGCCGCCGGTCTCATGGGTGTCGCCGCCGATATCAGCCTGACCAAGGTCCTGCCTCATGCCGCCGGGCTTGGCGGCGGGTCTTCCGATGCGGCCGCAACCCTGCGCCTGCTGTCGCGCCTGACGGAAAAACACATTCCCGCCGATGTCACGGTTCTTGGCGCGGACGTGCCCGTCTGTCTCGGCAACAGCGCCGCCCGCATCCAGGGCATAGGAGAGATGGTGACCGCCGCGCGTGACCTGCCCAGCCTGCATGCGGTTCTGGTCAATCCGGGGGCGCCCCTGCGCACCCCCGATGTCTTCGCCGCACTGGGGCAGAAGAACAACACCCCCATGCCCACGGACATTCCCGGCAGCATGGACGCCGCTGGCTTCATCGACTGGCTGCGCGGCATGCGCAACGACCTCGAGACGCCGGCAATCGCCATGTGTCCCATCATATCGCGGGCACTGGGCGCGCTCAGCGTCACCGCGGGATGCCGCCTGGCACGGATGACAGGTTCCGGCAGCAGTTGTTTCGGGCTCTACACGGACGAAGAAACCGCACGCGCCGCCGAAGGCCGCCTGAAAGAGGAAAATCCGGGCTGGTGGATCACGGCCACGCGGCTCAACACGCAGCCCTGAGACAGGCTTCTAACGGATCCGCGCGACCACGTAGTCGGACAGGTTCAGCAACATCTCGCGGACCGGATGCTCGGGCAGCAGGGTCAGCGCGGCATTCGCCTTCGCCGTCCATTCCAGCGCATCGGCCCGCGTCGCCTCCAGCGTGCGGTGATGGTTCAAAAGCCGCAGCGCCTCGTCCAGGTCGCCGTCGCGCTGGTCGCCCTTCTCGATGGTCCGCGCCCAGAAGGCGCGTTCGCTCTCGTCGGCCAGCGCCACCGCCTTGATCACCGGCAGGGTCAGCTTGCGCTCGCGGAAATCGTCGCCCACGTTCTTGCCCGTGGCCCTGGCATCGCCCTGGTAGTCCAGCAGGTCATCGACGATCTGAAACGCGATGCCCAGCGCATCGCCGTAATCGAACAGCGCCTGCACCTGGTCGTCCGAAACGCCCGCGATCACGCCGCCCACCTCGGTCGCCGCCGAAAACAGCGCCGCGGTCTTGCCCCGCACGATCTGCAGGTACACATCCTCGTCCGTCTTCAGGCTGCGCGACGCGGTCAGTTGCAGCACCTCGCCCTCGGCAATCGTCGCCGCGGCGTTGGACAGGATGTCCAGCACCGTCAAGGATCCGGTTTCCACCATCAGCTGGAACGCCCGCGCGAACAGGTAATCCCCGGTCAGCACGCTGGACTTGTTGTCGAACAGCAGGTTCGCCGTGGGCCGCCCGCGCCGCTGGGCGCTTTCATCCACCACGTCGTCATGCAACAGCGTCGCGGTATGGATGAACTCCACCGTCGCGGCCAGCTTCACGTCATCGTCGCCGTCATAGCCACACAGATCCGCCGCCGCCAGCGTCAGCATCGGGCGCAGCCGCTTGCCGCCCGCCTCGACCAGGTGCGCCGTCACTTCCGGAATCCGCGGCGCATGGCGCGATACCATCCGTGCGCGGATCAGGGTGTTCACCGCGTCCAGCTTTCCGGCCAGATGCGCGGCCAGCGCCTCATGCGGCTTGGTTGCGGCGTGGTCCAGTCCCATCAAACTCCCGTCACTCAGGCTCGACAATGCGCGTCCGGTGTCCTTAAGTCTTCCCCATGAAGCATCTTCTCAGCACCACCGACCCGACCGTGATGGCATTCGCCAAAGCCCTGCTTCAGGGCGAGGATATAGACTGCTTTGAATTGGACGTAAACATGAGCGTCCTCGAAGGCGGCATCGGGATCTTCCCACGTCGCCTGATGGTCAGCGAAGAGGATTACTTTCCAGCCCGCCAGACCCTTCAGGACAACGGGATCGAGGTCGAGGCGATCGCGTGACGCATGACACCACCTGCGACGATTTTCTCGGGGGCCGGCTGAAGATCCTGCACCGAGGAGGCTACCGTGCGGGGGTCGATCCGGTGCTTCTGGCTGCCACCGTTCCCGCAAGACCGGGCGACACCGTGCTCGACCTCGGCTGCGGCGTGGGCGTTGCGGGGCTCTGCCTTGCCCGGCGCGTCGGCGGCATCCACCTTGCCGGGCTGGAACGTCAGCCCGCCTATGCCACCCTCGCCAGGGCGAACGGCACCGCCAACGATCTGCCCTTCGAGGTGATCGAGGGCGATCTTGCCGACATGCCCCGCGACCTCAGGGAGCGGCAGTTCCACCATGTCCTGGCCAACCCGCCCTATTTCGACCGCGCTGCCAGCACCGCCGCCGCCGATCCGGGCCGCGAGGGCGCCATGGGCGAGGATACGCCCCTCGCCGACTGGGTCGCCGCCGCCGCAAAACGCACCCGCCCCAAGGGCACCGTCACCTTCATCCAGCGGGCCGACCGCCTGCCCGAGCTCTTGCACCACGCAACGCGACGTCTCGGCAGCCTCGAACTCCTGCCGCTGATTCCCCGCCCCGGACGGGCCGCACGGCTGGTCATCCTGCGCGGACGGCGCGGTGGACGGGCGGCATTCCGGCTGCATCACGGCTGGTGCCTGCATTATGGGCAAAGCCACGAAAGCGATGGCGAAAACTACACTCCGGCAACAGCTTGCGTCTTGCGCGACGGCAAGGAAATGCCGTTCCCTGACTGATTTAGGCAAGTTGCAGCTAAATCCGGCCGCCCGATTTTGCGTTCGCAGCGTGACACACCATATCTTTTGTGCTGCACTATCCCGTGCATATCAGAAAGAGGAGACGCATTCATGGCCTTGAGTTCGCATGTCGAAGAACTGAAGAAGAAACACCAGGCTCTCTCGGATCAGGTCGAAGCGGCACAACGTGCCCCGGGAACGCCGGACCTCGAGATCTCAAGCATGAAAAAGCAGAAACTCCGACTGAAAGAAGAAATCGAACGACTTTCCCACTAACATGTCACGCACAGACCCTGCGGGATGCGCCCTTGGCGGCGCATCCCGCAACTAGCGCGGTACCAGCGGCACCATTTCCAGCTTCGCGGTCGTATCGAACCCCTTGGCCGTTTCGGCCAGCATCCAGTCCCGAAAAATTTTGATCTGCGGTTTTTCCTCTGCCCCCTCGCGGCAGACAAACCGGAACTGCGCCCCGCCGCTGACGGCCTTGCCATAAGGCGCGACCAGCCGGCCCTCCATCAGATCCTTTATCACCAGCGCCCGGCGCCCCAGCACGACACCCACGCCCGCCAATGCCGCGTCCATCGCGTGATCGCCCTGAGAAAAACGCGGACCATGCGGCGGAACCGGCGCCATGCCCACGGCGCGGAACCAGGCCGCCCAGTCCGTCGGCGGATCAAGGAAATCAATCGACTGATCCACGATCAGCACGGCCTTGGACAGGCTTTCGATCGTGGGATACCGCTCGGCCAGCGCGGGCGTCATCACCGGCGTCACCCACTCCTCGGCCAGGGGCAGCGAATACAGCCCCTTGTCCGCCCCATGGCCGAACCGGATCGCCACGTCTATCTCGTCCCTGTCGAAATCCATCAGCTTCAGCGATGCGGTGAATCGTAACTCGATCTCGGGATGCGCCTGCGCAAACGCGTATAGGCGCGGCGCAAGCCACTTTGCCGTGAAGGCCGGGCCGGCCGTCACCGTCAGGACACTGCTGTCCAGGTCGCGCCGCACCGCCGACCAGGCTGCCGAAAGGGCGGAAAAACCGTCACGGCACCCCGGTGCCAGCGTCTCGCCCGCCGCGGTCAGCTCCACCGCCCGGTTCAGCCGTCGGAACAGTGGCGCGCCAAGATGCTCTTCCAGGGACTTGATCTGGAACGACAGGGCGGCGGGGGTCACATTCAGTTCCGCTGCCGCCTTTTGAAACGACATGTTCCGCGCCGCGGCTTCGAAGGCGCGCAAGGCGGTCAACGGGGGCAAGCGGTCATTCATATCGGTAAAGTATATCTTGACTGAAGCCATGAAAAGTCTCGTTTGCGGCTTTTTTTGAAAGGCGCATATTAAGAACAGTCAAGTTTCCCTGAAAGGAACAGTCATGATCGAGAACGCGTTTGATGCCAGGACCCGCGACGCTTTCCGCGCCGCGCATTACCAGCGCAGCCGCGCCTTTGGCGAACTGTTCGGCTGGCTGGGCCGCAAGACCTCTTCCAGATGATCGTTGCAGGTCACTGGAAACCAGAAAGGGCCGGTTCCCTAAACCGGCCCTTTCGCTTTTGATAGCCTCGGAAATCCTCAGACGAAGAACTGCGCCCCGTTGGC
The DNA here is from genome assembly GCA_046290265.1 of Roseovarius sp. GTDB lineage: Bacteria > Pseudomonadota > Alphaproteobacteria > Rhodobacterales > Rhodobacteraceae > Roseovarius. Next base: position 13,893 of record JBKAGF010000033.1, on the reverse strand, counting down.
CGAGATCGTCGAACCGTTGATGAACCCGGCATCCTCCGACGCCAGGAACGCGACGCAGCGCGCAATCTCTTCCGGCTCTCCCAGCCGGCCCGCCGGGATCTGGCCGATGATCGATTCGCGCACCTTCTCCGGCACCGCCATCACCATTTCCGTGGCGATATAGCCCGGGCAGACCGCGTTCGCCGTGATGCCGGCCCGCGCGCCTTCCTGCGCCAGCGATTTGACGATGCCAAGATCGCCCGCCTTGGTCGCAGCATAGTTCACCTGCGCGAACTGCCCCTTCTGGCCGTTGATCGAGCTGATGACGATCACGCGCCCGAACTTGCGCTCGCGCATCCCCGGCCAGACCGGATGCACCGTGTTGAACACGCCCGTCAGGTTGGTGTCGATCACATCCTTCCACTGGTCCGGCGTCATCTTGTGGAACGGCGCGTCGCGGGTGATGCCCGCGTTGGCCACCACCACGTCGATCGGGCCCAGCTCGGCCTCGACGGTCTCGATCCCCGCCTTGGACGCGTCATAGTCGGCGACGTTCCACTTGTAGGTCTTGATCCCGGTCTCGTCGGTGAATTTCGCCGCGGCCTCGTCGTTGCCCGCATAGGTGGCGGCCACTTCATAGCCATCCGCCTTCAGTTTCTTCGAAATGGCCTCGCCGATACCGCGGCTACCGCCGGTCACAAGGGCAACTCTCGCCATGAGGATCCTCCAGTCTTTCTGTCCGTTGTTGGGTTACTTGGAAACTTTGCTACTCATCTCGCGCACAAAGCGCAACATTGTTGCGCAATTCTTTTTGCCTCGCCGCGCTCATCCGCAATCCAGATACGCCTCCGCGTCGCGCTGGCCCAGCGCCCAGGTCTCGCGCAGCTTTTGCGGATCGGTGAAATCTATCTTGTCGGCGGGCGTCTCCTCCGAGGGCCAGACATAAACCCGGCCCGGCACGTCCGGCAGGTTCTTGTATTGCCGCGTCAGCAGCACCAGCGTCTCACCCTCGTCGGGCGTGGGCAACGGCGCCTGGTCGGCCATGCCGCCATCGACCACGCGCCGGTCGCCCCACAACGGAGGCTCGAACACCGGCGGGATCACCGCAGCCGCATTTACCAGTTCCACCAGCCGTCCGTCCCGCGCGGCCTGGTTGGCGTCCACCAGTTGCGATGTCAGTCCCATCTTTTCGGCCCAGTCGAAATGCGGACTGCCGACGATATGCAGTTCTGCTTCGTATGCCGCGGCAAGCGCCGTGCCGGTCAGGGTCGGATGCCCTGTAGAGGGCGGATGCGCAATCTGGATCTGAAAGGCCGGACCATTCGCGATCCTTGCGCAGGCCGCCTTGTCCAGCACGGTATGCACCACGTCGCAATAGACCTTCTGATGCGGCGTGATTCCGTCCTCGTCGGCGGCAAACAGATCCAGATTGTGGTCCCGCTTCTCGAACGCATCGCACATCACGTCCAGAAGGCGCAGCTCGATCCCGGCGATCCACGCGGCGCCGGCCAATGCCCCGCCGCTCACGCCGGTCACGCGCTCGGGCGTGAACCGACACTTCTGTTCCAGCCGCGTCAGGAAACCGCCTTGCCAGAAACACCGCAACCCACCACCGGAAAACACGATCTGGGGAGGGTTGGCAGGCAACGTCATCTGGCGAGGCTCCAAGGCTTGCACGGAAAAACAGGCCCCGCAGGGCCTGTCTTGTCGTTTCGAATCAGTCTCTTACGGACGCTCGATGCACATGGCCACGCCCATGCCGCCGCCGATGCACAGCGTGGCCAGGCCCTTCTTGGCGTCGCGGCGCTTCATCTCGAAGAGCAGCGTGTTCAGAACCCGGCAGCCCGAGGCGCCGATCGGGTGGCCGATGGCAATCGCACCGCCGTTCACGTTCACGATCGACGGGTCCCAGCCCATGTCCTTGTTCACCGCACAGGCCTGCGCGGCAAAGGCTTCGTTGGCTTCCACAAGGTCCAAGTCCTCGACGCTCCACCCCGCCTTTTCCAGCGCCTTGCGGCTGGCATGAATCGGGCCCACACCCATTATCGACGGGTCCAGACCGGCAGTGGCATAGGAGGCGATCCGCGCCAGTGGCTCGATCCCGCGCTTCTCGGCATTCTCGGCGCTCATCAACAGCACGGCCGCCGCGCCATCATTGAGGCCCGAGGCATTGGCCGCGGTGACCGACCCGTCCTGCGTGAAGGCCGGGCGCAGCTTCTGCATGCCCTCGATCGTGGCGCCGTGGCGGATGTATTCATCCTTGTCGACGACCGTCTCGCCCTTGCGGGTCTTGACGGTGAACGGGATCACCTCGTCATCGAACTTGCCCGCCTTCTGCGCCGCCTCGGCCTTGTTCTGGCTGGCCACGGCGAACTCGTCCTGCTGCTCGCGGCTGATCTGCCACTTCTCGGCGACATTCTCGGCGGTCTGGCCCATGTGATAGCCATTGAAGGCGTCCCACAATCCGTCGCGGATCATCGTGTCGATGTATTTCATGTCACCCATCTTGTGCCCGGCGCGCAGATGCGCGGCGTGGGGGCTTAGGGTCATGTTCTCCTGCCCGCCGGCGGCCACCACATCGGCATCGCCCAGCTGGATATGCTGCGCGCCCAGCGCCACGGCCCGCAGGCCCGAGCCGCAGACCTGGTTGATGCCCCAGGCCGCGCTTTCGATCGGCAGACCGGCATTCACATGCGCCTGACGGGCGGGGTTCTGGCCCTGCGCCGCGGTCAGGACCTGGCCAAGGATGGTTTCGGAAACCTCGGATTTGTCGATGCCGGCCCGCGCCACGATCGCTTCCAGAACGGCTGCGCCAAGGTCATGGGCCGGAGTATTGGCAAAAGCGCCGGAAAACGAACCGACAGCCGTGCGCGCTGCCGAGGCGATAACAACATTGGTCATAGTGTCCTCCACCAATTCATGTTGGCCGAGGATCGGCGGGCGGCACATCGCGTGCGCCCTCCGGATTCCCCCGCATGTCGCCGGGTGTATCGCAGATGCCGCAATGCGGCAACGGTTGCTGTTGTCACAGGTCAGGCAGGCATCGCCGCCGGCGCCGGTTTCAGCCAGGGCGGCTGCACCGTCGGCGCACCGAAGTAATAGCCCTGCAGGCAATCCACCCCGATTTCCTCCAGGCATCGCGCATCGCCGGGCCGTTCCACATTCTCGGCCACGGTCACCAGGTCGAACTGCTCGGCGATCGCGACCAGCGCCCGGGTCAGCACCTGGTTGTCGGGGCTTTCGGCGATGCCTCGAATGAACTGGCCGTCGATCTTCAGGATGTCGAAGAAGAAATCCTTGAGATACCGGAACGAGGTGAACCCCGCACCGAAATCGTCCAGGGCAAAGCTCACCCCCTTCTTCTGCAGATCCGCCATGAAACCCACCACCAGTTCCGGCACCAGCATGGCCGAGCTTTCCGTGATCTCCAGGATCAGCCGTTCGGCGACGGTGGGGTCCTGGCCCAGGCCGCGCTTCAGCGTGCGCATCCAGCGCGGATAGCCAATGGACCGCGCCGACATGTTGATCGCCAACCGGATATCGGGATGGTCGTGCAGCGCGCGAATGCCCTTTTCCAGCGACAGGCAGTCGACGATCCGGCCCGTCTCGGTCGTCTCGATCGCGTGGATGAACTCCCGCGCGGGAATGATCCGCCCGGTTTCGTCCAGCACCCGCACCAGCCCCTCGTAAAAGGCCGGCCGGTCCTGCCGGCCCGCCGGCACCACGGCCTGATAGGCCAGCATCACGTGCTTGTGGCGCACCGCCTCCTCGACCATCCGGATCACCGACTGGTCCCGCGTCGACACGGCATAGCTCAGCGGATTCCGATGTTCCGACGGAATGTTCGCCCACTTCAAAATATTGTCACCCATAAGACTCTCCGTACTCACCGCCGCCCAATAACCGCCACGCACACTAAGGATCTGTTAAATCGGCCATTCGAGTCATATTGTCCGAACCGAACCAGAACCGGAGGCCTGAACCATGGAACGATGCGGCTGGGTCGGCACCGATCCGATCTACGAGGCCTATCACGACACCGAATGGGGCGTGCCCGAATGGGACAGCCGCGCGCTGTGGGAAAAACTCATCCTCGACGGCTTCCAGGCCGGTCTCAGCTGGATCACCATCCTGAAGAAACGCGAGAATTTTCGCACGGCATTTCAAGGCTTTGACCCCGATATCCTCGCCACCTGGGGCGAGGATGCCGTGCAGCGCCTGCTGGGAAATCCCGGCATCATCCGCCACCGCGGCAAGATCGAGGCCACCATCACCAATGCCCGCGCCTGGCAGGAGATCGAGGCCGAACAGGGCTTCGACACCTACCTGTGGTCCTTCATGGGCGGCGCCCCGCTTCAGAACCGCTGGGCCAGCCTGGCGGAGGTTCCGACCGAAACGGAAATATCCCGCGCAATTTCCAGGGATTTGAAGAAACGTGGCTTCAAATTCTGCGGCCCCACCATCGTCTACGCCTTCATGCAGGCCGTGGGCATGGTCAACGACCACGTCCTGACCTGCCACCGCCATGCCCCCGTCGCGGCCATGGCACCCCCGGCCCGGCGCGCCGTCAGGTGACCCCCGGCCCGCTCCCGGCTTTTTCTTGGCACAAATACTCAGACCCGGCCCGCCCCGCGCGCTGACGCCGGCGGTGCTTCGCGCTTGCCCCGCGCGTCCCTCTGTCCTAGACCGTTTTCAACGACCGCCAGGGAGGGACCCATGACCAAGTTCGACAAGAAAATCCTGCCAAGCCGCCACGTCACCGAAGGCCCGGCACGCGCCCCGCACCGCTCCTACATGTATGCAATGGGCCTCAGCGAGGAGGAAATCCACCAGCCGCTGGTCGGCGTCGCCACCTGCTGGAACGAGGCCGCGCCCTGCAACATCGCCCTCAGCCGTCAGGCACAGGCGGTCAAGATGGGCGTTCGCGAGGCCCACGGCACCCCGCGCGAGTTCACCACCATCACCGTGACCGACGGCATCGCCATGGGCCACGAAGGGATGCGCTCGTCGCTCGCCAGCCGCGAGGCCATCGCCGACACGGTCGAACTTACCATGCGGGGCCATTGCTACGACGCGCTCGTGGGTCTTGCCGGCTGCGACAAGTCGCTGCCCGGCATGATGATGGCCATGGTCCGCCTCAACGTGCCCTCCGTCTTCATCTACGGCGGCTCGATCCTTCCGGGCAAGGCGCCCCAGATCGACGAGATCCCCGAAGATTTCCGCACCCGCGACCTCACCGTGCAGGACATGTTCGAGGCCGTCGGCCGCCACCAGAACGGCACGATGTCCGACAAGGCGCTCGACGTGCTTGAACGCGTGGCCTGCCCTTCGGCCGGCGCCTGCGGCGGCCAGTTCACCGCCAACACCATGGCCTGCGTGTCCGAGGCGATCGGCCTTGCGCTGATGAACTCCTCAGGCATGCCCGCGCCCTACGAATCGCGCGACCAGTACGGCGATGCCTCCGGTCGGGCCGTGATGCACCTGTTGGAAAAGAACATCCGCGCCCGCGACGTGGTCACCCGCAAGTCGATGGAAAACGCCGCGCGGGTCGTGGCCTGCACCGGCGGATCCACCAATGCCGGCCTGCACCTGCCCGCCATCGCCCACGAGGCCGGGATCGAATTCTACCTCGACGACGTGTGCGAGATCTTCCGCGACACCCCCTATTTCGTCGACCTCAAGCCGGGTGGGCAATATGTCGCCAAAGATCTTTTCGACGCCGGCGGCATCCCCGTGGTGATGAAGGAGCTTCGCAAGGCCGGTCTCATCCACGAGGACTGCATCACCGCCTCCGGCCGCTCGATCGGCGAGGAGCTTGACCGCATCGACCGCGAGGCCGACGGCAAAGTGATCTATCCGATCGACACGCCCATCACCAAGACCGGGGGCGTCGTCGGCCTCAAGGGCAACCTCGCGCCGCAGGGGGCCATCGTGAAGGTCGCCGGCATCGCGCCCGAGAACCAGGTCTTCACCGGCCCGGCGCGTGTCTTCGAGTCCGAGGAAGACGCCTTTGCCGCGGTCCAGAATCGCGAATACGAGGAAGGCGAGGTCATCGTCATCCGCAACGAGGGCCCCGCCGGCGGCCCCGGCATGCGCGAGATGCTGGCCACCACCGCCGCGCTGTCCGGTCAGGGCATGGGCAAGAAGGTGGCGCTGATCACCGACGGGCGGTTTTCCGGCGCGACGCGCGGTTTCTGCGTTGGCCATGTGGGCCCCGAGGCCGCGCATGGCGGCCCCATCGCCCTGGTGCGGACCGGCGACGTGATCACCATCGACGCGATCAAGGGCCAGCTCAGCGTGGACCTGTCCGACGACGATCTGGCCAGCCGCAAGAAGGACTGGTCCGGCCCGCGCGAGACGATTTACGCCTCTGGCGCATTGTGGAAATACGCCCAGCTTGTGGGCGAGACCTACAAGGGCGCGGTCACCCATCCCGGCGCGCAGGCCGAACGCCACGTCTACGCCGACCTCTGATCCTGCGCATGGGGCTTCGACGTCTTCTGTGGCTCGCGGCGGCCTTCGGGCCGCTGGCGGGCTGTGACGGCACCATGCCCGGGGCGTCCGACGCCCCCAGGGCGGTCGAGGCGCTCGCCTTCTATGATGGCGCCGTCGTCGTGCGCGGCCCGCGCGGCTATTGCGTCGATGCAGACAGCGTGCGGCGTCAGCCCTCCAACCGGCTGGTGTTCCTGGGCAGCTGCGAGGCGCTCAGCGGCACGGCGGGCGTCTCGGTCCCGCCTGCCCTGATCGTGGTCAATGTTGCCGGTCGCCAACCCGGCCGCGCCCGACCCACCGCCGCCGTCATCGCCGCCAGCGCCGCCCCGAAGAAACCACTGGCCGCGATAGATGACGACGGCCTCGCGCTGGTGCATCTGGACGCGGGCGGCGAACTGGCGCTGCCGGGCGGCGACCCGCGCTACTGGCGCGGCGCTCTGGTGATCAACGACCACCTTGTCAGCCTCGCCGTCTACGGGCCCCGAGGCAGCACACTTGCCGATGATGCGGGTCGGCGGCTGATCGTTGATCTTGCCCGCGCCCTGCGCGCAGCAAGCCGGTGACACCCGCTGGCCAATCAATGGATTGTTTCCAAACCCGTGTTAATGCTATGAAAATGTGTCGGGTGCAGACTCTGGCGAAATCAACCGGGATCAATCCACGCAGATGGGGCTGAAACGTTCAGGACTGGATTGGCTGGCGCATCGGCGCGATCTTCGCCGGTGGCGGCAGACCGCGCGCGAGGCCACGTCGATGACGCTGGAACAGTTGCGCGCCGAACGGTCCGAGGCGCGCAGACTGCGCTATCACCTGAACGAACTGATCAGCCATGCCGACAACCGCCTGGCGCTTCCCATGATCGGCAGCCATGCCTTTCCCAAGCCGCATGGCACCGACTGGTCGTGGCGTCCCGCGATCTGGCGCGAGCCGCTGGCCGTTCCGGGCCAGTCCTCGGTGCTCAGCAAGACCAGGCTGGGTCACGAACTGACGCTTTTTCACGACTGTCAGCATTCCGAACTGACCCTCCGCCAGCTTCGCAACACGCGCGAGTCGGATCTGGCCCCCTTCGGCCTGCGCATGGATGTCTTCAGTTTCGACGGCTCTTTCCTGTCGCTGGTGCTCGACCTGCCCGAGGCCGCGGTGCAGGGCCTGCAGCAGCGCCATCTCGTGCGCATGGACACCATCGTCGAGATGGAAAAACCGCTCGAGATTTTCGCCCGCCTGAACATCAAGCACGGGCCCAACACCGAACAGATCGTCCGTGAACTTCCGCTGCACGAAGCCGAGATCATGGTCGAATTCGACCTTGCCTATTCCAGGCTCAACGAAAAGCGGATCGAACGCGCCTGGGTCGACCTGATTATCGAGAACCCGCAAATGAGCCAGGTCATCCTGCGCGATCTGACCTTCAGCCGCCGGCCCCGCGCGGAATTCTGAAAGGACACGGAATGCAAGAAATGACATTGACCAAGACGCGTCTGTTCGAGGGGGTCTGGGAAGGCGTCATCACCGGCGCGGGCACCCGCCGCCCGGACGTGTCGGTCACGCATCTGCAAGACAGCATCGCCGGCGTCGAGGTCATCGAAAAACCCGAGGAACAGGCCTGGGTCCTGCGCGTGCCCATCCCGGCCGACCGCATCGCCGACGGCGTCCAGACCTTCCTGATCTCCGACACCGGGACCGGCGCGGCGCTCGGCAGCTTCTCCATCGTGTCGGGCGATGCGCTGGCCTACGACATTCGCGCCGAGGTGACGCTCCTGCGCGAAGAGCTCGACATGCTCAAGCGCGCCTTTCGCCGGCACTGCCTGGAAACGATGTAGGCCGGGCGGCACCCCGGTCCGGCGCTCCTACCACTTGCCCGTGGACCCTTTCTTACCCGCCTTGCCACCGCTGAACCCTTCCGGTTCCGCCTTGGGCGCGGGCTTCGGCTCATCCTTCTCCAGCTTCGCGAGCTCGTACGTATCTGTGTCGCTGTAATCGCATTTCCCGCAGGTCGTGACGCGCTCGCCCCTGCCGGCGCTGGTCTCGGTCGGCTCAACCAGCGTGCTCCTGACTGTCCTCAGGCTGCCCTTCACGCCGCATTGCGGGCATTTGCGCGTCTTGCTCTTGAAAATGAAAAAGCCGATCAGCGCGGCAATCCCGCCACCGATCCAGGCCAGGACCGACAGCTCGCCGCTCTCGCCGTCGCCCACCTCGGTCGCGGCAGGCTCGGCCTCTGCGCTTGCCGCCGCGGCCTCGGTCTCCCCGCCGATGCTGCCATCGCCGGCCTCTTCCGCCGTGTCGGTCGCCTGCGCTTCGGCGGCACTCTCGACCTCCTCTGCGGCAGCGGGCATGTCGACCCGCACGCGCACCACGTTGGCGATCAGGTCCTCGACCCCGGTTTCGATCCCTTCCGCGTAACGGCCTTCACGGAATTCCGGCAGGAAACTGCGGTCGACGGCGGCGTCCGCCTCCTCGTCGGCTGCCTCGTCATAGCCCTGGCCCAGCGTGATCCGCATCGCCTGGTCCGCCCGCAGGACCAGCACCAGGATACCGTCGTCGCGCTCGGCGTCGCCGATGCCCCACTCGTCGAATATGTCCCGCCCGAACTTCTTGAGCGACATGTCAGGCGCGAACATGTCCTGCCGTGACAGTGTCACCACCACCAGTTCGACCCCGGTCTGACCCCGCAGCGCGTCCAGCCGGTCGGTCAGGCGCTGTTCGGCCTCGTCGTCGATGAGCCCCGCAAAGTCGTTGACCGACAGGTCGCTCGGCTCCGGATAGGACTGCGCCGCCGCGAATCCGGCAAGGCAGATGAAAACGATAGACACAAAATACTTCATGATCCTCAATCCCTTCTCTGCACCCCCATGCAGTCGGCAAAAAATACGCCAATATCAAAAACTAAGAGAATGAAGCGACGGCAGGCAAGGTTTTTGTCGCCCGGCACAGCAGCACTTTCCGGCACCGCAAAGAGGTAGGGTGGGTGAAAACCCACGCCGCATCGGTCGCAGTAACATGGGCCACTGTTTTGCGTGAAGACCCAGCCTCTGCCGGCGCCCCACGCGCCCCGGAACGCTTTCGCTACCGCTCCCCGGTCAGCTTCACCACGCCCGTGCCATCCTCCGGCGCCAGCTCCTCGAAATCGAAATTATCCAGCTTCGCCGCCCGCTTGCCGGCCCGCTCGGCCGCGGTGGAAATCCCCTCCACGTCGCGCCGCGCCTGGTCGAAATGCGTCTCCAGCTTGCCCGCGCGTTCCAGCACCAGTTCCACGTCGCGGTGCAGCTGCCCCAGCATCTTGCGGATGGCCCCCGCCTGCTCGCGCATCCGCGCATCCTTCAGGATCGCGCGCATCGTGTTCAGCGTCGCCATGCAGGTGGTCGGCGACACGATCCAGACCCTCGCGGCGAACCCCTCGCGGACCAGTTCCGGGAAATTGGCGTGCAGCTCGGCATAGACCGCCTCGGAGGGCAGGAACATCAGCGCGCCATCCGCCGTCTCGCCATCCAGGATATACTTGTCGGAAATATCCCTGATGTGCTTCTTCACCGAGGTCCGCAGGAACTTCGCCGCCTCGTTGACCTCGTAGTCGCTCTTGGCATTGCGCAGCGCCTCGTAGGCCTCCAGCGGGAACTTGCTGTCGATGGCGATCGGCCCCGGCGGGTTCGGCAAGTGAATGAGGCAATCCGCCCGCCGCCCGTTCGACAGCGTCGCCTGCAAAGAATAGCTGTCCGACGGCATCGCCTTGCTGACGATATCGGTCAACTGGATCTCGCCGAAGGCTCCACGCGTCTGCTTGTTCGACAGAATATCCTGCAGCGTCAGCACGTCGCCCGACAGCTTGGTGATATTGTCCTGCGCCTTGTCGATGGCGCTCAGCCGCTCCTGCAAGGCGGTCAGGCTGGTCGCGGTCTGCTTGGACGACCCGTGCAGCGTCTCGCGCATGCGCTCCTGCATCTCGGTCAGCGCCCGCTGGCTGCGCATCGCATTATCCGCCAGCCGGTCCTGCATCTGCTGCTGAACCCCCGCCAGCCGCTGTTCCACCATCTGCGCCAGCTGCGTCTGCCCGCTGGTCGCCGTGTCGCTGACCATCTGGATCGAACTGCGCAGGCCTTCCTGCCCGTTGGCCAGGCTCTGCACGTTCTGCCCCAGATGCCCCAACTGCTGCGCCAGCGGCTCAGTCGCCCGCGCCGTCCGCGCCGCCGCGCGCAGCGCAAGGATCACCAGCAGCAGGATCAACAGCACCACGGCCCCCGCCGCCAATGTCGCCATCACCAGCGGATCGTCCAAATTGTAAGTGGTCTCGCCAATCGTAATCATGTCCGCCCGAAAAGCCGCTCGATATCGCTCAGTTTCAGTTCCACGTAAGTGGGCCGCCCGTGGTTGCACTGCCCGGAATGCGGCGTCGCCTCCATCTCGCGAAGCAGCGCATTCATCTCTTCCCCGCTCATCCGCCGCCCCGACCGGATCGAGCCGTGGCAGGCCACCCGGCTCAGGATCGCCTCGATCTTCGCCTGCACGTGCAGCGCTTCGCCCATTTCGGCCAGCTCGTCCAGCACGTCGCGCAGCATCCTGCCCGCGTCGCACGGCCCCAGGATCGCCGGCGTCTCGCGCACCGCGATGCTGCCCGGCCCGAACGCCTCGATCACCAGCCCCAGCCGCGCCAGCTCCTCGGCCATGTCCAGCAGGATCCCCGCCTCGCCGCTGCTCAACTCCACGATCTCGGGGATCAGCAGCGCCTGGCTGGCAACGCCGTTCTCGGCCATCTGCCGCTTCAGCTTCTCGTAGACCAGCCGCTCATGCGCCGCGTGCTGATCCACGATCACCATCCCGGTCTCGGTCTGCGCCACGATGTAATTCTCGTGCACCTGCGCCCGCGCCGCGCCCAGCGGCAGCGTTTGCGGCGCCACGACGTCTTGCGCGGTTTCCACCACCTCCGGCTCGACCCGCCCGGAATACGCGCTCTGCATCTCCGCAAAGCCCGCCTCCGGCGCCTGCATCCGGTAACTCGTTGCCCGCGCCGATGCCCCGGGCCGGTCCATCTGGTAGACCCGGGCGCCGCCCGCCTGCGTCACCGCCTCCGGCCGCATCGCGCCCAGCGTCGCCCCCGCCACGGTGGTTGACGCCCGGTGCCCCGCCTCGGCCAGCGCATGGTGCAGACCCGACACCAGCAGCCCCCGCGCCACGCCCGGATCGCGGAACCGCACCTCGGATTTCGCCGGATGCACGTTCACATCCACCAGTTTCGGGTCGCATTCCAGAAACAGCGCCGCCGCCGGATGCCGGTCGCGGCTGAGGAAATCGTGATAGGCCGCCCGCAGCGCGCCATAGAGCATCTTGTCCCGCACCGGCCGCCCGTTGACGAAGAGGTACTGCGCCACGCTCGACCCCCGCGAATAAGTCGGCAACGCGGCATAGCCGGTCATCGCGATCCCCTCGCGCTCGGCCTCGATCCGCAGCGCGTTCTCTGCGAACTCCCGCCCCAGAACCTGGCTCAGCCGCCCGTGCAGCGCATCGAACAGATCGCCCGTCTCCGCATCGGCGCGAAAGACCGTGCGCGGCTCACGCCCCTCGCTGACGTCGCGCAGGGTGAAACTGACGAACGGCTCCGCCATCGCCAGCCGCTTGATCACGTCGCCCACCGCCTGCGCCTCGGCCCGGTCGGTGCGCATGAACTTCAGCCGCGCGGGCGTGGCATAGAAAAGGTCGCGCAGCTCCACCACCGTGCCCCGGTTCAGCGCCGCGGGCTTCACCGCACCGATCCGGCCACCCGCAACGGTGATCTCCACCCCGTCAAAACCCTGCGCCCTGCTGGTGATCGTCAGACGCCCCACCGACCCAAGGCTGGGCAATGCCTCGCCCCGGAATCCGAAGGAATGGATCTCCAGCAGATCCGACCCGTCGATCTTCGACGTCGCATGCCGGCTCAGCGCCAGCGGCAGGTCGGCTTCGGTCATCCCGCACCCGTCGTCGCGCACCCGGATCAGCGTCTTGCCGCCATCGGCCATGTCCACGTCGATCCGCCGCGCGCCCGCATCCAGCGCATTCTCCACCAGTTCCTTGACCGCCGAGGCCGGACGCTCCACCACCTCGCCTGCCGCGATCCGGTTGATCACCGTTTCGTCAAGTTGACGGATCTGGGGACGAATATCGCCGATCTGGGGGTCTGCCTGTGCCATACCACAAGACTTAGCACGCCCCCGCGCGATTCGACCATGCCGGAATGCGCAAGGCAACGCCGTATCGAGACAGTTTCTCTTGATGCCTCCCCGCGGCTCGCTTATCCCGGCCCGAGTACAGGATTTTCTCCGAACGGATGCCCCCGAATGATCATGCGACAGCGTCTCGACACCGCGCTTCTGGCCCTGACCTGCTTCGTGCTGGTCCTGACCGTGGGCGTCTATGTCTACAGCACCGATTTCTTCTCGCTGACCTACGCGCGCGAGGACGGGCTCGTCGAATACGGCACCGCCATCTTCCTCTTCGCGGCCAGCTTCGTGCTGCTCGTCAACGCCCGCAGGCTCGCGGCGCGCGGCCTGACGCTCGCCGTTGTCTGCACGCTTTTCTACGCCCTGCTGTTCTTCTTCGCCGCCGGCGAGGAGGTCTCGTGGGGCCAGCGCATCTTCGGATGGGAATCGGGCGAGTTCTACCAGCAGAACAACAAGCAGAATGAAACCAACCTGCACAACCTGATCGTGCCGACGCCCTGGGGGGATTTCCACCTTGCCAAGACGCTCTTCGGCCCGATCCTGACGCTGATCCTGCTGCTCTACCTCGCGGTGCTGCCCATGCTCTATCCGCGCGTCGGCTGGATCCGGCAGATTGCCGACCGTATCGCCGCCCCGGTACCGGGCACCCGCCACGCCGTGCTCGCCATTCTGGCCAGCCTCGTGATCGCCGCCATCGGCCCCAATGGCCCACGAAGTATCGCCTGCTGGCCACGTCGATCTTCCTGCTGCCCCAGAACCGCGCGCACACGACCTGACGCCGCCGGCTCAGATGATCTCGTCCTCGTCGTAAAGCGGCGCCGCCTCCATATGCGCGGCCACACCCTCGGCGGCATGTTCCGCCCGTGGCGTCGCCGCGATATGGAACAGCGCCTCGCCCTCGTAGACCGCCGGCATGTTCGACCGCCCGATGACGATCCCGGCCTCCTCGCAGATCACTTCGCGGTCGGTCTGCCCCATCGGGTCGCTGACCGCGCCCAGCACGGCCCCGGGCTCCACCGCGTCACCGATCGCCTTGTACCCGCGAAAGACCCCGCCCGCCGGGGCGCGGTACCAGTGCGACGTATTGGCCACCACCGGCACGCTGCGCCGTTTCGGCACGCCCTTGGCCCCGATCATGCCCAGCCGCCGCATCACCCGCAGACAGCCGCTCACCCCGGCCCGCACGGCCAGCTCGTCGAACCGCAGTGCCTCGCCGCCTTCGTACAGCAGGACA
>JBKAGF010000032.1:0-44370 GCA_046290265.1 Roseovarius sp. | reverse complement strand
GGCGAGCGCGTAGCCCCAGAAGCGGTAGGAGGTGAAGAGCTCGGGATATTCTGCGAACTGGTCGCCGAAGGTGCGGCCTTCCAGGGGCGCGGTTTCACCGAGGTCGCGCCAGACCAGCCAGAGCACGGCGGCGCCCGCGGCGAAGAGCGCCCAGAAGCTGCCCTGCCAGCCGAAGCCCGCGTCGAGCATCCCGCCGACGGCCGGGCCGATCATGGGGACGACGGACATGCCCATGGTGACGTAGCCGATCATCGAGGCGGCCTCGCGTGCCGGGACCATGTCGCGCACCACGGCGCGGGACAGGACCATGGCGGCGACGATGCCGCCCTGGAACATGCGGAAGACCAGGAAGACCCAGATATTGGTCGACATCAGGCAGCCCAGGGTCGCCAGCAGGAAGATCACCAGCCCGGCGATGATGACCGGGCGGCGCCCGACCCGGTCGGAGATGGGGCCGATCAGCAGTTGCAGGATGGCGTTGATGCCCAGGTAGCCCGCCACAGCCAACTGCATGACGCCATAGTCGGTTTCGAAATAGGCGGTCATGCCGGGCAGGGAGGGCAGGAAGATGTTGAGCGCGAGCGTCGAGATCCCGGCCAGCACGATCAGGGTGAAGATGTGCGGCGGGGTGGTGCGGTCGAGGAAGCGGACGGTGGGCATGGATTTGCGCTATCCCGGTGCGCGGGGGATGTCCAGATGGGGCGGAGTCCGCCGGGTGATTTCCGGGAACGGGCGGCCGGGGCCGGCCGTTTGCGCTGGATCTCCAAGGCCCGGCTGAAGGGCGGGCGCGGTGCGGACCCTTGAAAACCGCGCGTCGCCGGAGCAGCATGTCCCCAAGGGTATTCGATCGGGGCAGGTATTCCATGTTCCCAAGATATTTCGGGACGGATGCGCAGAGGCGCATGCAAGAGGTGGCCTTTCAGCTTTCTTTCTTGCTGAAGGACGATCCTGACTTCGGCACCGAAGGCCGTATGTGGGGGATCGACGCGCCCGAGTTTGCCGAGACCCGCAAGGTGGCCGCGCTGGCCTGGCTGCAGGGGGCCACGGTCAACCATTATGTTCCGAAATCCCGCGAAGCGCGATTTGCCGAGGACTATGCGCGCCTGGGTCTGGCGAATGACAGGTGGGACCAGTTCATGGGAGGGCATGACTGCTTGTCCCGTTGCGCGGACTTCCTTGAGGGATTCGCCTTGCCGGATCGGTACCGTTTGCACCGGGTCGGACCGGAGACGCCGGCGTCCATTCTCGACGCGCTTGAGCAGACCGCATCGGCCTGCGGTGTGTTGCCACCCATGACGCCCGTTCTGTTCGGGCAGTTGCGCAAGGCGGCTTACTTCTGCCTCGAAGCCCCGGACGGAGGTGTCGCGGCCTGCGCGGGGGCCTGCATGCGCAATCATTCCGACAGCCGCTTTGGAAAGGCCGCGTGGTGGGGCATGCTTGCGACGCGCGCAGAAGATCGCGGCCAGGGCCTGTCGCTGTATCTGGGCGCGATGGCGGCGTGCAGCATGCACGCGCAATTCGGTGTCGAGGAATTCTATACCGGGGTGCGGTCCGACAACGTGGTGTCACGGCACGTCTGCCAGAAACTGGGCGTGTATGACAGTGACTATGCCTGTCTTGCCATTCTCGATCCGGCGGCATTCGGCGAGGGTGGCTATACCAAGTGATCGGCGTGCCGTGCGAGCGATGGGGTCCGTGCATCGCGACCGGAGGGATGCCCGGCAGGTTGCAGACGGAGCGGACGGTTTGCAGTTTTGCAAGTTAGCAGGCAGGGATTTGCAGGGTTTGGCAAATTTGCGGAAATTGTCTTGGACGGTCCGCGCGCAACCAGTAGGGTCGCGCCAGAAAACCAAGGGGGTCACCGATGAAAGATATCCTGCAGGAACTGGACGATCGCCGCGGCAACGCACGGCTGGGCGGCGGGCAGAAGCGGATCGACGGGCAGCACGAGAAGGGCAAGCTGACCGCGCGTGAGCGGATCGACCTGCTGCTGGACGAGGGCAGTTTCGAGGAATTCGACATGTTCGTGGCCCATCGCTGTACCGATTTCGGGATGGAGGAGAACCGGCCCTATGGCGACGGCGTGGTCACAGGCTGGGGCACCATCAACGGCCGGCAGGTCTATGTCTTCAGCCAGGATTTCACCGTGCTGGGCGGGTCGGTGTCGCATACGCATGCGATGAAGATCTGCAAGATCATGGACATGGCGATGCAGAACGGCGCGCCGGTGATCGGCATCAACGACAGTGGCGGCGCGCGGATCCAGGAAGGCGTGGATTCTCTGGCGGGCTATGGCGAGGTGTTCCAGCGCAATATCGAGGCGTCGGGCGTGGTGCCGCAGATCAGCGTCATCACCGGGCCCTGCGCGGGCGGGGCGGTGTATTCGCCGGCGATGACCGACTTCATCTTCATGGTGCGCGACAGTTCCTACATGTTCGTGACCGGCCCGGACGTGGTCAAGACCGTGACCAACGAGCAGGTTACGGCGGAGGAGCTGGGCGGGGCATCGACCCACACGAAAAAGTCCTCGGTCGCCGATGCGGCCTTCGAGAACGACGTGGAGGCGATGGCCGAGGTCCGGCGGCTGGTGGATTTCCTTCCCTTGAACAATCGCGAGCCGGTGCCGGTGCGCCCGTTCTTCGACGACCCGGACCGCGCCGAGACGAGCCTCGATACGCTGATCCCGGACAACCCCAACATGCCCTACGACATGAAGGAGCTGATCGTGAAGGTCGCCGACGAGGGCGATTTCTACGAGATCCAGGAGGATTTCGCCAAGAACATGGTCACCGGGTTCATCCGGCTCGAGGGCCGCACGGTGGGCGTGGTGGCGAACCAACCGATGGTGCTGGCCGGGTGTCTGGACATCGATAGTTCCCGCAAGGCGGCGCGGTTCGTGCGGTTCTGCGACTGTTTCGAGATCCCGATCCTGACCTTCGTGGACGTGCCCGGCTTCCTGCCCGGCACCAGCCAGGAGCATAACGGCGTCATCAAGCACGGCGCGAAGCTGCTATTCGCCTATGGCGAGGCGACGGTGCCGAAGGTGACGGTGATCACGCGCAAGGCCTATGGCGGGGCGTATGTGGTGATGAGTTCCAAACATCTGCGGGGGGACATCAACTATGCCTGGCCCACCTCCGAGATCGCGGTGATGGGCGCCAAGGGCGCGACCGAGATCATCCACCGTGCCGACCTGGGCGATGCCGGGAAGATCGCCAAGCACACGGCGGATTACGAGGAGCGGTTCGCCAACCCGTTCGTGGCGGCCGAGCGCGGGTTCATCGACGAGGTGATCCAGCCGCGCAGCACGCGCAAGCGGGTGAGCCGGGCCTTTGCGGCGCTGCGCAACAAGAAGCGCAAGCTGCCGTGGAAGAAGCACGACAATATTCCGCTTTGAGACAACTCGATGAAGGCCGAAATCTCAAAGAGCGATATGCTCCCGGCTTCAAAGTCTTTCGTGTCTCGGGCGAAGGGCGCCAAAGGAATTGATCTGGACTACTCCCCCAAAAGTCTGACGACAGTCGACGAAATTCTATTGTCGTTTCACAAGCTAGATGATCAACCGGATTGGTTGAATTCGCTGCTGTTCACGTGTGGCGCATATGTTGGAGAAGTGGTGCGCAAGCATCATGCGGGAAAATGGGTCGATGTAAAGGAATTGCCTGAAGAGACGCGCAAGAATGTCGCTGGTGTCATCACCAACCTGCCGGTCGTGTTCGATTGCAATGGCATGTACATAAGCCCCTATGACAAAGCGTGCAAACGCGTTCAGAACGGTGCGGAAGACAGCATCGTGCATTGGGCGAATGCGGCAACGGACAAGCAGTTCGTTCCGGTGGAGAAACCGAAGCGGGGCATTATCGCGAAATTGATGAGGCAATCGCGGTGACAGCTTATGGGACATGTCAGGCGCTTGGAGCAAGCCCGGTAGGTGCATTCGCATGAGCCGTATCGCCGCATATGTTTTTTCGCTGTTCCTTAGCCTTCCAGCCTTTGCCGCCGACATCACCGACACCGCCTTCTCCGACGCCAGTTTCGAGGAGGCCACGGCGGTGGTGCTTGGGGCGCAGGGCGCGGATGTGCCGCCCAAGGCGGCGATGCTGTGGGTCTACCAGTCGCGCTTGGGGTCGATCCTGAAGGGGCGCGACCTGAAGCCGGAGGAGACGGCGGAGTTGCGGCGGATTTGCGGAGGGATGCATGAAACGGTGCGGAAAAAGCGGCTGGGCAAGTTCGATGGCTATGGGATCGAGTTTGCCGATGGCACGGGCGATACGTCGAAGCTGAGCCCGGGCAAACGGGTCGTGTTCTTCTTCTGGGATGAAGGCCGCTGTGACTCTGTGCCGAGCCGGGGGAAGATCGGATGAGAAAAGGCTTTCACATCCTGCGCGAGACAGGCGCGGTTACCGTGGCGCGGCGAGTGCCGGTGCGCTTTGACGTGAGCGCCGAGGCCCGCTTTGGCCCGGTGCGCAAGCTGGCGCTGGCGCAGCAGGTGCGGCAGGATCTTTGGCGGTCGTTGCAGCGCGTGCGGGGTTTCGCGCCGGTTGTACGAGTGGAGGACGCCGGGGCTGGCGTGACCGTCACCGCGGGCGGGCAGGTCGAGGGGCGGCACGGCCGCGCCCGGCTGGAGGAGACGATCGCGACGCTGCTGGCCGATCCGCGTCACGTGGCGCGCTGGACGCGGTGGGCGCGATGAGAGGGATCACGGCAGGATTGCTGGCCGCGCTGATGGCGCTGGCCGCCCCAGAGCAGGGTGAGGCGCAAGAGGAGGAGCGCCTTGCCCTGCCGTCGGGGCTGGAGGCCTATCTGCAGGAGGTCATCGTGGGGCAGGCGGCGATGGGGCTGACGCTGAGGCTGCGGTTCGTCGCCGGGGCGTTCAGCGGGCAGGAGGAGTTCGCGACCCAGACCGCCGACCTGGAATATCTTTGCAACGAATACGCGCTGAAGGAGATCGACATGAAGGGCGAAACACCTGACC
Organism: Roseovarius sp.; assembly: GCA_046290265.1. Lineage (GTDB taxonomy): Bacteria > Pseudomonadota > Alphaproteobacteria > Rhodobacterales > Rhodobacteraceae > Roseovarius. The sequence goes on along the minus strand of JBKAGF010000032.1, from coordinate 39,395 downwards.
GGGTCGTGATCTCACTGGCTGACAGGGCATCGGTCTTCGGCCAGTTCGACCCGACGGTGACCCAGATTTTCGAAAGTTTTTCGGTCGCTGATGCAACCTGTATCTTGGAGATGTTCTGATGGGTACACAACATGTTGCGGATCGAACGCGCGCCCCGGGCCGGTATGAGGCTTTCCAGACACAGGGCGGCGGGTTCGCGCGGGACGCGTATGAAATGGTATCCGATTCCGCTATTGTGAGCATCGGTTACACACCCGTGACCCATCCCTTTGAAAGGGGGCAGATGGGGCGCTTGGCGCGTCATTTGTTGGAGTACAGAGACAGGAGACAAACATGTCGAACAGCATCAAGAGCATCCTCGCGGTTGGTCTGGTTGCCATCGTGGCAGCCTGCGGCCAGCAGCAACAGGAAGAAGAATTCGTCGTGGTCGATCCCGAGCCGATCTCGACCGAGCCGACCTACACCGGCAAGCTCAAGTAAGAGCCCGGAGACGCGACAAGGACAGGCCCTCGGGCCTGTCCTGACCCTGAACGAGACCCGGCGGTCCCTTCGCAGCGGCGGAGGCGGGTCATGATCAAGCACCGCGGCTTTCCGGGGCGACTTCCTGGTTCGGATTTCCAGTTCACCATCCGGCGCGCCAATCCCAAGGGCGCCACGGCCATCGTGCGGCGCGAGCGTTACCGCGACCGGCGTCCCGCCGACAAGCGGGCGGACACGGCCTTTGTCCGTGCCCTGTGGGAGAATTTCGGCGATCAGCCTTTCGAGCGCGGCAACCTGGACGCCGGACGGCTGAGCTGGCTTTTCGGGCGCGAGGTCCTGCCGGCGGAAGACCCGTTCGATTCGGAAAGCTACGAGGCGTTGCTGGTTCTGGACGTGGCCGCGGCGCAGCGCGCCTTTCCCGAGGCGTTCGAGGCGGGGGTGTGAGCATGGATGCCCGTCCGACGATCCCTTATTTAGGCGCGAATTCGCCGACGGGGCGCGGATTCACGCAGATTACAGCCGATCGGAGAGAAACTGCGCCGGATCGCTTGGCGCAACGAAAGATTGCGTGCAGCGTGAGACCTGTAGTGGCGGCCTTTCCCCAATGGGCCGAGACATACCGTCTAAACCGTTACCCTTCCCCTGATGGGCGGCCTTGTGCATTCTTGCATGGGCCGCCCTCTTTTCATGGCCTGTCGACAGGTTGGCGCGATAGGCGGTCTGATGCCCAAACAGCCGCCCGGGGCCATGATCGCATTGACGCGGGCCGTGCCTTGGCGCTGACTGCGCGCAGTCATAACAAAAAGACGCGAGGCGACATTCGATGCGGTATCTCAAGCCACTCTCTTTATGCGTGTGCGCTGCCGGCCTTCTGGCCGCGTGCGGCGACACCGTTCCGGAACAGGCCCTCTTTGGCGGCGCCGCGGGCCTTGGCACCGCGGCGGTCGTCGGCGGATCGCTTGTCACGGGCGCGGCGGTGGGGGCCGCGGGCAACGTGGCGTTCTGCCAGGTCTACCCGGAAAAATGCCTGTAGCCTGAATTTCGCGCCCGTCACCGGGCGGTTCAACCTGTATGAGACCATCCTCCGCGAGAGCGGAGCGGTGGTCTTTTGCGTTTTATCCCTGACCGGCGGCTGCGCCGGTGCGGGCAAGTAAAAAGGGGACACGAGATGTTCAAGAAAATCCTGATCACCAACCGGGGCGAGATCGCCTGCCGGGTCATCAAGACGGCGCGCAAGATGGGGATCGAGACGGTGGCCATCTATTCGGACGCCGACCGCAACGCGCTGCATGTCGAGATGGCCGACGAAGCGGTGCATATCGGCCCGCCGCCTGCGTCTGAAAGCTATATCGTCATCGACAAGGTGATGGAGGCGATCAGGCAGACCGGGGCGGAGGCGGTGCATCCGGGCTATGGCTTCCTGTCGGAGAATCCCAAGTTCGCCGAGGCGCTGGAGGCTGCGGGCGTGGCCTTTATCGGGCCGCCCAAGAAGGCCATCGAGGCGATGGGCGACAAGATCACCTCGAAGAAGATCGCCGCCGAGGCGGATGTGAACACGGTGCCGGGCCATATGGGCCTGATCGAGGATGCCGACGAGGCGCTGAAGATCTCGGAAGAGATCGGGTTTCCGGTGATGCTGAAGGCCAGCGCGGGCGGCGGCGGCAAGGGGATGCGGATCGCGTGGAATGCCGAGGAAGTGCGCGAGGGCTTCCAGGCGTCGAAGAACGAGGCGGCGTCGAGTTTCGGCGACGACCGGATGTTCATCGAGAAATTCGTCACGCAACCGCGCCATATCGAGATCCAGGTGCTGTGCGACAGCCACGGCAACGGCGTGTATCTGGGCGAGCGGGAATGCTCGATCCAGCGGCGGAACCAGAAGGTGATCGAGGAGGCGCCGAGCCCGTTCCTGGACGCCGAGACGCGCAAGGCGATGGGCGAGCAGGCCCTGGCGCTGGCCCATGCGGTGGGCTATTCCAGCGCGGGCACGGTGGAGTTCATCGTGGATGGCGACAAGAACTTCTATTTCCTCGAGATGAACACGCGCCTTCAGGTGGAGCATCCGGTGACGGAGCTGATCACCGGCGTGGACCTGGTGGAGCAGATGATCCGCGTGGCGGCGGGCGAAAAGCTGTCGCTGAGCCAGGACGACATTACGCTGACGGGCTGGGCGATGGAAAGCCGGCTTTATGCCGAGGATCCGTATCGCAACTTCCTGCCCTCGATTGGCCGCCTGGTGCGCTATCGCCCGCCGGTGGAGGTGGCGGCGGGTCCCTTGCTGGACAAGGGCAAGTGGCAGGACGAGGCCGAGGCCGGCGAGACGGCGGTGCGCAACGATACCGGCGTCTACGAGGGCGGCGAGATTTCGATGTATTACGACCCGATGATCGCGAAGCTGTGTACCTGGGCGCCGGACCGGGGCGCGGCCATCGAGGCGATGCGCGTGGCGCTGGACAGTTTCGAGCTGGAAGGGATCGGGCATAACCTGCCGTTCCTGAGTGCTGTGATGGACCACCCCAAGTTCGTGTCGGGCGACATGACCACGGCCTTCATCGCCGAGGAGTACCCGGACGGGTTCGAGGGCGTGGAGCTGGAAGAGGCGGCACTGCGGCGGATCGCGGCCGGTTGCGCGGCGATGCACCGGGTGGCGGAAATCCGGCGCACGCGGGTGTCGGGCCGGATGGACAACCACGAGCGCCGCGTGGGCGAGGACTGGGTCGTCAGCCTGCAAGGCATCAGTTACGAGGTCAGCGTTGCCGCCGATCGCGGTGGCGCGACGGTGACCTTCGAGGATGGCCCCACGCACCGGGTGTCGAGCGGCTGGACGCCGGGCGACGCGCTGGCGGTGCTGGACGTGGATGGCGAGACGGTGGTGCTGAAGGTCGGCAAGGTGTCGGGGGGTTTTCGCATCCGCAACCGGGGCGCGGACCTGAAGGTGCATGTGCGCACGCCCCGGCAGGCGGAACTGGCGCTGTTAATGCCCGAGAAACTTGCCGCTGATACATCGAAGTTGCTGCTCTGTCCGATGCCGGGCCTGATCGTCAGCGTGAACGTTGAAGAGGGCGACGAGGTGCAGGAAGGCCAGGCGCTGTGCACGGTCGAGGCGATGAAGATGGAAAACATCCTGCGGGCCGAGAAGAAGGCCGTGGTGACCAAGATCAACGCCGGACCGGGCGACAGCCTGGCGGTGGATGACGTGATCATGGAGTTCGAATGACGCGGTGATCCTGCGCGGTCCTCATATCCTGCCGGCGACGGTGGCCGGTGCGGTCCTTCTGGGGGCCTGCGCGCGCGATGACGAGGCGTCGATGCGGGCGCGGCTGGCGCCGTGGTTTTCGCTGGGAGAGACGCTGGCGTTTTCGTCGCGGGCAGGCTGTGCGGCGGCGGCGTTCCGGCTGGTGAGCGGCGATATCGGCGCGGCGGTGGCGGTGGAGCGCAACCTGTCCGACATGCTGCGCGCGCTGCCCAACCGGGGCGTGGCGGCGCTGGACGACCCGAAGATGACGCCGGATGCGGCGATGGTGGACGCGGCCAACAGCGACCGGACGCTGGGCATGGGCATGCGCCGCGCGGGGCTGGAGGCGCGGCCCTGCATGGAGGGCAAGGTGGGGGTGGAGTTCCTGCGTCTGCTGGGACGCCCCGAAACGGTGCTGGCCTATGAAACGGAGCAGGGCACGCTGATGCTGATGGACCGCGCCAACCGGGTTCTGGTGGTCGCGGCGGGAGAGCGGGCATGAGTGGCGCGGGGGATCAGTTGTTGCCCAGCCGGTCGCGGATTTCCTGCTGGCGAATGGGCATCTTGTCGATGACGCGGCTGAGTTCGCGCACGTCCCACGGCACCGGTTTGCGCAGTTCGACCTTGCCATCCTTGCCGACGAGCACCAGCATGAAGCCGCGCGGGCGCAGCTGGCGGCGCAGGGCGCTGCCGGAGGCGGGATCGGTATCGGTCAGGACGACCACATCGCGGCGTTTGAGGTCGGACAAGCGCGCGGTGAGAAAGTTCATCTGTTCCACGAAGCGCGGATCGGAGGCATTGTCGGCGAAGACGATGACGGGCCGTTTTATCCAGAGAAATTCGCTCAAATCGACATCTTCTCCGGGCATGACGAGGGTGTCGGCGGGCGTGCCGTCGGTTGCGCGCGCCACGTGGCCCGACGCGAAGGCGGCTGTAAGTGCCAGAAAAGAAAGGGCGAAAAGCTTTCGCATTGGACCTCCTGCTGGTCCAGATATAGGCGCGAATACGCCGAATGCGAAGGCCGTTTGGCCGCAGGGCCGCGAAAATTTTACCGTTAATCCAGTGGTCAGGTGCCGCGGTGCAGGCTGGCGCGACGCAAGGACGGCCGCCCCAAGGGTGCGAGCCGCAGGGGAAAGGCGCGCGACCATGGACGTTGTTCTGCATATCGGGGCCCACCGCACGGCCACCACGACATTCCAGACATACCTGCACGCGAACCGTGCGGCGCTGACGCGGATGGGGATCTCTGTCTGGGGGCCGAAACACACGCGCGAGGGGCTTTTGACCGGGGTGATACCGGTCGACAGCCCGCGCCCGCCGCAGGAACAGCTGGACCGTGCCCGCGCGCGGCTTGCCATCAACCTCGAGCAGGAGCGGCGGCGCGGGACGAAGGTGCTGGTGATCAGCGACGAGAACATGATCGGTGCGCCGCGCCGCTGCCTGCGGCAGGGGCGGCTTTACCCGGATATCGGCCAGCGCATGGCGCGGTTCGCTCATGCGTTCGACGGCCAGGTGACGCGGGCGCACCTGTCGATCCGCAGTCACGACGGCTTCTGGGCGTCGGTTGTGTCCTACGGCGTGGCGCGGGGGCACAGGGTGCCGGACCGCGCGGCGCTGGATGCGCTGGCGTCGTCGCCCCGGCTATGGCGGGACGTGGTGCTGGACCTGGCCTGCGCGTTGCCGGGGGTGGAGCTGAGCGTGATGCCCTACGAGATTTTCGGCGGCCTGCCCGAGCGGGTGCTGGAACGCATGACCGGGCTTGGCGCGATGCCGCGCGTCCATGCACGGGACTGGATGAACCAGGGGCCGACCCTGGCCCGGTTGCGCCGGATCGTGGGCGAGCGCGGTGGCGACCCCGCGCGCATGCCCGAGGGGCCGGGCAAGTGGCAACCGTTCGACGACACCGCCCTGCGCGACATGCGCGAGGCCTATGCCGACGATCTGTTCTGGCTGCGTGCCGGGGCGGAGGGATTGGCGCAGCTGACAGAGGAAACCGGACCGGCAAGGACGGGGACAACCCCGCGCGCGGACCAGAAGCGAAGAGGACAAGACGATGGGATCCAAGACCGACGAATGGCGTAAGATCGCGGAAGGCGAGCTGAAGGGCCGCCCGCTGGACGACCTGACGTGGAAGACCCTGGAGGGGATCGACGTCAAGCCGCTTTATACCGAGGAGGATGTCGAGGGGATGAAGCACCTTGGCACCATCCCCGGGCAGGCGCCGTTCACCCGCGGCGTGAAGGCCACGATGTATGCCGGGCGTCCCTGGACGATCCGGCAATATGCCGGGTTCTCGACGGCCGAGGAATCGAACGCGTTCTACCGCCGCAACCTGGCGGCCGGGCAGCAGGGCGTCTCGGTGGCCTTCGACCTGGCGACGCATCGCGGTTACGACAGCGACCACCCGCGCGTGGTGGGCGATGTGGGCAAGGCGGGCGTGGCCATCGACAGCGTCGAGGACATGAAGGTGCTGTTCGACGGCATCCCGCTGGACCAGGTGAGCGTCTCGATGACCATGAACGGCGCGGTGATCCCGGTGCTGGCCAGCTTCATCGTCGCGGGCGAGGAGCAGGGGCACGACCGCAGCGTGCTGTCGGGCACCATCCAGAACGACATCCTGAAAGAGTTCATGGTGCGCAACACCTATATCTATCCGCCCGAGCCGAGCATGCGGATCGTGAGCGACATCATCGAGTTCACGGCGAACGAGATGCCGCGCTTCAACTCGATCAGCATTTCGGGCTATCACATGCAGGAGGCGGGCGCGAACCTGGTGCAGGAGCTGGCCTATACGCTGGCCGATGGCAGGGAATACGTGAAGGCCGCGATCGAGGCGGGGATGGACGTGGACCGCTTTGCCGGGCGGCTGTCGTTCTTCTTTGCCATTGGCATGAATTTCTTCATGGAGGCGGCGAAGCTGCGGGCGGCGCGCCTCTTGTGGCACCGGATCATGACGGAGTTCGGGGCGAAGAACGACCGCTCCAAGATGCTGCGGACGCATTGCCAGACTTCCGGCGTTTCGTTGCAGGAGCAGGACCCCTACAACAACGTCGTGCGCACCGCCTATGAAGCGATGAGCGCGGTGCTGGGCGGCACGCAGAGCCTGCACACCAACGCGCTGGACGAGGCCATCGCGCTGCCCACGGATTTCAGCGCGCGGATCGCGCGGAACACGCAGCTGATCCTGCAGGAAGAGACCGGCGTGACGGCGGTGGTCGACCCGCTGGCGGGGTCCTATTACGTGGAAAGCCTGACCGCCGAGCTGGCCGAAAAGGCCTGGGAGCTGATGGAAGAGGTCGAGGAGATGGGCGGCATGACCAAGGCCGTGGCCAGCGGCATGCCCAAGCTGCGGATCGAGGAAAGTGCCGCGACCCGTCAGGCGATGATCGACCGGGGCGACGAGGTGATCGTCGGCGTCAACAAGTACCGCAAGGACCGCGAAGACCCGATCGACATTCTGGACGTGGACAACGTCAAGGTGCGTAAGGGTCAGGTCGCGGCGCTGGAGCGCATTCGTGCGGAACGCGACGAGAAGTCCTGCACCAAGGCGCTGGATGAACTGACGCGCCGCGCCAAGGACGGCGGCAATCTGCTGGAGGCCGCGGTGGAAGCGGCTCGCGCAAGGGCTACTGTGGGGGAAATCAGCATGGCCATGGAAAAGGAATTCGGACGGCACCGCGCCGAGGTGAAGACGCTGGCGGGGGTCTATGGCAAGGCCTACGAGGGCGACGAGGGTTTTGCCGCGATCCAGAAATCGGTCGAGGCCTTTGCCGAGGACGAAGGGCGGCGGCCCCGGATGCTGGTCGTCAAGATGGGGCAGGACGGGCATGACCGGGGCGCCAAGGTGATCGCCACGGCGTTCGCCGATATCGGGTTCGACGTGGACGTGGGCCCGCTTTTCCAGACGCCGGACGAGGCGGCGCAGGATGCCATCGACAACGACGTGCACGTGATCGGGATTTCCAGCCAGGCGGCGGGGCACAAGACGCTGGCGCCGCAGCTGATCGACGCGCTGAAGGAAAAGGACGCGGGCGATATCATCGTGATCTGCGGCGGGGTCATTCCGCAACAGGATTACGAGTTCCTGAAAGGTGTGGGCGTGAAGGCCATCTTCGGGCCCGGCACCAACATCCCCGAGGCGGCGCAGGATATCCTGCGGCTGATCCGCGAGGCGCGGGCGGCGTGATGCAAAAGCGCCCGGCGATTTTGATGGGCATGGCGGCGGGGCTCGTGTGGGCCGTCGCGGTGCTGTGGATCGGTCAGCAGATCCCGGTGCCGATGGCGATGATGCAGCCGACGCTGATGGGCGCGGCCTTTGGCCCCGGGGTGGTACTGGCGCTGATGATCGGCGTGCTGGCGCAGCGGCGGTTCAATGACGACGCGGCGATCGACGGGCAGGCGTTGACCGGCAGGGCGGCGGTGGATGCGAAGGTGTTGCAGAACACGGTCGAGCAGGTGGTGCTGGCGCTGTGCATCTGGCCGCTGGTGGGGTTCTTCCTGGGCGCGGGCATGGTGCTGGCGCTGGGGATCGGCTTTGCCGTGGCGCGGGTGGCGTTCTGGATCGGGTACCACGTGGCGCCGCCCTTGCGGGCCTTCGGATTTGCGGCGACATTCTATCCCACGGTGCTGGCGGCGCTTTGGGTGCTGTGGCGACTGGCAGTGGGGTGACATGCTGAGACTGGATCATTTCGCGGTGGCGGCCGAGACGCTGGAGGCGGGCCGCGCCTATGCCGAGGAGAGCTTGGGCGTGGCGTTGCGGCCCGGCGGGCAGCACGCGCATTACGGCACGCATAACATGCTGTTGGGGCTGGAGGATGGCCTGTACATGGAGGTCATTGCAGTAGACCCCGAGGCGCCCGCGCCGGGCTATGCGCGGTGGTTCGATCTGGACCGGTTCGAAGGGCGGCCGAGGCCGACGAACTGGATCTGCAACACGGATGATCTGGGGGCGCTGGTGGCGCGGTTCCCGCAGGCGGGTGCGCCGGTGCCGCTGGCACGCGGCGCGTTGCGCTGGCAGATGGCGGTGCCCGAGGATGGGCGGCTGCCGTGGGACAACCTTTTTCCGGCGGTGATCGAATGGCAATGCGCGCAGCATCCGGCGCAGATCTTGCCGGCCTCGGGGTGCCGGCTGGACCGGTTGGTGGTGACGCACCCGGACGCGCAGGCACTGGAGGCGGCGCTGGCGCCGGTGCTGGCGGACAGCCGCGTGGCGTTCGAGACCGGCGCGGCCGCGCTGAGGGCCGAGATGACGACGCCGCGCGGGACCTGCGTGCTGGCATGAGGATCCGGGCGGCGGAGGTGGGCGACGCCAAGGCGCTGGCCGGAATCGTCAATCATTACATTCGCGAAACGACGATCAGCTTTACCGAAGACGAGAAGACCCTCCTGGAAATGGCGCTGGTCGTGAAGACGCGGGACGAGGCGGGACACGGGTTTCTGGTGGCCGAGGGCGAGGGCGGGCTGCTGGGCTATGCGACCTATGGGCCGTATCGCAACGGATCGGGCTATCGCGAGACGCTGGAGCATACGGTGCTGCTGCGCCCCGGGGCCGGGGGCCGCGGGGTGGGCCGGGCGCTGATGGACGCGCTGGAGAAGCATGCGCGGGCGGGCGGCGTGCATTCGCTGATCGGGGGGATAAGTGCCGAGAACGAGGGCGGGATCGCCTTTCACCGCCGGATCGGGTTTGCCGAAGTGGGGCGCGTGGCCGAGGCCGGGCTGAAATTCGGGCGGCGGATCGACCTTGTGCTGATGCAGAAACTCCTGTCCACCGGGGGCTGCACGGCTTAGGTTGGCCGCCATGTCGATCTGGAGTCGCATATCAGAGGCGTTGTCGGCGCTGGCCAGTGGCGAGACCCTGGCCAACGTGTTCGACCGCCTGCGCACGCCGCCCGAGCGGACGGTGGCGTTCGCGATTGCCGTGATCGCGCTGGGGGCCAAGATGGCCAAGGCGGACGGACAGGTGACTCGCGACGAGGTGACGGCGTTTCGCGAGGTGTTCCAAATCGCCCGCGACGACGAGGCGGGCGCGGCGCGGGTGTTCAACCTTGCCCGGCAGGACGTGGCCGGGTTCGAGGAATATGCCCGGCGGATCAAGGCGATGTTCGGCGATGACGACGCGACGCTGGGCGACTTGCTGGAGGGGCTGTTTCACATCGCGGTGGCGGACGGGGTGTATCACCCCAACGAGGATATCTTCCTGTCCGAAGTGGCCGCGATTTTTGGCCTGTCGGATCGCGAGTTCGCCGTACTGCGCAGCCGGTTCGTCCCGGATGCCAAGCCGATCCCTATGCCGTGCTGGGCGTGACGCCGGAAACGCCCTTGCCCGAGATCCGCAAGGTCTGGCGCGCGCGGGTGCGCGACATGCATCCCGACCGGATGGTGGCGCGCGGCGTGCCGGAAGAAGCGATCAAGCTGGCCGAGAAACGGCTGGTGGACATCAATCACGCGTGGGAGCAGATCCAGCGCGAGGCGGCCTGAGCCATGCGGATTGCCACCTATAACGTGGAGTGGTTCAACGCGCTGTTCGACGATGCCGGACACCTGCTGGACGATGCCGGGCCATCGGCGCGCCATGGCGTGACGCGGGGCGATCAGCTGGCGGCGCTGGGCATGGTGTTCGCCGCGATGGATGCCGACGCGGTGATGGTGATCGAAGCGCCCGACACGAGCCGCAAGCGCGACACGGTGACGGCGCTGGAACGGTTTGCCGGGGTGATGGGGCTGCGGGCGCGCCGGGCGCTGCTGGGGTTCGTGAACGACACCCAGCAGGAGATTGCGCTGCTTTATGACCCCGACGCGATGACCTGCCGGCATGATCCGAAGGGAGAGGTGACCGGCAAGAAGGGATCGGCGGGTGCGCCGCGGTTCGACGGGGTGTTCCGGATCGACCTGGATATCGACGCCACCGAGGACCTGGTGGTGTTTTCCAAGCCGCCGCTGGAGGTGGCGGTCCAGACGCGGGGCGGATTCGGGTTCCGCATGATCGGGGCGCATCTGAAATCGAAGGCGCCGCACGGGGCCACCACGCGGGACGAGGTGATGCGCCTGGCCATCGCCAACCGGCGCAAGCAGCAGGCGCAGGCGCTGTGGCTGCGCCGGCGCATCCGCACGCATCTGGAGGCGGGCGAGCCGCTGATGCTGCTGGGAGACCTGAACGACGGTCCGGGGCTGGACGAGTTCGAGAATCTTTTCGGCCGTTCGTCGATCGAGGTGATCATGGGAGGCACGGAGGCCGAGGCGCTGCGGCTGCACGATCCGCATGCGCGGCGGGCGCTGAACCAGCGGATCGGCGCGCAGAACAGTTCGGCGCGGTTCTACCTGAAGGACGAGGGCCGGTACCTGCAGGCGTTGCTGGATTACATCATGATTTCCAGAGGGTTGCGGGAGAAATCGCCACGCTGGCGGATCTGGCACCCGTTCGAGGACCCCGATTGCTGGAAGGTGCCGGAACTGCGCGATGCGCTGTTGGCGGCGTCGGATCATTTTCCGGTGACGCTGGATATCGAGCTGTGATCTTAAAAATGTCACCTGGATGCGCTATATTGGATGCATGAAACGCGTGATCCCCATTGCCGCCCTGTCGCTGACCCTTGCCGCCGCCCAGCCTGCGTTGTCACAGGAGGAGAGCGAGGACGAGGGGGTGAACCTGATGGAGCGTGGCGCCCAGATGTTCATGGAAGGCATCATGCGCGAGATGGAACCCGCCATGCGCGACCTGGAAGGGCTGGCGCAGGATATGGAGCCTGCCGTGCGCAACTTCGTGCAGGAGATGGGGCCGGCCTTTGCCGACCTGCTGGGGCAGATCGACGACCTGAGCAAGTATCACGCTCCCGAGATCCTGCCCAATGGCGACATCATCATCCGCCGCAAGGATCCGCTGGAAGAAGAGGTCGATCCCGACGGGGACGGCGAGATCGAGATCTAGGGCCTAGCGTTTGCCGCGGGGCATCTTGACCTCGAAGGACGCCTGCAGCGAGTCGGCGAGCGAGGACAGGCGGGTTTCGGCCACTTCGCCGTAAAGCGGCACGGCCTCGGCCGTGAGTCGGAGAACCAGCTGGCCTTTCTTGGGGTGCCAGGTGAGTTCGCCCAGCTTGGCATCCGCACGCAACCAGAACATCGCGGCGAAACGCATCGCCTTGCCCAGGACCTCGGCCTGGTGCTGGCCGCGTTCGTCCAGAAGCCCGGCCAGTTGTTCGAACTGGGTGCCTTCGCGCTTGTTGGAGTAGCGGTGCAGCAGGGCGAGGCCCAGGAACACCCGTTCGGAATGCTTGAGGCCGCCGAGGTTGGCGCGGGTGGCGTTGTCGAAGCAATCCTCGGCGCGGTAGTCGGGATGCGATCGCCAGCTGACGTCATGCAGAAGGCAGGCGGCGCGGATGATGCGCAGCTTGTCGGGCCGGGCGCTGCGGAAGAGCGGTTCGACGAAGCGATAGATGGCGCGACCATAGCCGGGCAGGCGGGCGTCCTTGGCCTCGGCAAAGCGGCACGCCTCGATCAGGGGATCGCGGTCGCGCAGTTGCTGGGGCATCTGTTCATAGAGAAGCCCTTCGCGGATGCCGTAGCTGGAGACGGCGATGTCGCGGGGGCCGAAGGTCTTGACCAGGCGGCGCAGCACCTCGGCGGCGTCGGGCACCAGCGCCATCCGCTGCGACGACACGCCGGCGCGGTTGCGCAGGTCCTCGGGGTCGTTGTCGGCGATGTAGTCGGCGGTCTTGCGGACGTCCTTGGGCGTCATGCGGTACTCGTGCAGGACGTGCAGGGGATAGCCGCGGCGTTCCATGTCGATCTTGGCGATGGCGCGCCACGAACCGCCGACAAGGAAGAGGCGGTTCTTCTGTTCGCCCAGCTGGGCGTGCATCTTTTCCAGCGTTTCCTTGATATAGGCGTGGCGGGCCTTCTTGCCGCCCTTGACCTCCTGCAGGGAAAAGGGCCCCAGGCGAGAGGTCAGGCGCTTGCCGACCTGGCCGCCGTTGATCTCGGCCAGTTCCATGGACGAGCCGCCGATATCGCAGACAAGCCCGTAGGAGCCGGGCCAGCCCAGCAGCACGCCCTGGGCCGAAAGCCGCGCCTCTTCGGGGCCGTCGACGACCCAGAGGTGGACGCCGGTCTCGCGCTCGACCTCCTCGCGGAAGGCGTCGCCGTCCTCGGCCTCGCGCACGGCCGCGGTGGCGACGGCGGTCAGCGGGCCGGTGCCCATGTTCTCGGCCAGAAGGGCGAAGCGTTTCATGGCGGCAAGCGCGCGGGCGCGGCCGTCGGGATTCAGGCGGCCGGTTTCAGACAGGCCCTGGCCGAGGCCGCACATGATCTTTTCATTGTAGAAATAGGCGGGGCTGCGGGCGGCGCCGTCGAACACGACCATACGCACAGAGTTGGAGCCGACGTCGACCACCCCGACACGGCTGAGCGCCTTGGCCGCATCCTTGTCGAAGAGCGGGCGCCCGAAGGGACCCCATTCGTTTTGTTCAGGATCGGTCTGGCCGTCCATGACATCCCCGATTTGTGGCGCGCCCCTTGTATGCGACAGCAGGCTGGTAGGGTCAATCGTCGGTATGGGTCAGTTTGGGCACATCGGCCGCCCCGGCGGAGCCGCGCCCCGACAGGGATGGATTTTCCATGAAGAACCTGTGGCAGTTGAAGGCGAAGGTGCCTTCCTCGGTCAGTTCGCGGTGGAAGCTGCCATCGGGCGCCATGACCCAGGATTGCGCCACGTCGGCCAGGTTGGCCGCCATGATCTGCCCGACGATCTGGGCCTTGACGGTGTCATTGGTGATCTCGACCAGCGTTTCAACGCGACGGTTGAGGTTGCGGCCCATCCAGTCGGCGGAGGAGATGTAGACGCGCGCCTTCTTCGAGGGCAGGCCGGCGCCGTTGCCGAAACACACGATGCGGGAATGTTCAAGGAAGCGCCCGACGATGGATTTTACCCGGATATTGTCGCTGAGACCCTTGATGCCGGGGCGGATGCCGCAGATGCCGCGGGCGACGATGCTGATCTTCACGCCGGCCTGCGACGCGGCATAAAGCGCGTCGATCACGTCGGGTTCGATGACCGAGTTCATCTTGGCCCAGATCTCGGCCGGTTTGCCGGAGCGGGCATGCTCGGCCTCGGCGGCGATCATTTCCAGCAGGCGCGGCTTCATCGTGGTGGGCGATATCGCGAGGTTTTCCAGCTTTTCGGGCTGGGCATAGCCGGAGAGGTAGTTGAACACCTTGGTGGCGTCGCGCCCCAGTGCCGCGTCGCAGGTAAAGAGGCTGAGGTCGGTGTAGATCTTGGCCGTGATCGGGTGATAGTTGCCGGTGCCGTAATGGGTATAGGTCACCAGCCGGGTGCCTTCGCGGCGGACCACGGTGGAGATCTTGGCGTGGGTCTTGAGGTCGATGAAACCATAGACCACGTGTGCGCCGGCGCGTTCCAGCCGGCGGGACTGGCGGATGTTGGCGGCCTCGTCGAAGCGGGCCTTGAGCTCCACCAGCGCGGTGACGGATTTGCCATCCTCGGCGGCCTCGCAGAGCGCCTCGACGATGGGGCTGTCCTTGGAGGTGCGGTAGAGGGTCTGCTTGATCGCCACGACGTCGGGGTCGCGCGCCGCCTGCGTAAGGAAGCGGATCACCATGTCGAACGTCTCGTAGGGGTGATGCAGCAGCATGTCCTTTTGCCGGATGGCGGCGAACATGTCGCCGTCGTGATCCTGCACGCGTTCCGGCACGCGGGGGGTGAAGCTGGGCCAGAGCAGGTCGGGGCGGCTGTCGAGCACCATTTCCTTGAGGTCGGCAAGCCCGATCATGCCTTCGACCTCGACGACCTCTTCGGGGCGGACCTCGAGTTTCTGCATGATGGTCTTGCGCAATTCCTCTGGCGCGCCGGAGGAGATTTTCAGGCGCACCACCTCGCCACGGCGGCGGCGCTTGAGGGCGACCTCGAACTCGCGCACGAGGTCTTCGGCCTCTTCCTCGACCTCGAGGTCGCTGTCGCGCAGAACCCGGAAGTTGCAATGCGCCTTGTACGTGTAGCCGGGAAACAGGTGATCGAGATTGAGCAGAAGCAGATCCTCGAGCGGCAGGGCGCGGTACTGGCCCGGCTCGGACGGGACTGTGATGAACCGATCGATCTGGTTGGGGATGGGCAACAGGGCCTGCAGGGGGCGCTTGTCGGACTTGCGCTGCATCTGGAGCGCCAGCGAGTAGCCCAGGTTGGGGATGAAGGGGAAGGGGTGCGCGGGATCGACGGCGAGCGGCGACAGGACCGGGAAGACCTGGTCGAGGAAGGTCTGGCCGAGATGGGCGCGGTCCTCTTTCGTGAGGCTGTCGATGTCGAGGATGATGATGCCCTCGGCCTCCATCTCGTGGCGGAGGGATTCCAGCGTGCCCTGCTGCTGTTCCAGCAGTCTGCGGGCATCCTCGTCGATCAGCAGAAGCTGTTCGGCCGGGGTCAGGCCATCGGCGGCGGGGGTGGTGTTTCCGGCATGGGCCAGTTCCCGCAGGCCGGCGACGCGCACGTTGTAGAATTCATCGAGGTTGTTGGCCGAGATCGACAGGAAGCGCAGGCGTTCCAGGAGCGGCACGCGGGGGTTCTGCGCCTCTTCGAGGACGCGCCAGTTGAAACCCAGCCAGCTGAGCTCGCGGTTGAAGAAACGCCCGGGGCCGGTGGGGTCGAAATTGTCGATCGTCACGGGGGCGGGCGCAGTGGACTTGAGGAAATCGGCGTTTGTCATGGGGCCCTTATGGATATGCGACGTAACGATAAGGTGACGAATTTGACGCTACAGCCCCGACTTGTCCAGCACGTCGCGGGCGAAGGGGCGGGTGATCGAGCGTTTGCGTGAAAGCGCGGCGGAATCGAGCATCGCGACGACCTGGCGGGCGGAATCGAACGAGCGGTCGATGCGGCGCAGAAGGAAGGGAATGACGTCCGGGGCGGGGGCCAGCTGGCGGTCATCGAAGAGCTTGGCCAGGATGGCGGTCAGCAGGCGGTCGTCGGGCAGATCAAGCTCGACGGCGGGCGTGCCCTGCATCCGGCTGGCCAGGTCGGGCAGCGACAGGTTCCAGTATTTCGGCGCTGTGCTGGCGGTGAGCAGCAGGGAGTGGCCTTCGGCGAGGGTGAGGTTGTGCAGGTGGAAGAGGGCTGTTTCGGCGGCGTCGTCGCCGGCGATCGTCGCGCAATCCTCGACCGCGACATGATCGCGGGCAAGGGCGGGGATGTCCGCGTCGGGCAGATCGCGCGCGGCGACGATCAGCGCGCCGCACTGCGATGACCAGACATGGGCGAGGTGGGTCTTGCCGGCGCCGGGCGGGCCGTGCAGGACAAGCTTGCGGGCGGGCCATGACTGCCACGTGTCGATCAGGGCCACGGCCTGGGCGTTGGCGGCGGAAACGAAGAAATCCTCCCGCCCGTGCGCCGGTTTGGCGGGCAGGTCGAAGCTGAGCTGCTGTGCCATCATTCCGTATCCCGTGACTCCTGCCCTTGATATAGGGCACTGTCGAGATATTGCTGCACGCCGAAGCGGGCAAGAACGCCGATGGCGGCAGCCACGGGCACGGCCACCAGCATGCCCACGAAGCCGAAGAGCGCGCCGAAGACCGACAGGGCGAAGATCAGCCAGACCGGGTGCAGGCCGACGGAGTCGCCCACCAGCTTGGGCGTCAGGATATTGCCCTCGACCACCTGGCCCAGCACGAAGATGCCGGCGACCAGTCCGATGGACAGCCAGTCTCCCCAGAACTGGAAAAGCGCGAGGCCGATGGCGAGCGCGCCGCCGATCAGGGCGCCCACGTAGGGGATGAAGGTGATGAGACCCGCAACCGCCCCGACGACGAGCCCGAATTGCAGGCCCACAAGCATGAGTGCGACGGCATAATAGGTGCCGAGGATCAGGCAGACGGTGCCCATGCCCCGGATGAAGCTGGCAAGCGTGCGGTCGATTTCTCTCGCCAGTCGGCGGATGACCGGGGCGTGTTCGCGCGGCAGCAGGCGGTCGATCTCGGCGATCATGCGGTCCCAGTCGTAGAGCAGGTAGAAGGCCACCACGGGCACGATCACCAGCAGGACGGCCACGTTGACGAGTGAGCCCACCGAGGCCAGCACGGTTTCCACCACCTGTCCGCCGCGTTCCTGGATGGTGGTGCCGAGGCTTGCCAGCGACTGGCGCAGGGTGGAGTCCTGATTCACCAGATCGGGAAAACGGGCGGTAAGGAAGTTCTGCAGGTCGTTGAAGAGTTGCGGCGCGATGTCGATCAGGTTGGCGGTCTGGTTCACCAGCGTCGGGATGACCAGCAGGGCCATGATCACGAAGATACAGACCCCGACCAGGGTGATGATCGTGACCGCGAGCGTGCGCGAGGCGCCCATACGTTCGATCCGGTCGGCGACGGGATCGAGGAAATAGGCGATGGCGCCGCCCAGAACGAAGGGCAGGATGACGTTGCCGAGGAACCACATCACAACGAGGAACAGCGCGATGGCGATGCCCCAGAATTGAATTTGTGTCCGGACGGGAAGGGCCATGCCACCTCGGGGGTCAAAACGCGTGCCCCGTTTTCGCCCAAGGGGGGCAGCGTTGCAAGCGCCTTCCGGCTTGTCTGGCGGGCGCTGAGGCCATAAACGGGGCTTTAGCACGCAATGACCAGAGGTTCCCCATGCGCCTGTCCAAGTATTTCCTGCCGGTCCTGAAGGAGACGCCTGCCGAGGCGCAGATCGCGAGCCATCGCCTGATGCTGCGGGCGGGGATGATCAAGCAGGCCAGCGCCGGGATCTATTCGTGGCTGCCGCTGGGCTTCAAGGTGTTGCGCAAGCTGGAGAATATCGTCCACGAGGAGCAGGTGCGGGCGGGGCATATCCCGATGCTGATGCCGACGCTGCAATCGGCGGATTTGTGGCGGGAAAGCGGGCGCTACGATGCCTATGGTCCCGAGATGCTGCGGATCCGCGACCGGCAGGACCGGGACATGCTCTATGGTCCGACGAACGAGGAACTGATCACCGATATCTTCCGGTCGCATGTGGGCAGTTATCGCGACCTGCCGCTGACGCTCTATCACATCCAGTGGAAGTTCCGTGACGAGATCCGGCCGCGTTTTGGCGTGATGCGGGGGCGCGAGTTCTTCATGAAGGACGGCTATAATTTCGACCTGACGAAGGAAGACGCGTTGCACGCTTATAACCGCCACCTGGTGAGCTACCTGCGGACCTATGAGCGGATGGGCTTGCAGGCGATTCCGATGCGGGCGGATTCCGGCCCGATCGGGGGCGATGACACGCATGAATTCCTGGTGCTGGCCGAGACGGGCGAGTCGGAGGTGTTCTATGACAGCGAGATCACCGACCTGAAGTTTGGCGCGCGCGAGATCGATTACACCGACAAGGCGCAATGCCAGGCGGTGCTGGAGGAGTTCACCTCGCGTTACGCTCGGACGGATGAAACCCATGACGAGGCGATCTTCAACCAGATCCCCGAGGAGCGCCGCCGCGTGGCGCGGGGGATCGAGGTGGGGCAGATCTTCTATTTCGGAACCAAGTATTCCGAGCCGATGGGCGCCACGGTGCAGGGGCCGGACGGCAAGCCGGTGCCGGTGCATATGGGCAGCCACGGGATTGGCGTGAGCCGCCTTGTGGGCGCGATCATCGAGGCCAGCCACGACGACAAGGGCATCATCTGGCCCGAGGGCGTCACGCCCTTCCATGCCGGGATCGTGAACCTGAAACAGGGCGATGGCGAGGCGGATGCGGCCTGCGAAAAGCTTTATGCGGCGCTGAAGGGCAAGGGGCTGGACCCGCTTTACGACGACCGCGACGAGCGGGCGGGCGGCAAGTTCGCCACGATGGACCTCATTGGCCTGCCGTGGCGGATCACCGTGGGGCCGCGGGGCCTGAAGAACGGGGTGGTGGAGCTGACCAGCCGCCGCACGGGTGAGAGCGAAGAGATGACGCCCGAGGCGGCGGTCGAGAAGATCGCGGAGATCTATGCGCCGCATCGCGGTGAGGCCGGCACGGTCGAGCCGATGGCGGACCGGTCTTTCCATACCTGGATGTGAGGGGCCTGCGGCGCGGGGCCTGAACCGGTGCCGCGCCCGGTCACGATAATCTTGTTTCTGGATTTGCGCGAAACGCGCTATACTTGCCTCAAAACAAAAGACGACAAAACGAGGCAGAGCAATGATCATGAAGGGACTGGCCCTGGCGGGCGGGCTGTGCTGTGCACTGGCCGCGTCGCAATTTCCCGAGTTTTCCCAACAGTACAAGCAGCGCCTGTCGGGCGCTGTGGACGAATTGGCCTGGGTCGTGGAGCGGTTCGATGCCGACGCCGCGGAACTTGGCCTGAGCCGGGACGCGGCGCTGAGCGAGCTTGCGCGCGGCACGGCCATGGCGCGGGCGCGCAGCGAGAGCATGGGGCAGGTGCTGATCCGGCATGAGCGGTTGTCTGCCCATCTGGAACATCTGCAGACGACAGGCACCGCCAGCGCGGCGCTGATCGGGTGGCAGTATCTGGACCCGGAACTGGCGCAGAAGACCTGGGGCGATTTCGAGCCTGCGGTGCCTGCGACGGTGGCGGGAGCGGGCTTTGGCCTGGGCGGTTTCCTGGCGGGGTATACGCTGGTCGGTCTCTTGCTGGGCGGCCTGGGCCGGATCGTGCGGCGCAGGCCGGTGGCGACACCGGCGGAATAGCCGGGGCGCGGAACGGTAGACCTTCGAGCCGGTCAGAATGTCTGATCAGGCAGCGGATGAGCTGCGCGATTGCCAGACCGCGGGATGGCGACCCGAGCGGTGTTCAATGCACTTTATGGCTGCCACATCCGGAAAACCTCGGATCGAAGTACTTACATCACCCAATCGCCAGCCCGTCGCACCGGAGGTGCGCCGTTCATAGTTGGCACGCTTCCGGCGTGGCGGGCGGCTCCCCTTTCGGCGATTGCACGCAATCGCCTTTCGGTCAGCGGGCGATCGCGCGGCGGCGCGGCTTGCCACGCCTTGATTCCGCGCGGGCTTCGGCACATTCGACAATCGCCTCTGCGAAACCGGGGTTGACCTTATCCCGGCACCGGATACACCGCAGAGACGCATAACGTACCCAGAGGTCCCCATCGTGGAGACGCCGTTTTCAGGTTCGAGACGATGATTGCGTGGCGCTATCTGCGGGCCAAGCGAGCCGAGGGCGGGGTCAGCGTCATGACGTGGATCAGCCTTATCGGCATCACGCTGGCGGTGTTCGCGTTGATTGCCACTTTGGCCGTCCGCGCCGGGTTCCGGGCCGAGTTCGTGGACACGATCCTGGGCTCGAACGCGCATGTGACGGTCTACAATGCCGGGACGGTGGACCAGGAAACGGGCCGCATCGACCGGCAGATCACCGATTACGAGGCGATGGCCGAGCGGTTGCGGCAGGTCGAGGGCGTCACGCGCGCCGCGCCGCTGATCAAGAACCAGGTCCTGGCCAGCGTGCGTGACCGCAACGCGGGCGTCGAAGTGCGGGGGATCACGCTGGAGGACCTGAAGGGCCTGCCACGGATCGCGGACCCCGAGACGGCGCAGGGGGATATCGACGATTTCGTGCAGGAATCGGCCGAGACGGGCGTCTTTCCCATCGCCATCGGGTCGGGCGTGGCCAGCACGCTGGGGATCGGCGTGGGAGACAAGATCAAGGTTATCAACCCAACGGGCACCAAGACTCCGCTTGGCGTAACGCCGCGCGTCAATGCCTATGACGTCGTATACGTCTTCAGCGCGGGGCGGTATGATATCGACCGTGTGCGCGTTTACTTGCCATTTTCTACAGCGCAGGAGTTCTTCAACAGCGAGGGCAAGGCCGACGAGATCGAGGTGATGGTCGAGGAGCCCGAGCGGGTGGACGAGATGTCGCTGGACCTGCTGAACGCCGCCGGGGAGAACACGCAGATCTGGACCTGGCGGGATTCCAGCAGCGGGTTTCTGCGGGCGCTGGAGGTGGAGGACAACGTGATGTTCATCATCCTGTCGATCCTCGTGCTGATCGCGGCGATGAACATCACCAGTGGTCTGATCATGCTGGTCAAGAACAAGGGGCGGGATATCGGTATCCTGCGCACCATGGGGCTGACCGAGGGGTCGGTCTTGCGCGTGTTCTTCATGTGCGGGGCCTTTATCGGGATCATCGGCACGGTGCTGGGGACGGTTCTGGGCTGTCTCTTTGCCATCTATATCGACCAGATCTTCGGCATCCTGGATAGCTTCAGCGATCAGCCGATCTGGACGCCGGACACGCGGGGGATCTATTTCCTGCCCGCCAAGCTGGAGTTCTGGGACGTGATCAGCGCGGTGGGTCTGTCGCTCTTCCTGAGCTTCGTGGTGACGATTTTCCCGGCGCGGCGGGCGGCGCGGATGAACCCGGTGGAGGCCCTGCGTTATGAGTGAGGCGATGCTGAGGCTGGTGGGGGTCGAGAAAGCTTATAACAAGGGCAAGGCCAACGAGGTGAGTGTGCTGTCGGGCATCGACCTGACGATCGGCGCGGGCGAGATGGTGGCGCTGGTGGCGCCGTCGGGCGCGGGCAAGTCGACGCTGTTGCATATCGCGGGTCTGCTGGACACCGCCGATGCCGGTACGGTCGAGATCGGCGGCGAGGACATGGTGGGCCGGTCGGACCGCCGGCGCACGATCATGCGGCGGCAGGAAGTGGGGTTCGTCTACCAGTTTCACCACCTGTTGCCGGAGTTCACGGCGGAAGAGAACATCGTGCTGCCGCAGCTGGCCGACGGGATCGGCCGCAAGGTGGCCGAGGCGCGGGCGACCGAATTGCTGACGCAGGTCGGTATTGCCGACCGGGCGGGGCACCGGCCCAGTGCGATGTCGGGCGGCGAGCAGCAGCGGGTGGCGTTCTGTCGGGCGCTGGCCAATTCGCCGCGTCTGCTGCTGGCGGATGAGCCGACGGGCAACCTTGATCCGGGCACGTCGGATCAGGTGTTCGCGGCGCTGGTGGAGCTGGTGCGGGGCACCGGGCTGGCGGCGCTGATCGCGACGCATAACCTGGAACTGGCGGCGCGGATGGACCGGGTGGTGAAGTTGGAAGCCGGGCGGATCGTGGTGGGGTGAAACCCCACCCTACGTGAGCGGTGGGACATGGCGGGGTGAAACCCCGCCCTACGGATCAATGGGGGACGCCATGCAGGTGACACTGGACAAGATCGAGGCGACGGCGAAGGCGGCCTTGGCAAAGCACGGGGCCGAGGACTGGATCGCGGGCGAGGTTGCGGCGGCGGTGCGCGAGGCGGAAGGGCTGGGGAACCGAATCTGCGGGCTATATTACCTCGAAAGCTATTGCCAGCAATTGCAGTCGGGGCGCGTCAAGGGAGACGCGGTGCCCGAGGTGCGCAGGCCGCGGCCCGGGGTCGTCGAGGTGGATGCGAAGTTCGGCTTTGCCCAGGCGGCGTTTTCCAGAGCGTTGCCGGAAGCTGTGCGCGCCGCGAGGGAGATGGGCACGATCAGCCTGGCGGTCTGTCACGCGCATACCTGCACAAGCCTGGGTTATTTCACGGCGCAGATCGCGCGGGCCGGGTTCATCGTGCTGGGCATGACCAATGCGACCCCGGTGGTCGCGCCGCCGGGGGGCAAATCCCGCGTGATCGGCACCAACCCGATTTCCTTTGCGGTGCCGGATGGCAAGGGCGGCGTGGCGATGCTGTTCGATCAGTCCACCACCACGGTCGCGCTGGGCAAGATCACCATGGCCAAGGCGGCGGGCGAGCCGATCCCCGAAGGCTGGGCCGTCGATGCCGAGGGCAGGCCCACCACCGATCCCGAGGCGGCGCTGAAGGGCTCTCTGGTCAGCATGGGCGGCTACAAGGGTTGGGGGTTCGGCCTGATGGCGGAGCTGCTGGCGGCGGGCATGACCGGCAGCCGGGCGGGCGTGGACCTTGGGCCGCTCAAGGCGCCCGAGGGAGAGCCGCATGACATCGGGGATTTTTACCTGATAATTGATCCGGACGTGTCTGGCGGGACCTTCCTTGACCGGCTGGCGCAGGTTTCGGACGCGGTGCAACGGGACGACGGCGCACGGATGCCGGGGCAGGCGCGGACAGTCCGCGATCCGGTGACGGTCGACCCCGGGGCCTGGGCGCTGGCGCAGCGGCTGGCGGGCGCGGCCTAGCCCGCGCAGGTCTCGCGCAGCAGGTCCATGGCCGGGGCACGCCGGTCGTAGGAGGACTCGATGATGGCGCGGCTTTGCGACGGGTTGCAATCGGCGAGACGGATGTTGCGGCCGCGCTTGAGCGCGAGCGTCACCTGGTAAAGGTCGTACTGATCCAGCCTGGCAAAGCTATCGGCGCTGAAATGCGCTGGCACCAGATCGGCCGGATCGGGTTCGTCGTATTCCTGCGCCAGTGCGGGGGCCGCAAGGACGAGGGCGAGGGCGGTCGCGGCAAGGGGGCGAAACATCTGCGGGCTCCTTATGACGTGTCGGTCCCAATATAGGGCCCGGGGGCGGCGAACCCAATGGCGAACTGGCAGTGCCGGGTCCCGGGCTCAGGGGGGCGGCAGGCGCGAGATCGCGGGGTCCGGGCCGGGTACCGGGGGACATTGCGGAGGCCAGGTGATGGCGGCGCAGGCGCCGGGGAGGGTGAAGGATGCGTGCGCATCGAACCGGTCCGCGCCATCGATGTCAGGCGCGGTCAGGGCCAGCACCGCGAGGCCGGTGCCAAGCCGCAGCGCGGGTTTCAGGGGAATCGGCAGTGGCAGGGGCATGGCAGGTCTCCTGTTGTCGGACGGGGCTGCAGATGCGTCGGCGGAAGGCGGCGCGGGGTTCAATCCCGGGGAAGGCCGGCCGGGAACACGCGTCTCGCGGGGCGCGACAATGGCGGGGCATGATCCAGATCAAGGCGGGGGGAACCAGACGCCGCTAGCGTGCCGTGCAGGAGGCTGCGCATGTCCTGACGGGGCAGGGACGGGGTGCGGCGGAGGATGACCCCAAGGCGACGGAGGGGGAGCCACGACACGCAGGGGACGGGGCCGGAGGCCGGCGACCGGTTGGGGCGGTCGCTGATGCGCGGTCCCGGGCGCGGTGCCGCGGCCGGTCAGAGGGGATCCGGCTGCGGCGCCGCGCAGATTTCAGGCGACGGGGCGGACGCCACGGGATTGATTGCCGGGCCGCGCGGGCTAGGTAATGGGCAAAGGAGATTTTCATGACCCGTTTCCTGCTCCTGTTCGCGGCCCTTTTGATCCTGGCGATGCCCGCGCGTGCCGACGATGCGGCGCGCAAGGTTATCACCGACCAGATGGAGGCATTCCAGCAGGACGATTTCGAGACCGCATTCACCTATGCCAGCCCGATGATCCAGGGCATTTTCGGATCCTACGAGACGTTCGGGCAGATGGTGCGCAACGGTTATCCGATGGTCTGGCGCCCGTCCGAGGTGGAGTTCCTGGGCGAGAGAACCGAAGGCGACGCGCTGATGCAGGACGTGCTGGTCCGGGGGGCGGACGGGGTTTACTATGAAGTCGAGTACGAGATGATCCAGGGGCCTGGTGGCTGGAAGATCAACGGCGTGCAGATCCGCCGCAAGGGCGAAGGCCTGGTCTGATGCCCCGCTGACGCAACATCCCCGAGCGGGCGCCTGGCGCCAAAAGCGCAAGAACCGGGTCGCGGGGGGCGTGGCGTTCGTGCCAGCAAGGGCCATGCCCGATGGTCCCTCCATATCCCCGCTTTCTGCGCTGATGCTGCTGGTGCTGGCCGTCGTCTGGGGCGGGTCGTTCTTTTTCGCCGAAATCGCGCTGACCGAGGTGTCGCCGCTGACGGTGACCTTGCACCGGGTGCTGTGGGCCGTGCCGGTGCTTCTGGTGGTGGTGCGAGCGCTGGGGCTGCGCCTGCCGCGCGCGCCCCGGATATGGGGGGCTTACCTTGTGATGGGGGCGCTGAACAACGCGATCCCGTTCTCGCTGATATTCTGGGGACAACTGGCGATCGAGAGTGGTCTTGCCTCGATCCTGAACGGCATGACGGCGGTCTTCGGTGCGGTGGCCGCCGGCGTATTGCTGCGCGACGAGCCTCTGCTGGCCCGCAAGGTGGCGGGCGCCCTGCTGGGGCTGGCCGGGGTTGCGGCGATCCTGGGGCCGGACCTGCTGGGCGGGCTGGACCCGCGCGAGGCGGGACAACTGGCCGTGCTGGGGGCAGCGCTGAGCTATGCGCTGGCCAGTGTCTGGGGCAAGCGCGTCCTTTCGGGCCAGCCGCCGCAGGTGAACGCTCTGGGCATGCTGATCGGGTCGAGCGTGCTGATGGTGCCCGTCGCATTGTGGGTGGACGGGGTGCCGCGGCTGGATCTGTCGGCCCATGTGTGGGGCGCGCTGCTGTGCTTGTCGACCGTGTCGACGGCGATGGCCTATCTTCTTTACTTCACGATCCTGGGACGGGCGGGGGCGGCGAACCTGATGCTGGTGACGCTGATCATCCCGCCCTTTGCGGCCGGGCTGGGTGCCATGTTCCTGGGGGAGCGGCTGGGGGCGGAGGCATGGACCGGCTTTGCCCTGATCTCGGCTGGATTGCTGGTGACCGACGGCCGCCTTCTGCGGCGCGCGCGGCGCCGGGCATGATCCTGCGCACCGGGCAGGGCATCAGGGCTGCGCATCTTGAGATAGTCGGGCGCGACGCCCATGTCGGTATCTGAAGCTGGAAGGTTAAAGGAGGACCGCGACGATGAAATGCCCGGTAGACGGAGAGACGCTGGTGATCACGGATCGTGCCGGTGTCGAGATCGACTATTGCCCGCAATGCCGCGGTGTCTGGCTGGATCGCGGTGAGCTGGACAAGATCATAGAACGCACCACACCGGACGCCCCCGAGGCGCGGGTCTGGAATGCCGACGATCGTCCGCGCGAGAAGAGAAAGAAACGCGGCGGCTTTCTTGAGGATCTGTTCGACTTCTGAGCATCGCAGGCGAACGGCCATGCGAAAAGGACCATGGCCGGAGGCGGAGGCCGGACCGGCGTGTGCGGCCCGGTCGCGTGGAAGGTCAGCTCTGAACCGGCCGGTTTTTGGAATGGGAGGTCTGGCAAGTCCTGCCCGCGCTTTGTAGGTTGCGGCGCAGGAGGGCCGGTTCATGCACAAGATCATCGCACTTTGGGCACATCCGCGGTCGATGTCGACCGCCACGGAACGGATCATGCGCGAACGCGGCGATCTGGATGTGCTGCACGAGCCTTTCATGTATGACTATTACGTCGGGCAGGGGCGCGACTTTCCCGGGTTCGAGCCGGTTCCGGGGCATCCGACCACTTATGAGGGCATCTGCGACCTGCTGACGAAGCGGGCCGAGACGGGGCCGGTCTTTTTCAAGGACATGGCGTTCTACGTGGTGCCGCGGATGTTGAAGGATGCCGAGATGCTGGAGCGCCTGACCCATGTCTTTCTGGTACGCCGGCCCGAGGCCTCGTTGTTGAGCTATCACAAGCTGGATCCGGATTTCACGCTGGAGAACGTGGGGCTGGAAGCGCAGTGGCGGCTTTACGAGGCGGCGCGCGACGCGGGGCACGATCCGGTGGTGATCGAGGCCGAGACGGTGAGGGCCGATCCCCGCGGCGTGATGCGCGCACTCTGGGCGCGGATCGGGCTGGACTATACCGAGGCCGCGTTCGACTGGCAGGCGCCGCCGGAGGAATGGGACCATGTCAGCGCGTGGCACGAGAACGCCAGCTCGTCCTCGGGCATTCGAGCGGAGGATCCCGAGGAGATGGCGCGCAAGCAGGCCGAGTTCGAGGCGCTGGCCGATGACGTGCCGCATCTGCGCGACTACCTGGCCCATCACGCGCCGTTCCATCGCAAGCTGTCCGAGGTGGCGATCCGGCCCTGACCGAATGAAAACGCCCGCCCCGGCAGAACCGGGACGGGCGGACGGTCGCGAAATGCGACGGCGTTACTTCATCTTTTCGACCACGTTCGAGGCAAAGGCCGCGACCATGGCATTGTAGAATTCGGTGCTGCCGGGCGCCAGAAGCGCGATGTCGGTTCCGGCGGGCAGAAGGACGGCGGCCTGTTCGGCACTGACCGTCAGGCTGTAGGCCTGGTCGTAATCGGCGCCGGGGCGCTCGATCACCACGTCGCCCGACATGGTGGAATTGGCAAGGTCGGTCACTTCCTCGAAGGCGGTGGCCAGTTCCAGCTTGTTGATGTCGATCATGACCTCGGCGCCGTCCTCGGTGATCTGGTCGGCAAGTTGCACGGCCAGCTCGCGCTCGAGATCGGCGGGCAGGTTCTGCCATACGGCTGCGGCGGTGGCGTTCCCGATCGCGGTCAGGTCGGCCTTGACCGAGATTTCGGACACGGGCGTTTCGGCGGCGTTGGCGGCGAGGGGCAGCGCCAGAACGGCGGCGAGGGCGGTGGTCCTGAGAAAGGTTTTCATCACGTAACTCCTTTGTGGGCGAGCGCCGGGCGGCCGCGTGGCCGATCCCCATGCGACGCTCGGCTTGACAACTGTGAAGGGGCGCGCGCGGTTCCCTGTGGACATGCGTATCGGCGGAGTTGCGCCGGTCGGAGGGCGCATGCAGCAGGCCGGCCCGGGGTGCATGGGATCGCCTGTCTGCTTTCATCTGTGCTAGAATGCCGGGCAAAAGGAGGTGCCCATGCTGAAGATAGACTCCGGAACCACGTGCCAGACGGTGGTGACGACGTTCGAATGCTCGCCGGGGACATGCGCGGACCTGCTGGAGGCGCTGACATCGGCCTATGCCGAGTTCATCTCGAAACAGCAGGGTTTCATCGCGGCGGGGCTGCATGTGAACGACGCGCAGACGCGGATCGCCAATTACTCGCAATGGGAGCGGCGGGAGGATTTCCAGGCAATGCTGCGGTCCGAGGAGATGCGGAAGCGGAACCGGGAATTCGCGGCCATGTGCTCGCGGTTCGAGCCGGTGATGTACGAGGTGGCGGGGGTGTTCTGAAGGCGGTGAACGAAATCTTGAAAAGATTTCGATCCGCTTTCTTTTCAAGAAAGCGATTGGCTCGTGGTTATCCACGTGACGGGCGCACGATTGCAGAAGATTACAATCTGGCCAGCGTTCCTTGCCGCCTGATAGCCGCGCCGGTCAATTTCCTGAAGAAAGCGTTCCATCCCGGCAAACCGTTCGATATCGCGTGCTTTGCGCCGGATGACGCCTCCTTGCTGCACGGCTTTCGAGGAAAAAAGGTCATTGAGCCATATTTCGGGCGACAAGGGCGAGCTTGGGTTCTGCATGAAGTGCAATGTCGCGCAAGGTGAGTTAGCAATCGGTTAACTTCGCTTCTTCCGCTTCACATTCCCACCCCGCTGCCCCGGCCGTCCCGCCGTCGACCGGCCCTGCGACTTGGTTGCGGCATCTGACGCGGCCTCGACCGCCGACTGGCGCGCCAGGGGGTCGTCGTGGACGGCGAGGTCGACGGCTTCGAGGCGCTTGACCTCGTCGCGCAGGCGGGCGGCTTCTTCGAATTCGAGGTTCTCGGCGGCCTTGCGCATTTCGGTGCGGAGCCCGTCGAGATGGGCCTGCAGATTGGCGCCGACGAGGGGCTTGTCGACCTTGGCGGTCACGCGGTTCATGTCGACATCGCCCTGGTAGAGGCCGGCGAGGATGTCTTCGACATTTTTCCTGATGGTCTCGGGGGTTATGCCGTGTTCTTCATTATAGGCGATCTGTTTTTCGCGGCGGCGGTTGGTCTCGCCTATGGCGCGTTCCATGCTGCCGGTCATGCGGTCGGCATACATGATCACGCGGCCCTCGGCATTGCGCGCGGCGCGGCCGATGGTCTGGATCAGCGAGGTCTCGGAGCGCAGGAAGCCTTCCTTGTCGGCATCCAGAATGGCGACGAGACCGCATTCGGGGATATCCAGCCCCTCGCGCAAGAGGTTGATGCCGATCAGGACGTCGAAGGCGCCGAGGCGGAGATCGCGAAGAATCTCAATTCTTTCAATGGTATCGATGTCGGAGTGCATGTAGCGCACGCGGATGCCCTGTTCGTGCAGATACTCGGTCAGGTCCTCGGCCATGCGCTTGGTCAGGGTGGTGACCAGCGTGCGGTAGCCGGCCTGCGAGACCTTGCGCACCTCGTCGAGCAGGTCGTCCACCTGCATTTCGACCGGGCGGATTTCTACCTGCGGATCCAAAAGGCCGGTGGGGCGGATGACCTGTTCGGTGAAGACGCCGCCGGTCTGCTCGATCTCCCACTTCGCCGGGGTGGCGGAGACGAAGACCGATTGCGGGCGCATGGCGTCCCATTCCTCGAACTTGAGGGGGCGGTTGTCCATGCAGCTGGGCAGGCGGAAGCCGTGCTCGGCCAGGGTGAACTTCCGCCGGTAATCGCCCTTGTACATGCCGCCGATCTGCGGGACGGAGACGTGGGATTCGTCCGCGAAAACAATGGCATGGTCGGGGATGAACTCGAACAGCGTGGGGGGCGGCTCGCCCGGGGCGCGACCCGTGAGGTAACGCGAATAGTTCTCGATGCCGTTGCAGACGCCGGTCGCTTCCAGCATTTCCAGGTCGAAATTGGTGCGTTGTTCCAGCCGCTGCGCCTCGAGCAGTTTGCCTTCCCCGACGAGTTGGTCGAGGCGGGTGCGCAGCTCTTTCTTGATGCCGATGATGGCCTGCTGCATCGTCGGCTTGGGCGTCACGTAGTGCGAGTTGGCGTAGACGCGGATCTGGTCGAAACTGCCGGTTTTCTCACCCGTCAGGGGATCGAATTCGGTAATGGATTCAAGTTCTTCGCCGAAGAAGCTCAGCTTCCATGCGCGGTCTTCCAGGTGGGCGGGGAAGATTTCCAGCGAATCCCCGCGCACCCGGAACGAGCCGCGCTGGAAGGCCTGGTCGTTGCGGCGGTATTGCTGGGCCACCAGATCGGCCATGACGGCGCGCTGGTCGTAATCGGAGCCTACCTTGAGGTCCTGCGTCATGGCGCCGTAGGTCTCGACCGAGCCGATGCCGTAGATGCAGGAGACCGAGGCCACGATGATCACGTCGTCGCGTTCCAGAAGCGCGCGGGTGGCGGAGTGGCGCATCCGGTCGATCTGTTCGTTGATCTGTGATTCCTTCTCGATATAGGTGTCCGAGCGCGGCACGTAGGCCTCGGGCTGGTAGTAGTCGTAGTAGCTGACGAAATACTCGACCGCGTTGTTGGGGAAGAAGTTCCTGAACTCGCCGTAGAGCTGGGCCGCGAGGGTCTTGTTGGGCGCAAGGATGATGGCGGGACGCTGGGTTTCCTCGATCACCTTGGCCATGGTGTAGGTCTTGCCGGTGCCGGTGGCGCCCAGAAGGACCTGGTCGCGCTCGCCGTCGTCGACGCCCGCGGACAGTTCGGCAATCGCCGTGGGCTGGTCGCCGGCGGGCGAGAACTCGGTCACCATCTCGAACCGCTTGCCGCCCTCGAGCTTTTCGCGCGCCTTCACGTCGGGGGCGGGGGCGTGCATCAGGGCGGTGGACTTGTCGGAATGGGCATAGGGCATGGGGCGAATCCTTGGAGCTTGCCCCAGACTTGATGCCTTGGCGTCCAAGTTCAAGGCGGGCCGGGTGAGGTGACCGCACTGCTGACGGGTCCGGTCAGGAGGCTGGCCGCGGGATCTTGAGTATTTTTGCCAAGAAAAAGCCGGGGGCTGCGCGAAAATGGCCTCTTGTGAGGCGGGGCGCGCATGGGGTAGGTCAGAGAGGCGACAGACCGGAGACGAGACATGCCAGCACGGATCTACCAGCCAGCGCGCACCGCGACGCAATCGGGGCAGGCCAAGACGAATACATGGGTGCTGGAACATGTGAACGAGACCGGGCGCGACGTGGATCCGCTGATGGGCTGGACCAGTTCGTCGGACACCCAGGCACAGGTACGGCTGCGGTTTGCCACCAAGGAGGCCGCGCTGGAATATGCCAAGGAGCACGGGATCGACGTGGTGGTGAGCGAGCCGCACAAGCGAAAGCCCAATATCCGCAAGGGCGGATATGGCGAGAATTTCGCCACCGGACGGCGGGGCGCGTGGACGCATTGAGGCGCGCGTGGCGCGCCGGGCACGTATTTGCCGAGCGGTGAAGTCCTGGATAAATCTATAGTTGTGCGATTCGCGGCCATGGCCTAGGCTTTTGTCATTCCGGACATAAAGAGAAAAACGGCGGAATGGGCAGGAACGAACAGGCAGGGCCGCGCGCGAGCGGGTCTTCAGGCGAGTCATCCGAATTCGACCGGCAATTGCTGGCGCTTGGAAAGCTGCATTTCCTTGCAGGCTTTTGCCCGTTGCACCGGCGGTTTCCCGGTGCGGGGCTGGCGCGGATCTTCGTGCCCGCGGTCAATGCGGATTGCGTGCGGTTTTTCGACAACGAGGCGGGGCAGGTCTGCGCCGCGGTGATCTGGGCGCGGCTGAGCGACGAGGTCAGCGAACGGATGCTGTTCGAGCGCACGCCGCCCGAAGCGGCCGACTGGACCGGCGGGCGCAACCTGTGGTTCCTGGATATCCTGGCCCCGTTCGACCACGGGCGTATCGTGGCGCGCCAGATCGCCCGCGATCCGCCGCAGGAGCCGTTCTATTACGCCCGGATGGGCAGGACCGGCGCGGCACGCAAGATCGTGCGCGGCGACCTGCGGGCGGGCGCGCGGGACCGGGTGCGCACCTTCGGGATCGCCGCGGACGGAAACTCGGTGGCCTGATGGGCTTTCCGGTGCCGGATACGGGGGCGGTGACCGAGGACGAAGGCGTTGTCGGCGGGTTTCTGACCACCAGCGGAGACATAGATTTCAGCGGGCTTCTGGGCGATGCGGGGCAGTGGACGCCGGCGACGATCAACGGGGCCTATGGCAGCCGGCTGGTCATCGACAGCAATGGCAACTGGACCTATCGCGCCGACAATTCCAACGCGGCGATCCAGGCGCTGAACAGCGGTCAGAGCCTGACCGAGGTGTTCACGGTGAATTCGACGCGTGGCAGTTCGACCATCACGATCACCATCAACGGCGCCGACGAGCCGCCCTGTTTCGTGGCCGGGACGCTTATCGACACGCCGCACGGGCCGCGCCCGGTGGAGGCGTTGCGAAGAGGCGACATGGTGCTGACCCGGGATGATGGGCCACAGGCGCTGACATGGACGGGGCGGCGGGAGATCGACCTTTACGCCAGCCCCGCGATGGCGGCGTTCCGGCCGGTGCGGATCTGCAAGGATGCGCTGGCGCCGGGAGTGCCGGAGCGCGACATTCTGGTGTCGCCGCAGCACCGGCTGCTGATCCGCGATCCGGCGGTGGCGCTGCTGACCGGGGCGGAGGAAGTGTTGTGCCCGGTGCGCCTGCTGGAGAACGGGCAGGGCGTGCGCAGCGAGACGGTGCCGCGCGTGGCATATCACCACCTGTTGTTCGACCGCCACCAGGTGGTGCAGTCGAGCGGATGCGCGAGCGAGAGTTTCTATCCCGGCGAACTGGGGCTGAACGGGTTCGGGGACGCGACGCGGCAGGAGGTGCTTGCGCTTTTTCCCGACCTGCGGAGCCTGCCTGCGAGCTATGGCCAGACGGCGCGGCCGGTGCTGAAGGCGCATGAGGCGCGGCTGGTGCGCAAGGGGATGCGCGCGCTGCCCGAGTTCCTGCATGCCCTGCGGGGGCGCGTGGCCTAGCGACGCGCCGCCGCCGGCGCGCGCGCCAGGGGGCCGGTGCTTGCGGTGGCGGGCGGTTCGCGAGATTTCGCCATGTGGTGGCGTGTTCTTTCCTGTCTTGTCTGCCTGATGGCGGCGCCTGCGGCGCAGGCGCATCCGCATGTCTTCGTGGACGTGACGCTGCGGCTGGAGGCGGATGACGCGGGCCGGGTCCGGGGCGTGGAGGTGACGTGGGTCTATGATCCGCTGTTCAGCATGCTGGTTCTGAGTGACCGGGGGCTGGATGCGGATGCGGACCTTGTGCTGACAGAGGCGGAAAAGGCGGAGCTGATCGGGTTCGACCTGCAGGACTGGCCCGAGGGGTTCGAGGGCGCGTTGTTCGCCTATGCCGGCGGCGAGAAGCTGACTCTGGGGCCGGCGGAGCCCTTGTCGATCGGGTTGCGGGACGGCGCGCTGGTGACGCGGCATCGCCGGACGATGGCGCCGGTCGATCCCGCCGCAAAGGACGGCATGCGGCTGGAGCCTTACGATCCCTATTACTATGCGGCGCTGAGCCTGTCGGAGGTCGAGGGCCTGCCGGAGGGATGCGCGGCGCGGATCGTGGCGCCCGACACGGCGGCGGCGGAGGCGCGGATCGCGGAGATGGGCAATTCCGACGACGAGATGTTTTTCGAAGAGGCGAAGGTGGGGGGCTATTTTGCCTTTGCGGCCGAGGTGACATGCGCTGGATCGTGACCGCGCTTGGCCTTGGCGTGACGGTGGCGGCGGTCTGGCTGTGGGGATTCGGAGGCGCCGCGGCGTTGCAGGGCTGGGCGCTGGACGGGCAGCGCGAGGTACAGCAGGCGATGGCGGGATACCTGCAACGGCTGCGCGGCGGCGAGACCGGGGCGCTGGCAGGACTGTGGGGTATCTGTTTCGCCTACGGGTTCTTTCATGCGGCCGGGCCGGGGCATGGCAAGCTGCTGATCGGCGGTTACGGCGTGGGCCGGGCAGTGCCGGTCCGGCGGCTGGCGGGGCTGGCCGTCGCGTCGAGCCTTGCGCAGGCGGCGACGGCGGTGCTGCTGGTCTATGCCGGGGTGATGCTGCTGGGGCTGGGACGCGAGGCGGTAACGGGGCTGGCGGACCGGACGCTGGCCGCGGCGAGTTACGGCGCGATCGCGCTGGTGGGGCTGTGGCTGGTGCTGCGCGGCCTCCTGAAACTGTGGCGGGTGCGGAGCCGGGGCCGTGATCACGACCATGACCATGACCACGATCACGACGATTTTCACGATCACGGGCATGATCATGCCCGGGGCGGCGAGGTCTGTGCCAGTTGCGGGCACAGGCACGGGCCAAGCGTGGAGGAGGCGGCCGCGGTGCATAATTGGCGCGAGGCGGCGGCGCTTGTGAGCGCGGTCGCGATCCGGCCCTGCACGGGGGCGCTGTTCCTGCTGATCCTGACATGGCGGTTCGGGATCGACCTTGCGGGCATCGCCGGGGCGTTCATCATGGGGCTGGGCACGGCGAGCGTGACCGTGGTGGTGGCCGTGGCCGCCGTCAGCCTGCGCGAGGGCGTGCTGACGCGGCTGGCGACGGGCAGCGCAGGTGCACGGGCCCTGCCGGTGATCGAGATCGCGGCGGGGGCGGTGATTGCCGTGGTGGCGCTGCAACTGGTGGCGGCGGTGCTGTAACGCGCGGTCGCGTCCTCGAGTATTTCTGCCAAGAAAAAGCGGAACGCGGTACCCGGGACTGGTGGGCGGTGAAATGCGGTTCCGCCGGGGCGGCAAAGCGTCTAAGGGCTGTGCCATGGACGGAGGGATGACATATCGCGAGCACGGACGGGCCGCGCTGAAGCTGGGGCTGCCGCTGATCGGCAGTCACCTGGCGCAGATGGCGATCACGCTGACCGATGCGCTGATGCTGGGCTGGTACTCGGTCGAGGCGCTGGCCGCGGAGGTGCTGGGGGGCACTCTGTTTTTCGTGCTGTTCATCTTCGGGTCCGGCTTTGCCTGGGCGGTGATGCCGCTGGTTGCGGCGGCGCAGGGGGCGGGGGACGAAACGCAAGTGCGGCGGGTGACGCGGATGGGCGGCTGGGCGTCGGTGATGTTCGCGGCCTGCGCATTGCCGGTGATGTTCTGGTCGGGGCCGCTTTTTCTGCTGGCGGGGCAGGAGGCGGGCAACGCGGCGCTGGCCGGGGATTATGCGCGGATCGTGGGATTCGCGCTGTTTCCGGCCCTTCTGGTGATGGTGCTGAAGTCGCACCTGGCGGCGCTGGAGCGCACGCAGGTGGTGCTGTGGGTCACGGTGGCGGCGGTGGGTTTGAACGTTGCGGTGAATTATGCGCTGATCTTCGGCAACTGGGGCGCGCCGGAAATGGGCGTGCGCGGAGCGGCGGTGGCCTCGCTGGTGGTCACGAGCGCCAGTTTCGTGGCGCTGGCGATCTACGCGGCCTGGGTGATGCCCGAGCACGCGCTGTTCTCGCGGGTCTGGCGGCCGGACGGTGAGGCGCTGGCAAGGGTGTTCCGGCTGGGCTGGCCCATCGGGATCACGAACCTGGCCGAGGTGGGGCTGTTCGCCGCCTCGACGGTGATGATGGGCTGGCTGGGGACGATACCGCTGGCCGCGCACGGGATCGCGCTGCAGGTCAGTGCGCTGACCTTCATGGTGCATGTGGGGCTGAGCAATGCCGCCACGATCCGGGCCGGGACCGCGTTCGGGCGGGGCGACGGGCCGGGGCTGCGGGACGGGGCGAAAGTGGTCCTGGCGCTGTCGGGCGCATTTGCCGCCGTGACGGTGATCCTGTTCCTGGCGGTGCCGGAACCGATGATCGGGGTATTCCTGGCGCCCGGCGAGCCGGACCGCGAGGCGGTGATTGCCGTGGGGGTGGGCCTGTTGGCCGCAGCGGCGCTGTTTCAGCTGGTGGACGCGGCGCAGGTGATGGCCCTGGGGCTGTTGCGCGGTGTGCAGGATACGCGGGTGCCGATGTGGATCGCCGCCGTCAGCTATTGGGTGGTCGGGGTGCCGGTGAGCTATGCCATGGGGTTCCGGCTGGGCTGGGGCGGCGTGGGTATCTGGCTGGGACTTGCGGTGGGGCTGGCGCTGGCGGGCGTCTTCCTGATGTGGCGGTTCTGGTGGTGGTCGGGGCGCAACGTGGCGGCGCGGGTCTTGCAAGAGGGCGGCGAAACCGGTAACTGAGCGCCCTGCGGTCGCAGCCTACCCGCGTTAAAAAACAAGGACCAAATCAATGGATACGATCGTGATCTGCTCTGGCGGGCTTGATTCCGTGTCGCTCGCGCACAAGGTGGCGGGCGAGGGCACGCTGCGGGGGCTTTTGTCCTTCGATTACGGCCAGCGGCATGTGAAGGAAGTGGACTTCGCCGCGGCCTGTGCGCGCCGTCTGGGCGTGCCGCACAAGGTGGTGGACATCTCGGGCGTGGGTGCGGCGCTGTCGGGCTCGGCCCTGACCGATGATGTCGAGGTGCCGGACGGGCATTACGCGGAAGAGACGATGAAGATCACCATCGTGCCGAACCGCAACGCGATCATGCTGGCCATCGCGTTCGGCATGGCCGCCGCCGAGAAGGCCGAGGCGGTGGCGGCCGCTGTCCACGGCGGGGATCATTTCATCTACCCCGACTGTCGGCCCGGCTTTGTCGGGGCGTTCCAGGCGATGCAGGACGAGGCGCTGGAGGGCGTGGCCGAGGTGCAGCTGTATACGCCGTTCCTGACCGGGTCGAAGGCGGATATCGTGACCGAAGGTGCGAAATGGAGAACGCCCTTTGCCGAGACATGGTCGTGCTACAAGGGCGGGGACGTGCATTGCGGGCGCTGCGGCACCTGCGTGGAGCGGCGCGAGGCGTTTCACCTGGCCGGGGTCGCGGACCCGACCGCCTATGCCGATGCGCAGTTCTGGAAAGCGGCGACGGGGGTGGCGTGATGTACACGATCACCAAGGAGTTCCATTTCTCGGCCAGCCACCAGTTGCACGGGCTGCCCGAGGACCATCAATGCGCGCGGCTGCATGGGCACAATTATGTGGTCGTGATCGAATTGCGGGCCGAGGCGTTGAACGCGCACGGGTTCGTGCGGGATTACCATGATCTGGGCGCGTTCAAGCGGTATGTCGATGACAGCTTCGATCACCGGCACCTCAATGACGTGCTGGGCGATGATTGCGTGACCGCCGAACGGCTGGCGAAACATTTCCATGACTGGTGCCGTGCGCGCTGGCCAGAAGTCACGGCGGCGAAGGTGAGCGAGACGCCCAAGACCTGGGCGGAATACAGGCCGGCATCATGACCATGAACGACAAGCGCCTCATTCGCGTGTCCGAGATCTTCGGGCCGACCATCCAGGGCGAGGGGGCGCTCATTGGCCAGCCGACCGTGTTCGTGCGCACGGGGGGCTGCGATTTCCGCTGTTCGTGGTGCGACAGTATGCACGCGGTGGACAACGACTATCGCGACACGTGGAAGCCGATGACGCCCGAGGCGATCATGGAGGAGGTGGCGCGCCTGTCGGGGGGCAAGCCGATCCTGATCACGCTGTCCGGAGGCAACCCTGCGATCCAGCCGATGGCGGAGCTCATTCGTCTGGGGCAGGAACAGGGGTGCTATTTTGCCATGGAGACGCAGGGCTCGGTCGTGCGCGGCTGGTTCGAGGCGCTGGACATGCTGGTGCTGTCGCCGAAACCGCCGTCGAGCGGGATGGTGACGGACTGGCGCCTGGTGGCCGAATGCGTCGAGGCGGGGCAAGGCACGCAGACGATCCTGAAGCTGGTCGTATTCGACGAGGCGGATTTCGCCTATGCGCGCGAGGCGGCGGCGATGTTTCCGCAACTGCCCGTCTACCTGCAGCCGGGCAACCATACGCCGCCGCCGCCCGATGACGATACGGCGACGGTCGACCGCGAGGGGCTGGAGGCGCGGATGCGCTGGCTTGTCGACCGGGTGACGGAAGAAAAGTGGTATGACGCGCGGGTGCTGCCGCAGTTGCATGTGACCCTGTGGGGCAACATGCGCGGGGTGTGACGGAGGACGGAATGAGCGACGATATCTACAAGGATCTCAAGCAGCTGGGCGGCGAAACGAAAGTGCCGCAAAGCCCCGAAGAGGCCGAGCTGGAGCGGGTCGAGAACCCGCAGGCCGACGTGGCCTATAACGTGCGGTTCACCGCGCCGGAGTTCACCTCGCTCTGCCCGATGACCGGACAGCCGGATTTCGCGCATCTGGTGATCGATTACGTACCGGGGCGGTGGCTGGTGGAAAGCAAGTCGCTGAAGCTGTACCTGACAAGCTTTCGCAATCACGGGGCGTTCCACGAGGATTGCACGATCTCGATCGCGCGGCGGCTGGCGGATTTCCTTGAGCCGCAATGGCTGCGGATCGGAGGGTACTGGTATCCGCGCGGGGGGATACCGATCGACGTCTTCTGGCAGACCGGCGCGATGCCGCAGGGGGTCTGGGTACCGGATCAGGGCGTGCCGCCCTATCGCGGCCGGGGTTGAAACGAGAAACCCCACATTCTTCGTCCGAAGAATGTGGGGCAAGAAAATTCGCAGAATTTTCTGTCGTTTAGCAGGGACGCGTCACGTAGCCGCCACGACCGTCCGCATAGGCGCATTCGTTGGTGCGCTGGTTGCGGGCGATCAGGGCGCCGGCGGCGGCACCAGCCGCGGCGGTAACCACGGTCCAGCCGAGGTTAGCGTCGAAAGCTTGTGCTGCGACGGCACCGGCACCGGCGCCGATCAGCGCACCCTGTTCTTCGTCGGTCAGGGTATCGCAGGCGGTCACTGTCAGAGCGGCTGCGGCCACGAGAGCTGTAAACTGTTTTTTCATGGGTCCTCTTTCCTTTTGCTGTACCCTTAACGAGCTTAGAGCCGTTGGGTTCCATGTCAGGTCACATGAATTTCATCCGCGTGAATCTGCGTAAGTCGCAGGGCTGTCGGCGGAAATTCGCTTTTGCCCTGTCGCGCCGGATCCGGGGCGTGCCTGTGGCGCGCGCAATTTCCGGTGGCGAGCCCCGTCCGGCGCGGAGCAGC
Organism: Roseovarius sp.; assembly: GCA_046290265.1. Lineage (GTDB taxonomy): Bacteria > Pseudomonadota > Alphaproteobacteria > Rhodobacterales > Rhodobacteraceae > Roseovarius. The sequence goes on along the minus strand of JBKAGF010000032.1, from coordinate 1,132 downwards.
TTTCCCGTTTCCGCCGCCCGGACCGGTGGGCATAGCCCGGGTCGCGCTTTGCATATGTGCGGCGTCGGTGTCGCGAAAGGGACTGTCGCCCGCCGCATGGACGGCCCATAAGTGACGGCAACAACCATCCAGGGACACACCGAACGTCATGACACCGGATCGCCCGCTCTGGCTGCGGCTTGCGCCGCTCATCTTCCTGTTGCTGTGGTCGGGCGGCTACGCGGTGGCCAAGGTCGGTCTGGGCTATGCCGCGCCGATGACCATCCTGGCGCTGCGCTTTGCGCTGGTGGTGGGGGTGATGGCGGTGCTGTGGCTCGTGCTGCGCCCGCCGCTGCCGGCAAGCCGCGCCGGATGGATGCATCTCGCCATCGTGGGGGTGCTGATGCAGGCGGTCTATTTCGGCATGTGCTACACCGCGATGGATGCCGGCGTGGCGGCGGGCACGCTCGCGCTTCTGATGGCGCTGCAACCGATCCTCGTGGCGCTGATCGCGCCGCGCTGGTCGGGCGAGCGGGTGGGCTGGCGCAATTGGTGCGGTCTCTTGCTGGGGTTGCTGGGGGCCGGCGTGGTGATCGCGGCCCGCGCCGCGGTCGAGTCGCCCACCGCCGGCGGTCTGGTCCTCGCGCTTCTGGGGCTGGCGGGGATCGTCGCCGCCTCGCTGTGGGAGAAACGGTTCGGGCTGCGCCACCACCCGGTCACGGCCAATCTCGTGGGCTACGCGGCCGGCTTTCTCGGCATCCTGCCGCTGCTGGCACTGCAGGACGATCTCGGGATCGACTGGCAATGGCCCTTCGTCCTGGTGATGATCTACCTCGTCCTGGGCAATTCGCTGGTGGCGGTGGGGCTGCTTCTGGCGATGATCCGCGCCGGCGACGTGTCGCGGGTTTCGGCGCTCTTCTACCTGGTGCCCCCGCTGGCCGCGCTGCTGGCCTGGCTGCTGCTGGGGGAGGTCATGCCGCCCTTGGCCTGGGCCGGCATGGCGCTGGCAGGGGCGGGCGTGCTGATCGCAACGCGCAAACCGGCCTGAGGGCGCAGTATCCGCCCTTTTCTTCTTGCCGGAAGTATCCCGGGGGGAGCGTCGAAACTCCGGCGGAGTTTCGACGTCGGGGGGCAGCGCCCCCCGAGTCTCCGG
>JBKAGF010000031.1:0-44651 GCA_046290265.1 Roseovarius sp. | reverse complement strand
GCGGCGAGCACGGCGCCCGCGAGAACGCAGGCCATTGCCAGGCCGCCCCGCACACGCCGCAGTAAATTGTCGCAGCTGACCATCAGATCACGCGAAATGCCCCCGGTCCCGAGGAACTCGGCCATGAGCACGAACATTGGGATCGTCAGCAGCACATAGTTGGACGCCGTGTGATGCACCACCTGGTGCATGAGGCCCATGATGACCGAGAGGTCGACCAGCATCATCATGCTCAGGGTACCTGCGATACCCAGGGCAAATCCGACTGGCACGCCCAACACGATCGTGGCGATCAACAGCAGCACGCCAATTCCAATTACCATCTTTCTTCCTCTCCCTTATGACGCCCTGGCTTCGGCCCCAGATCCGTTATTCTTCAAGTCCGATCTTTGGAAGCACCGGCGCCACGCTGTCGAGAAAGACCCGCAGCGAGAGCATTCCGCATCCCAATGGTATCCAGATCCAGGACCAGGCTACGGGCCAGTCGATGACCCCCATCACCACTTCTGACTTTGTCCAGGCCGACCAGAAGCCCTTGCCACCCTCGATGGCGAGCGCACCGAGATAGAGCGCGGAGGCAAGCAAGCCGATGCGGATCAGTGGCCGGGCGGCAGCAACCGGGAGCTTGTCGATCAGGTTCTGGATCTGGATCGCGCCTCCGTTGCGGTACCCCCAAGGAAGCGCCAGCATGAACATGGCGACCAGCAGATAGAACCGGACGAGCTGGAGCTGAAATGTCAGCGGGCTGGAAAAGAGGTAACGCAGGCCGACATCGACCGAGATCAGGACCGCCATGATCACGAGACAGACGCCCGCACCAATGGCAAACAAGTTCTCCACGAACCGGACGGATCGCTCCGCCACAGCGTGGACCGAGGACCAATTCATAGTGTCTTACTCCAAATGTTGTCGAATGGTGGCGCTCAAGCGCCACCGGCGCCTCTTCGGTCGGCATTCCGGGAACCGGCCATTACCTCCGGATTGGCCAGAAGCGCCGGCTCCACGGTTCCCGTCTCGTGAAATCGCACGATGTTCCGCGCCGCGGTCGTTGCCGTGCGCTCCATCGATCCCGCGGTGAATGCCGCGATATGGGGGGTTGCGATGACATTCGGTGCGGCCAGAAGCGGGTCTCCCGGTTGCGGAGGCTCGTTCATCAGCACATCGACAGCGGCACCGGCCAGATCGCCGGCGTGCAATCGTCTTGCCAGGGCCTCCTCGTCCACGAGCCCCCCGCGCCCGACATTGACCAGCAGCGCGGTCTTCTTCATCCGCCCGAGCTCGGCGTCGCCGATGATACCGGCCGTCTGGGCGTTGAGGGGGACGTGGAGGCTGACGATATCGGATTGGTCCAGCAGGGCGTCCAGAGACCCGACATCCGCGGCCAGGTCCGGATCAATGCGCGCGGGTGTGCGGGATGTCGCGATCACGCGCATTCCGAAAGCCTGGGCAAGGGCCGCGACGCGCGCGGCGATCCGCCCGAAACCGACCAGACCCAGGGTGTGGCCCCGCAACTCCCGGCCAAGATAGCTGGTGTGGTCCCAGCGGCCCAGTTTCAACCGTGAATCCAGCCACAGGACGTCTCGCCAGGCGCTCAGGATCAAAGCCATGACGTGCTCTGCCACCGAAGGTGCGCCTGCGTCACCGGCTGTCGCGACGGGTAGGCCCAGCTCCGTGGCAGCGGCGAGGTCCAGTGTGTTTATGCCGACACCATGCCTCGATATCATCCTGAGTTCCGGCTGCCCCGCCTCGAGCACCCGCCGCGTTACCGGTGGGTTGCCCCGCTGAAGCAGCGCGAAAGGTGCGGTTTCCCGCAACTCACGGATTAACCTCTCCTCGGTGATCTCGCCGCTCATGTAGACCGGGTCGAACCCAGCGTCCGACAGTACCGCGACGGCTGCGGGGTGAAGGTCCTTCTCGGTTACCAGAACGCCGGGCATATCCTCGCCTCCGTGCTGATAACCTTCTTTGCGATGTCGCCCTGCCTCATTTCTTGTACGAGGGGCTGACGCGATCGAGCAGTCGCAGCATCGCCGGCCATTCCAGGATGCCGTAGCGTCGAGTCACGTTGGGGCTCCACTGGTTGTAGGTCCGATCCAGCACGCTCTGGTCGGGGACAAGGATCTCGGTATTGCATCCGAGCGCCATGACCTGGGCCTTGCAGGCCAGTTCGAGGCGGTAGATGTTGTTGAACGCCTCCGCGATGCTCGCGCCGAGAGCAATCAGCCCGTGATTGCGAAGGATCATCACCTCGGCATCGCCCAGGTCACGAACAAGGGACTCGCGCTCGGACAAGTCGACGGCGATGCCCTGGAAGTCGTGGTGCGGCACATCCCGCCAACGGGTTGCCGTCTGCGTGATGGGCATCAGGCCGCATTTGAGCGCCGACACGGCCATCCCCGCTGGCGTATGGGTATGAATAACACATTGCGCATTGTCGCGGGCGGCATGGATCGCGCTGTGAATGACGAACCCGGCCTGATTGATTCCGTATTCTTCATTCGGATTGAACAAGATGTTGCCGTCGAGGTCGATCTTTACCAGGTTGGAGGCGGTGATCTCTTCGTAGAGATAGCCGTAGGCATTGATAAGGAATGCGCCGTCCTCCCCCGGCACCTCTGCCGAGATGTGGTTGGCAATCATGTCCGTCATGCCGTAATGCGCGGTGAGGTGATAGGCCGCCGCCAGATCGACCCGGGTCTTCCATTCCTCTTCCGATACCTGTTGCTTCACTTGCTCAAACGCAGTCATGGCTCCTCCTTTTCGTATTCTGTTGCTTTGTTCGTCCGGACGGGTGACGACGCCAGGCGCGTCGGTCACTCCGTGCCACCGAACCTTGACGTGTAATCCTCAAGCACCTGACGTGCCGGTAGCCCGCGCTTCTCGAGCCGGTCGGCCCAGTCGTTACTGACGGCGGTCATGGCATCGGCGAAGGCATCGAGCTGCGGATCCGACAGGTTGTAGACATCGATTCCCTGCTCCTTGAATTCGGCGGCGAGTTCGTCGGTCTCCGCATCCAGAAATGCGGCCATCGCCGTCTCTGTGGTTTCACCACAGGCCATCGCCTTGTCTTGCATCTCGGGCGAGAATTCCGTCCACTTGTCCTGGTCTATCACGAAGACGTTCGTGAAGGTGCCGAAGGACGCATTGAAGCTGACAGAGGACGCCAGTTCGGCAAGCCCATAGGACCGGATGCTGGAGAACGAGGAAATTGTCGCATCGGCCGTCCCACGCTCCATCGCCACGTAGACATCACCGATGGTGATCTCGGCCGGTGCGGCACCGAGCGATTCGATAGTCAGGTTCATCGTCCCGCCGGCGGACCGGACGACCTTGCCGCTGAAATCTTCGGCGCTGGTAATTGGGTCGCTCGTCGACATGATCTGGTAGGGCGGCCAGGCCATGACCCAGATCGGCACGACGCCGTTCGAGAGAAATTCTTCGCGCAGAGGGCCGGATTCAAGCGCCGCACCGTAGGCGTCCATCACCTCCTGCGCCGTCGACCCGAGGCCCGGCAACATGACGACACCGTTCAGGGGCAGTTTTTCGCTGACGTATCCCGCGGCGATAGGCGCGGCATGGCCCACCCCGTTGTTGAGACCCTGCAGCAGTTCGGCAATGCCCGAAATCTGCCCTCCCGGGTAGTAGCTCACGTCCGCCTGCGGCCCTTCCGTGGTCTGGATGCATTCCATCCAGGTTTCCACGGCGCGCGTGATCGGATGCCCCGAAGGACTGCCGTGAATGATCGTCAGACGCGTATCCTGCGCAAAGGCGCCGCCCGCGATTCCGACGGCGGCGAGTCCCACACAAATTTGTTTCCAGTTCCGAAGCATTTCTTTCCTCCCCATATATTCCGGCGGCCCTCTCCCTCCGCATGGCAGTGCCATGAGAAACCGCTGTTTCTCGGCATTTCCCTGCACTGTCCAGTGGACTGGAACCAGAACGCCAGCCACGGGAACGTACCCGGTGGGATAGATTTGAGACAATTTAGTAATGCTGATCTATTGATCCGACTTTTCGATCATTGGGGCGGATAGTTAAGAAAACCGGCCTCCAATAGCGAGCGCTTCGTGTTTCACTATTTGCAACACCGTTGTTTGAAGAACGACCCTGTCGTGCGGACGGCCGGCACACCTATTGTTCGGCCGAGCGCCGGACTCCGCCGGCCGCAATTGCTCGCAATAGGAGAAGATCATGAAGATTACGCCAAATGAAGAGGGCTTCGGCGCCCGCATCTATGATATCGACCTTTCGAAACCGCTGACTGAAGGGCAGGTGGAGGAAGTGCGCCAGGCACTTGGCAAGTACGGCGTCGTCAGCTTTCCCGATCAGCATCTGGAGCCGGTCGACCTTAAGAACTTTTCCGCCAATTTTGGCACGCTCGAGATCAACGTCGCCGGCAACTATCAGGAACCGGACCACCCCGAGGTGATGATCCTGTCCAACAAGATCGTCGATGGCAAACCGATTGGATTGGCGGATGCCGGCCAGGACTGGCACACAGACATGAGCTACTCCAAGGAAATGGCCTTTGCGAACGTTCTTTACGGAATCGAGATTCCGCGCCGGGACGGCACGCCCCTGGGATGCACCGAGTTCTCGAATATGCGCCAGGCCTATCGGGATCTGCCCGAGGACCTGAAGCGGAAGCTCGAAGGCCGGACCGCAACCCATGACTTCAACAAGTTCTGGGAGATGATGCGCCGCGAAAAAGGCTCCACCCGCCCGCCGCTGACCGAGGAGCAGAAGGCCAAGAAGCCGCCGGTGTCGCAGCCGGTCTTACTGACGCACCCGATCACCGGCGACAAAGTGTTGTACGCGAATCCCGGTTACACTGTCCGGATCGATGGTATGGACAAGGAGGAAAGCGACGAGATCCTTCAGTTCCTGTTCCAGCACCAGCTTCAGGACAAGTACCGCTACAAACACTTGTGGAGCGAGAACGACGTGCTGATGTGGGACAATTTCGGCACCATCCACAATGCCGTGGCAGATTACGGGCCGGACACGCCCCGCCTGATCAAGCGTTGCCAAGTCATGGCGGACAAGGTTCTTGCGCAAGCGGCCGTATAGCCGCGCGGCGCGGTCAGTCGGCGAACCAGTCCAGCTGATTGCGCAGCCATTTGCGCAGAAAATCGAGAAAGGCGCGTTCCCGTTCGGGGCGAAAGCGCCTTTCGGGATAAACCGCGTAAATCGTCATCTCCTCGGCCCTGTGGCTGGGGAGAACCCGCTCCAGCGCACCGGAGCGCAGTTCGTCCGCGATCATGTAGGTCGGGTGAATCGATACGCCCTCGCCGGCGATCGCGGCCGTGCGCAACATCTCTCCCATGTTCGACGACAACGCCCCGCGCACGCGCACCTGCTCCTCCTCGTCAAAGGTCCAGATGCCGGAAGGCGACTTCAGGCGGTGAACGAGACACTCGTGTGCCGTCAGGTCCTGCGGATGTCCGGGCCGGCCGACCTGGTCGAGATAGGAGGGGGCGGCCACCGGAAACTGCGGGACGCGGACAAGAAGCCGCGCGACATGGGCCATGTCGGGCAGGATTGGCGCGATGCGTATCGAGAAATCCAGTGCCTCGCGCACAATGTTGATCGAGCCGTCATCGACCAGGACCTCGAAGGTGACCCCAGGGTGATCGGCACGAAAATCGTGGATCGCGCGCTGCATGTGCAGTCTCGCGAACGAGGGCGGGGCGCCGAAACGAATCTCGCCGCTCATGCCGGCCTGCTCCCGTCCTATGCGCTCTTGCAATATGCTGACCTGAGCCAGGATATCTTCGGCTTCGCGAGCGAACAGGCTACCAGCGGCCGTCAAGCTGACGTCGTGCGTCGACCGCACCAGAAGTCGTATGCCCAGCCGGGCTTCGAGCCCTGCGACAATGCGCGTCACGGTCGCGCGCGACGTTCCGAGCTGCCGCGCCGCGTGGGTGAAACTTTCGCTCTCCGCAACGGCGACGAAGGTCTCCATCTCTCTCAGCCGGTCCATTTGCCTCGCTCCTTGTTCCGCGCGGGAATATTCCGTGCATTGTCGCTGCTGTGGACCAATTCCCAAACTGCAAGGATCATGCCATGTCCCTTTCCGAACGCCATCTTCGCGCCTTTGTCGCTGTCGCCCGCCATGGTTCGGTGACAGGAGCAGCCGCTGTCTTGAGGCTGACTCAACCGGGCGTGACCCAGGCAATCAAGTCGCTCGAGCAGATCGTGGGCGTCAGCCTTTTCCATCGGGGTCCCCGCGGGGTCACCTTGACGCCCGCGGGCCGGGATTTCCAGCGCACGGCGGAACGGCTTGCCGAGGAGATGGATCGCGCCATTGCGAACCTTCGGTCGGCGTCTTCGCTCGACCATGGACATGTGACCGTTGCGGCCGTGCCGTCCCTGGCCTCGGGGTTTCTTGCCAGCGCCGTGGCCGAGTTCCAGTCCGCGCATCCGGGCATTAAGGTGCTGATCTACGATGGCATGGCCTCCACGATCGCCGACATGGTGCGCGAGGGCACCTGCGATCTGGGCCTGACCAGCCTTGCACAGGGAGAGGATGACCTGGCCACCGATCCGATGGGCGAGGACGATTTCATCTTGTTGTGCCCGCGGGGGCATCCGCTCTCGGCTGCCCCCGCGGTCGGCTGGAACGAAATCGCGGCGTATCCCTTCATCGCCGTCACACGCCAGTCGCCGGTGCGGCAGCTGATTGAGGATGCCTTTCACAGCGCCGGGCAGGGAATGGGCGCAGAATACGAGGTTGGACACATCACGACCATCGGCGCCATGGTGGCCGAGGGGCTTGGCCTTTCGGTCATCCCCCACCTGTCGCTGCCACTGGTCAGTTCGCACGACCTTGTGGGGCGCCCGATCATACCCCGCGCATTCCGCCCACTGCACCTGGTGCGGTTGCCTGGCCAAGCGCTGTCGGCACCGGCGCAGGAGTTCCGAGAACACCTGATCGCCGAGCGCGACAGGCTCGAACCACTTCGCCCCGAAGCCATCAGTCCTGCGCCGCTGCGATCTTCCGGAATTCATCGTCACTGACTGGCCCATGCCGTTCGACGGCGATTTCCTTGATCCGTTCGAGAATCGTCGGGAATCTGTCCTCGGGGACGTCCAGACCCAAAAGCTTTACCTTGTAGGCGACCGAGGCGACACCGCTTTTCTTGCCCACCACAATTTCCCGGGTCTGTCCTACCAGGGCGGGATCGTAGGCTTCGGCGGTGTACGCATTCTTGAGCAGACCCGCGACGACCATTCCCGCCTCGTGTCGGAAGGAGTTGCGACCTACAACCGGCTTGTTCACCGACAGCGTCGTGCGGGTGAGGCGTTCGATCAGTTCCGAGGCGGACTTGAACCGCTTCAGGTCCAGCTTGGTATCGTAGCCGTAGAGCACTTCCAGCGCCATCGCCACCTCTTCGTTGGCGACGTTTCCCGACCGTTCGCCGATCCCGTTGAAGGTGCCGGAAACATAGTCTGCGCCTGCCTCGAGCCCGGCCAGGGTATTTGCGCAGGCCAGGCCGAAATCGTTGTGGCAATGGACCTCCAGCGCCATGGTGGGCGCGGCGTCGCGGATTTCGGACACGACCCGGGTAACGGCGCCGGGCAGTGCGCAGCCGGTGGTGTCGACAATCCGCAACCGGTCGATTGTTCCTTCCCGGTCCATCTCCGAGACGAACCGGCGCAGGAAGGGCAGGTCGGCGCGCGTAGTGTCGTAGGGACTGAAGACGACATACAGACCCTTGGCCTTTGCGTATCGCGTCAGCTCCTTGGCGCGGACGAGATAGGTCTCATCGTCCATCCCCTTGAGCTTGTATTTCCGCTCGATCGCGCTGACCGGATAACTCAGACGCACGCCCCAGCATCCGAGGGCCTTCGCGTCATCGATATCCTTCTCCATGCCGCGGCACAGGACCGAGACATGCGGGCGCAGCCCCATCCCCGCCAGTTCCTCGATCGCGGCCCGATCCTCGGCGCTGCTGGCGACGGTCCCGGCCTCGATCTCGTGCACGCCGAGGGCGTCCAGTTCGCGTGCGATCTCGACTTTCTCGGCCCGGTTGAGCACGAGACCCGCCTGCTGTTCGCCATCCCGCAGGGTGCAGTCGGCAAAGAGGATCTTGCGGTCCGGCGTGATGCCGTTGCGGACTTCGGCGTTGAATGGGCTTGGCCAACGGCCGTTCTCGGGGGTGTCGACAGTGCTCATGTTTCGGTTCCTTTCTTGCAGTCGATATTCGTCAGGAGGTCCGGGCCGATGTCCGCGGTTCGGACGGCGCCGCAAAGCTGCATCGTCCTTTTCACCTCGGCCGAAAGGATGGCGATCGCTTTCTCGACGCCCTCCGCACCTCCGGCCGCAAGGCCGTAGAGGGTGGTGCGACCGAGCAGGACACCCGACGCGCCCAGGGCAAGAGCCTTCACGACATCCGATCCGCGGCGGATGCCACCGTCTACCAGGACCGGCACGCGACCACGCGCGGCAGCGGCGACCGCGGGCAGAGCATCGCGCGTCGCGATCCCGCCATCGAGTTGCCGCCCGCCGTGATTGGACACCACGATGGCATCGGCGCCCAGCTCGACCAGCCGAGCCGCGTCGTCGGCGCGCACGACGCCCTTCACGATCAGCTTGCGCGGCCAGAGATCCCGGATGCGTGCCAGGTCGTCCCAGTCGAAGGCGGCATCATAATTCTTGCCGACCGAAGAGGCGACCTCGGACGGGTCAGCGTCCGAGGTGAAGTCGCGCAGGTTGGCCAGTTCCGGGGTGCCGTCCGCCAACATCTGCATCGACCACAGCGGGTGGATCGCGAAATCCCAGACGACACGGGGGCGATAGCGGAACGGCACGGTAAAGCCGTTGCGGTAATCCCTTTCCCGGTTGCCGCCGACGGGAAAGTCGACAGTTATCACAAGACCGGAGTAGTCGGCGGCCTCCGCCCGGCGGATGAGCCGTTCCGTGAATTCCCTGTCGCGGAAGATGTAGCTCTGGAACCAGAGCGGGCCATCGATCTGCCGACGCAGATCTTCGATCGAAATGTTGGCCGAGGTCGACAGCACGAAGGGGATTCCGGTCCTTGCGGCCGTCCGCGCGAGCGCCAGATCCCCTTTGGGCCAGAGGAACCCGGCGGCGCCGGTCGGACCGATCATGAAAGGCCTCGTCCAGTTTTGGTCCATCACGCTGCAACTCAGGTCGACCTCGGAAACGTCGGTTAGGATGTGCGGCGCGAGAGTCGTCTCGGCCCAGGCCCTGCGGTTGCCCGCGAGGGTCAATTCATCCTCTGCGCCACCGTCCACGAAATCGGCGAAGGCGCGCGGCAGCCGTAACCGCGCTGCGGACCGCAGATCCATGATGTTTCGGGCACGTCGCAGTCGCAATGCGTGAAGACCGTGCGCCCTGGGTATCGCGTGACCCGTTTCTGATGTCATGTATTTCTCACTCATGGACATGTGTCGATCCGGGCCATCGGATTTCCGACCGGTTCGAAAAGGGGTAAACTGGCATAGTGTTCCTTCACTCGGTATCAATTCCGCAGTCGAGGTGGCGGGCCTGCCGGCCTGTTCCGCCGCTGTTCTGCAAGCGCTCTCGCAAGATCGGGCGCGCTTTTGGTTCGAGTTCCTGACCGCGGCACCCAAAGGTGCGCCAAACTGGTCGCCTCGCACAAATTCCCTTCAGTTATGACGGCATTGCAGGATGTTATTCCGTCTGCCCCTGCAGACGTTGATTCCTGAATTGATAATATTTTCGGATTTATTGATTGATATTATTTCGTTGGCATTATCGATCCTATCCTTCACTCATGGTCCAAGACAGGGCGCGGGGACACAGATAGGACCTTCGCGTCTCGATAAAGATCGAGGGGCTCCGATGCCTGCCAGAACGAGTGAAGACAAACGGTCGATGTGCACGAAAGACTGCGCCAAAGCAGATACCTGCCCTTTCCACAGAAACGCCCTGGTTCGGGAACCGGTGTCTAGATCGGCCGACATACGCCAGGCCCCTTCAGACGGGGCGAAGGAAAAACAGAAGGACGCATCCGATGTTCTATGCCGCTGACCAGCATCATGGTCTGTCGCATGACCCTTTCAACGCGATCATTGCGCCGCGACCGATCGGCTGGATCGGCACCCTGAATGCGGAGGGAATACCAAATCTCGGCCCATTTTCCTACTTTCAGGCTTTGGCCAGATACCCTCACCTCGTGGCGTTTTCGAGCGACGGGATCAAGCACTCCGCGCAGAATGCGAAGGTGCATGGAGAATTCACCGTCAGCTTCGTGAACGAAAGGCTCGCAGAGGCCATGAACATCAGTTCGGCACATCTGGATGACGGTGCGAATGAGTTCTTGCACGCCGGTCTCGAGATCGGACGCTCGCGGGTGATCAAGGCTCCTTTCGTCCAGTCCAGCCCGGCCGCGCTTGAATGCAAGCTGGTCTCGTTTGAATCGATCAGGGACCTTGCGGGGCAGGAAACAGGTTATAATCTTGTTATCGGACAGGTCATGGCGACCCATATCAACGACGATTTCATCATCGACGGTCGATTTGACCTGAACCTGGCACGTCCGATTGCACGCTGCGGCTACCGCGACTATGCCACCGTCGAGCGGCTATGGGAGCTTCAACGCCCGGATATGCCGCTGTCCCAGGCGAAGTAGGCGCGACCATCCGTATTGCTGCCCCCAAGGCAGATCGTCTGGATCGGACCGATTTTGGCACAATGCCATTTGCGATGCTCGACCCGTCGATGAATGCAACAGTGCCGTTCAGACAAACCGGACCCCTTCCGGGAGACCGAGTGGCGGCGGGCCTGGCATGAGGCTGGGTCTCTACCCGAATACGAGATCCGGCAGCCACGTCGCGATCACCGGAAAGGACATGACCAGTATCAGCCCGATGATCTGAAGGATGATGAAGGGGATGACCGAGGCGTAGATGTCGGTCATCGGGACATCGTCTGACGAAGTGATGCTCCGCATCACGAACAGGTTCACGCCGAAGGGGGGACTGAGATACCCGATCTCGGAGGTCAGTACGAAGAGTACGCCCAGCAGCAGCGGGTCATAGCCAAGTGCAACGGCCACGGGCACGAAAATCGGTCCGGTGATCATCAGGATACTGAGGGAATCCATCAGGGCTCCAAGCAGGATCCAGATAATCTGGATGAGGATGATCACCACGATCGGGTGCACGTTCCAGTCTGTCATCAGGCCCTGGATGAAATGCGCAGCACCCAGGCCCTGGTAGACGGATGCGAAGACATTCGCGCTGAAGACGATCCACATCACCATTGCAATGGTGCTGAAGGTCTTCAGGCTGCAATACGAGAGATTGCTCCAGTTCAGCCGTCGCGCGACCAGAGCCGATACGATGGCCCCGACGGCACCGACCGCGGCCGCCTCCGTCGGCGTGGCGATGCCGAAGAACATCGAACCCAGAACCCCGACGATCAGCACGATGGGAAGAACGAGGTCCTTCAGCGACCGGAGCTTTTCGGACAACGGGGGACGGTCCTCCTTCGGGATCGCCGGGCCACGCGCCGGTTTCAGCAGGCAGGTGGTCGTGATGTAGCCGATGAAGAGGCCCGACAGGAGAAGTCCGGGCAGCAGGCCGCCAAGGAAGAGACGACCGATGGAAACGTCGGAGATCGTGGAATAGACTATGAAAGTGATGCTTGGCGGGATCAGGGCACCGAGCGCGCCGCCGGCCATGATCGACCCCATCGCCAGCCTGCTGTCATACCCTCGCGAAATCATCGCGGGCAACGCGATGATGCCCATCATGAGCACCCCGGTCGTGCTGATGCCGCTCATCGCGGCGACGACGGTACAGCCGACGATCGTGGTCGAGGCAAGGGAGCCGGGCGTTCCCCCCATCCATGTGCGGATCGACCCGAACAGCTGGTCGGCGATACCCGCCCTTTCCAGCATGTAGCCCATGAAGACGAACAGGGGGACGGCGACCAGAACCGTCTCGTTCATGGTATTGCCGGCCTTCAGCATGATCACATATGCCGATTGCGGCCCCCAGAACAGAAAACCGAATACGACTGCCGTGCCGCCCAGGCAGAATGCCAGGGGCAGGCCCAGCACCATGAGCACCAGCATGCACAGGAACAGCATCGTGGTAACGGTTTCGATGCCGACCAGGTCACTGAACATCGGGGCCGTCCTTTCCGAGGACGATCCTCAGGTCACCTAGGGTTTTCCGCAGCGCGGCAAGCAGCATCAGCAGCGCAGAGAGAGGAAGCATCAGTTTGATCGGCCAGATATAGGGGCGCCACACCGTGTGGGAGCGCTCCAGCCTCGCGATCGAGGACTGGGCGTAATCGAGCCCGAGCCAGAAGATGACGCCGATGAAGATGTAGAAGAAGGTCCAGGTAAAGAGATCGACCGCGGCCCCGGTCCTGCGGCCGAGCCGATCTCTCAGGATATTGACGCTCACATGCTCGGACTTCATCAGGGCGTAGGACCCGCCCAGCAGGAAGTAGCAGGCATAGAGCATCCCGCTGAGCTCGGAGGTCCAGGATGTCGGGCTGTCGAGAAGATAGCGGGCGACGACACCGTAGAGCAGGATCGCCATCAGCACGAAGACCAGCAGAGCCGTCACCCGGCCGATCCATTCGATCAGTATTTCGAACAGTCTTAGCATGATGACCTTGTTGCCATATCCGTTTCAGTGACGATCCTGCCGAAAGCCGATACCGGATCAGCCGTAGAACTTGTCGACGTGACCCTGGAGGGTATCGATCCCTTCGTTCACCTTCGGGCTCATCTCACGCACTTCCGGAAGGAAGCTCGCGCCCGCTTCGCGAATGGCGGCGACGTCCTCGGGCCCCCATTTGATGTGCGTGGCGCCCATGTCATCGAACTCCGTCAGCATCTGACGGTATTCGAGCCAGGTCAGTTGCTGCATTTCACGGCCCAGCGACGCCATGGCGTAGGTCAGGATGCTTTGCTGGGCCTCCGACAGACCTTCCCAGGTGTTGAGCGAGGCCAGGGTCGCCATCTGCACGAATTCGTACCATCCACTGTCGTAGAAATAGGGCGCAACCTCGAAGTAGTTGGCCCGCTTGTAGTAGCTCGCCGCCGTCATCGACCCATCGATCGATCCCTGAGACAGGGCGGTGTAGACCTCTTCGTGCGGCATGAAGACCGGGGATGCGCCCAGCTTCTCGAGCGTCTTCGCCGCATAGCCGAAGGAGCGGACCTTGAAGCCTCCAAGCTCGGCGACGCTGTTGATAGGCTCCTTGCTCCAGAAGGCGATCGGATCGCCGAGGAAGAGCGACTTGAAGGCCTTCACACCTTCGGGCACCCAGGCTTCGGCGATGATGTCGTCCACACCCTCGTAGTTGTAGATTTGCACGCCGTCATTCACCTGCGGAATAAGCGCGGGCGGCAACGCGGAATAGGACAGCACGTTCTCGGGAACGATGCCCGTGTAATAGACCTGACCCGTATACGCGAGATCGATGGCACCGGCGGCAAGTGCGGCGGGGATTTCGCTTGTCGGGACAACCTGACCTGCCGTGTAGACTTCGACACGCAGCTCTCCCCCCGACATCTCCTCGACGGCCTTTGCGAAGTTCGGCAGCGCCACCGACGGACCGACGAAAGACGGCGGATCGATCGACTGAAGGCGCAGGACCTTCTGGCTTTGGGCGATGGCGGGGGCAGCCAGCAACGAAGCGGCACCGCCAAGGCCGGCGCCAAAGGTGAAGTTTCGGCGATTCAGTTTAGTCATTGTTATTCTCCCATGTCGGTTCTTGTTTTCCGCACAAGGCCAAAGGCCGAATGCGGCGGTTCCAGCGGAAGCTCAGACGCTGCGGCCAGCAACGACAGGCGATCCGCGCGTGGGCGACCCGGTTTTCGGCCTTGACCCAAGAACATGCCCGGCAGACCCGGACTTCTATCCTCGGGCTTCGGTCGCACGGTGTCGACCAAGCATACATTCCCTGCGTCGGCACAACTTACGAACTAACCTGCTTGTATTTGCAATCAGTTGTGTTCGCAAGTCAAGCATGGATCCTTCGCGGTCTTCGGTTTTACCGCGCCGGGGTGATCCACCGTTGGGCCCGAGCCTGCAAAGCTCTGCGGGGGGCGGGGTGAGGAAAATCCGGTGCCGTGGCCTTTGAACCTGTAATCGCAACGGCAGGTCAGGCTGGGAGCCTGTGCGGTGGGTAAGTCCTGTTGGAACCAGAACGAGAACAGGATATTGCTAACCGCATCACGAGCCCGGAATTAGACGAGAACGACCCGAAGTGACCGCGACGCATCCGACGGAAACCCCAGAAAAGCGAAAGCCGCGCACCCAGCAGGAACGCTCTTCCCGCACCCGCCGGCTTGTATGTGAGGCAACACTCGACATCATGGTCGAACAGGGTGGACACAAGGTTTCCTCCAGCGTCGTCGCAGCCCGGGCAAAGGTGTCACGCGGCGCGTTGACCCATCAGTTTCCCACACGAAACGACATGTTCGCGGCGGCCTTTCAGCACATCATTGACAGGTATCGTGAAGGCTATCCCTTCAATACCGGCCCCGCTTTCGATCGCCTCGACTTCGATGTATTCGCCGATGCGCTCTGGGCGCTTGTCTACGAAGACAAATGGTACCGCGCCACGGTCGAACTCAGCATGCTGGCCGCGCGCGACAACAATCTGGGTCGTAAATTGCAGGATGTGCTGAGGGACTGGATCGAGTTTCGCGACTCTGCCGCGATGGCCATCCTCGATATCGATCCGTCCGACCGTGACGCGATCGACATATTCCAGATGACCTTGTCCCTGATGCGCGGGACCGCCGTTCTGGGCATGATGAGCGAGGATCACCTCGCGGTCCAGCGGCACCTGAAGACATGGAAGCAAATGTCGCTGGACGCCCTTTCCGGGCAATCCGGGCAGGATACGCGCAGATTGCCCGGCAGCGCCCCCTAGGGCGGGGCGGCCCTGCGCGCGGCTAAGCCCCCCAGGTGTCGCCGACAGTGAAACCGTCCTGATAGGGATCGGTCGGGTCCATGCCCATGGTGTTCAGGCCGATGATCCACGCCTGACCTGCAACCGCCGGAATGACGGCATCGTATGGGCCAACCTTCGTGGTGCCGTCGATCTCGCAGGTGAAGGTGCTTCCGGTGATGGACTCGTGTATCAGCGTGTCCCCCGGTTTCATTTCACCCCGCGCGTGCAACAGCGCCAGCCGGGCCGAGCAGCCTGTTCCGCAGGGCGACCTGTCACAGCGCCCCGGGGCGACGATGCAGGTATTCCGCGAACGCAGCACATTTCCTTCACGCTCCAGCGGCGTGGTGAATTCGGTGATGGTGATGCCGGGGATGCCCGGATTCAGCGGGTGCCGCACCTCCAGCTGTTCCGCCGCCGCCCGCTTTACCTTTTCGCCCAGCGAACATAGGTCCCGGGCTTCGTCAGGTCGTACGGAGAGACCGAGATCGGCGGCCTCGACCATTGCAAAGGTCATCCCGCCATAGCTGACGTCGCAGCGCAGGCTTCCGACGCCTTCCACCTCGATGATCTTGTCGCGGTGGTAGACGAAGGCAGGCTGGTTCACGAGCCGAACGGCCGTCACCTTGCCGTCCTCGCAGGTGCATCGCACACGGATCAGCCCTGCAGGACTTTCCAGCGTAAGTTCGGTGACGGGCTCTACCATCGGCAGGATACCGGTCTCCAGCAGGACCGTGGCGACACACATCGTATTGGACCCGGACATGACCGGATATTCGGTCGATTCCATGATGATATAGCCGTAATCCGCCTCCGGATCATTGGATGGCAGGATCGCGTTCGCGTTATGCCAGACGGCACCGCGCGGTTCGAACAGAACCATCTTGCGGATCGAATCCATATGATTTTCCAGATGGATCCGCTTGTCGAACATCGTTTTCCCGGGCACCGGACCGATCCCACCGACGATGACCTTGCCGATCTCGCCTTCGGCATGAATTTCGACAACGTTCAGGGTCTTTTTCCAGCGCACTTGGTTTCTCACTCGTTCGTTGCAGGGGTGCCGTTCGAAACCCAGGAGAGAAAGATGCATCACCTGACTTGCGAACGGATCTGATTGTTTTTATAGTCAGACCTGTTCGGAAGTCAAATCTCCCGTTTTGCGACCGATCTCATCTTAGATTTTCAAGGAGCGCACCCATGCCAGTCCAACTCTTCAAGAATGCGCGAATCGTCGATGGCAGCCTGGCGGACCTGCCGGATCCGGTGGATTTCGCCGTGGAGGACGGGCGCTTCGTGGAGGTGGGCACATCGCTGTCGCTCAATGCCGACACGACGATGGATCTGGGCGGTGCCGTCGTCATGCCGGGCCTGATCGACTGCCATGTGCATGTCAGCATGGTAAGCGGAAACCTGGCCCTCAGCGCGGCGCTTCCGAATACATGGGTCGCCCACAAGACCGCGCAGATCATGAAAGGCATGCTCATGCGTGGCTTCACGACGGTCCGCGACATGGGCGGTGCCGACTGGGGCATCTGTCAGGCGCAACGCGACGGGCTGTTCGACGGGCCGCGCGTCGTCATGTGCGGCAAGGCATTGTCGCAGACCGGGGGACATAACGACTATCGTCAACGCTACGATACCGCCTATCCGCAGCACTACGAGAAGAACCTGGGCTCGATGGGGCGGATCGTCGATGGTGTCGATTCCGTCCGCCAGGCTGCGCGCGAGGAGATCAAGGGCGGGGCCGAGTTCCTAAAGGTCATGGCGGATGGCGGGGTCTCTTCGCCTTCCGATCCCATCGGCTACCTCGTCTTTTCACGCGACGAGCTGAAGGCCATCGCGGAGGTTGCCGACGGCTACGGCACCTATGTCGCGGGACATCTCTATTGCGATGAGGCGATCCAGCGCGCGCTCGATTGCGGGATCGGCTGCGTCGAGCATGGCAACCTCGCATCCGACGATACCATCGCCCGGATGGCGCGGGAGGGCGTGCCGGTCGTTCCGACCAACATCACGCTCGATATCGTGTCGAAAATGGGCACCGACGCCGGAATGGAGCCCGCGGCCATGGAGCGTGCCGAAAGCATCCGCGGCGCCGGACTGGAACGCACCGCGAAATGGGTCGAGGCGGGCGTGACGCTGGGCTTCGGAACCGACCTTCTCGGGGACATGCATTCCTACCAGTCAGACGAATTCCTGATCCGGGCGAACCATTTGCCGACCCACACGGTCATTCGCTCGGCGACGCTTGATGCCGCCAAGGTGCTACGCAAGGAAGGCGAGATTGGCGTGATCGCAGCAGGCGCGCATGCGGATTTCATCGTCGTAAGCGGCAACCCGCTGGAGGATATCTCCGTGTTGACCGATCAGGGCAGCCGGATCGACATGATCGTACAGGGCGGCGTGGCAAAAAAGAAGTCGGCAGCGCTCTGACCGGAACCGGGGGGGGCGACTTGGGCGCATATCGCTACGCGCCGAACTGCCAGGCAAACCGCGGTCGTCCAGCGCCTTGGCCCAATCCTTTGCGATCTTGTCCTTCGCCCCCGGAGGTACTGCGGAAACTGCCGCGCTCAGAGGCCGCTATCGCCGGTAGGGCCGGATCTCTTCGGCAGACAACGCGTATCCGATCTCGGCCAGCTGGGTGGAGGTCGACGCGGTGCCGAACATGCCGGTGACCGTCACGGGCTCGAACATGCCGGAACTTTCATAAGGCGTGCCGGTGGTCACGAAGACCAGCTGGTTCGCCGGGGGCGGGGGCACGTGGACGCAGGCGCCGACATAGGGCACCAGGATGAAGGCCGTGACACCGGTGCCCCGGTGATCGATCGGCACGATGAAGCCGGACAGCCTCACGATCCTGCCGGTCCAGTCCGTGCGGATGCCCGTGGAGGGCGGCTGACGGGCGGCCATGGCGGTTTCATCATGCGGCACGATGCCCTGCAGGTCGCCGGGCAGCGACTTGTCGTCGGTGGGCAGCAGGTCGCGCCACTCCAGCGCGATCACCGCGTCGGCCAGCGCCCGCCCCGTCATCCCCGTTGCCGCGAGGGCCAGCAGCAGTGCCCGACGGGTCGGGGCGCTGGCTACCATTCGTAGACCTCGATCCGTTCGGCGGCCATCTGATAGCCGACATCAGCGACCTGGGTTTTCATCGACCTGACCGACAACCGCCCCGACGCCCAGACCGGATCCCACAGGGAATCGCTGGGCCAGGGGGTCCGGGTGGTGACGAAGACAAGCTGATTGGGCGGCGGCGGCGGCGTGTGGATGCAGGCCCCCACGTAAGGCACCAGCATGAAGCTGGTGACGCCTTGCGCAGTGACGTCGAAGGGGATGATGTAGCCGGGCAGCCTGACCGCCGCGCCGTCAAGGCGGGTGTTCATCTTCCATGCGTTGCGGTCGTATTCGGGCACCCAGGTGTCATTGGCCTCGTCGATCTGCCCGGGGCCGATGATCTCGCCATAGGGCACGCCCGTGGGGATCAGGTCCGGCCAGGTGATCTCGCGGAACGGGCTGGCCATCGCCCGGCCCGGAAGCAGGGTTGCCGAGAGCATGGCCAGAACGGCCCGGCGACAGGGATGCGCGCGTTTCATATCCTGACCATCATGCCATCGGCCAGCGACAGGCGGTAGGCCCTGAGCGCCGGAAACAGGCTGACAAGCGCCGCCGCGACGATCACAGCTGCGAGAGTGGCCAGTTCCCGCCCGGTCGGCGGGGCGATCGGCAGCCAGAGGCCGAAGGCGCTGTCCACCACCGGCTGCGCCAGCGCCAGCCCGGTGTAAAGCAGCGCGAGGCCGAGAAGTGCGCCCAAGGCGGCCATCAGCGCCGCCTCCAACACCAGCAGGCCGAGGATGGTGGCCGGGCGCGCGCCCATGGCCCGCCAGATCGCCATTTCCCGCCGCCGTTCGTTGAGCGAGGAAAAGATCATCGCCATCATCCCCAGAAGGGCCGTCACCACCACCATCGCCGACACGCCGATCAACGCGGTTTCGGCCACACCGACGATCTGCCAAAGCTCCTGCAGGGCGACACCGGGCAGCACCGCCAGCAAAGGCTCTTCCCGGTAGGTGTTGATCCAGCGTTGCAGGCCGAAGATCTGCAGCCGCGACTTGACCCCGACCAGCGCGGCCGTCACCGCCGAAGGCGCCAGGTCCATCTGGCGTATCTGCTCGACAGGGGTGCTTTGGCCGGGGATCTGCGCGCCGGATTGCCAGTCGACATGGATCGCCTCGATCGCCTCCAGGCTGACGATGACGGTCCGGTCCACCGGGGTGCCGGTGCGGTCGACGATGCCCGCCACGCGAAAGGGCTGATCGTCGTGGTGGGTGAAGGAGGCAAGGCCGTGCGACACGACGATCGGGTCGCCCACCGCATAACCCAAGGTGGCCGCGACCTCGGCGCCGATGACGGCATCGTAAAGGTCGTTCAGCCCGTGGCCATCCCCGATCTCCAGCGACCGTCCGCCGCGATACTTGTAATGTTCGAAAAATGCCTGCGTGGTGCCCATGACCCGGAACTGTCGGTGGCTGTCGCCCAGCGATATGGGCACGATCCAGTCCACCTCGGGCCGGTCCGCGATGTCGCGGTAGCTTTCCCAGGTCACGTTGTTGGTGGCGTTGCCGATCCGGAACACCGAATACAGCAACAACTGCACCGAGCCCGAGCGCGCCCCGACGATCAGGTCAGTGCCCGAAATCGTGTCGGCGAAACTGGCCTTGGCGCCGGTGCGCACCTTCTCGACCCCCAGAAACAGCGCGACCGAAAGGGCGATGGCCAGCACCGTCATGCTGACGGTCAGGGCGCGCGCCAGCAAAGAGCCGAAGGCAAGGCGCAGGATCATGCGGCCTGCCTTTCGACCGAGGCGATGTCATCAAGGCGCACCACCCGGTCGAACCGCGCGCCCAGCCGTTCGTCATGGCTGACCATCAACAGAGACGAACCCGCCGCCGCGATCTGGTCGAACAAAAGGCCCAGAAACGCATCCTGCGTCGCCGCATCCAGCGCCGAGGTCGGCTCGTCCGCGACGATCAGGGGCGGCTGGCCGATCAGGGCGCGCGCCACGGCGACCCGTTGCTGCTGGCCGACGGAAAGGCGCCCGGCCTTGGCCTGAATGATGTCGCCGGGCAGGCCCAGTGCGGTGCACAACCTTGCCGCATCGTCTGGCCCGGCACGCTTGCGCCGCTCCGGGGCGAACTTCAAGGGCAGCAGGATGTTGTCCGACACGCTGGCATAGGGCAGCAGGTTGAACTGCTGGAAAATGACGCCGACGCGCTCGGCCCGGAACCTGTCGCGCGCGCCGGCCCGCAGGGTGGCAAGATCGGTGCCGGCCAGGTCCACCCGGCCGGCATCGGCGGTGACGATCCCGCAGATCAGCGACAGGAGCGTGGACTTGCCCGACCCGCTTTCACCCAGAAGCAGAACGCTTTCCCCCCGGTCCAGCCGGAACTCCGGCACCGACATCCCGAAAGACGCCCGCCCCGGCCAGCGGAACCGCACGTCTTGCAGGGTCAGGGCCGGGTCCGCCATCGCTACTGGAACGAGATTTCGGCGGCACCGGGCGTCAGTTCCGCCGTGCCCGCGCCGGCCCCGGTCACGTATTGCACCTCGATTTCCCCGGCATTGGGGAACCGATCGAAGAACGGGAAACCCACGCCGGTCAGCGCGTCCTCGTCATCGCAGGTGAAACCATAGGTCACGTGAAATTCGCTATGGCGCGCCTCGTCCGCGTGATCTTCGTGGTCGTGCTCCTCGCCTTCGGCATGCTCTTCGTGGTCGTGATCATGCTCTTCGCCCTCGGCGTGATCGTCGTCATGCGCGTGGTCATCATCGCCAGCATGCAGATGGGCCAGAACCTCGGTCAGGCGGCACCCCGCGCCCTCGGGCAGGGTCACGATCTCTTCCGGCGTCAGGAATTGCCGGATCGCGGCGTCGACGGCCTCCTTGTCCCCGGCAGAACTTGCCTCGTGCTCGAACCCGACGATGTCCATGCCCGGCGACAGGATGTTGATCTCGACGTCCCCGTGTTCGACCGCGATCTCGACGGTCGAGACGCCGTGCACATGCGCGTCCAGTTCACGCGTGTCCTGCGCGATGGCAGGCGCGGCGAGGGACGTGGTGGCCAGGGCCAGGTAGATCGGTTTCATGACAGGTCCTTTCAGGTTTCATTGATGAAGTCAGACAAGGGTCATTGCAACGCCCCAGCGAGGACCGGGGCGTTCAATTCGGTGTGCGGTTCCGGCGCGCCCGGCGACAGGACGTGATCCGCCGACGCGCCCACCAGCGCCGCGTCGTGGCTGACCAGCATGATCGCGCATCCCTCGCGCTCGGCGGTTTCGGTCAGCAGGCCGATCACCTGTTTCTGGGTGATCGGGTCGAGGCGCGACGTGGGCTCGTCGGCAAAGATGAACCTGGGCCGGACCAGCAGAAGGCGCAGCAGCGCGAGGCGCTGAAGCTCCCCGCCCGACACGGCGCCCGGTTTGCGGTTCAGCAGCGCGGGCGCAAGGCCGAGGCGCGGCATCAGCGCGTCGATCCGGCCTTGCGCCTGACCGTGGCGGCGGGCCACGTCGGCCAGCGTGCGCGCCAGCGTCCGGTGCCGCGGAAAGGCGGCGACCGGATCCTGATAGAGTTTCTGGAACGCGGTCGGCGGCAGGCCCGGGACCCGTTCCATCCGCCCGGCGGCGGGCCGCACAAGACCCAGAACCACATCGCCCAGCGTGGACTTGCCACAGCCCGACGGGCCGGTGACCCCGAGGATCCGCCCCTCTCCAAGGTCGAAGGAAATGTCCGAGAAAAGCCGGTTGCCGCCGCGCTCTGCCGCAAGGCCGGTGGCGGTCAGCACGGCGGCGCCGGCGGGCGGCTTGCGCCGGGCGGTCCAGGTCTCGGGGTCGGCGGCGATCAATTCGCGGCTGTACTCCTTGGCCGGGGCGGCCATGACGGACCGCGTCACGCCGGTTTCCACCACCTTTCCCTCGCGCAGGATGATGATCCGCCCGCCGATCCGCCGTGCCAGTGCAAGGTCGTGGGTGATGACCAACAGCCCCCCGCCCTGCGCCAGTTCCGCAAGCAGCAGGTCGGCCACCTCGTCACGGCGCGCGGCGTCCAGCCCCTTGGTCGGCTCGTCGGCGATGACGATGCGCGCACCGCCCGCCCGCGCCGCCGCGATGGCCACGCGCTGCGCCATGCCGCCCGACAGCTGGTGCGGATACCGGTCCTCGGCACCGCCGAGGCCCAGCCGTGCAAGATCCTCCTGCGCCTGCGCGCGCGCCCCGGCGGCGCCCAGCCCGCGCACCAGCCGGTGCGCCTCGCTTACCTGCGCCCGGGCGCGCATCAAAGGGTCGAGCGACAGCCACGGCTCCTGCGGCAGGACCGCGATCTCGCGCCCCCAAAGAGGGCGAAAACCCGCAGGCCGCGCGGCATCCAGCAGACGGTCACCCAGCACCACGCGCCCTTTCGGCGAAAGGTCCTTGGGCAAGGTGCCCATGATGGCCTGTGCAAGCAGGCTCTTGCCCGATCCGGTCTCGCCCAGCACGACCAGTGGCTCGCCGGGGTCAAGGTGCAGGGACACCGGATGCAGGATCGGTGTGTCACCACCCGAGACGGTAATGTTTTCGGCACGCAACAGGGTCATGTCTCACGGCTCCCGGCCAGTAGTGTCAGTCCAAGCAGCAGCACGAAGGTCGCCACCACCGGCGACAACAGCGCCAGCGGCGCCTCGCGCCAATAGGGCAGAAGTTCGACCATCATCAGGCCCAGTTCCGGCGTCGGGGCGCGCATGCCCACATGCACGAAGCCCAGCGCCGCGATGGCCATGATCGCCGTGGCCGTGCCGAAGGCGGCGGCGGTCAGCATCATCGGCGCGATCTCGGGCCAGATATGCGTGCGGAAGACATAGGCCGGGCCGAAGCCCAGCAGGCGCGACGCCTCGACGGCGGGCGAGGCCAGCGTGTCGCGCGTGGCCGCCCGCGTCAGGCGGAAGAACTCGACCCACAGGACCAGCGACAGCCCGGCCCAGAACCCCAGCGCCGTGCCCGGCACGATCGCCAGCACGATCAGCACCAAGAGCAGCCCCGGCAAGGCCAGCAGCGCATCGGCCAGGATCGTCAGGATCCGGTCGACCCAGCCGCCGCGCGCCGCGGCCAGCGTGCCCAGCACCAGCCCCGCGGCCCCCGCTGTCAGCACCGCGGCGAGGGCGATGAAGGGCGACAGGCGCAGGGCATGGGCCAGCCGGTGAAAGATCGACCGGCCAAGGTGGTCATGGCCCAGGGGCGCGGCCGCGTCGGGCGCGCCCAGCGCCTGCATCAGCGATTGCGCGTAAGGGTCGCCCGGCACGATCACCGGGCCGATCACGGCAAAGGCGAGCACCGCTGCCACCAGCGTCGCGCCGGCAAGGCGCACGCCACGCCCCGCGGGACGCGGGATCACAACAGCATCACTCATGCCGCCCTCCTTGGATCGATCCGTTGCGTGACAAGGTCGATGACCGCGTTGATCACGACGAAGCTGAGGCCGAGAACCAGCGCCGTGCCCTGCACCATCGGTACGTCCCGCGAAAAGATCGCGTGCACCAGCGCATGGCCGATCCCGGGCCATCCGAACACCGCCTCGACCACCACGACGCCCTCGACCAGGGTCACGAATTGCAGGCCGAGATAGGTCAGCAGCGGCACCGACACGTTGCGCAGCCCGTGCCGCATCAGGGTCTGTCGCCGGCTGAGGCCTTTCCACCGGGCGAAGGCGTAATAGGGCATCGCCGACACCCTTGCCATTGCGTCCCGCGCGATACGCGCGTTCACGGCGGCAAGGCCCAGCGCCAGCGCGAGCGCGGGCAGGATGAAATGGCGCGCCTCTCCGTGGCCCGCTGCGGGCAGCAGTTTCAACTGGACCGCCAGGATCAGGATCAGGATCAGCGCCATCAGGAATTGCGGCACCGCCTTCAGCCCGGTCGAGACGATCAGCAGCGCGCGGTCCAGCACGCCGCCCGGGCGCAGCCCCGCCAGTATGCCCAGCGGCGGACCGATCAGAAGCGACAGCAGGACCGCCACCGCCGCCAGCGCAAGGCTGGCCCCCAACTGGTGGCCGATCTCGGCAATGACGGGATTGCCGGTCACCAGCGAGGTGCCGAAATCCAGCCGCGCGAGGTCGCCCAGCCAGTTCAGGAAGGCGGGCAGCGCAGGGCCGCCCAGCCCCAGTTCCTCGCGCACGGCGTCGGCGGCGGCGGTGTTGACGTTGTCGTATCCATAGCGCCCGGCGGCGATGCGATAGGCCGCATCCCCCGGCAGGCTGCGCATCATGGCGAATGTGGCGGCACCGATCAGGACAGCCACCATCACCGCCTGGATTCCGCGTGTGATCAGTGTTTTCATTGTGCCAGCTTCAGGTCCTGCAATCCGAATGTCCGCTCCCACGGGTCGATTACGGTGCCCTCGACTCCGGCGGCGACGGCCAGCGTCTGGCGGTACCAGGCGATCGGGATGATTGGCAGCTCGGCCTGCAGGATCCCGGCGATCCGCACGCGTGCCTCCGCGCCACCGTCACCGCGCCCGACACTGCGGGCCAGTTCCGCGATCTCGTCGTTCTGCCATCCCATGGCCCCCCAGTCGCCGGTCGGCGCATAATCCGACAGCACCGTGCCCACCGGGTTGGGGATCAGGCCGAAGTTCCGTGCGATCAGGCCAAGGTCGAGCGAGCCGTCGGCGTGACCAGAACTGATCTCGCTGGAGTTAGTGGTGTTGATGCTCAACTCCACCCCGATGGCCCGGAATTGCTGTTCCAGGACCGAGGCGACCAGCGGCAGTTCGGGCCGGTCTGGGTAGGTGGTGAGCGTCAGGGCAAACCGCTCGCCGTCACGCGTCAGGATGCCGTCGTCGCCTGCGACCCATCCCAGGTCGGCCAGCAGCGCCTTGGCCGCGTCGGGATCATGGGCCAGCGGGTCGAGCGTCTCGTCATGCCATTCGCCCACCGCCGGCGGGAAAAGCTGCGTGGCCCCTTCGGGATAGCGCAGCACGGCCTTGGCGATGCCCTCGCGGTCTATCGCCAGTGACAGGGCCTGCCGCGCCTCGGGGTCCGTCAGGAAAGGATGCCCGGCATTGACCTTGATCAGCAGGGTGCGCGGGATGGCGACGGAATGGACGGTGGCCGCATCCGTCGCCTCCAGCCGCGCGACCGAGGCCGGGTCCAGCCCGAAGACGAAATCCGCCTCGCCGGATTCGGCCATCAGCGCGCGGGTCTCGACCCGGCTGACAGCGGCATAGCTGACATTGGCCACGTTGGGCGCCGGGCCCCAGTAGTCGGCAAAGGTCTCGGCCTTCAGGCTGAGCGGCGGGGCAAGTTCGGTCACCTTGTAGGGGCCGGTGCCGATAATCTCGACACCCGCGCCGTCCGGGCCATAGGCGCCGGGCGCCAGGATCTGCGCGCTGTAATGGGCAAGATAGGCCGGAAGCGCGGCGAAGGGTTCCGACAGCGTGAGGATCACGGAACCCTCGCCCGCCTCGACCCCCTCGATCGGCGCATCCGCAAGCGGACCGGGCTTGCCCCTGGCGATCGACAGCGCATTGACCGCGGCCTCGGGCGTCATCGCGGTGCCGTCGTGAAAGACCACGCCATCACGCAGGGCGAAGGTCCAGCTCAGGCCGTCTTCGGATGTGCTCCACCCGGTCGCAAGTCCGGGCGTCAGCTGGCCTTCGGGGTCGGCATTGGTCAGTGTCTCGGCCACGCCCATCCGGGTGAAGATATAGCCCGAGGTCGAGGGCTCGGGCGACTGGATCTCGAACTGGGCGACGACATCGAGCGTGTCATCCGCCAGCGCGGGCGCCGCCGTGGCAAGCAGTGCCGCGACGATCAGGGACAGGGTGCGTTTCATGGTCTTCGGTCCTTTGGGTCTTGTGATGTCTCGATGTGGTGCGCCGGACAGGTCAGCCTGTCGCGGGCCAGCGTGATCCGCTCGGCCCGGTCCAGCCGGGCAAGGATGGTTTCGGGCGCGTCGCCCTCGGCCCGGGCCTTTTGCCAGATGCGTCGGCACGAGGCGGGCGACCACGCCAGCGCCGCCTCGTGCATCCAGTTGCGCAAGGGCTGCGGCAAAGCGTCGAAATCCCGCATCGGGTTGCTGCGCCGGCGGCGGCGCAGACTGGTGGCGATGTTGCGGCTCATGTGATGTTGTCCGGGTCCGTGACCGGGTCGAGCGCCAGCATCAGGCGGGTTTCGTCCGTGCCCTCGATCGGCGGAGAGCGGTGCAGAAGGTGCGGATCGGGTTGCGCCGGCCAGAGCGTGCCGCGCATGACGAAAGGCGATCCTGTCGGCACCGTATGGATGGTGTCCGGCGCGTCGTCACGCGACACCCCGTATTGCGTTCCGGTGCCGCGATAGGTGCAGACCAGCCGCGCCGTGACCCTGTCGATGTGGAACCGGCGGCAGGCATTGGTGGCAATCGGGTCCAGCCGCAGCCTCAGCCAGCCCGTACGCGTGACGCGGGCGAAGATGTCCGCCAGCGTGGCGATGTCGTCGATCAGGCGCTGCCGCTCCGGCCCCTCCGGTGTACCCACGGCGTCACAGGCGTCTGACACCGCCGCCGGAACCGCGCGCGGCGCCACGATGACGCGTGTGCGCGGCAGACAAGCGGGGTCGAGCGCCTCGATCCACGCCATGAATCCTTTGGGCAGGTCGCGCGCGCAGATCACGCCGCCGACACCGGGCAGGCGGATCGCGCCAAGGTCCTCGGGGCCATTGACGCTCAGCACGCCGGTGCCGCTGCCTCTGGGGACAAACCGGTGCACGGTCACGACGCCCTCCGCCACGCGGGGAACGGATCGGGCAGGTCGGGCAGGCTGTCCGGCCCCGGCGCCACGGTCGCGGGCACCAGCGCCGCATCCAGCCGTGCCTTCAGCGCGGGCCAGTCGATACCGGCCCCGATGAACACGATTTCCTGCCGGCGGTCGCCCCACGGCTCTTGCCAATGCGCGTTCAGATACGCGCGCGCGCCGTCGTGATCGGGGTGCCGTTCCCGCGGGATCGTGGCCCACCATTGCCCCAGCGGGGTGACCGATGACAGCGCCCCGGCCAGCGAATATTCCGCCACCCAGTCGGGCCGCGTGGCGATCCAGAAATGCCCCTTGGCCCGGATGACCCCCGGCAGGTCGCCATTCAGCACCTCCATGATCTTTTCCGGCGCGAAGGGCTGCCGCGCGCGATAGACGAAGGACGCAACGCCGTATTCCTCGGTCTCGGGCACGTGGTCGGCAAAGCCGTAAAGCTCTTTCGCCCACATCGGGTGCTCATGCGCCTTCTCGAAATCGAAAAGCCCGGTATCCAGGATGGCGTCCGCTGCAATTTCGGCATGATCAGTCTCTAGAATGCGCGCGTCGGCGTTCAGGCTGCGGATGATCTTGCGGGCCGCATCGGTCCGCTCGGGGCCGGCATCCGTGACCTTGTTCAGGATCACCACATCGGCAAACTCGATCTGGTCCGTCAGCAGGTGCACCAGCGTGCGCTCGTCCGCCTCGCCCATGGTCTCGCCGCGGTCGGCGAGGAAATCGTGGCTGGCATAATCCGTCGGCAGGTTCACCGCGTCGACCACGGTGACCATCGTATCGAGACGGGCGACATCCGCCAGGCTGTCGCCCGCCTCGTCGCGAAACTCGAAGGTCGCAGCGACGGGCAAAGGCTCTGAAATGCCGGTGGATTCGATCAGCAGGTAGTCGAAGCGCCGCTCGGCGGCCAGCCTGCGCACCTCGTCCAGCAGGTCGTCGCGCAGGGTGCAGCAGATACAGCCGTTGGACATCTCGACCAGGGTCTCGTCGGTGCGCGACAACTCGGTGTCGGCCCGCACGAGGTCTGCGTCGATGTTCACCTCGGACATGTCGTTGACGATGACGGCAACGCGCCGGCCTTCGCGGTTGTTCAGAACGCGGTTCAGCAATGTCGTCTTCCCGGCCCCGAGAAACCCGGACAGGACGGTGACGGGAAGGCGGGTATTCGCAGCTGTTTTCATGGGGGCTCCTGTTCGGATCGGGCGGGGGGTGTCGGGTCGGGATCTGCGCGGTGCTGCCCGGAGTCAGGCGGCCCGGTCCTCGATGGCGCCGATTCCGGCAGCCGTGAGCCTGTCGGCGCCGTGCGGCGGGTCTGGAAGCTTATCCATTCCGTGCGATCCGTTTGCGAGTGGCAGAAGTGATACTGTATAACATAGCAATGTTATCTTATATCATTTCGTGGAAGACAAGGGGCCAATTCGCAGCCTGGAAAATGCCCGCGTCCGGCGCGGCGGCGGGCGTGGGAAAGGGCCGGGGACCGATGTCGTCCACCCCTCCGCGTTGGCGCCCGGTACGGATGGGATTGACAAGGCCAAGCCCCGGCACGGTACATATCATGATCCGCCAATGCGTCCGGTCCGGTGCGCGACGGGTGAAAAACGAGGGGACGATGCCGAAACGCAAGGGCGGAAATGTAACGATCCGGGATGTTGCCGCGCAGGCCAGCGTGTCTGCGATCACCGCGTCGCGGGCGCTGCGCGGCTCCGACCTGGTGCGCCCGGAAACCCGCAGACAGGTCGAACGTGTCGCGCAGGAGCTGGGCTATATCCCGAACTTCGCCGCCGGAATGCTGAACTCCAACGTCAGCCGGATGGTGGCCGTGGTGGTGCCGAACTTCGCGAACTCGATCTTTGCCACCACCCTGCAGGAAATCGGCGAGGGCCTGCGCGAGGCGGGGTATCAGTTGCTGGTGGGCTGCAACGACTATTCAGTCGACCGCGAGCAGGAACTGGTGCAGACCTTCCTGTCGCGCGGTGCGGATGCGGTCGTGCTGACCGGGCACCTGTATTCCGAAGCCACCAAGAAGTTGCTGAGACAATCCGGCGTGCCGGTCATCGAAATGTGGAGCCTGGGCGACCGTCCCCTGGGCATCAGCATCGGGGTCGACGATCATCAGGCGGCGCTGGATGCGGTGCGCCACCTGGTGTCGCGCGGACGCAGGTGCATCGGATATATCGGCGGTGCGGTCGACGGGAACGACCGGGCACAGGCGCGGCTGAAGGGGTTTCGCGCCGCGCTGGCCGAGGCCGGCCTGCCACAGGATGCGCGGCTGGAACGTACCGGCACGTTCGAATTCGACACCGGCGCCACCGCGATCGCCGACATGCTGAAGGTCGAACCGGGGCTGGATGCTGTCTTTGCCGCGTCCGACATCATCGCCACCGGTGTTCTGCTGCGCTGCATGCAGGACGGAATCGAGGTGCCCGGCCGGCTGGCCATCTGCGGCTTCGACGATGCGCGAATCGTCCAGATGCTGCGGCCCGCGCTGACCACGATCAAGTTTTCACGGCGCGAGATCGGGCAACAGGTCGCCGCCACGCTGCTGGACCAGATGGGCAAGCTGCGCCGCGAACCGCGGGTCATGCGCATCGCCCACGAACTGATCGTGCGAGAGACGACCTGAAATAATTCCTCGACAGGCAAATGGCGAAATGTTACCGGTGTCAAAAGGTATGACACCGGTAACATTCTAGGTTGGTGTCGCCTTTACGAGGGAGGAGACGAAATGACAGGACGCAACCGTGTCTCACCGGAAGAGCTGTCGGCCCATGCCGCGCGGATCCGGGCACAGGTCGTGCGCATGGTCGCCCGCAACGGTCAGGGCTATGTCCAGCA
Source organism: Roseovarius sp. (assembly GCA_046290265.1). Lineage (GTDB taxonomy): Bacteria > Pseudomonadota > Alphaproteobacteria > Rhodobacterales > Rhodobacteraceae > Roseovarius. The sequence continues at coordinate 15,101 of JBKAGF010000031.1, read as the reverse complement.
GGGCCTTGGTGCCGCGGATATCTTCACGCAGGTCTGGTTTGCCGAGGCGCGGCTTGACCCCACACGGCCCGACTGGCCCGGCCGCGACCGCATCTTTCTGTCCACGGCGCATAATTCGGCTCTGTTCCACGCCACCCTCGCTGAGCGGGGCCTGATCCCCGAAGACAGTCTCGACACCTACACGAAAGACGGCTCGCCGCTGGAAATCAACGTGTCCGAACGCCTCGGTCAGGTGGTCGAGGCGACCTGCGGTTCGCTTGGCCAGGGCCTGTCCGTGGCGGCGGGCGTGGCACTGTCGCACCGTCGCCGCGGCGGCGACCAGCGCTGTTACGTCATCCTCGGCGACGGCGAGTTGCAGGAAGGCCAGGTCTGGGAGGCGGCGATGTTCGCGGCGTCCCACGGGCTGGGCAACCTTTGCCTGATCGTCGACATGAACCACCTTCAGGTCGAGGGCGAAACCGAAAAGGTCATCACCATGGCCCCGGTCGACGACAAGTTCGCCGCGTTCGGATGGGCCGTGGAATGCCTCGACGGCAACGATCTTGCCGCGCTGAGCGCCGCGTTCGACCGGGCGCGCGACCGCCGCGACCAGCCGACCGTCCTGCTGGCCGAAACGCTTGTCGGCAAGGGCGTGCCCTTTCTCGAAGGCCGGATGAGCCACAACCTGGTGTTCCCGCGTGACGTCGCGGACCGTGCCCTTGCCGCGCTGGAGGCCTGAAAATGAATGATCAACTGCACCTTGGGGATTTCACCTCGAACGCGAGAACCGGGCAGGCGGTGCCGAAATATTACGGCGACGCGCTGGTCGCGCTGGCCGCCGAACGGCCCGAAGTCGTAGCGCTGACCGGGGATCTTGCCCCCGCCACCGAATGCGACGGGTTCCGCGATACCTATCCGGACCGTTTCGTCACGCCGGGCATTGCCGAGGCGAACATGATCGGCCTTGCCGCCGGCATGGCGCGGGCGGGGGACATGCCTTTCGTGCACACGTTTTCCGTCTTCATGTCGCGCCGCGCCTTCGACCAGGTGGCGATGCAGGTGGCGTATCCGCGCACCAACGTGAAACTGGCGGGGTTCCTGCCGGGGCTGACGACGCTGCTGGGGGTATCCCACCAGGCGATCGAGGATATCGCGATGTTCCGTGCCCTGCCCAACATGACCGTGATCGAACCCTGCGGCGGGCGCCAGATTCCCGCCGCCGTGCGCGCCGCGGCCGATCATGACGGCCCGGTCTATTTGCGGATGCACCGTCCCTCGGCCGTGGACGACAGGCCCGCACTGCCGCTTGAAATCGGCAAGGCGCAGCTTCTGCGCGAAGGCGACGACGCGGTGATCCTTGCCGCCGGCCACATGGTGGACGAGGCGTTGCAGGCCGCCGAGGCGCTGGCCGGAACGGCCTCGGTCGCGGTGGCGAACATCCACACCATCAAGCCGCTGGACCGGGAATTCGTGATTGCGCAGGCCCGGCGCACCGGCGCGGTCATCACGGCCGAAAACCACTCGGTCATCGGCGGGCTTGGCTCTGCCGTGGCCGAAACGCTGATGGAGGCCGGCGTGCCCGCCGCGTTCCGCCGCATCGGGGTGCAGGACACCTTTGCCGAGGGCGGCTCGACACCGTTCCTGTTCAACCAGTACGGCCTGTCGGCGCGCCATGTCGCGCAGGCGGTGCGCGACGTGTTGCAGGCAAAGCGGGAAGCGGCATGACCGCGCCCGTCGCATTCATCGGCCTGGGTGTCATGGGGGCGCCAATGGCGCGCCGCGTGGCCGCCGGCGGTCACGAGATCGTCGTACATGACCATTCCGCGGTCATCCGCGACCTGTTCCGCCAGGAAGGTTTCAAGGTCCGGGACACCGCGGCAGAGGCAGCGGCGGATGCGGGCATCGTCATCGTGATGCTTCCCGATTCGTCCATCGTGCGCAGCGTCGTTCTGGACGGCGGCGTTGCCGATGCGATGCGCCCGGGCGGGCTGGTCGTCGACATGTCGACCGGATCGCCTGCCGACCTTTTGTCTCTGGGCGAGGCGCTGAACGCGAAAGGCCTGCGGCTGATCGACGTGCCGGTGGGCCGGTCGTGCCGCGAGGCGGTCGATGGGACGCTTCTGGCGCTCGCCGGCGGCGAGGCCGCGGACCTGGACGCGTTCCGCCCGGTACTGGACACCATGGCATCCGACGTCGTGCATGTCGGCCCGCTCAGCCAGGGGCTGCGGCTGAAGCTGGTGAACAACTACATGGCCATGATCAATCACGTGCTGACCGCCGAGGTCATCGCCCTGGCCGAGGATGTGGGCCTTGACCGCAAGGTCGCCGTCGATGTCCTGTCCACCACATCCGCCGGGCTGGGCCAGCTGAACACCAATTTCCCCCGCAAGGTCCTGCGCGGGGACGTGACGCCGGACTTTCCCATCGACATGGGCATCAAGGACCTCTCCCTGGCCTTGGACCTGTCCCGCACCGAAGGCGCGCGGGCCGCGTTCGGGGAACTGGCCAATACCGTCTTCAAGGCGGCGCGCGACGACGGGTTCGGAGGTTACGACTGTACCGGCGTGCTGCATTTCCTGCAGGGCCGGCCCGCCGGCGACCCCGCGCGCCAGAGCCGCGCCGCGTCTGAGCCGCAACCGGAGGCGCAATGACCCTCCTTCGTGCGCTCAACAAGGCGATCTGCAACGTCACGCTTTATGCCGCGGCGCTCTCCATCCTTGTGATCTCGATCGTCATCATGGCCCAGGTCTTCTTTCGCTACGTCCTGAACAACTCGCTTTCCTGGGCAGAGGATGTGTCTTTGATGCTGATGGTGTCGTCCGCGTTCCTGGTGATGCCCTACGCCCTGCGCGAGGGGCTGCACATCTCCGTCGATGTCCTGCTTGACCTGCTGCCGGACCGGATGCGCGCGGCCGTGGCGCTGATCATCGACCTCTCGATATGCCTGTTGACGGTCTATGCGATCATGGTGTCCTGGCGGTTTGCCTGGAGCACCTCGATGATGGCCAACGCCGTGCCCATCCGCATGAGCTGGGTCTACGCCATGATGCCCGTCAGTTTCGCCCTGTCCGTGCCTGTCGTGCTGGAACGTATCATCGGCCGGGTGCGCGTGCTTGCGGGCGGGAAAGCGCAGGTGCAGTGATGTCGCTTCTGTTCGTCTGGCTGTTCCTGGGGCTTGTGCTGATCGGCATGCCGATCTTTTTCGTGCTGCTGGCCGCGCCCGCCCTGTCCTTGTGGTTCGATGATGCCAGCGGGATGTACCTGCAGATCGTCTCGCGCCTGTTCAACGGGATGTATTCCTTTCCGCTGATGGCAATTCCGCTGTTCATGCTGGCCGGCGAGCTGATGAATTCGGGCCAGATCACGGCCCGCATCGTCGCCTTCAGCCAGGCGATCATCGGCGGGATCCGCGGCAGCCTTGCACAGGTCAACACGCTGTCGTCGATCCTGTTCGCCGGGCTCAGCGGGTCGGCCGTGGCGGACGTGTCGGCGATCGGGTCGATGATGATCCCGGCGATGGAGCGTAACGGCTATTCCCGCAGCTTTTCCGCCGCAATCACGGCGGCGTCTTCGGTGATCGGGCCGATCATCCCGCCGTCGATCATCATGATCATCTATGCGTTCATCATGCAGATCTCGCCCGGCGCCCTGTTCGCCGCGGGCCTGTTTCCCGGCCTTCTGATGGGCGCCGCGCTGATGGCTCTGACCGCCATCTTTGCCAAGCGCTGGAACCTGCCCAAGACCGAGGAACCGATGTCGCGACCGGAGAAACTGACCGCGTTCCGCGAGGCGATCCTGCCGCTGATGACGCCGGTGATCCTGCTGGGCGGCATCCTCAGCGGCATCTTCACCCCGACAGAAGCCGCCGCCGTGGCCGTGTTCTATGCCTTCTTCATTTCGTTCTTCGTGATGCGCTCGCTGCACCTGTCGGACCTGCCCGGCATCCTGCGCCGCACCGCGATCCTGTCGGGCACCATCCTGCTGGTCATCGGCGGCGCCGTCAGCTTTGCCTGGATGGCCTCGATCACCGGATTGCCGCGTGCCATGGCGGAAACTCTGCTGGGCCTCTCCGAAAGCCGGATCGTCCTGCTGATCATCCTGAACGTGCTGCTCTTCCTTGTCGGCATGATTCTAGATGCCGGTCCCGCCATCCTGATCCTCGGGCCCGTCCTCGCGCCGATCTTCGTGGGCGAGCTTGGGCTCGATCCGCTGCATTTCGCGATCATCATGTGCGTCAACGCCTCGGTCGGGCTTGTCACGCCGCCTTTCGGACTGGTGCTGTTCGTCACCTCGTCGGTCGCGCGGCAAAGCATGGCGCAGATCGTGCGCGCCATCTGGCCGATGCTTCTGGTGCAGATCGCCGTGATCTTCGCCGTCACTTTCATACCCCAGATCAGCCTCGCGCTGCCGCGATGGCTGGGCCTGGGATGACCCCGTTCAACGATCCATGAAACGCTTGAGGAGGAAAGCCAGATGGACATGACGATACCCTTGAGGACACGAAACCTGATGGGCGCAGGCCTTGCGGCCCTTCTTATGCTGGGGGGCATGGCCGAGGCGCAGACGATGCGCGTCGCGCTGCTCTCCGGCGAGGAGGACGAGGATTACGACGGCGCGCTGGTACTGAAGAACTATGTCGAATCCCGTACCGATGGCGAGATCACCGTCGAGATCTTCCCCGGCGGCCAGTTCTGCGGCAGCTATCGCGAATGCCTCGAGGCGGTCAGCAACGGCACGCTTCAGGGCGCGATTTCCACCATCGGCGGATTCGGCAACCTGTTTCCGCAGGCGCAGGTGCTTGACCTGCCCTACATGTTCGCCAATGACCGGGTCGCCGAATGCGTGTTCGACGGGCCGTTCACCGCCCAGCTGCGCGACGGCGTGCTCGAAGAGATTCCGGGTCTGCGCCTGATGGCCATCGGCAATACCGGCGGCTGGCGCAACATCGCCACCACGGACAAGCAGGTCACCTCGCCCGAGGATGTGAAAGGCCTGAAACTGCGCACGATCCCGGCAGATATCCAGCAGGAAATGGTGCGGCAGATGGGGGGCAACCCCACCCCGATCGCGTGGCCCGAAGTGTATACCTCGCTGGGCACCGGCGTGGTCGAAGGCACCAAGAACGGTATCACCGACATCATCAACATGAACTTCCAGGATCACCTGAAGAACGTCACGCTGGACGGCCACGCCTATATGGGGGCGCTGTGGTGGATGTCGCAGGATTTCTGGGATGGTCTGGACGAAGCGCAGAAACGGGTTGTCTTCGACGGGTTCCAGCACCTCAAGACCGTGACCCGAGCCCTGCCCATGCGGCAGGAGATCGACGCCTACAAAGAGTTCGAAGAGGCGGGCGGCGAGATCTACGTGCCCACCCCCGAAGAGAAAGAGGCTTTCCGCGAGGCGACATCGGGCATGCAGGACTGGTACACGGAACAATACGGCGCCGAATGGCTGGAGACGCTGCAATCGGCCATCGCCACCTGCGAGGAGTCCATCGCGGCAGAGCTGAATTGAGCCGTATCAGACACTGAAACGACCTCGAACCGGGGCGGCTGGAAAATCCGGCCGCCCCGGTTCATTTTTGGCGCCAGGCATAATCTGAACCGTCCGCTGACTCTGCACGACCGATTTCCGTGGGGGCGTGCTATGATCCGCCCCGTTCCTCTGTCGGAGACCCGGACATGAAACGCCTTTATCCCCTGGCCCTTGCCCTGGCCGCCCTTCTGCCGGGCGCGGCCCTTGCCTGCGAACCGCCGGCAATCTTCTACGTGCCCTTCGAGCATGCCGCGCAGGGCGCGGACCCGGCCGGCATCGCCGCATTCGTATCCCGCACGAAACCCGTGGTCGCGAACACCTCCGTGGCGCGTGGCGCGCCGGGCGAGCCGTCGCTCTGTGGCGGCATGGGCTATATCGACTTCGAGATCGCGTTGCCCCCCGGTGCGCCGTTCTCTTTCGGGCAGATCGGGGTCGAGATCCGCCTGGCAGAGGGCCGGTTTCACGATCACGTCTTTCCCAAGGGCCCGGTCATGCCGCACGACCCCTCCGACAGAACGCTCCATTTGGGCAACGCGTGGTACGACGGGCAGCCGTCGGAACAACAGCCGATCAACGCGGCGTTCAATGTCGTCCTGGTGGCACCCGATGGCACGCGCGGGCCGGCGACACGGATCGTCCTCAAGTCCCGGCCGAACGCCGCGTCAAGGAAAGAAGGCGGAACGCGCTGAGGGCCGAGGGGCCTTTTAAGGCTGCGCGTCACCGCGACCGTTCAGACATTCGATCATCGAAATGCCCGCCGGTCCGGGCGGGCGTCGCGCGGCCAGCTCGAACCGGCTCAGCCGTAGGCCGATTCCTTGCCGAAATGCTTGGTCAGCATATAGTAGATCACCGCGCGGTACTTGTTGCGCTCGGACTTGCCGTAGGTCTCGACCACCTGGTTGATCGCATCCATCAACTGCGGGCCGTCGGACAGGCCCAGCTTCTTCACCAGGAAATTCTCCTTGATGGTCTCAAGCTCATGCGGTTGTCCCGCCGCAACCGTCGAGGCGTCGGAATTGTAGATCGCCGGCCCGCAGCCGATGGTCACCTTCGTCAGAAGGTCCATGTCCGGGGACATCCCGCACTTGGATTTCAGGTCATCTGCGTATTTCGCGATCAGCTCGTCACGACGTCCCATAGTGTCTTCTCCCACCTGTCCCGGCCTTCGCCGGCACGTGTTTTGCATTTGCGGCCTCTGGGGCCGGGGGCAGGATACCCACGATGGTTTGACCGACAAAGCAAAAATTGACGACGCGTGCGTCAGGTGCCGCAGACCCGGACAAGACAAGGGGCGCCCCGATGGGACGCCCCTGCCGTGAAATATCGCGGTTCGATTACATCGCGCTGTCGAGCGGAACGTCGTCTTCCAGACCTTCGACACCGGTTTCGTCGAACTCGGGCTGAGCTTTCAGCTCTTCCTCGGTCCACGAGCTCAGCATCAGGCCTTCGCCCTCAGCGGCCATCGAGAATTCTTCCAGCGGGATGGCGACCGTGTATTCGCCCAGGCCCAGGAAGCCGCCGATGCCGATAACTGCGGCAAGGTCTTCACCCTGACGGACGATATAGTCGATCTCGCCGACGTCTTCACCGGCTTGGGTGGTCACGTTCTGGCCAAGGATGTCACCAACCAGCATGCCGCTGAAGCTGGTGCCCATGCCACCATCGGTGCTGGTCACGGCGTTACCGTCGTCGGCACCCACTTCGGTGTCGGCTTCGGTGTCGGCAGCCATGTTGTCCGACGACTCGGTCGCGGCGTCGGCTTCTGCGTCTGCAGCCACGTCGCTGTCCGTTGCGTCATCAGCCGAGTCTGCAACGTCATCGGTTGCTTCTTCTGCCGTGTCGGCTGCGCCTTCGGCCATGTTCTCGGCGCCTTCGGCAGCGTCCTCAGCCGTGTTTTCAACAGCTTGGGCAGTGTCTTCGGCAGTGTTTTCAATCGCTTCGCCGGTCTGCTCGGCGCTCTGCTCCAGCTCTTCTGCCGTGTTTTCCGTTTCCATTTCGGCCGATGTCTCGGCGTTGATGTTTGCATCCGCTTCGGTGTCTGCGGTCGACTGAGCGAAGGCGGCACCGGTCATCAGGGCGATGGCGGCAACAGAAGTGGTAAGGGTCTTATACATTGGATAGTCCTCCTTTGCGTTATGCCGCCTCAACCACGCTTCCGTGAGGATTGTTCCAGCCTGTTACGAAAAAGCCGCCCGGCACATCGCGGGGCGGCATCTTTTCGCCGATATCGGCAGGCGGCAAAGGCTTTTTATTCAAGGACGATCCCCTCGCGCTTGCCGGGATCCGATTTTTATCCGGGAACCGTATGCCCCGGCCGCCAGGTTGAACCCGGCGACCGGACAGCACGAAACACTAGTAGCGGTAATGTTCCGGCTTGTACGGGCCGTCGGGCGAGACGCCGATATAATCGGCCTGCTCTTTCGCCAGCTGGGTCAGCTTCACGCCGATCCGGTCCAGGTGCAGGCGGGCGACCTTCTCATCCAGGTGCTTGGGCAGGATGTAGACCTTGTTCTCGTACTCGCCGCCGTTCTTCCACAGCTCGATCTGCGCCAGAACCTGGTTGGTGAAACTCGCCGACATCACGAAGGACGGGTGGCCGGTGGCATTGCCCAGGTTCAGCAGGCGGCCCTCGGACAGCAGGATGATGCGGTTGCCCGAGGGCATCTCGATCATGTCCACCTGTTCCTTGATGTTGGTCCACTTGTGGTTCTTCAGGCTGGCGACCTGGATCTCGTTGTCGAAGTGGCCGATATTGCCGACGATCGCCATGTCCTTCATCTCGCGCATGTGCTCGATGCGGATCACGTCCTTGTTGCCGGTGGTGGTCACGAAGATGTCGGCGGTCTTCACCACATCCTCCAGCGTGGTCACCTGGAAGCCGTCCATCGCGGCCTGCAGCGCGCAAATGGGGTCGACCTCGGTCACGATCACCCGAGCGCCGGCACCTTTCAGCGACGCGGCAGAGCCCTTGCCCACGTCGCCATAGCCCATCACGACGGCGACCTTGCCGGCCATCATCGTGTCTGTGGCGCGGCGGATTCCGTCGACCAGGCTTTCCTTGCAGCCATACTTGTTGTCGAATTTCGACTTGGTGACGCTGTCATTCACGTTGATCGCGGGGAAGGGCAGCTGCCCGTCGCGCACAAGCTGGTACAGGCGGTTGACCCCGGTGGTGGTTTCCTCGCTGACACCCTTGATCTGGTCGCGGATCCTGGTGAACCAGCCGGGGCTGGCCTCCATCCGCTTCTTGATCTGCGCCTTGATCACCGCTTCCTCGTCCGAGGACGGGACCGGGATGATATCCTCGCCCGCCTCGGCGCGCGCGCCCAGCAGGACATAGAGCGTCGCGTCGCCGCCATCGTCGAGGATCATGTTCGGCCCGTCCTCGAACAGGAACGACTTGTCCAGGTAATCCCAGTGCTCTTCCAGCGTCTGGCCCTTGATCGCGAAGACCGGCGTGCCGCCTTCGGCAATCGCCGCCGCGGCGTGGTCCTGCGTGGAAAAGATGTTGCACGACGCCCAGCGCACATCGGCGCCCAGCGCGTTCAGCGTTTCGATCAGAACGGCAGTCTGGATCGTCATGTGCAGGCTGCCGACGATCCGCGCGCCCTTCAGCGGCTTCTGCGCTCCGTATTCCTCGCGCAGGGCCATCAGGCCCGGCATCTCGGTTTCGGCAATGTCCAGTTCCTTGCGCCCGAAGGCGGCAAGGCCGATATCCTTGACCACGTAGTCTTTCGCCATCTGCTGCGTTCCTTGCATTTCAATGTTGCAAGGCAGATAGCACCGGCCCCGCGCAGGAGCAATCCACACTCGCCGCGCGGCGCGCCGGACTCACGACAATTCGATTAAAACAAAGGCTAGCTTGCCGAGCCCAGCATCACCTCGGCCGGCGCCTGCTGATGCCAGTCGGTGCCGGTCGCGACGATGCAGGTCATGCCATCGGGCATGGTCATCATCACGGTGAAGGTGCCGGTTTCCTGCGACGACCATACCTCGACCAGCGCCTGCGCGGTGTCGCCGGTCTGCAGTCCGGCGGCGGTGGGTTGCTCGTCGTAATGGGTTTGCAGACGATCGACGACCGTCTCGCGGTCCGCACAATGGGCGGCGACGCCGGGGGTCGCGGTGAACATTGCGCCAAGGGCCGCCAGTGCCGCCGGGATTTGCCTGATCATCCCAAGCTCCTTTCACAGGTTTATCCTGGGCAGGCCACAGCAGCGTCGGCAAGCCCTTCTTGTTCTCGCGGTCACGTCGATGGGGCGCGGTGCTCGATTATCGTTATACCTCGTGCGCCCGGCATCGCTGGCAGCAGTGATGCGATGGGGCCAGCTTGGGGCGAAAATGTGGCAGGATTGTGGCAACCGCCCCCGGGCCCCGCTGCGCAAGCAAGGTTTTGCAATCTGCGCGGACCGCGCATAAACCAAGGTCGAACGCCCCAATCGCGGAGACGCCCGTGCCACCCCCCCGTGCCTGGCAAAAGATGCTGTCCGGTCGCCGGCTCGACCTGCTCGACCCGACGCCCGTCGACATCGAGATCGAGGATATCGCCCACGGGCTGAGCTTCGTCGCGCGGTGGAACGGACAGACCAATGGCGATTTCGCCTATTCGGTGGCCGAGCATTCGCTGCTGGTCGAAAGGCTCTATTCCCGCCTGACACCGCGGCCCGACCCGAAATGGCAGCTGGCCGCGCTGTTGCACGACGCGCCGGAATACGTGATCGGCGACATGATCTCGCCGGTCAAGAACGCGGTCGGCTCGGGCTATGACGAGCTGGACAAGCGGCTGGCGGCGGCGGTGCATATCCGCTTTGGCCTGCCCGCCACGATCCCGGCGCAGGTCAAGAAGGCGATCAAGAAAGCCGACAGGATCAGCGCCTGGATGGAGGCCACGACCATCGCCGGCTTTACCGAGGCCGAAGCGACGCGTTTCTTCGGCACGCCCCCGGCCGACATCATCGACGGCCTGCGCATCGTCCTGCGCCCGCCGGTGGAAACCCGCAGCGATTTCACCGCGCGCCATGCTAGACTACTGGAAGAAATTAAATGAATGTATTCTGACGTTCCAAATTACTTGTTTTGATAGTACTTTCATCGCGAATTATCGAATTCCGCTCTGATTAAATTTCTTAGCTTTTGAAAAATTTGAGTCAATTCAAGCTCTTAAATAGTTGATTAACGTTTTGAAATATCTTGATTTTCTATCCATAAGATATTATATTCAGATCAGGCAGTCATGCGCCGGATCTTCCCAGAGCACTCGAAAGATTGCAGGTGTGTAAGCACAATTATGGGCCGGGGGGCTGCCGCTTTACTCCCACGTACTGATCATTCTAAGTTGCTGCTCGTTTAGGGGGCAATCCTTATAGTTGGGTACCAATTTCACCCCATAGCTAAGAAAATTTTTCTTGCGGTTGTATGTAACTGGTTTCAGGATTTCAGAGTATCGCGGTTCACAATTTCCGTACATATCGAGCTCCAAACCTGAAGCAAAAGCCGACGCAACGATGTCAGCCAACTGAAGAGAGGCTGATTTACTATGATCCTCGGCAGAAACACCCTCCACGTCGATTACAGGCCAATGGACTCTTACATCGCCATCCTGATTAGCTTTTAATTGGCTCAAGTAGTTACGAAATGAGTCGTACTGCATTCCACCCCGTCGAGAAAAAGTAATTGCAACCCGGCCGTCTCCTTCCGGGGCGTTGGGTCGATGGTCTCTACACAACCATGATATCCTCTCAATCAGATATCGCGTCATATAAAAATACAATTGGTTCTTCTCCGTGTAGACACCTTCCGGAATTGTTTCTTTGTTTGCAAGTATGCTTAACGCTCGAACTGGACACTTGGCTAAATGGGAAACTGAAGCTAGCTTTTGTCCATGGTTTAGGTTCGCAAAATGCAATTCTCGCTTTTTTCGGTCGGGCATCAGAGCATTAATCTCGTCTCGCCACCGGACTGCTTCCAATCCCATTGAGTTGCGAAAAACACATGCTGAAATCACAAGCCACCTAGAAGGCCCGCCTCTACCACCTGGTTGTCTGAAGGGCTTGCCAAGACCGTCATCTCCAGATTCATCAATAAATGCCAAATAGGTGTGGGTCATTCATTCAATCATCGCCAAGCAAAAAATCTAGCGCGGTGAGCGTTTCGCCAGGATGCGCTGCAAGGTCCGGCGGTGCATGTTCAGACGCCGCGCGGTTTCACTGACATTGCGGTCGCACAGCTCATACACCCTCTGGATATGCTCCCACCGCACGCGGTCCGCGCTCATCGGGTTGTCGGGGGGCGGTGGCATCTCGTCGTTCCGGGCCAGAAGCGCGTTGGTGATATCCGTCGCGTCGGCGGGCTTGGACAGGTAATCGGTCGCCCCGATCTTCACCGCGGCCACGGCGGTGGCAATCGCGCCATATCCCGTCAGCACCACGACCCGGCTGTCGGGCCGCTTTTCGCGGATGGTTTCCACCACATCCAGGCCATTGCCATCCTCCAGCCGCAGGTCGCAGACGGCAAAGGCCGGCGGCCGCGCCGTGGCAATCGCCTGTCCGGCGGCGACAGACCCCGCCATCTCCACCTCGAACCCACGCTTTTCCATCGCCTTGGCAAGGCGCCGCAGGAAGGGTTCATCGTCATCGACAAGCAGCAATGTCCTGTCGGCTCCGATCTCAACGTGATCCGGTATCATTCAGGTCTCCTCCCCCTCGCACCAATAGCGCCACCCCCATGATGCGTCAAACTATCGCAGGGTCAACTGGCATCTAAGTAGCACTGGACACGGTCGGCCATGTCCTCGGGGCTGTCATCCCTGCGGAAAAACTCGACGAATCCCTCCTCGGGCAGGGTGAGATAGGTAAATGTCGTGTGATCCACCAGATAGTAATCAGGATCGTCGCTGTCCTGCTTGGCATAGAAGGTGCGATAGGCGTCGGCAGCCGCCTTGATCTGTTCGGCACTGCCGGTCAGGCCCAGCAGATCGGGATGGAACGCGTCGGTGAATTCGCGCATCACCTCGGTCGTGTCCCGCTCGGGATCGACGGTGATGAAAACCGGCTTCACGTCCTCGCCCCGGTCTTCCAGGATCTCTACCGCGGCGACGTTGCGCGCATTGTCGATCGGGCAGACATCGGGGCAGAAGGTATAGCCGAAATAGATCAGCGACGGCTTGTCGATCACGTCTGTCTCGGTCACCGTCTCGCCGGTTTCACTGACCAGCGTGAAGGGCCCGCCGACGGTGCCCGCACCGCCCGCCACCGCCCCGCCGCGGCATTGGGCATACCGGTCGTCGCTGTCGTTCCCGAAATAGGACAGGTACATCATGACCCCAAGGCCCCCTGCCACGACAAGCGCCGCGATGATTGCGTAAATTCGTGTCATGGACTTCGATCCTGCTTGCTGGGAAACTCCGCGATATGGCCCACGTCTAAAGCTGCGCCTCCGCGAAGGGAAGAGAGACAAGATCACGCATGGCACACACCCGCGCGACCCCCTATGAATTCAGCACCGGCCGGCAATCGGTGCCGTTGCGCACGCTTGTCCTGCTGCGATGGTGGGCGGTGACCGGCCAGCTGGCCGCGCTGCTGGTGGCGCAATACGTGCTGGGCCTGACGCTGGCCTACGGGCTGTGTTATTTCGTGGTCGGCCTGTCGATCATCTCGAACGTGACGGCCTATTTCATCTTTCCCGAGAACAAGCGCCTCAGCCAGCGGGAAACCCTGCTTGTCGTGCTGTTCGACATGCTTCAGCTCAGCGCGCTGCTCTACCTGACCGGGGGGTTGCACAACCCGTTCTCGATCCTGATCGTCGGCCCGGTCACGGTCTCGGCCTCGGCGCTGACGGCGGGTTCGACCCTGTTTCTGGGCGGCACGGCCATCCTGATCACCTCCTTGCTGACACGGTTCTACATGCCGCTGACGACCCGGGGCGGGGACCGTCTTTTCATTCCTGACCTCTTCATCTTCGGCAACTGGATCGCGATCCTGATCGCGGTCACCTTTCTCGGCGTTTATTCCCGCCGGATCGTGTCTGAAATGTCGGCCATGTCCGAGGCGTTGCAGGCCACGCAACTGGCGCTGGCACGGGAGCAGAAGCTGACCGATCTGGGCGGCGTGGTCGCGGCGGCGGCGCATGAACTGGGCACGCCGCTGGCCACGATCAAGCTGACCAGCGCGGAACTGGCCGAGGAACTTTCCGACAATGCCGACCTGCGGGCCGATGCGCTGCTGATCCGCGAACAGGCCGACCGCTGCCGCGATATCCTGCGTTCGATGGGGCGGGCGGGCAAGGACGACCTGCATCTGCGCCGCGCGCCCCTGTCCGCCCTGCTGGAAGAGGCGGCCGAACCGCATCTCAACCGGGGCAAGGACATCCGGTTCGAAATCGTCGCAGACATCGCGCAGCAGGGCGCGCAGCCCACCGTCCTGCGGCGACCCGAAGTGATCCACGGCTTGCGCAACCTGATCCAGAATGCGGTCGATTTCAGCCGGCGCAGGGTCTGGATCGACAGTGAATGGTCCGACCGGCACATCACCGTGCGGATCATGGATGACGGGCGGGGCTATCCGCAGCAGTTCCTTGGCAGGATCGGCGAACCGTTCATTCGCCGGCGAGGCGCCCGTCCCGATCCGCAGCGCCCGGAATACGAGGGCATGGGTCTGGGGCTGTTTATCGCCAAGACCCTTCTGGAACGCTCAGGCGCGGCCCTGACATTTGCCAACGGCACCGAATCCTTCCGCACCCGCGAAGGCTATTCCGAGCGGACCGGCGCCTTCGTCGAAGTGTCCTGGCCCCGGGCCAGTCTGGAAGAGGATGCCCGCCGCGGGCGGCAGTCCCTGGGCGACAACCAGCTGATCCAGACCTGACACGCACCGATCTTAACGGCGCATTAACCATGGCTTGCGATGCTGTGTGCGTCATTGGATCGGGACGTTTCGCATGGTCGGCCTCTCGCCTCTCTCGCTTGCCCTCGCGCTCGTGGCGGCATCGACGGTTTCGCTGCTGGTGCTGTGGGTGCTGGGACGGATCGCGTCGGGGGCGTCCGGTCCGCGGGCCGCTGCCCCGCCCCTGCACAGCGCCTCCTTCCTGTTCAGGGACAATGCGCTGATCGATCAGGACACCCGGCCCGACACCCTCCCGGGGCTGGCAAGCGGCGATATCCGCACCTGGTCCGACCTGCGGCACTGGCTGGGCAACCGGTTCGGGCCGCTGCCCGATTCGCTCGACGATATCGCCGAGGGTGACGTTCAGGATCTGCCTGCGACCGGGGCCGGGGATCCGGCCTCTCTCGTCCTGTCACGCCTCAACGGCACGGGGCGGGTCGAGGTTCTGGATCCCGCGCCGGCCGGCCCGCTGGAGCGGCACCGCGCACGCCGGCTCGACACCACCGTCACCCGGTACCAGGCGGTGTTCGACCACGCGCCCTGCGGCGTGCGCATCCTCGATCCCTCCGGGCGCATGATCTGGCAGAACGCGATCTTTGCCGCACGCGACCCCGGCGAGGCGCAGGCGCTGGTCGATGCGGTCACCCGCACCGGCGACAGCCAGGCCCGCGTCAGCCTGCCCTGCGATCCGCCGGAGGCCGGCAGGGTGTT
>JBKAGF010000030.1:0-45819 GCA_046290265.1 Roseovarius sp. | reverse complement strand
CGTCGGAGGATCGGCATGCCTTGACCTGATTGCCAAGGCGGCTCCGGTGCCCTCCTGAAACTCGAACATGTCGGGCGGTCCCGCGGTCAAAGCGCTCGGGACTGGCTGGACTTCCCTAATCTGACTTTTTTAGTAAGAATTGTCAATCGCCCGAAATCGCCTTGGTTTCAAAACCTTGCGAATTTCACCTTTGCGTCGCCCCAGCCTTGCGCCGTGCTTGCGTTTAAAGCATCCCTACAAGGCGGGCACGGCGGATGGCGTGCTCATCGAACACGTTCAAGGCAGCCACGAGCCCCCGACTAACTGGCGAAGCCCCCTCTATTCATCAGGCTTCGGTCTGATCGACACGGCCATGTCTGGCCAGATAGTCCAGCACCGCCTGAACCCGACGCGGAAGCGCCCTCGACCGGCCCACATAAAGCAGGTGAAAGTCCTCGAAAACCGGATCGGCCAGCGGGTCGCACAAGACGACCTGTCGGGCCGACAGTTCACGGGCGACCGTGAAGCGCCCGACACGGGCCGTGCCGGTGCCCGCGGCAACCAGGGCCGCGATGGTCGCCCCGTCATTGACCCGCAGACGCGAGGCGCCTCGCCGCCATGTCATGTCACGCCGAGCGTAAGAAAAGCCGA
Organism: Roseovarius sp.; assembly: GCA_046290265.1. Taxonomy (GTDB): domain Bacteria; phylum Pseudomonadota; class Alphaproteobacteria; order Rhodobacterales; family Rhodobacteraceae; genus Roseovarius. The sequence goes on along the minus strand of JBKAGF010000030.1, from coordinate 45,189 downwards.
TCCGGACCGAGGGCGGCGCATCATCGTCTCTGGAGCAGGCCATGACCTCCACGATCTCGCTGCGGCCCAAATGGCGGGCCATGAGAGTCGAATCCTCGAGGGGCCCCGCCCTCACCGCCAGATCGATCGGCTGGCCAAAAAGATCGCTGACATGATCGCCGATCACCAGGTCGATATGGATCTCCGGATGGGCCTGCAGCAGCCCACCAAGGATCGGCGCCAGAATATGATTCGCGTACGCGGCGCTCGTGGCGATGCGCACCGTGCCCGCAACCCGGCCACAGCTCGCCTCGTGCTCTGCTGCATCAAGCGCCTCCAGGATCGCCTGGCCTTGCCGCGCAAAGCGTGCGCCTTCCTCGGTCACCTGGATCTGCCGGGTGGAGCGTTTCAGCAGCGTCACGCCCAACCGTTTCTCGAGTCGGGCCATCATCTTGGAAACCGCCGAGGGTGTCATCCCACGCGCCCGCGCGGCGGCGGAAAAGCTGCCCTCCGCGAGGACGCTCAGCAGGGTTTCAATTTCTGCAAGCCGGTTGGTGTCGCGCATTCGCCTGGCCCATCTGTGAATTTCAGGCACATATCTTTGTAGTTTTCACCGTCTGGTTTCTCAAGCGTCCTGCGCCGATCTTCCATCCGAACAAGTGGAGATCAGCATCATGACAACGACATTCACCGCAAGGCGCACCGAGACCGGGCGGGCAGCCCGTTGGGCCCTTGTCGCGCTCGGAATCGGCGCCTTCGGAATCGGACTGACCGAATTCGTGATCATGGGATTGCTGGTCGACGTGGCGCAGTCGCTGTCGGTCAGCGTGCCATCGGCGGGCCTGCTGATCAGCGGCTACGCGCTCGGCGTCACCTTTGGCGGACCGCTGCTGACCCTTGCCACGGCGCGTCTGCCGCATCGCAATGTGATCCTCGCGCTGATGGCGATCTTCATCCTCGCCAATATCCTTTGCGCCGTCGCGCCAAGCTATGGGCTGCTGATGCTGGGCCGCGTCATCAGCGGGTTTGCCCATGGCACCTTCTTCGGCGTCGGGGCCGTCGTCGCGCAAAGCCTGGTTCCGCCCGAGCGCAAGGCCTCGGCCATCGCTCTTGTCTTTACCGGCCTGACCCTGGCCACCGTCCTCGGCCTGCCCTTCGGCACCGAACTGGGCCAGGCGCTTGGCTGGCGCGCAACCTTCTGGAGCGTGAGCGGCATCGGACTGCTGGCCCTGGTGGCCAGCGCGCTATCGCTGCCCACCGGCAGCCGCAGCGAAACCCCCGCGAATTGGCGCAGCCTGGCGCGGCTCTTGCGTGGGGCGCCGCTATTGGCGCTTGCCACCACGACGCTCGGTTATGCCGGGGTGTTCCTGGTCTTCACCTATATCGCACCGATCCTGACCGAGATCAGCGAGGTTTCCCCGTCGCGTGTGTCGCGTTACCTGTTGCTGTTCGGCGCGGGTATCGTCGTGGGCAATATCCTTGGCGGACGTCTCGCCGACCGTGGGCTGCGCCCGGCACTGCTCGGAACATTGGCGGGGTTGGCGGCGGTGATACTGGCCATGCGCCTTGGCATGGGCAATCCCGTAGCCGCGATGGCCTCGCTTTTCCTGTTCGGCACCGCGGCCTTTTCGACCCTCGCGCCGCTTCAGGCCTTCATGCTGCGCCAGTCGCGGGACGCAAGTGCCGAACTGGCCTCGACCCTGAATATCTCGGCCTTCAACCTCGCCAATGCGATCGGCGCGGCCCTCGGCGGCAGCGCAATCGCGGCGGGATGGGGGCTTGGCAGCCTGTTCCCGCTTGGCGCCCTCATGCCCGCCCTCGCCGTCCTGCTGACCCTTGCAACCTTCAATGCCGTGAAAGAGCCATGAAACCGATCACCGCGACAAGCGCCCTGCTCTTCTTCGCCCTCTCCGCCGGCACAGCCCATCCAGAGGAATGGACCCCGGCTTGGGCGGCCAGCCCGCAAGCCGTCTGGAGTTCCGAATTCGACTTCCCGACCGGCCTGCCTGACCGCATTGCCGGGCAGACCATCCGCCAGCCACTCACCCTTGCGTGGGGCGGGGACAGGCTGCGCATCACCCTGTCCAACACCTACGGCACCGCCCCCCTGCCTGTCGACGCCGCCATGGTGGCACCCGGTGGGAACGGTGCCGCGCCGGAGGCAAGCCAACAGCCCGTCCTTTTCGGCGGCAGGTCCCAAGTGATCATACCGCCGGGGGCGCAGATCACGTCGGACCCGGTGGCACTGAGGGTCGAGGCCGGCCAACGCCTCTCGGTCACCCTGCAGTATGGCGAGGGCGCGGTCGCGCAGGATTTCCACTGGGACGCGCGCGAGACGGGCCTCCTCCTCGATGGGGACCGGGTCGAGGCAGAAATGACCGCCCGCCTGAGTCTCGCCGGTGTGCTGACCGACCGTCCTGCCAAACTGGTCGTGGTCGCGATGGGGGATTCCATCACCGACGGCAATGGCGCGGCGATGAACCAGGATGTGCGCTGGCCCGATTTCCTGGCCCGGCGCCTCGCCCCGGAAGGGGTCGCAGTGATCAATGCGGGCATATCCGGTGGCAGGCTGCTCTCGGACGGGATGGGAGAAAGCGTCCTGGCGCGGATCGACCGCGACGCCTTCGCCGTGCCGGGGGTCGACACGCTGGTGCTCCTGATCGGCACCAACGATATCGCCTGGCCCGGCTCGCCCTTCGCATCCGACGATGCCCCCATGACGCTCGAAGACCTTCAGGCAGGTATCGCGGCCATCGCCGCGAAGGCCCGGGTGCAAGGCGTGCGGCTGATTGTGGGGACGATCCCGCCATTCCGCGGCGCTCTGCCCGGCACGCCGATGGAAGCCACCTATTGGAGCGCCGGAAAGGATGCCCTTCGCCGCGAGTTCAATGACTGGTTGCGAAAAACCGACCTGGTCGACGGGCTGGGCGATTTCGACGCCGTGCTGCGCGATCCGGGCGATCCGTCGCGACTGCATCCTCTTTTCGACAGCGGGGACCGGCTACATCCGGGCGCCGCGGGAAACAAGGCAATGGCCGATGCCCTCTCGTTGGAGCTGTTGGAAGGCGAGGCACGATGAACATCTGTCAGAGGCAGTTGTGACAGATCGCCCGGACAGAACAGGAGCCCCCTCAGACCCCTTCGAAGGCGTCCCTCATCCGCCTCCCGCGCCACCGCTCGATCTCCCGCACGCGATCCGCGCCCGGGGCCCTGCCTTTCATTGTTCCCCAAATACTCCCGCCGGAGGGATCCATGACCCAATTTCTAATCTGTTTCACCTACCGCGCCACAAGATGACATCTGATGCCTCGCCACGGCGAGATTTCTGCTGATCGATCCTCCGCGGACCAGCCAACGTCCCTGTGCACAGTTCATTCCGCGCTTCGATATTCGCGTGTGGCAGCCTTCCGGAAGATATTAGAAGACTGACTGGACTTACACCCTTTGATGACACAAGCACATTTGGGCGTCAGCGTGCCAAGTGACTTTCGCAAAACTCAGAAATCAACCCCGCACCGCCACCGCCAGCGCGTCGCCCAGGATTTCCAACCCCTGCGAAATCTCCGTATCCGTCGCCGTCAGCGGTGGCGCAATCCGGAAAACCGATCCCATGGCAGGCACTTTTACGATATTCATGCTCAATCCGCGTTCCATCGCCGCCTCTGCTATACGGTCGCCCATCTCGAGGTCGGGTACGCGGCTCTGGCGGTCGGTCACGATCTCCAGCCCCAGCAACAGGCCGCGCCCGCGCACATCGCCGATGCAGTCGTATTGCTGCTGCAACGCCAGCATCCCGTCACGCAACAGCGCCCCGGCCTCCGTCGCCCGCGCGATCAGCCCTTCGCGCTCCACCACGTCCAGCACGGCCAGTCCCACGGCGGCGGGCAGCGGATCCGACACATGTGTCGTCAGAAAGATATATCCGCGCTCATGCGCCTTTTCCTCGATCTCGCGGCTGGTCATCACAGCCGATAGCGGCAGGCCTGCACCCAGTGTTTTCGACAGGGTCAGGATGTCGGGCACCACGCCGTCCCTCTCGAAGGCGAACATCGTGCCCGTGCGTCCCACCCCGGTCTGCGCCTCGTCGAGGATCAGCAGCATCCCGCGCTCTTCGCACTTTCGCTTCAGTGCCGCCAGATAGCCCTCCGGCAACTCGATGATCCCGCCCGACGATAGAATCGGTTCGGCGATGAAGGCCGCAAGGCTGCCCGTCGACTGCGCGTCGATCAGCGCGAAGGCATCGTCCAGCTCGGTCCGCCAGTCGAGACAGCCATCGGCATGGGTAAACCGCGGCCGATAGGCGTGCGGCGCCGGGATCGCGAAAGACCCGACCGAGGCCGGCCCGTATCCCTTTCGCGCGGCGCTGTACGTGGCAGAGGCCGCCGCGCCCGTCATCCCGTGCCAGCTCTTGGTGAACGCCACGACCTCGTGCTTGCCGGTGACGCATTTCGCCAGCCGGATCGCCGCCTCGTTGGCCTCGCCCCCCGTCGATAGCAGCATCGTCTTCTCCAGCCCCGGCGCCAGGCGGCCCAGCCGGCTGCACAGTTCCACCACCGGCTGGGACAGCATACCGCTGAACAGGTGATCCAGCCGTCCCGCCTGTTCGCGGATCACCCGCACGACCTCCGGGTGCGAATGCCCCAGAACGGCACTCATCTGCCCCGAGGTGAAATCGAGGATCGCATTGCCGTCCGTGTCATAGACGAAACTGCCCTCCGCCCGGTCGATGATCCGCCGTTCGAACACCGGACCATAGCGCATGACGTGGCTCTCCACATCGGACCAGAAGCTGTCTTGCAAGTTGGAATCGGGCATGTCGCTCTTCCTTCGGGGTCAGGTTCGGCCGCAGGCTACCCTCGATCCCAATTCAAGTATAATTCATTCTATTACATTCCGAATCGAGAAAACCTCATACCCCATGCCCGATCTCGACATTGCCCTTCTGCGAAGCTTCGTCACCGTGTCCCGGTCCGGATCCATGCGCGCCGCCGCCCTGCGCATCGGGCGCACGCAATCGGCGGTCAGCCTTCAGATCAAGCGGTTGGAGGCGTTGGTGGGCGAGGATCTCTTTCACCGCACCGGGTCCGGCGTCGCCCTTACCGTGGCGGGCGAGCGTTTCTTTCCCGGGGCCGAACGAGTCCTTGCCGCCCATGACGAGACGCTCGACGCGATCCGCCAGGACGGGCTCCGCGGCGCCATTGCCTTCGGCTGCCCCGAGGATTACCTGACCGCCTTCTTCCCCGACCTGCTGCGGCGCTACGGCGCCGCCCATCCCGGGATCGAGATCGAGGTCGTCAGCGCTCCCACGGTCGAGCTGCAGCCGCTCCTGCAACGTCGCCGCATCGACGTCGCGCTCGTGTCCCTGCCCGGCTCGGCCGATCCGCGCCGCGTCATCCGTTACGAACCCCTGGTCTGGATCGCGTCCACCCACGCGCCCGCTCTTTCGGACGAACCGACAGTGCCGCTCGCCCTCTCCGCGCCCGAAACCCTCGATCATGTCGAGGCCCGCCGCGCGATGGATGCCGCCCCCCGTTCCTACCGCGTGGCCCATGCCAGCAACGGGCTCGCCGGGCTGTTGGCCATCGCCCGCTCCGGCCTCGCAATCAGCGTGGCAACTCGTGCCGCCGTGCCCGACGACCTAGCCATCGTGACCACGGGCATGCCCGCCCTGCCAAAGATCGGCATCTCGCTCGCCTACGCCTCTGCGCGCCCCTCGCCCGCAATCCGGTCATTCGGCCGTTTCGTTGCGCAGCAGCTGCAACAAGCGGAAATCTGATGGCCGCTCAGTGCCCTATTGAAAAGTTGCCGATCATGCGCAGCCCCGGATTGACGTGCGAACGTGCAGGGACAAACCATATACTTGAATTTCTCAGCCACATCCGTTTCGCCTGATGCGTTGGCGACCTCGGAAGCCGTTAAAATATAAAGACTTTTACCGTCTTCGCGGACGGCCCAAGCCGGATAGTTAAGTCGTCTGTAGCAGAGGTTCTTTCCAAGTTTTGAAAGTAAATTTCTCGAAACCAAAGTTGGCAGATGCAGCAGCGCATCGACTGCGACGTCGGCTGCAACCTCGCAAAAAAGATGTTTTGTCTCTTCATTGACTACCCGCGCAAGACTGAAGCGAAAATCTGACGAAAAGAGCGTTCGCGTGCCTTATCCGAGTGACGGCGCAATGAAAGGCCTGACGTGGTACACTCATCGGAATTAACGATTCTCCAATAGTTGTTTTTGTCGCGCTTGGAGAAAGCGCGACACTTGCTCGAATTCAATTTGGGTCTTGGAGGGAACTATGACCAAAATCATGCTTAACGGCTCGGAGAGGGAGTTCTCCGAAGATCCGGCAATGCCGCTGCTCTGGGCGATCCGCGACATAGCTGGCTTGCCCGGTACGAAATACGGATGTGGTGCAGGTCTTTGCGGGGCTTGTACGGTTCATATCGACGGCAAGGCGCAGAAATCCTGTCAACTCACACTGTCCGACGTTGAAGGGCGTGAGGTGACTACGATCGAGGGTCTTGATCCAGATGGCAACCATGCGCTCCAGGTCGCCTGGCGTGACCTCAACGTACCGCAATGCGGCTTCTGTCAAACCGGGCAGATCATGCAAGCCGCCTCGCTGCTATCCGAGAACCCCAAGCCGACCGACGAGGAAATCCTGACTTCGATGTCCGGCAATGTCTGCCGCTGCGGATGTTACCAGAGGATCGTCGACGCGGTCCGTCTCGCGAGCACAGGGAGCTGAGCCATGTTGAAATTTATTGAACCCCTTTCCGCCCCAAGCGACACGGTCCACCTGGCCAAGATCTCCCGCCGGGGCTTTCTCGGCACGACGGGCGTTTTTGCGCTTGCCGCTTATACTTTGCCAGCCAGTGCCTTCGACACCTACCCCACCGGTGCTACCGGCATGGCAAACGGACTCGTCGAAGACCCCCTGATCTTCGTTTCGATAGACACCGACGGCATCGTGACGCTGGTGGCGCATCGTTCCGAGATGGGCACCGGCAGCCGGACCTCGATCCCCATGGTGATGGCAGATGAGATGGAGGCCGACTGGTCGCGCGTGAAGATCGTCCAGGCCCCCGGCGACGAACCGAAATACGGCAACCAGGACACGGACGGGTCGCGCTCGATGAGGCACCATATTCAGATGGCGCGCAAAATCGGCGGTTCCGTGAGAACCATGATGGCGCGTGCCGCTGCGCAGGAATGGGGCGTGGAACCTGATCAGGTCACGGTCGAGATGCACGAGGTCAAAGGCCCCGCAGGCCAGGCGGTCGGTTTCGGGGATCTTGCCGAAGCCGCGATGAGCCAGCCCGTGCCGCCGCATGAAGAGATCAACTACAAGACGGAGGACCAGTTCCGGTATATAGGCAAGGGTGAGGTTCAGATCACGGACCTTCGCGACATCACGACCGGCAAAGCCACCTACGGCGCCGACGTGACCCTTGACGGCATGAAATTCGCGGTCATCGCCCGGCCGCCCGTGGTCGGTGGCAAGGCAATCTCTTTTGATGCCACCGAGGCACTCGGGATTCCGGGGGTGGAAAGCGTGCACGAGCTGCCATATGGCGGCCTTGGACAGAAGTTTGCGCCGCTTGGCGGCATTGCCGTGATTGCGACCAATACCTTCGCGGCGATCAAAGGACGTGACGCGCTCGAAATCGAATGGGAGGCCGGAGAGCACGGGAGTTACAACTCCGAGTCCTACATGAAGGAACTGATCGCCACCTCTGAGAAACCAGGCACCAGCGCGCGTACGCAAGGGGACGTCGATGGTGCCCTTGCCTCCGCAGACAAGGTTTTTGCGCGCACGTACACGCAGGCCCACATGGCGCACATCCCGATGGAGCCACCGGCCGCGCTCGCCAATTACACTGACGAGGGGCTGGAAATCTGGGCGCCAGTCCAAAGCCCCTACACCACCCGTACCGACACGGCGAAGGCCTTGGGACTGGACCCGGAAAAGGTCCGGGTCAACGTCACGCTTTTGGGGGGCGGCTTCGGACGGAAATCAAAAGCCGACTTCGTGACCGAAGCCGCGCTTTTGTCCAAGGCCGTGGGCGCGCCTGTCAGGGTGCAGTGGACGCGCGAGGATGACGTGCAACACTCGTTCTATCATACGACCTCGGCAGAGCGGATCGAGGTGGCCCTCGATGCGGACAACAAGGTTACGGGATGGCTGCACAGGTCGGTCGCGCCATCAATCCTGTCGACGTTCGCTCCGGACGAAGGCAACGTCCTGCCACTGGAGCAGGGGATGGGCCTGAATGACGTGCCGTTCGACATCGCGAACATCCGATGCGAAAGCGGCAAGGCGCTGGCGCATACAAGAATTGGCTGGTTCCGCGCCGTCTCGAACATACCGCACGCTTGGGCGATCGGCTCTTTCGTCGGTGAATTGGCTGCGGAGCTTGGAAAAAACCAGAAAGAGATGTGGCTCGAACTGATCGGTGCGCCACGTCAGCTTGATCCAGCGGCGGCCGGACTGCCCGAAAACTTCTGGAACTACGGCGAGCCTATGACGGAGTTTCCGATAGAGACGGGGCGACTTGCCAACGTGCTGAACGTCGCTGCCGACGGGATCGGCTTCGGCAAGGAACTCCCGGAGGGCGAAGGTATCGGCCTTGCTGTCCACCGAAGCTTCGTGTCCTACGTCGCGGCCGCTGCCCGCGTGAAAATCGTGGATGGCAGGATAACTGTGCCTGAAATGCACATGGCGATCGATTGCGGCTTCTGCGCCAATCCGGAACGGGTTGAAAGCCAGATGCAGGGCGCGGCCGTGATGGGTATGACGGTGGCCTTGCATTCCGGTATCACGTATCGGGATGGCGCAGTGGTGGAGTCCAATTTCTACGATTACGACGTGGTACGCTTAGATAACTATCCATCGGTCACCACCCATATAATACCCCATCCTTTTTCCGTGCACGCTACCGGCGTCGGAGAGCCAGGCGTGCCGCCTGTACCGCCTGCTGTGGCAAACGCTCTCTTCGAAGCGACCGGGGAAAGGAAACGCGACCTGCCGATCGGCACCACTGTCTGAGTACGGTGGATACGGGGCGGGCTCGAAAAGACAGATCAACTTGCCCGTCCCGCATATTGGTTGTCGGCGCGCGGGGTGGCGTATGACCGCTCTCCGCCCTCACGGCCAGAGGAGCGCACCCGACGCGAACGGCCCGTATCGGCCACTGGTCACGTCTAGAGTTGCTGCAACGCCGCTTCCCCAAAGCGGACGTCCCAGAATGTGGATTACGCCAACTCTCAGAAGGCATGATTAACTAGTCTTTGAGCCTCCTGATCTCCTTTTTCCCGTTGTACCGGTCACCAGGTACAGCGAGGCTAGGAGAGAAAGCGGTCACACGTGGGTCACAGGCTGTCGAAGATTGTCTTCGCCGATCCGCCCCTTTGCCCCAATTGTCACAAGCGTGATAAGCGCGGCCGAGCGCTCCGCCGATCTTTATAAACCTACTCTGGGGAACATATCTTCGAGATTGCGGCAGCAGAGTTTCTGAACGAAGTGAGCGAGCTGCGGAAGGCGCACCTAGGGGTTTAAGTGCAGAGTCGAATGTGGACAGAAAGGAGGATGCCCTTAAGACCCTCTCAAGATAACTACCTGATAAAAAATAATTTTTCAGTTGACGAAACTCCCGCCGGAGGCTCCTACGGTCGCCACCAGGCGCCCCGGCCTGTCATTTCGCCTGTCATCCCGGCCTGTCACCCATCGCGGGGTGGGGGAAGACCCGCCGCCCCCTTACCGGGTCCAGCGCCCCGGCAATCCGCCCGTGCGCCCCGGCTCCGGCTTGCGGATCTTCGACAGCACCGACAGCGGCCCCGCCATCAGCCCGCTCACCAGCCGGTTCTCCCGCGCCTTCGCCTTCACGCTCTCGATGCGCATCACGTCCTCGATCCGCCGGTCCAGGAACTCCCAGGTCCGCGCATGGCCCTCGCTGTCATCGCCAAGCCAGTAAAGCACGGTCGCGGAATAGACCCCCGACAGGGTCGCGCGCTTCGTGTACCAGTTCACATCGTCCGAACTGTCGCCAAGCGCCTCCCAGATCCTGTCACAGGTTCCCCAGACCGCCCTGGCGCCGTCCAGCGCGTGATGCGGCAGGGCGAACAGGGTGACACCCCGGCGCACCAGCTCCTTGTCCTCGACCGCCTCCAGCCGATAGCGCACCGCCGCGGCCACCCTGTCGCGAAAGCGCATCGCGCCCAAATCGGCCTCGTTCAGCCGCGCGACCATGGCCGCATCGCCTTCCTCGTGGAAGGCCAGCGCCAGGTCGACGGCCCCGCGCGGGCACGCCGCCCGCACCAGTGCCCGCGACAGGCCGGCATCGGCGGCCGCCGCCTGCAGGCTGGTCTCGGTCCATCCGTCGAAGGGCACATGCGGCTTGATGCTCTCAAGCAGGCGGGCCCTGGTGTCACTGGTGTCATGCGTGTCGTCGGTCATGGGGTGAAATGTAGGGCGCGCACGCGGTCGCGACAATGCCGAAGGCGGCTGCGCTGCCGTGGCGCGAAGCCCACAGCGGTCCGGCTTTCGCCCCGCCAGGGCTTCGCGTGCGGCGCGCGCGCAAGAATCTGCCTGCCGGACGCCCGATTTTCGCACCATTCCGCTCGAAACATGAACCGGGCGTCATTTGCTTTCACATCCGGACCCGCATCCGGAATACGACGCGAAATTCACCTTTCGAAAGGCCATGCCGATGTCTGTCGCCAGCAGTTACGAACGCCAGATGCTTGATCTCATCAACGCCGAGCGCGCCGCGCGCGGCATCGACCCGCTGACGCTCGAACTGCGTCTCAACGACGCCAGCGAGGATCACAGCGCCTGGATGGACGACGCCCTTGTCTTCAGTCACACCGGCGCCGGCGGCTCCGACCCCGGCGACAGGATGCGCGACGCGGGCTTCGTCTTTTCCGGCAGCTGGACCTGGGGCGAGAACATCGCGATGCAGTCCGAGCGCGGCGCGCCGGGCCTGTCGGACGACGTGATCGACCTGCACAACAGCCTGATGAACAGCTCGGGCCATCGCGCCAATATCCTCAATCCCAATTTCGAGGTCATCGGCATCGGCATCGAGGTCGGCGACAATCGCGGCTTCGACGCGGTCTATGTCACCCAGGCCTTCGCCCGCACCGACGCACCGCTGCAACTCGACACCTCCGGCGGCACGCCGCCTCCGCCGCCGCCCGAGGACGCCCCCGAGGACCCCGTGATCACGGACCAGGTTCTTACCGGCAACGGCCAGGACAACACGCTCGACGGCGGCGCCGGAGACGACACCATCACCGGACGCCGCGGTGACGATACCCTTTCCGGGCTCGCCGGCGACGACGAGATTCGCGGCCAGGCCGGCGCGGATGCGGTCAACGGCGGAACCGGCGCCGACAGGCTCTATGGCAACCAGGGCAACGACACGCTCTCGGGCGGCAGCGGCAAGGACCTTATCGTCGGTGCCGCGGGCCACGACGAACTGATCGGCGGCAACGACCGCGACCGCCTCAATGGCGGCTCCGGCAACGACATGCTGGACGGCGGCGACGGCCCTGACAGGCTGGATGGCGGGTTCGGCAACGACCTGCTGATCGGCGGGGGCGCCGCGGATCTCTTCGTGTTCACCCACGGGCAGGACGTGGCTGTCGACTTCGACCCCGGCCAGCGTATGGAACGGGTCGACTTTCGCGGCACATCCCGGATCACCGACTTTGACGACCTGATGGACAATGGCCATATCTACCAGACGGCACAGGGCACCATGATCGACGATCTGTACGGCAATACCCTTCTGTTGCACGACGTTTCGCTCGACACGCTCCAATCGGACGATTTCCTGTTCTGATGGCAGCGGCGCGACGGGCGAATTGCACCGTAAGGGTGGACAAGCACCGGGCGGTTTGCTATTGGGCCACTTCCTGCACTTTATGCAACTTCAACCTAGAAAGGTGGTGACAACCACATGCAGGTCAGTGTTCGCGACAACAATGTCGATCAGGCGCTTCGCGCCCTGAAAAAGAAACTGCAGCGTGAGGGCGTGTTCCGCGAGATGAAGCTTCGGCAGCATTTCGAGAAACCGTCCGAGAAAAAAGCGCGCGAAAAGGCCGAGGCGATCCGCCGCGCCCGCAAGCTCGCACGCAAGAAGGCCCAGCGCGAAGGTCTCCTCTGAGATCCGCCGCCAAGGCCACACGCATTGTCATGACGACCCCCGGGCACCCGCTTCGGGGGTTTGTCTTTATTTCAGGGGGCAATCCCCGTTTTGGAATCCGCCACCCGCGCCTATATGATGGCGCAAACCGAACCCGTTGAGACCTGTCCGATGACCACATCTGCGCCCATCACCCAGGATGTCCTGACCATCCCCCGCAAGCTGCCCGAGGGGCCGGTGAACCTTGTCGGCCTCACCCGCGACGCCCTGCGCGAGGCCCTCATCGCCCATGGCACCCCGGAAAAGCAGGCCAAGATGCGCGTGAACCAGATCTGGCAATGGATCTACCAATGGGGCGTGCGCGACTTCGACGCCATGACCAATCTCTCCAAGGCGTACCGCGCCGAACTGGCCGAGAAATTCGTCATCGAGATCCCCGAGATCGTCGACCGCCAGGTCAGCGCCGACGGCACCCGCAAGTACCTGGTGCGAATCGCCGGCGGCCACGAGGTCGAAACCGTCTATATCCCCGAGGAAGACCGCGGCACGCTCTGCATCTCCTCCCAGGTCGGCTGCACCCTCACCTGTTCCTTCTGCCACACCGGCACCCAGAAACTGGTGCGCAACCTCACGGCCGGCGAAATAATCGGCCAGGTCATGCTGGCGCGCGACGATCTGGACGAATGGCCCAAACCCGGCGTCGGCATGGGCACCGACGGCCCGCGCCTTCTGTCGAACATCGTGCTGATGGGCATGGGCGAACCGCTCTACAATTTCGACAATGTCCGCGACGCAATGAAAATCGCGATGGACGGCGAAGGCATCGCGCTTTCCCGCCGCCGCATCACGCTCTCGACCTCCGGCATCGTCCCCGAAATCCACAAGACCGCGCAGGAAATCGGCTGCATGCTCGCCGTCAGCTTCCACGCCACCACCGACGAGGTGCGCGACAAGCTGGTGCCGATCAACCGCAAATGGAACATCGCCGCCCTGCTCGATGCGCTCCGTGCCTATCCCAAGGCCTCCAATTCCGAGCGGATCACGTTCGAGTATGTCATGCTCAAGGACGTCAACGATTCAGACGCGGACGCCCGCCGGCTGGTGCAGCTGATCAAGGGCATCCCGGCCAAGATCAACCTGATCCCGTTCAACGAATGGCCCGGCGCCCCGCATCAGCGCTCCGACTGGGACCGGATCGAGAAATTCGCCGATATCATCTACAAGGCCGGCTACGCCTCGCCCATCCGCACGCCGCGGGGCGAGGACATCATGGCCGCCTGCGGACAGCTCAAATCCGCCACCGAGCGCCAGCGCAAGCCCCGCCGCGAGATCGAGGCCGACGCCGGCCTGTGATGGCGGGGATCTTCCCCGCGCCTCGCCCAAAGACACGTTCTGAAAGACTGGAATACCACGATGGCCAAAGACGTCGAACTGCTTCTCTGCCCCGTCAACCTGCGCCACGTCGAGACCAACACCAACGCCTATGAAGAGGCCGTCGCGATGGCGCGGCGCCGCAACGCCAGGCTCATCGTGGCCACCGTTGCCCCCGAGATGGAGCGGAACCTCAACATCCGCGACTCCGAGGCATACTGGTCCCAGCAACTGGCCAAATTCATCAAGGAGAACCCCGCCGAAGGCGTCGCGCTCGAAACCATCGTGCGCAAGGGGGCTGTGCACCGGCAGATCGTCAAGCTGGCCTGCGAGCGCAAGGTGGATGTCATCGTGATGAACTCCGCCAATCCCAAGGTGCAGGATTACCTGCTCGGCACCACGGCCAGCCACGTGGTCACCCACGCCGAATGCTCGGTCTACGTGGTGCGCGCCTGATCCCGCAGGCTGCCTGACATCCCGGAAGGTCAAGGTTGCTGTCAGGAATGACAGTGCTAAGTGTCTGCCAGACCGCAGACCACGACTGGACGACGCATGTTTCTATTGATCCGTATCCTCCTCGTTGCCGCGCTTGGCCTTTTCCTGATGACGCCGGCACAGGCGCAGGAGGCTTCCGTGCCCTCCGCCGAGGCGCAGCAGCTCATCGACCTTCTCGAAAACCCCGAGGCCCGCGACGCGCTGATCCAGTCACTCAGGGGCGCGGCAGAGTCCGCGACAGACGAGGCCGCCGAGGTCGTCGATCCCGAGGAAGACACCTCGATCGGGCGTCAGCTTGCGGATTTCACCAAGTCGTTCTTTGAAACCGCCGCCAATTCCGCCGGGGCCGCCGTCAGCGCGGTCATGGCCCTGCCCGCGACGTTCACGGCCCTGCAGGGCGGCGATCTCGACGTGCTGTGGGAGGCCCTGCAGGCGCTGGCCGTGGTCATCGTCGTCACCGTCGCGGCCTATCTGGCCCTGCGCGCGGGCGCGCGCCTGATCTACCACCGCATGGGCGACCGGGCGCATGACTGGGGTTTCCTGCGCACTTTGGCGGTGGTTATTGCCACAACTTTCATCGACGCGCTCGTGGTCATCGCCGCGTGGGGGCTGGGCTATCTCGCCGCGCTCTATCTGTACGGCGAAACCGGGGTGATCGGCGTCCGGCAGACGCTCTATCTCAACGCCTTCCTGATCGTCGGCCTGGCCAAGGTGGCAATCCGCGCCGTGCTGTCGCCCACGACGCACGAACTGCGCTTCGTCGCGATTTCCGATGTCGCCGCGCGGCGCATGTCGGCCTGGTTCTGCAACATCGCCTCGGTCATCGGCTACGGCCAGCTTCTGATCGTGCCGATCGTCAACCGGCAGGCGTCCTATGCCGCCGGGCGCGGCATCTCGACCCTCCTGGCCTTCATCGCCATCGCCATGGCCATGATCCTGGTGCTGCGCTCGCGCAAGGACGTGGCCGGCTGGATCCTCGGCCCCACCCCCGAAGAGCGGCCCAGCACCCTGCGCTTCATTGCCCGCAACTGGTACGTTCCCGTCCTGCTCTATCTTGCAGGCCTTGCCGTCATCGTGGCGGCGCGTCCCGACGGGCTGATCCTGCCGCTGTTGCTCAATTCGGCGCAGGTGATCGGCATCATCGTCCTGGGCATCCTGATATCGGGCGGGCTGTCGCGCTTTGCCGCGCGCGGCATGCACATGCCGGCCAACGTGGGGTCCCGCATGCCCACGCTCGAACCGCGGATCAACTCGCTGCTGGGCCGGGTGATCCAGGTCGTGCGGTTCTTCATCGTGATCGGCGTGCTGGCCTTCGCCCTGGATGCCATCGGACTCTGGGACATCTCCGGCTTCATGCGCAGCGAGCTCGGCGTCCGGGCCGCCGGCGCCATCATCAGCATCGCCTTCATCCTGCTGACCGGCGCGATCCTCTGGCTGGCGCTGGTGTCCTGGATCGACTACCGCCTGAACCCGGAATTCGGCAGCGCCCCCACCTCGCGCGAGATCACGCTGCTGACGCTTCTGCGCAACGCCGCGACCATCGCGCTCATGGTCATCATCCTGATGTTCGTGCTGGCCGAGCTTGGCGTCGACATCGCCCCGCTCATCGCATCGGCCGGTGTGCTGGGTCTCGCCATCGGCTTCGGTGCGCAGAAGATGGTGCAGGACATCATCACCGGCATCTTCATCCAGTTCGAGAACGCCATCAACGTGGGCGACGTCGTCACCCTGGGCGGCACCACCGGCACGGTCGAAAAGCTGACCATCCGGTCGGTCACCCTGCGCGACGTGCAGGCCGTGGTGCACCTCATCCCGTTCTCCTCGGTGGACATGGTGTCGAACTACGTGCGGGATTTCTCCTATTTCGTCGCGGATATCGGCATCGCCTACCGCGAAAACGTGGACGACGGCAAACAGGCCATGGTCGACGCGTTCGAGGAACTGCGCGCCGGCGACGCGGGGGCCAACATCACCGGCGATTTCGAATGGTTCGGCGTCCAGTCCCTGGGCGACAGCGCCGTCGTGCTGCGTGGCCGGATCAAGACCGTGCCGGGCACGCAATGGGGCACGGGCCGTGCCTACAACGAGATCTGCAAGCGGATCATGGACGAGCGCGGCATCGAAATTCCCTTCCCGCACCAGACCATCTATTTCGGCGAGAACAAGGATGGCAGCGCCACCCACCTGCGACTCGACCGCCCGGCGATCGACGCCAAAGCGGTCGAAACCGCGAAAGAGCCACCGGCGAAGGACACCAGCAAGACGCAGGATCCGCATCTCGACATGGAAGACGACGCCGACCACTGACAGGCGCGGGGCGCCGCCCGCGTCCGGCATTTTCCGCGCAGAAAATGCCCCCGGAGAATATGCATTCTCCGGGGGGGCGGAATCTTCCCGGGTTCCGCCAGGCACCGTGCGGTCCGTTCATCCGTATGTGGTCGCGGATGCCGCCATCGCCGCACTCCCGGAATACCGAAGCGATACCGACGCAATACCGACATGCTGTTTCGGCGCTTCGGCGTGCCGTTAACCCTTTGGGCCACAAGGTGCAGAAATCTTCTCCGCGCCACAATTCAGAGCGATTGTCGCCACGTCCCAGGATTATTCACAGCTGATCAACCTATTTGTGGAAGGGTAGGAAACGATGGGCTTTGAAACGAAAAACGATATCCGCGACTTCGTCATGCGCGAACGCCAGCGCTGTGTCTCCGACCGGGAATGGAAGTTCCGCCTGCGCGGCTACGGCTATACCATCCGCGACACCGATACCGGCCCCGTGGTCGCGTCGCTGATGGGGCACGGCGATCTCTGCGCACTGGCTGCCACCGCCTGAGACCGGGCTTTACAGGGTTGAATTTCCGCGCCGCGCAGTATTCGCTGTCGGCAAAGCGGAAAGGACATCCATGACAGCCTATCTCGGCGTGATCGGCGGCTCCGGCCTCTACCAGATCGACAGCCTGCAACACCCGGAATGGGTCACGGTGGACACCCCCTGGGGTGCGCCCTCCGACCAGATCCTCACCGGCATGCTGGGCGACACCTACATGGCCTTCCTGCCCCGTCACGGGCGCGGTCATGTCCATTCGCCCTCGACGGTGCCCTACCGCGCCAATATCGACGCGCTGAAACGTATCGGCGTGACCGACATCGTCAGCGTCTCCGCCTGCGGCTCGTTCCGCGAGGAAATGGCACCGGGCGACTTTGTCATTGTGGATCAGTTCATTGACCGCACCTTCGCGCGCGAGAAATCCTTCTTCGGCCAGGGCTGCGTCGCCCATGTCAGCGTGGCCCACCCCACCTGTCCGCGCCTCGGGTCGGCCTGCGCCGCAGCCGCCCGCGCGGCCGGCGTGACGGTCCATGACAGCGGCACCTACCTCGCCATGGAAGGCCCGCAATTCAGCACGCTGGCGGAATCGAAAATGTACCGCGAAAGCTGGGGCGCCGACGTCATCGGCATGACCAACATGCCCGAGGCCAAGCTCGCCCGCGAGGCCGAGCTTTGCTACGCCTCCGTCGCCATGATCACCGATTACGACAGCTGGCACCCCGACCACGGCGAGGTCGATGTCAGCCAGATCATCGCCACCCTTCTGGGCAACGCCGACAAGGCCCGCGACATGGTCGCCCGCCTGCCCGGCCTGCTGGGGTCCGGGGACCGCGAGGCCTGTCCCCATGGCTGCGACCGCGCCCTCGAACACGCCATCCTCACCGCGCCGGATGCACGCGACCCGGCCCTCGTCGCGCGCCTCGACGCCGTTGCGGGCCGCGTTCTTTAGAAAGGCTTAACCCGATGCCCCTAGACCTCTGGCTGACCTTCGTTGCGGCAAGCACCGCGCTGCTGCTGATCCCCGGACCGACCGTTCTGCTGGTCCTGTCCTACGCCCTCAGCCAGGGCAGACGAATCGCCGTCGCCTCCGCCACCGGCGTCGCCCTGGGCGATTTCGTGGCGATGACCGCGTCCCTTCTGGGGCTCGGCGCCCTCGTGCTGGCCTCGGCCACGCTCTTTACCGTGCTGAAATGGGTCGGCGCGGCGTATCTGGTGTATCTCGGCATCAAGCTCCTGCGCAGCGCGCCCAGCGCCGGCCTGGACCAGGTCGCAACCGGTCCCAAACCCGCCAGCGGCGTCTTCTGGCACGCCGCCGCCGTCACCGCGCTGAACCCCAAATCCATCGCCTTCTTCATCGCCTTCGTGCCGCAATTCGTCAGCATCGACAGGGCTTTGGCGCCGCAATTCGCCATCCTGATCGCCACCTTCGTGGGCCTCGCCTGGCTCAACGCGCTGGCCTTCGCGCTCCTGGCCGACCGCCTGCGCCAGACCATCGGGCGGCCCTCGGTCATCACATGGCTCACCCGCGGCGGCGGCGCGGCGCTCGTGGGCATGGGCGTGATGACAGCTGCCCTGCGCCGCACCGCGTGACTGCGCAACGGGGCACCGTCCTCGTTCTCGGGGCCGATGGTTTCATCGGCCGCCACCTTGCCTTCGGCCTGCGCGACGCGGGCTGGAAGGTCCTTGCCTGCGCCCGCCGCACCGCGCGTCTAAAACGCATGGGTTTCAACACCTTGCAGGCGGATCTGACCGACCCGCAGGCCCACGACCCCGCCTTCTGGCGCAGCCGGACCTCTGGCGTCACCCATATCGTCAACAGCGCCGGCGTGCTCGACGCCCCCGACGCCACCTACACCGCCGTCCACCTTTCCGCGCCAGAGGCGCTCTACACCGCCCTGCCGGACGCCCATGGCCTGCTGATCTCTGCCGTCGGCATCGACGGATCGGACACCGATTTTGCCCGCTTCCGCCAGAAGGGTGAGAAAATCGCTTCGGATCATGACGTTACCATCCTGCGTGTCGGGCTGGTGCTGGGCGACACATCCTATGGTGGCTCCTCACTCGCCCGCGCCCTCGCCGCTCTCCCGTTGGTGACACCTGTGGTCGGGGACGGGCAGCAGGT
This sequence comes from Roseovarius sp., assembly GCA_046290265.1. GTDB lineage: Bacteria > Pseudomonadota > Alphaproteobacteria > Rhodobacterales > Rhodobacteraceae > Roseovarius. The sequence goes on along the minus strand of JBKAGF010000030.1, from coordinate 26,252 downwards.
CTTCAACCCGATCCACGCGACCGACCTTTCGCAGGCCATCGACCACCTTCTGCGCCATCCCCCCGGCCCCGGCCCGCACGACATCGGCGGTCCCGAGACGGTGACCCAGGCCGGGATGCTGCACTCCCTCCGCGCCTGGTTCGGCCTGCCCTCCACCCGCCTGCTACGCCTGCCTGTCGGGCTTGCCAAAGGCATGGGCCGGATCGGCGACGCCATGCGCCTCGGTCCGATCTCCGCCACCTCGGTCGCGCAACTCCAGAACGGCGTCCTTGCAGACCATGCCAGGCTGACCGAAACCCTGCCCGACAAACCCCGCGGCTTCTCAACCTTTCTCGCCGCACGTCCCGCCGGCACGCAGGACCTCTGGCACGCAAGGCTCTATCTCGCGCGCCCCGCCCTGCGCATCGTGCTGGCCCTTCTCTGGCTGGCCTCCGGCCTTCTCGGCCTCTTCCTGCCGCGCGCAGATTTCCTGCCCCTGATCCCGGACACGGCCCTGCCCGACATGGCCCTCGTTGCGATGGCCCGCCTGGGCGGGGTGCTCGACCTCGCCCTCGCAGCTGCCCTGTTCCGAGGCTGGCGGCCGCGCCTGGTGGCCGCGCTTCAGGCCGCGCTGGTCCTCTCCTACACCCTTGCCTTCACGATCCTCGCCCCGGGCCTGTGGCTGCTGCCCCTCGGCGGTCTGCTCAAGAACCTGCCCATCCTCGCGCTGATTGCAATCCACGCCATCCTCGAGGAGGAACGCTAGGCATGGACCCCTACCTGATCACCAAATGGCTCCATATCCTCAGCTCCACCGTCCTTTTCGGCACCGGCATCGGCACCGCGTTCCAGATGGTCTGGGCGATGCGCACGGGCCGGGTGCAGACGATCCACTCCGTCGCTTCGGGCGTGGTGGTGGCCGACTGGCTCTTCACCACCCCCGCCGGGATCGTGCAGCCGCTGACCGGCATTGCCCTCATCCACATGGCCGGGTTCGACCCTTGGGCGCCGTGGCTGCTGGCCACCTACGCACTCTACATCCTGGCCTTTATCTGCTGGGCGCCGGTGGTGCGCCTGCAGATCCGCATCCGCGACCTTGCCGCCGAGGCGCTGCGCCGGGACACGGGCCTGCCCGATGCCGCGCACCGCGCCTACCGGATCTGGTTCGCGCTTGGCTGGCCCGCCTTCGCGGCATTGACGGGCGTCTTCTGGCTGATGGTGTCAAAGCCCGCGCTATGGTAGCCGTTCAGCCGTTCTTCTTGATGAATTTCCGGATGAACCCACGGATTTCCCGCGCTGCGCTGGTATCCATTTCCTTGCACAGTTCGATGAACGTGTCCCGATCATCCTTGTTCAGCCGCAGGATCAGCTGGCTGTCCTTCTTGCCGGCTTTCTTGTCGTCACTCTTGGCCACGCGAACTCCTGAATTGCGTCTGTGATCGCACGCATCCCGCAGTATATACAAAGCATATGCAGCTTTGGCAAACCCTCTTGCGTCTCAATTCCCTGGCCTCCGAAACCCTGCCGATCCCAGCCAATCCTTGCGATTTCGCGCCAGTTGCGCCAAACGCAAAGGCGGACAGGCCCAACCGGAGACACCGCCATGCCCAACGCGAAAACGGTCAAGGATTACATCCGCACCATCGTTGATTTCCCGCACGAGGGCATCATGTTCCGCGATGTCACCACGCTTTTTGCCGACCCGCGCGGGTTCCGCATGGCGGTCGACCAGCTCCTGCACCCCTACGCAGGGATGGAGATCGACAAGGTCGCGGGACTCGAGGCGCGCGGCTTTATCCTGGGCGGCGCGGTGGCGCACCAGCTGTCCAAGGGTTTCGTGCCGATCCGCAAGAAGGGCAAGCTGCCGGGCAAGGTGATCTCGGAAGAGTATCAACTGGAATACGGCGAAGCCATCGTCGAGCTGCACGACGACGCCATCATGCCTGGCGAGAAGGTCCTGCTGGTCGATGACCTGCTGGCCACCGGCGGCACCGCCGAGGCCGGGATCCGGCTGATCGAGCGGCTGGGCGGCGAGATTATCGGCTGCGCCTTTGTCATCGACCTGCCGGATCTGGGCGGGCGCAAACGGCTCGAGGCGCTGGGCATGGATGTCCACGCCCTCTGCGCCTTCGACGGCACCTAAAGCTCCTCGTACCAGTCGTCGATGATCTTCACAGCGTCCTCGGCGGATTCCACGAACTGAAACAGGTCCAGATCCTCGGCACTGATCGTGCCCGCATCCGCCAGGGCCTCCCAGTTGATGATCCGGCGCCAGAATTCCTCGCCGAACAGCAGGAACGGCACGCGCTTCATCCGGTCGGTCTGGATCAGGGTCAGCGCCTCGAACATCTCGTCCAGCGTGCCGAAGCCGCCGGGGAAGCAGCAGATCGCCTTCGCGCGCATCAGGAAATGCATCTTGCGGATCGCGAAGTAATGGAAGTTGAAGCACAGGCCGGGCGTGACATACTCGTTCGGCGCCTGCTCGTGCGGCAACACGATGTTCAGCCCGATCGACGTGCCGCCCGCATCGGCCGCCCCCCTGTTGCCCGCCTCCATCACGCCGGGCCCGCCGCCCGTGGCCACGACGAACTCGCGCCCGTAGCTCTGCATCGATTTCTCGGTCAGCATCTTCGCAAAGGTCCGCGCCTCGTCATAGAACCGCGACAGTTCCGCCAGCGTCTCGGTCCGCGCCGTATCCTTGACCGCCGGTTCGGGGATACGCGCACCGCCGAACAGAACCACCGTGCTGACGATCCCACGCTCGTTCAGGATCATCTCGGGCTTTAGCAATTCCAGTTGCAGGCGCACCGGGCGCAGCTCGTCCCGGCACAGGAAATCGTCGTCGGCAAAGGCAAGGCGATAGGCCGGCGCCCGCGTCTGCGGCGTGTCGGGCACCTGCTCGGCGGTGTTGCGGTCGGAATGCGCGTCCCGAAACTGGCTATTGCGGTCGTCTTTCATCCTGTCTTTCCCTGTTGGGTTCGGTTTCCCAGCCGTATAGGGTTCAGCGCGATTTGCCTAGATACGGGGACAGTGGAAAGGGGCCGCAATGGACTGGAAAACCGAGATCGCCGCCGCGAAGATCCGTATCGCACCGCATGTGCGTCGCACCCCTGTCGCCACGGTTTCCGGCTTCGGCCTCGACCACGACATCGAGGTCAAGCTCGAGCAAACCCAGCACACCGGCAGCTTCAAGCCGCGCGGTGCGTTCAACACCCTTCTGTCGCAGGAGGTGCCCAAGGCCGGGCTGGTGGCGGCCTCGGGCGGCAACCACGGCGCGGCAGTCGCCTTTGCCGCCGCCCGGCTGGGCCACCGGGCCCGCATCTATGTCCCGGTAATGGCCGGCCCCGCCAAGATCGCCCTGATCCGCGACCAGGGCGCGGACCTTCAGGTGGTCGAAGGCGCCTATGCCAACGCGCTGGAGGCCGCACAGGCCTACGAGGCGGAGACCGGCGCGATGCAGATCCACGCCTATGATGCGCCCGGCACGGTGGTTGGACAGGGCACCTGCATGGCCGAATGGGAAGACCAGGGGCTGAAGGCCGACACGGTGCTGATCGCCGTGGGCGGCGGCGGGCTGATCGCCGGATCGCTCGCCTGGCTTTCGGGCCGGCGCAAGGTCGTGGCGGTCGAACCCCGGACCTGTGCCGCGCTGGCACGCGGTCTCGACGCCGGTCATCCGGTGGATGTCGAGGTGTCCGGCGTGGCCGCGAATGCGCTCGGCGCGCGGCGGATCGGGTCGATCTGCCTCGACCTCGCGCAATCGAACGAGGTGACCTCGGTCACGGTCACCGACGACGCCATCGTCGCGGCGCAGGGCGCGCTCTGGAAAGAGGCGCGGCAACTGGTCGAACCCGCAGGGGCAACCGCTCTGGCCGCGCTGACCAGCGGCGCCTACCGGCCCGAAAAGGACGAGCGCGTCGCCGTGCTTATCTGCGGCGGCAACATCGCGCCGGACCCGCTATCGGCGGATTGACGCCGCATTTCGCGCTCCGCGAACTGACACGGGAACACTCCGAGAAATCCTTGCGTTGAGGCGACATAACCCCGCCGGGCACGGTGCCCGCGTGGCGGATCAAACTTGACTTTGGAGGATATTATGATGAAACCGCAGATACTTGGCTTGGCCCTTGTGGGAACCCTTGGTGCAGGCGCCGCCATGGCGGACGTAAGCGCGACAGCCGTCACCGACCTCAACCTGCGCGCGGGCCCCAGCCCGGCACAGCCCGTGATCGCCGTCATCCCCAATACCGGCGCCGTCAGCATCCAGGGCTGCATCGAGGCAAGCTCGTGGTGCGAAGTCAACTACAACGGCACGCAAGGCTGGGCCTATGGCGACTACCTTGCGGCATCGCTGGACGGTGGCACTGTCCGCGTGATCGAGAACCGCAGCGCGATCGAAGTGCCGACCGTCACGTATGAATACAGCGCAGCCGACACCGTCGAAGCCGGTGGCGCCATCACCCCGCTCGCCAGCGAGACCTATGTCGGCCCGGTCGTTCCGGGTGAAAGCGAGGTGATCTACGTGCGCGAAAACCCGATGGAACCCTACTATCTGGATGGCGAGATCGTCACCGGCGCAACGCTGCCCGAAGTCGTCAACCTGCAGACGGTCCCGGAATCGCAGTACAGCTACGCATATGTGAACGGCGTGCCGGTCCTGGTCGAACCGGCCGAACGCCGCGTGGTCTACATCGTGCGCTAACGCCCACGATCAGGCAGATCAGTCAGGCGAACGCCCCCGGGCGTTCGCCTTTTTTTCATGCGCGCGGCAATTTCGCCGCCAACACCCGGTATAGCGTCGCATTGCGATCTTTCCCGCGCGCCCGTATAGGGCATTCCAGCACAACACGACCTGCACCGGGAGAACGCAAACCATGTCCAACGCACAGCTTGAAACCGCCATCGAGTCCGCATGGGAAAGCCGCGACCAGATCACGCCCGGCACCGGCGGCGAAACGCGCGAGGCCATCGAGGCGACGCTGAACGCGCTGGACAGCGGCACGTTGCGCGTGGCCGAACGCCGCGACAATGGCGACTGGCACGTCAACCAATGGGCCAAGAAGGCCGTGCTGCTGGGCTTTCGCCTGAAAGACATGGAACCCCAGGCCGGCGGCCCGCAAGGCGGCACCTGGTGGGACAAGGTCGACAGCAAGTTCAAGGGCTGGGGCGACAACGAATGGGGGGCGGCCGGCTTTCGTGCCGTACCGAACTGCATCGTGCGCAAATCGGCCTATATCGCCCCCGGCGTGGTGCTGATGCCCTCCTTCGTGAACCTCGGCGCCTATGTGGACGAAGGCACGATGGTCGACACCTGGGCCACCGTCGGCTCGTGTGCGCAGATCGGCAAGGGCGTGCACCTCTCGGGCGGCGTCGGCATCGGCGGCGTGCTGGAACCGATGCAGGCCGGCCCTACGATCATCGAGGACAACTGCTTTATCGGCGCCCGCTCCGAGGTCGTCGAGGGCTGCATCATCCGCGAAGGCTCGGTTCTGGGCATGGGCGTCTATATCGGCAAGTCCACCAAGATCGTCGACCGCGAAACCGGCGAGGTCTTCATGGGCGAGGTGCCGCCCTACTCGGTCGTCGTGTCGGGATCGATGCCCACCAAGAACAACCTGAACCTCTACTGCGCCGTCATCGTCAAGCGGGTGGACGAAAAGACCCGGTCCAAGACCGCCATCAACGAGTTGCTGCGCGACTGATCCCTGCGCGGCAGGCCCGGCACGAGGTCCCTCATGGCCAAAGATCCTGACAAGAAAAAGCCCCAGCAGGTCTTTACCCTGCTGGTCGAGATCGGCCGCAAGTCCGGCGACGGCCTGCCGGACAAGGCCACCGGGGCCGCGCTGATCGTCTATGCGTCGGGCGTGGACGAGGCCGAGGCGGTGCGCGAAACCGTGGCGATCCTGAAACAGGCCGACACCGCGCCGCTCGATGTCTCGGGCTACGGCACGCTCGACGAACGCCTCGCCGAAGGCCACGAGATCGGCGACGACGAGCGCGAACTCATGCAGCGCGCGCTCGATGAAAACGCGGTCATCGTCGCCCAGATGACCCCCTTCTTCGACTGATCCTCCGCGCGGCTCAGGCTGCGCGGCTCGTGGCCAGCGTCACGGCCTCGAACGGTTTCAGCACCGGCCAGACCGGCTTGGCATGTTCCGGCAGGCGGTTGCGGTCGAACGGGGCCAGAAGGCTGGCGGCGATCGCCTCGGGCCTGCGCCGCAGCCGCCCGATATAAAGGCTTTCCAGCGCACATCCCGCCGCCAGAACGGCCTCGTGCCCCGGCAACAGCAGGTGATGATAGGTCACAAGGTCCGGCCCGTTGGCATGAAATGCCGAGCGGTCGTTCACAAGATGCCGCGCGGGCACCAGAACAGCCTCGCGGCCGAACATGTACTCCACCTCGCTGCCATGCATCACCAGCCGCTGCTGCGGCGACACCACGATGTCCTGGCTCAGCTTGAAAAAAGGCGCGCGCAGCCGGATGGGCCGAAAGCTGCCCCGCGCAGGCACGGTCCGCTTCACCACCTGCAGGACCGGCACCCGCTGACCGTCGTCGGTCACCACGATGTCGCCGCGGCGGATCTCGCTCACCGGACGTTCGCCCCGGTCGGTCATGACCGGCAGCTGCGCGGTCAGCGCGGGCGCCGGCCCCACCGGTTCGATCCGGTCGGACAAGGCCAGGAACGTCACTTCGTCATCCACGTCGAAATTGCAGCCATGGGCGAAAATCGCATTCAGATCGTCGATCGGCAGCGGCAGGGTCGCGTCCATCGCAACAGTATGCACCTGGTCGGATTCGGGCCGCTCCAGCGTCAGCCGGGCCCAGCCCAGCGCGGTGTCCCACGAATAGGTCAGCCGCAGGGTGTCCAGCCGGCCGTCGCCCCGGTAAGGCAGGGTGGCATGACAGATATCGTCGCCCTGTGCATCCACCAGGACCACCCCGCCCTGCGGCAGCGCCTGGATCGAAAAATGGCCCGGCATCGGCCATGTCCGGCGAAATGCCAGCAGGGTCTGGGGCCGCGTCTCCGCCGACACCCGCGTCTCGACCACAAGGCTCCCGCGATGCATCACGCGGTCAGCGCCGGTGTCCAACGCGGCGGTGTCCGGCTTGAACCAGCCGTTGTTTCGATCACGTAATCCAATCCATCCCATGTTCAGGCCGCCCATTTTCGAGACAGGATCTGCGCCTCGTATCCGCGCAGCATCCGACGTGCCGCGGGGCTGTACCCCTCGGCGGTTTCAGGATCGATCTCGGGGAAGAGGTTGCAGATCTCCTCCACGATCTCGGCTTCAAAGCTGTTTTTGATCTGCGGTCCGGGCAGAAAGCTTTCGGTCGGCAGACCTTCCGACATGATCACCTGGTGGCGGTCGAACAGCAGGTGAAAATAGTCCACCTGTTCGACCTCGATCCGCCGGACGCTGCTGTCATTCACAAGATCCTTTGCCGCGACCAGCACCTCGCGCTCCCCGAACAGCAGCTCGGCAAGGCTGTCGTGGATCAGCACACGGTGCAGCGGCGACAGCCACAGCTCGGCATGTCCGCCAAAGGTGCCCGCGGCGATCCGCACGGGGGCATGGGCGCCGGCGCCCGCGACCTCTCGGTGACCGACCCAGCGCAGCGGCTGCAGACCGTCATCGCGCGTCACCACCAGGTCTCCAACCTGCAGATCCTCGACCGCAACCTCGCCCTGCGCGCACAGGATGCGCGTGCCGCGCACGAAACACGGGATCGAGTTCAGCGTGACAAAGCCGATATCGGTCTGGCCGTTCTCGCTCTCGACCGTGTAGGTAAAGTTCACTTCCTCGACGTCGCCGTCACCCACCACCGTTATGGTGCCGTCCGCGTTCAACTGCACGGTCTGCCCCGTGGCCAGCGTGACCGTGCTGCCCGCGACCACGTTCTGCCCGTTGATATGGGTGATCGTCAGCGCGCCGGCGGTGTTGTTCACGTCGTTGTCCAGCAGGTCCAGCGTCTTTGACCCGGTCGGATAGAGGTTCGACACATCGTCCTGCGCCACCAGCGTCGTCTGCACGCTGTTGCCCGCGATGATCAGCGTGGAATCATAGTTGGCATCCGTCACGTCCGCGATCCCGATCCGGATCGAGTTCACGTCGCCGGAATTGACCGGGATCGTCAGGGTCAGGGTGACGGTAAAGCCGTCCATCTCGGTGTTGTACTGGTCCGAGGTATTGTCGACGAACAGGTTGGCGTTCGACCCTGCGTTCAGGTTGTTGGGGTCGATATCCCCGTCCCCAACGCTCAGCGGCACCTGGGTGCCGTTGATCCAGACACCGACGAAATCCTGAAAGGCGCCAACCGCGTATTCCGGGAACTCTTCCGAGGCAAAGACGAACTGCATCGTCATCACGTCGCCCGTCGGAATGAAATCGACGTCGAGATAGGAGGCGTCGTAGGTACTGGCTCCGGCCGCCGCGTTGAACATCGGGTCGTTGTTGGGACCGCTGGAATTGGTCGTGGTCTGACTGGACTGGTTGGAATCGTTCGACCACCACCAGGTCGAATTGGTGAATCCGTTCAGATCCCCGGTCGAGAACATGACCCCGGTATCCGACGGCATGACCCCGGGCGCGATCGAATTGCCCTGGGTATAGATCCCCGATGAATCCTTATCGCCGGTGTAAGAGGCGCTGACCACCTGCACACCGTCGCCAAAGATCGTCTCGGCCATTTCCATGGCTGACGCACGATCGTCGATAGGGATTTCGACGCCCCTGACCATACTGCCCACCTCGTCATTATCCAAGGTCAGCACATGCCAAGAATCGGCTTTTCCGGTGGTCCGGTCTGACACGCCGCGGCTTGTTTTGTTGTGCCTGCTTGCGTGTCGGGCGTTTTGCCCAGCTGCTCTTAATGCCCTGCCTCGGGTCGTTTATTGAGGATTGATTAGCATGTTTGCGGCAGATTGTTAAGATTTTTAGCCAGCCCGGGCGCCGCCCCGGCAAAGATTTTCCGCAGCTGCGGGTTTGCGGATCGGCCGCAGGCGCGGTAGGTCAGCGAAAAGGCTGACAGGATCAACGCAAATGCCGCAGACCACGACCCCGACCGACCCCATCGACCTGACCGCGCAGCTGGTGCGCTGCGCCTCGGTCACGCCCGAGGAAGGCGGCGCCCTTGTGCTTTTGGAAAAACTGCTGTCGGGCGCGGGCTTCGCCTGCACCCGCGTCGACCGCAACGGCATCGCGAACCTCTTTGCAAGGTGGGGCGACAAGGCCGCCGCACGCAGCTTCGGCTTCAACGGTCATACCGACGTGGTGCCGGTGGGCGACCCGGATGCCTGGGCCACCGACCCCTTCGGCGCCGAGATCCGCGACGGCCAGCTCTGGGGCCGGGGCGCCACCGACATGAAATCCGGCGTCGCCGCCTTTGCCGCCGCCGCGATGGATTTCGTGCGTGACACGCCCCCCGACGGCGCGGTGATCCTTGCGATCACCGGCGACGAAGAGGGCGACGCACGCGACGGCACGCTGGCGCTGCTGGACTGGATGAAAGCCGAGGGCGAGGCGATGACCGCCTGCCTGGTGGGCGAACCCACCTGCCCCGAAACCATGGGCGAGATGATGAAGATCGGCCGCCGCGGCTCGTTGTCGGCCTGGATCACCCTGACGGGCGTGCAGGGCCATTCCGCCTATCCGCACCGGGCCTGCAACCCGCTGCCCGCCATGGCGCGGCTGGTCGACCGGCTTTCGTCGCATGTGCTGGACGAGGGCACCGACCATTTCGACCCCTCGACGCTGGCCGTGGTGACCATCGACACCGGCAACCCCGCGACCAACGTGATCCCCGAAAGCACGCGCATGACCGTGAACATCCGCTACAACGACGCCCATAGCGGCGCCAGCCTGACCGAGTGGCTGCAGGCGGAAATGGATCACGTCTGCGACGCGTTCGGCGTGCGCGGAGAGATGACCGTCAAGAACTCGGGCGAAAGCTTCCTCACCCCGCCGGGGCCGCTGTCGGAGCTCGTTGCCCGCGCGGTCGAGGCGGAAACCGGTGTCTCGCCGGTCCTGTCGACCAGCGGCGGCACATCGGACGCGCGCTTCGTCAAGGATCACTGCCCGGTGGTGGAATTCGGCCTGGTGGGCCAGACCATGCACCAGGTCGACGAACGGGTCTCGGTGGCGCAGATCGAACAGTTGAAGACGATCTACGCCCGGGTGCTGAAAGACTATTTCGCGTGATCCGTCGCCAGCTTGTGGTGATGCTGAAAGACCCGCGCCCGGGACGGGTGAAGACCCGGCTGGCCCGGGATATCGGGACCATCGACGCGACATGGTGGGTCCGCCACCAGACCGCCCGCCTGCTGCGCCGCCTGCGCGACCCTCGCTGGGACCTCGTGCTGGCCGTCGCCCCGGACGTCGCCGGGCTGACCAGCCGCGCCTGGCCGGACGATCTTGAACGCGTGCCCCAGGGCCCCGGCAATCTCGGCGACCGCATGGCCCGGGTGATGCGCACGCGCCCGCCCGGTCCGGTCTGCATCATCGGCGGCGATATCCCCGGCATCACGCCGGCCCATGTCGCCCGCGCTTTCGCGGCACTCGGGCGGCACGACGCGGTCTTTGGCCCCGCACCCGACGGGGGCTACTGGCTGATCGGACTGAAACGGACGAGGGCCGTGCCCGCCGGGTTCCTGCAGCGCGTCCGCTGGTCCACCGCACACGCGTTGGCCGACAGCCGCGCCACGATGCCGGGCGCGCGGATCGGTCTGGTCGAGACGCTGCGGGATGTGGACACCGCGGACGATCTTCGCGCGCCGTGACCGGTTTCGCCGCGGGAAAGGCCCGCGCCGACCGGCTGGGGGTTTCACCCCCAGACCCCCGAGAGTATTTTCGCCAAGAAAATGCAGGGGCGCGTCGCTGCGGCGGCAATCTTCGCATGGAACGCCCCCGGCCTTCGTGCTAGGTCCCAAGGCATGAGCGATCTGCCCTCCAAATCACAGGTCCTGCAATGGATCTCGGACAATCCGACCCTGACCTCGAAGCGGGACATCGCCAAGGCGTTCGGCATCAAGGGCGCGGCGCGGATCGACCTCAAGCGCATCCTGAAGGAGCTGGAGGCCGAGGGCCATCTCGAGAAGCGCAAGAAGACCTATCGCGACCCCGACAAGCTGCCGCCCGTGAGCGTGCTGCAGGTCAGCGGCCAGACGCCCGACGGCGAGCTTCTGGCGCGTCCGCTGGAATGGCATGGCGAGGGGGTCGAGCCGGTTGTCCTGCTGATCCCGCGCGCCAGCGATCCCGCGCTTGGGGTCGGCGACCGCATCCTGGGCCGGCTGCAAGAGGTCAGGGGCGAGGCGCATCACTATGAGGCGCGGCTCATTCGCCGGATCGGGACCAACCCGCGCAAGGTGCTGGGGATCTTCAGGAAGACCGCCGAGGGCGGGCGCATCCTGCCGATCGACAAGGGCGACGGCAAGGAATGGCTGGTCGCGTCCTCCGCCACCGGCGGCGCCAAGGACGGCGAACTCGTGGAGGCCGAACAGGCCGGCCCCAAGGGCCGCATGGGCCTGCCGCAGGCACGGGTGCTGGACCGGCTGGGCGACCCGACCGCGCCCAAAGCCGTGTCGCTCATCGCCATCCACCAGCACGGGATCCCCGACGATTTCCCCGACGAGGTGGTGGCCGAGGCCGATTCGAAGAAACCCCAGGGCCTCAAGGGCCGCGAGGACCTGCGCGACCTGCCGCTGGTGACCATCGATCCAAGCGATGCGCGGGACCATGACGATGCCGTCTGGGCCCATGCCGACGACGATCCGAAGAACGAGGGCGGGCATGCCATCTGGGTCGCCATCGCCGACGTAGCCGCCTATGTCACGTCCGGCTCGGCGCTGGATGCTGAGGCCCGCAAGCGCGGCAATTCCAGCTATTTCCCCGACCGGGTCGTGCCGATGCTGCCCGACCGCCTGTCGGGCGACCTGTGTTCGCTGCACGAGGGCGTGCCGCGGGCCTGCATCGCCGTGCGGATGCAGGTCGACGCCCACGGGACAAAGATCGGCCACCGCTTCGTGCGCGGGCTGATGCGTTCGGCCGCCTCGCTGTCCTATCAACAGGTGCAGGCCGCCCGCGACGGCACGCCCGACGACAAGTGCGGGCCGCTCATGGACGAGGTCATCGACCCGCTTTACGAGGCCTTCGCCGCCCTGCAGGCGGCCCGCAACGACCGCCAGCCGCTGGATCTGGACCTGCCCGAACGCAAGGTCGTGCTCAGCGAGGAGGGCAAGGTCACCTCGGTCAATTTCGCCGACCGGCTGGATGCCCACAAGCTGATCGAAGAGATGATGGTGCTGGCCAACGTGGCCGCCGCCGAGACGCTGATTGCCAAGAAATCCCCGCTTCTTTTCCGCGTCCACGAGGAACCGCCGCCAGAGAAGCTCGACACCCTGCGCGAGGTGGCCGAGGCGGCGGGCCTGACGCTGGCCAAGGGGCAGGTGCTGAAGACCGCGCATCTCAACCAGCTTCTGCACGGGGCCGCGGGCACCGACCATGTCGAGGTCATCAACCTGGCCACCCTGCGCTCGATGACCCAGGCCTATTACGCCCCGTCCAATTTCGGGCATTTCGGCCTCGCGCTGCAATCCTACGCCCATTTCACCTCGCCCATACGCCGCTATGCCGACCTGATCGTGCACCGCGCGCTGATCTCGGCGCATGGCTGGGGCGAGGACGGGCTTTCAAAGGCCGACGAGGAACGCCTGCAAAGCACCGGCGAGCATATCTCGGAAACCGAGCGTCGCTCGATGATGGCCGAGCGGGACACCAATGATCGCTATCTCGCCGCCTTCCTGTCGGAACGCGTGGGCGAGGAATTCACCGGGCGGATCAGCGGTATCGCCAAGTTCGGCGCCTTCGTGCGGCTGGACGAGACCGGCGCGGACGGCCTCATCCCGATGCGCGCGCTGGGCAACGAGTATTTCCACCTCGACCGTGATCGCGGCACCCTGATGGGGTCCGATACCGGCATTGTCATCGGCCTCGGACAGCGCGTCGTCGTCCGCCTCAGCGAGGCGGCGCCGGTGACGGGCGGCCTCGGGCTCGAACTGATACGGCTCGACGGCAAGGCGATCACCCCCGCCGGCCCGGACGCGCCCCGCAAGGGACGGGGTCGCGGCGCGCCCAAGGGCGGGCGCGGCGGCCCCAAGCGCAAGCTGGCGCGCGAAAAGCACAAGGCCGACAAGACCAAGCGCAAGGTCTCGCGCAAGCGGCGCTAAGGCGTCTCCGGGCTGAATTGAAACGCTTTTCGCTGCCTCTTCGAACGCAAAAAGCGATACATTTTCATAACTGACCCGGAAACGCCGCTAAATGCTCCCCAAAAGCCAGACCATGTAAACACCGTAGGCCGCCATTAACACGGCACCTTCGCGCCGGTCGATCCGCGCCCCCGTAAAGGCGAACGCCACGAACAGGAGTGCCGACCCCAGCAGCACGGCCAGGTCGACCCCTGTGATGGGGAGCGGTGCGGCCATCGGCACCACCAGCACGGTCGCCCCCAATATGCCCAGAATGTTGAAGATGTTGCTGCCGATGATGTTGCCGAACGCGACGTCCCCCTGACCCTTGCGCGCCGCAAGCACGGACGTCACCAATTCCGGCATCGACGTGCCGATGGCCACCACCGTCAAGCCGATCACCGCGTCGCTCATGCCAAGCAACTGCGCCAGTCCGACCGCCCCCATGACCAGGAATCGCGCGCCTGCCAGCAGCACGATCAGCCCGATCAGCAGGCCCAGGCCGGCACGCCCGGGATGCACTGGTCTTTCCGGCATAAGCTCTCCTTCGGCGGCATAGACCTCGCCTGCGGGTGTCGGCCCGTTCCGTTCAGCCCGAAACGTGTGGGCCAGGTACGCACCAAGAGCCATAAGCAAGCCCACTCCGGCCACGCGCCCCATCTCGCCGCTCAGCACCAGCGCCGCGCAGATCAGCGTCGCCGCCACCATCACCGAGCCGTCCCGCGCCAGCGCCCGGCGCGCCACGAGGATCGGCGCGATCAGCGCCGCGATTCCCATGATCAGCAGCGTGTTGCCGATATTGCTGCCCACCACGTTGCCCAGCGCAATGCCGGGCGAGCCGACCCAGGCCGCCTGCAAACTGGTCACAAGCTCCGGCGCCGAGGTGCCGAAGCCCACGATCGTCAGCCCGATCACCAGCGGCGACACGCCAAGGCCCCGCGCCAGTTGCACCGCGTTGCGCACCAGCAGTTCGCCGCCGAGGATCAGGCCCGCCAGCCCGGCGATCACGAAAATTATATCCAATTGAGGTAGCTCCAACCCGCGCAAAAGGCGCGTTGCAGGGAATCTGAGCAATGCCGCGTCCACTTCAAGACGCCCCCCGGAAATTTCCTGCGCCGTGTCAGGTTCATCGCATTTCCCTGCCGCCGAAACCTGCTGACAAATCCTGTCAAGATGTGGCAGCATACTCCGCGCCATGACCCGGACTGAACGCCTTTTCAAACTGATGCAGGCCCTGCGCATCGTCCCGGCCCCCGCCACCGCGCAGGCGCTGGCGGATCGGCTCGATGTGACCGCCCGCACGATCTATCGCGACATCGATGCCCTGCGCGGGCTTGGCGCGGTGATCGACGGCGCGGCGGGCTTTGGCTATCGCCTGATCGAGGACGCCGCCCTGCCCCCGCTCAACTTCGACGAGGACGAGCTGGAGGCGTTGGTTCTGGGCCTGCGCGAGGTGGGCGAGGTGGGCGACAGCACCCTGGCCGAGGCTGCGCAATCAGCGCTGGCCAAGCTGCGTGCCCGCCTGCCGCAGACGCAGGCGCACCGGCTCGATCACGCCGTCCTCTCGGCCCGCCGCTTTACCCCCGTGCCGCAATCGGGCGTCGACACCGCCCGCCTGCGCCGCGCCACGTGGGAGGAAAAGACGATCCGTTTCGATTATTCCGACGCCGAGGGCCGCGAAACCAGCCGCGAGGTCGACCCCCTGTCGGTCGTCCTCATGCAATCCTCGCTCTGCCTTCTGGCCTTCTGCCACCTGCGCGGCGATTTCCGCGCCTTCCGCCTCGACCGGATGCGCGGGCTGGACCTCACCGGTGCGTCCTTCCGGCCCCGCCGCGCGATTCTCTTGCGCGAATGCCTTGCCGCCATGACCTGCGACACGGCCCAGGAAACGGCCTGATCACAGGCGACACTTCGCCCGGCCACATGATTGAACGCTTTTGAAACAAACTGTTTCGGGCTATGCTCGGGTCAAACCCATCAAAAAGGGGCGAGCAATGTTTGTCAGGTACATCTTTCCAGTTCTGGGTGCGGCACTTCTGTCCGGCGGGGCGGCGGCCACGGCCCTCGAATCGTCGGCCCGGCCCGTCGCGCGGCCCGCAGCCGCCACGGCCGCCACGCCAATACCGCAGGTCACCCGCGTGTCCGTATCCACCAGATCGCTACGTCCCAAGCTGCGCCCCGAGGCGCTGAGTGACAGCACGGGCGAGGCGCAGGTCACCCGCGTCTCCAACCCCGCCTTCGACAACTGGGTCCGGTCCTTCCGTGGCCGTGCCCTGTCGCGCGGGATCAACGCACGGGTCTTCGACGCCGCCTTCCAGGGCATCAACTACAACGCCGACGTGGTCTCGAAAGACCGCAACCAGGCCGAGTTCAAGCGCCAGATCTGGGATTACCTCGACAGCGCCGCCTCGCCCGAACGGGTCGGCATGGGCCAGCAGGCTCTGCGCCGTCACCGCCGCGCCCTCAGCCGGATCGAAGCCGCCTACGGGGTCGAGGCCGAGGTCGTCACCGCTGTCTGGGGCCTGGAAAGCAAGTACGGCACCCGCATGGGCGACATCCCCGTGATCGAGGCGCTCTCGACACTGGCTTTCGACGGCCGCCGCGGCGACTTCTTCGAGAAACAGCTGATGGCCGCGCTGAAGATCCTGCAGAACGGCGACACCACGCCGCGCAACTTCCTGGGCTCCTGGGCCGGCGCAATGGGCCACACCCAGTTCATCCCCACCTCCTACGAGGCCTATGCCGTGGATTTCACCGGCGATGGCCGCCGCGACATCTGGTCGAACGATCCCTCCGACGCGCTCGCCTCCACCGCCGCCTACCTGAAACGGTTCGGCTGGCGCAAGGGCATGCCCTGGGGCGTCGAGGTCCGCGTGCCCAACGGCGCCCGCTTCGGCAATACCAGCCGGATGCCCTCGCAATGGGCCGCCCAGGGCGTCGTCGGCGTCGATGGCCGCCCGGTGCGCGACTATGGCTCTGCCCGCATCCTGCAACCGGCCGGACCTGCCGGCGCATCCTTCATGGTCTTCGCCAATTTCGACGTGATCAAGCGTTACAACAACGCCGACGCCTACGCGATCGGCGTCGGCCACCTGTCGGACCGCATCAAGGGCGGCCCCGCGATCCAGGCCAGCTGGCCGCGCGGCTATACCCCGGTCAGCTTCGAGGAGCGCAAGGAAATCCAGCGCCGGCTCAAGCAGATGGGCTATCCGCTGGAAAAGATCGACGGCATCATCGGGCCGAACACCGCGAAGTCGATCATGGGCTTCCAGCAAAGCGCCGGGATGAAGGTCGACGGCTACGCCTCGCGCGACGTGCTCAACCGTCTGCGGTCGCGCTGACCACGTGCACCCGCCCCGGAATGCGCAACGCGCCGTCCGGGGTTTCGTAAGGTTTCAGCTCTGTGCGCAGCCTCTGCGCCACGGCCTCATAGTCCTTGCGCCCGCCGCCCATGTCCTTGACGATCCGCCCCGCCGGCCCCTCGCGAGAAGCGAAGGTGGCGTTCTGCTCAAGGTCGCCCACAGGCGTCAGGGTGATCTCCTCGGTGGTCAGGCCAATGCCTGCGAACCCGGCGCCGTCCAGAATGCCCCGCACATACGAAGCCTCGGAAAACGCCATCGGCCCCGGCGCGCGCGGGTCCTGCGGCGCAGGGGCGCCCACCACGGATTTCGCCGCCTCCGCCGGCACGCGGAACCACGGGTTGCCGTCCATCCCGGCCCAGCACACGAAGGTCGTGCGCCCGCCGGGTTTCAACGCGCCCCGCATGTTGGCGAAGGCCGCCACCGGATCGGCAAAGAACATCACGCCGAAACGTGACACAAGGTGATCCGCCGCCATGTCCCCGAATTCATGGGACTGGGCATCGGCCAGAAGGAAGGTCGCATTGGTCACGCCAGCCGCGCTCAGCCGCTCTTTGGCCAGCTCCAGCATCGGCCCCGACACGTCCAGCCCGGTCACATGCCCAGCCTCGCCCACAAGCTCCGCCTCGGCGATCAGCCCCGCGCCCGTGCCACAACCGATATCGACCACGCGATCCCCGGCCTGCAACCCGGCGCGGTCCAGCAGCAGGTCCAGAACCGGCGCCATCAGACCGTCGAACATCGCCTGTTCCCGCACCCAGACCTCGCCCGCCTTGCCGGACCAGTGATCCGCCTGCTCGGTGTTGACGATCCCGCTCATGCCGCGCGGCCCGCGGCCATCACGCACAGGATCTCGAACATGATCGACACGCCCAGGAACGCGGTGTTCCCGCTGGCATCGAACGGAGGCGAGACCTCGACCATGTCCGCGCCCACGATATTGACGCCCTCAAGCTCCCGGCAGACCTGCAACGCCTGATACGAATTCGGCCCACCCACCTCGGGCGTCCCGGTGCCGGGCGCAAAGGTCGGATCGACGAAATCGATATCATAGGAGACGTAGGTGGGCTTCTCCCCCACGATCTCGCGCGCTTCGGCCATCACGTCGGCCACGCCGCGCTCGAAGAACTCCTCGATCAGGATCAGGCGGATGCCCTCGGCGCGGGCGAAATCGCGGTCCTCGGAATCGTACATGCTGCCGCGCAGCCCGATCTGAACCACGCGCTTGGGGTCCAACAGGCCCTCTTCCACCGCGCGGCGGAAGGGCGTGCCATGGGTATACATCTGCCCGTTGAAATAGCTGTGAAAAAGGTCCGTGTGGCTGTCGAAATGCACCATGCCCAGCGGCCCGTCCTTGGCCACCGCGCGCAGCACCGGCAGGCTGGTCAGGTGATCGCCCCCCGCCGTCAGCGGCGTGATCCCCGCATCCACCACGCCTTTGTAGAACGTCGTGATCCGCTCCATGCTGTCGGCGATATCGGCGGGGTTCGGCCCCACATCGCCCAGATCGGCGCAATTCAGCGCCTCGAACGGGCGCACACCGCTGACCGCATGCTGCGCCCGGATCATGGTGGAGGCATCGCGCAACTGCCGCGGCCCGTGCCGCGGCCCGGGACGGTTGGTCGTGCCGCTGTCCCACGGCACCCCGATCACGCCCACATCCACGTCGCCATAGCGCGCGTGGTCAGGCAGCACATAGGGCAGCCGCATGAAGGTCGGCACGCCCGCGAAACGCGGCAGCTCGAAGCCCGAAACGGGCTGGAAGAACGGGTCACTCATGTCTTTGTCTCCAGTCTCTTGCGGGCCGTCACCGGCCCATCCCCCTGCGCCTCGATCCGCGCGATGGCCTCGGCCATCGGCTCATAGGCCACGGCCATGTGATGCGCATTGGCATGCAACAGCGTCTCGGGGTCAACCACCCACGCCACATGCCCTTTCCAGAACAACAGGTCGCCACGCCGGAGCGCAGCCCCCTCGGGCAGGTCAACGCCCAGTTCCGCTGCCTGCATGTCGCTGTCGCCGGGGCAAGGGATACCGCAAGCCAGGCACCCCGCCTGTACCAGCCCCGAACAGTCGATCCCCAGCGCCGAGTTCCCGCCCCAGACATAGGGCGTTCCGATCAGCCGCTCCGCCACGCTGACCGGGTCCTGTTCGACCTCACTCAGGCTGCGCAGATGCATCACCGGCAGGTACATCCGGCCCTCAGGTGCAAGGATCTCGGCCCACCGCCCCTCGGTTCCGGTCACGCTCACCCAGGCCCCCAGGCTCAGTATCAGGTGCTCGGTCTGCGCCTTGAAATCCGGCTGGCCCAGCGCATGGGTCATCCGCACCTGCACCACATGGTTCGGCGGCCCTTTCGGCGCAGCGAGGTGTCGGGCCGCGAAATACCCCGCATACCCGTCGCGCAGCGCGAATCCGAAAACCCAGCCGTCCCGCTCTTCCAGCAGCCGCACGCCTTCCCCGAAGACCAGTTCGCGCTCGCGCCTGCCGTCCGGCTCTGACAGGATCGGCGTGACAGGCACGATGACCTGCCGGTCCTCGCCTTCCACGAACAGTTCCGCCTCGACCTGCCCCAGCAGCCCCGCATCGGCCACGCGGCCGTTGGAATGCAGCCGCCGCCGGTCGGTCACAGCGCCAGCACCTCGGGCAGCGCCTGCAAGAGCGCCCGCGCGCCCATGCCCACCCCGCCCTTGGGGCGGCCCGGCGCGGCGCTCTGGTTCCAGCCGTAGATGTCGAAATGCGCATAGCGCGTCGCCCCGGCAAAGCGCCGCAGGAACAGCGCCGCCGTGATCGCCCCGGCAAAGCCCCCCTTGGGCGCATTGTCCAGATCGGCGATCCCCGGCTCGATCATCGCCTCGTAGGGCATGTGGAAAGGCAGCCGCCAGACCGGATCCGCGACCTCGGCGGCCGCGGCATCCAGTGCACCCGACAGCACGCCGTCATCGGTGAAATAGGGCGCGATATCCGCCCCCACCGCCACCCGCGCCGCGCCCGTCAACGTCGCCATCGAGATCATCAGGTCCGGCTCCGCCTCGGCGCCAAGGCTCAGCGCGTCGGCCAGCACCAGTCGGCCTTCCGCGTCGGTGTTGTTGATCTCCACCGTCATCCCGTTGCGCGCCGTCAGGATATCGCCGGGCCGGAACGCATTGCCGGCAACGGAATTTTCCACCGCCGGGATCAGAACCCGCAGGCGCAGGGGCAGCTTCAGCACCATGATCATCTGCGCCAGCCCCAGAACCGTGGCAGCACCGCCCATGTCCTTTTTCATCAGGCCCATGCTCGCCCCGGGCTTCAGGTTCAGCCCGCCGGTGTCGAAACATACGCCCTTGCCAACCAGCGTCACGTCCGGGCCGGTCTCGCCCCAGCGCATGTCGATCAGCCGCGGCGCCTGCTCGGCGGCGCGGCCCACCGCGTGGATCATCGGGAAATTCTCGTCCAGCAGCGCCTCGCCGCGGATCACGCGCATCTCGGCGCCCTGCGCCTCGGCCAGTTCGGCGCATGCGGCCTCCAGCTCGACCGGCCCCATGTCGGACGTGGGCGTATTGATCAGGTCGCGCGTCAATTGCTCGCCTGCCGCGATGGCTTCCAGCCGGGCGGCATCGACGCCCTCGGGCGCAACCAGCCGGGCGGTCGCGGATTTCTGATCCCGGTAGCGGTCGAACGCGTATCCGGCGAACAGCCAGCCCAGCGCCTCCTCGGCCGCCCGTTCCGGCGCAAGGCCCTCCAGACGATAAACCCCCTCGGGCAGGCTGGCCGCCTGTGCCGCAAGGTGGAACCGCCCGCGCGCCCGCGCGGCCCCGGTCCCGTATCCCGCCAGCGCCATCACCGGTGCGCCATTGCCGTCCGGCACCAGCAGCGACTGGCCCAGCGCGCCGCTGAACCCCGCCGCCCGAACCCAGGTCGCGACATTGGCCGCCTGGTCCGACAGCCAGTCCTCCAGCGCCTCCTGTTCGATCACGTGAAGCGGCAGGGCGTCCGCCCCGTCCGGTGCAAATTCCAGCGGCATGGCGCGGATCCTCGGGTGATTTCCTTCGCCGTCAGCCTAGCCTTGTCCGCGTCGCCTGCAAGGGCTCAGACGGAATAATCCGGCATCTGCCAGATTTCATGCAGCGAGGTCTCGCCGATCCGCAGCAGGCGCGACAGCGTTGCGGCGACGGCCACCTTGTCATGCAGGTCGATGCACAAGGTCACGTCCCGGGCCACGCAGGCCAGCTTGTTCATTCCCATCTGCTCGGCGATCGCGATCAGGCTGCGCGCGCTCCTGCGCATGTCCTCCACCTTGTCGCGGCGAAAACAGCGTTCTGTATGCGACAGGCGCACCGCCAGTTCCTCCAGCGCGCGGCACACGACATCCTCGGCGCCGGTTTCGCCCAGCTGCAGGTACAGCTGTTCCAGCCGCCGCGGGTCAAGGCGCACGGTTTCCGACTGTGTCAAAAGGGTTACTCTTTCCACGCGCATACCCACATTTGCAGTCCCCATGTCTGCTCGGACCGTAGCGCCGGAACGTTCTCCAATGGTTGCCACCCGGCCAATTTCTGTCTCGAATTCTTGTCGAATTCCGATTATCTACCGTTGGCATCTTGAACAGAGGACAGCCGCCGCAATGAAGAGAGTTCGCCCGCTCCCCGCCTATCTGGTGCAACGCTACAAGGGCTGGAAGGCCACCAAGTACCAGGACAACCAGGCCTGGTACCGCCACCTCGCGCAAGAGGGGCAGCATCCCCGCGCCATGGTCATCTGCTGCTGCGACAGCCGCGTGCACGTCACCGCCATCTTCGGCGCCGACCAGGGCGAGTTCTTCCTGCACCGCAACATTGCCAACCTTGCGCCGCTCACCCCGACGGCAGCACCTCGGCGGCGGTCGAATACGCCGTCACCGCACTCAAGGTCGCGCATGTCATCGTGCTGGGCCATTCCAACTGCGGCGGCGTGCGCGGCTGCGACGCGATGTGCTCGGGCGAAGCGCCGGAGCTCAACGACAAGACCAGCTTCGTGGGCCGCTGGATGGACATCCTGCGCCCCGGCTACGAACGGGTGAAGAAGATCAAGGATACCGATCAGCGGGTCGCGGCACTGGAAAAGCAGGCCGTGCTGGTCAGCCTCGAGAACCTCGTCACCTTTCCCTTCGTCGCCGAGGCGGTCGAAAAGGGCAACCTCACCCTGCACGGGCTCTGGCACGATATCGGCGAGGGCGTGATCGAACATTTCGTCCCCGAGGAAGACGGGTTCGTGCCGGTCTAGGATTGCTTGCGGCGGGCCTGCGCCACGGCGCGGGGCCCGGCATCCCCGGGCAGAACGCGGCCGAAGCAGGCTCCGGCCGCGCGATCGGGCACAGCTGCGGTCCGGGCGTGGCCCGGTCCCGCGTCGTTATTGCAGGATCATCCCATCCGGCCATTCGATCGTATGCTCCAGGCGGATCGTCTCGGTCTCGCCCGCCGGCAGGTCGAATTCCCACGCCAGCACCCCGCGCTTGTCGTCGACGCCGGTCTCGGCCGGTTCCGGGCTGGCCGTCCAGGTGATCTTCAGGTCTTCCTGCTCGGAATAGGGCACGCGGTCCAGCACCCGCAGAGGCCAAGCCTCGCCGGTCAGGTTCTCGACCTCGATGCGCACCGTCTCGGTCATCCGGCTGGATTTCGAGATCACGCCCCGGTCGCCCTCGGCCCGGTCCTCGACCGTCCGGGTCAGGCGCAGCCCGTCGATCGGGCCGAAGGACAGCTCCGCCTCTTCTCCGGATGCGATCAGGTCGATGTATCTCTGCCCCACGAACCGCCCGTCAAGATAGAAGCTGGCCTCGGATGTCGGCAGGATCAACTCGCCCATGTCGTTGGTGAACTCCGCCACCAGGAACGCGCTTGCGTCGTTCAGCGGCACCGCCCTGGCCACCGTCTCGGCCTGCGTCTCCAGCGTGCCGAGCGCAAGGCGCACCCGGTCCGCACCGGTGGCCACGGACACCCGGCCGGGATAGCTGTAGGTCACCGACAGCCCGTCGAAATCGGCGGCGGCGGTGACAGGCTCCGGCATGATCGCCATCGCCTCTTCCTTGGCGGACCCCGCCGCCATGTCGGCTTGGGCGGTACTGCGCGACAGCGGCATGGGCGGTTGCGGCATCTGCTCCTCGTAGATTCGCCGCAGCCAGGGCCAGACCTCGCTGGGCGCGGTCTGCTCGCTGGGGCGCACGGTCGACAGGGTCAGTTCCGCCGCCTCCCAGTTCTCGCCCGTGGACTGCGCCACGTAGGCGCCGCGCTCCAGCGTCAGCGCGCCGCTGGCCCGGTCGAGCCGCAGGTCATAGACCGGCTCCCATCCGGCGGCATCGGTGTTGTAGGTGACGGTCAGCACCCCCTCGGCGGCAGCCTCGGCGCTCACCGCGACGGCCAGCATCGCGCGGTCCTCGTCCTCGGGCACCAGCGCGGCCTCGGCCTGTTTCGCGCGCTCCAGCTCCTCTTCCAGATCCTCCAGCGACCGGGAGACGGCATCGGCCCGCCGCTCGGCATCCTGGGCGGTGCGCAACGCCGCCAGGGTCTCTTCGCCGATCATCGCCGACAGGTCGCGCAGCGCGGCGATGTCCAGCGCGGTCACGCCCTCGCCTTCGCCCAGCTTTTCCAAAAATGCCACCCGCGCCCGGGCGGCCTCTGCCTCCAGCCGGATCGTCTTGACCGCGGCGCGCGCGTCGCGCAACGCGTCCTCCAGCCGCTCCACCTCGTCCTGCGCGGCCTCCAGTGCCGCATTTTCGGCATCGCTCCGGGGCGGCACGAAATCGCGCCGCGCCGTGACACTGCCCATCGCCGCACCCTCGACAGCCACCCGGACCGAGGCCAGCGGCGTTTCGCGCGGCAGGTCCGTCAGGATCAGCTGATGCTGCCCCGCCGGGATGCTGTAGGGCACCTGCCGCGTGATCGTGGCGCCGTGGGGATAGAGCGTGACGGCTCCGACGTCACTCGTCAGGGCGAAATCTTCGGCCAGCGCGGGAAACGGCAGGGCGGCAAGGATGATAAGGGAAAGCGAACGCATGATGTCTACTCCAGGATAGTTGGCCGGATGATCGGTCTCTGATGAGACGCGTGCAAGGGCGCCGTTCTTGGCAACACCAACAAATTTTTTTCGCAAAAAAAGATCGCGCCGCCCCTGGGTAAGAGACGGCGCGGCCAGAATTTCGCAGCAGTGAAAAGGCTTAGCCCTTCTGCAACACCCGGTTGCCCAGTGTCTCGGCGATCTGCACCGCGTTCAGCGCCGCGCCCTTGCGCAGGTTGTCGCTGACGCACCACAGGTTGATGCCGTTTTCGATCGTGCTGTCCTGCCGGATGCGGCTGATGAAGGTGGCGAAATCGCCAACGCATTCGATCGGCGTGACGTATCCGCCATCCTCGCGCTTGTCGACGACCATGATGCCCGGCGCCTCGCGCAGGATGTCGCGCGCCTCGTCCTCGTCCAGGAATTCCTCGAACTCGATATTCACCGATTCCGCGTGCCCGACGAAGACCGGCACCCGCACGCAGGTCGCCGTGACCTTGATCGACGGATCGACGATCTTCTTCGTCTCGACCACCATCTTCCACTCTTCCTTGGTGGACCCGTCCTCCATGAAGACGTCGATATGCGGAATGACGTTGAACGCGATCTGCTTCTGGAACTTCTTCGGCGGCACTTCGTCCGTGGGGTTGTAGATCGCCTTGGTCTGATCCCACAGCTCGTCCACGCCTTCCTTGCCCGCGCCCGAGGTCGCCTGGTAGGTGCTGACCACCACGCGCTTGATCCTGGCGCGGTCATGCAGCGGCTTCAGCGCCACGACCATCTGCGCGGTCGAACAGTTGGGGTTGGCGATGATGTTCTTCTTGGAATAGCCCATGATCGCGTCCGGGTTCACCTCCGGCACGATCAGCGGCACATCGGCGTCGTAACGGTAAAGCGACGAGTTGTCGATCACCACGCAGCCCGCCTTGGCCGCGATCGGCGCGTATTTCTTGGTGGCCTCCGATCCGATGGCGAACAGCGCCATGTCCCAGCCGGTGAAATCGAAGCCCTCGATGTCCTTGGTCTTGAGTGTCTTGTCGCCAAAGCTGACTTCTGTACCGATGGACCGGCGGCTTGCCAACGCCGCGATCTCGTCGACCGGGAACTGGCGCTCGGCCAGGATGTTCAGCATTTCGCGGCCCACGTTGCCCGTGGCGCCCGCGACGACGACCTTGTAACCCATCTTGGGAAATCCTCTTCGTTTCGGGTCTCTTTGCGCCGCTCATACCGCAGTGCAGCGCGATGTTAAAGGGTCTGCACAAGGCGTCGCGCCATCATTTCGATATTTCTAGAAATATAGCTTGCCAGCGGATTTAATTTCTATAATGCTAGAAATATGAAACAGACACCGATTCCCGAACTGGATCTCGCCCTCGCCGCCTCGACCTTTGCAGCACTTGGCTCCGAACAGCGCCTTGCCGTCCTGCGCACGCTGGTGCGCGCGGGCCCCGAAGGCCTGCGCATCGGCGAACTTGGCGAACGTGCGGGCGTCACCGGATCCACCCTGACCCATCACATGAAGATCCTGTCACAGGCCGGTCTGGTCCGGCAGCAGAAACAGGGCCGCAGCATCCTCTGCGCCGCCGTGGCCTATGACGAGTTGCACGCGCTGGCCGACTTCCTGCTGCGCGAATGCTGCGCCGACAGCGACTGCCCCCACGAGGGTCACGCCAATGGCTGACACCACCGCCCCCACCCTGCGCCGCAGATGGGCCAGCCTCGACAAGGCGTGGCTGGCGCTGGCGCTGATCCTCGCCGCCGTGGCCCTGCTCGACCCGTCGCAATTCTGGCCCACGGTCACCTTCACCGCGGATGCGCTCCTGCACACCGCGCCCTTCATCGTCTTCGCCGTCCTCGCCGTCGCCTACATGAAGGCCACCGGCGCCGAAACCCTGCTGGCCAAGGCGTTCGAAGGCCGGCAGGTCCGCATGATCTTCCTCGCGGCGATCCTGGGCGGCCTCTCGCCCTTCTGCTCGTGCGAGGTCATTCCCTTCATCGCCGCCATGCTGGCACTCGGCGCGCCGCTGGGGGCGGTCATGGCCTTCTGGCTGGCCTCGCCGCTGATGGATCCGGCGATGTTCCTCATTACCTCCGGCACCATCGGCTGGGATTTCGCCATGGCCAAGGCCGTGGCCGCCGTGGGTGTCGGCCTCATGGGCGGGTTCGCCACCATGGCACTGGCCCGCTCGCCCCTCTTTGCCGATCCCCTGCGCGAAAACCGCCAGACCGGCGGTTGCTGCGGCACGAAGAAGCCGTTTCAGGGCCGCCCCGTCTGGCGCTTCTGGTCCGACCCCGCGCGCAACGAAA
Organism: Roseovarius sp.; assembly: GCA_046290265.1. Classification (GTDB taxonomy): domain Bacteria; phylum Pseudomonadota; class Alphaproteobacteria; order Rhodobacterales; family Rhodobacteraceae; genus Roseovarius. The sequence continues at coordinate 358 of JBKAGF010000030.1, read as the reverse complement.
CCTTCCGCGAGACCGTCATCGACAACGGCATCTTCCTGCTGAAATGGCTGACGCTCGCCTACGTGATCGAGGCGGTCATGCTGCGCCATATCCCGGCCGAAACCATCGCCACGGTTCTGGGCGGCGACGGCATCGGCACGATCCTTCTCGGCGCGCTCGTCGGGGCGCCCGCCTATCTCAACGGCTATGCCGCCGTGCCGCTGGTCGACGCGCTTCTCGATCAGGGCATGAGCCAGGGCGCCGCCATGAGCTTTGTCATCGCCGGCGGCGTCAGCTGCATCCCCGCCGCCATCGCGGTGTGGGCGCTGGTCAAGCCGCGCATCTTCTTCGCCTATTTCGGCTTTGGCCTGGGCGGTGC
>JBKAGF010000029.1:0-46275 GCA_046290265.1 Roseovarius sp. | reverse complement strand
CCGGCGGGGGCCTGCGGCGCGAGTATTTTTGCCAAGAAAAAGCGGGTCGCGTCCGGTCGGATCGGTGTCGGGAAATGGATCATCACGCGGCCCGGGGATGTATACCTTATGTATTCATGAGGGAGTCGCGGGAATGATCGACAAGAAGAGCCAATGCCTGGAAGACCTGCGGATGCGCATCCTGTGCCAGGAGATCGCGCCGGGCAGTGACCTGGACGAGGCGACGCTGTGCGCGCGCTATGGCATGTCGCGCACCCCGATGCGGGAGATATTGCAGCGGCTGGGCGGCGAGGGCTATGCGGATCTGACGCAGAACCGGGGCGCGAGGGTGGCGTCGATGGATCTGCCGGTGCTGCGGACCTTCTTTCAGACCGCGCCGATGATCTATGCCAACGTGGCGCGGCTGGCGGCCGAGAACCGCCGGACGGGGGAGGTTGCGGGGCTGAAGGACATCCAGGCGGCGTTCTGCCGGGCGACGCGGGGCGGTGACGCGGCGGAGGCGGCGCTGTGCAACCACCGGTTTCACCTGTGCCTTGGAGAGATGGCGCATAATCCCTACCTGCTGCCCAGCCTGAAGCGGATGCTGATCGACCACACGCGGCTGAGCCAGACATTCTATCGCCCGGTATCGGAAGACGAGGCGGAGCGGGTGGTGACGGCCCGGCTGCACCATGACGGGATGATCGAGGCGGTCGAACGGCAGGATCCCGACCGGATCGTGGATCTGACGATCGCGCACTGGAACCTGTCGCGGGATCGGCTGGAACGGTTCGTGAGCCCCGATCCGCTGCCGATCGACGTGATGCCGGCGAAGGATCGGGAAGATGTGCATTGAGGGTCCGGGGATACCGGCCGTGGCGCCCTGTCCCGGGGGCGTTGGCACGCGGATAGGGGGACATTGCGATGGGTGTTGAAGCGATTGGAACCGTGCGGCGCGGCCGCGGTGCGCGCACGGCGCTGCGGGCGGTGCGGGACGTCAAGATGCTGCCCAGCCTGAAACGCGGCCTGCCGGTGACCGAGCCGATGAGTCCCGACGAGATCGCGCGGGTCGATGCGGCGAGCATGGATATCCTGGAAAATGTCGGCGTGGTCTTTCGCGACGAGATCGCGATTGCGGACTGGAGGCGCGCGGGTGCGGAGGTGCGGGACGGCGACCGGGTGCATCTGGATCGGGGGCTGGTGCGGGAGTTGATCCGGACGATCCCGGAGACATTCACCTATCACGCGCGGAACCCGGCGCATGACCTGCCCTTCGGCAAGGAGCACGCGATTTTCGTGCCGATGACGGGTGCGCCGTTCCTGCGGGATCTGGAGGACGTGCGGCGCAATCCGACGCTGGAGGATCTGGGGAATTTCCACAAGCTGGCGCAGATGTCGCCGGCGCTGCATTCCAGCGCGCATCATATCGTGGAGCCCTATGACCATCCGATCAGTCAGCGGCATCTGCGGATCACCTATTCGTCGATGAAGCATTCGGACAAGACGTTCATGGGCATGACCACCAGTCCGAAGAATGCCGAGGACGTGATGGAGATGTGTGCGATCCTGTTCGGGGAGGCGTTCATGGAGACGCACCCGGTGGTGACGGGCAATTGCAACGGCAACTCGCCTCTGGTCTGGGACGAAACCATGCTGGGCGCGATGCGGGCATTTTGCCGCCGCAACCAGCCGGTGCTGTGCAGCCCGTTCGTGCTGGGCGGGGCCAATACGCCGGCATCCGTAGCGCCCGCGGTGGCGCAGCTGAATGCCGAGGCGCTGAGCGCGCTGGCCTATACGCAAGTGGTGCGCAAGGGATGTCCGGCCATTTACGGGCATTACCTGTCGACGGTCAGCATGAAGTCGGGCGCGCCGATGGCGGGAACGCCCGAGATCAGCCTGATGAACCTGATGATCGGGCAGATGGCGCGGTTCTATGGCGTACCGTGGCGCTCCTCGGCCACCTTGGGCGGCGCCAAGACGCTGGACGCGCAGGCGGGGTACGAGAGTGCCACGACGCTGATGGCGCTGCAGATGGCCGGGACCAATTACATGTGGCACGCGGCGGGCTGGAACGAGGCGGGGATGCATTGTTCGATGGCGAAATTCGTGATCGACGCCGAGCAATGCGCGATGGCCTACCGGATGGCGCAAGGCATCCGCTGGGACGATTTCGACGAGGCGGTGGCGGCCGTGGGCGATATCGGACCCGGCGGGCATTATCTGGGCCATCCCCATACGCTGGCGAATTTTCAGCGGGCGTTCTTCATGCCAGATCTTTTCGACAACAACTCGATCGAGCAGTGGCAGGCCGAGGGCGCGGTGGAGGCGAACGCGCGGGCGCAGGCCTATGCGCGCAAGATGCTGAACGAGTACGAAGAGCCGAAGCTGGACGAGGGTGTGAACGCGGCGCTGTTGGCGTACATTGAAAGGCGTGAGCGCGAGATTCCCGCGGCGGACGCGCTGAACCAGGAGTACTGACCGGGCCGCGGCCAAAAGGAGAGACCCCATGGGCGACCTGCCATACCTGAACCTGTCCGATCCGGCCTTTTCGACGCGGGGGCCGGAGGTTCTGGCCGCGCGGGACGCCCATTGGTGCGCCGAGACGCCCTTTGGCCTGGCGGTGCTGCGCTATCGCCAGGCCGGGCTGATCCTGCGCGACAGGGTGCGGTTCCGGCAGGGGAGCCATGCCTGGCCCGACACGGTGGGCATCACCGGGACCTTCGCCGATTTCTGGCGCGAGTCCGTGATCGGGCGCGAGGGGGAAGCGCACCAGAAGCTGCGGGCGCTGGCGGTGCCCGCGCTGAGTGACGACTACGTGCTGTCGCTGAAGCCTGCCTTCGACGAGATCGCGCGGGACCTGTGCGAGACATTGCGCGAGGGGACGTCCTGCGAGTTCCAGTCGGCCTTTTGCGAGCCATTCGCGGGGCAGGCGATCACCACGCTTCTGGGGATGGAACGCGAGGCATGGCCGCTGGTGGGGCACAACGCCGCCGACCTGGGGCTGGCGATGGGGATCGAGGCGCCGCAGCACGAGGCGCGGTTCAATGCCGCCTGCGAGACCCTGTTCCAGCTGGCCGAACAGCTGGTGGCCAAGGTTCGGCGCGGCGAGGATACGGAATCGTACGTGGCGCGGATGGTGGCGGAGTTCGACCGGAACGGTGACTGCACGCAGGAGGAATTGCTGAACACCATCGTGATGTCGATCTTCGGCGGGGTGGACACCACGCGGGCGCTGCTGGGGCTGGGGCTGTCGCTGTTCATCGAGAACCCGCGGCAGTGGCAGTTGCTGCGCGAGGACAAGAGCCTGATCCCCAGCGCGGTGGAAGAGTTCATCCGGGCGCGTCCCACCACTACATGGGCCACGCGCGAGGCGGTCGAGGATGTCGAGATGGACGGCGTGAAGATCGCCAAGGGCACGGTTCTGAATCTGCTGGTGCATTCCGCGGCGCGGGATCCGCAGATATGCGACGATCCGGCCTTCGACATCACGGCAAGACGCAAGCGGCATTTCGGGTTCGGCGGCGGGGCGCATCACTGCATCGGGCATTTCGTGGCGCGTACCGATACCGGATGCGCGCTGGACGCGTTGCGGCAGACATTCCGAACGGTGGCCTATGACGGGGCGCCCGAATGGCTGCCGGACAGCGGCAACACCGGGGCGCGGCGCCTGCCGATCCGGTACGAAGTGGGGTGACGCGGTTCGGCGGCAGCTGCGCGCTGGTCACGAGGGCCGCGGGCGGGATCGGCGGGGCGCCGGTGCGGGCGCTGCGGAGCGAGGGCGCACGGGTGGCGGTCAGCGACCGGGACAGTGCATGTCTCGAGGCAGAGGTGCATCTGGATGGCGACCTGCTGGACGGGGCGTTCTGCGACGCATTGCCGGGTCGCGCGGCGGCGGCGCTGGGCGGTCTGGACCTGGTGTTCAACAATGCGGGCGTGATCACGCGCCCGCGGTTTGCCGGTTCGGGACTTGCCGCCGCTCGCGGTCGCCGGGGGCGGAGCGTTGTGAGATTATTCGTACGAATAATCTTGGGGGAGAATTTTCGGACGAAAATTCTGGCGCTCAGCGGCGGGCGAGGTCGTTGAGAATCGGGCAGTCGGGGCGGCTGTCGCCGGCGCAGCAATCGACAAGGTGGCCCAGCGTGTCGGCCATGGATTGCAGCTGGGCGATCTTGTCGTTGATGTGGTCGAGATGCTGGCGCGCGATGGCCTTGACGTCGGCGCTGGCGCGGGTGTCGTCCTCGTAGAGGGCCAGCAGGGTACGGCATTCCTCGATGGAGAACTCCAGGGTGCGGGCGCGGCCGATGAAGGCCAGCTTGTGCAGGTGCCGGTCCGAGAAACTGCGGTAGCCGTTGGCGGCGCGATCGGGGGTAATGAGGCCGATCTCCTCGTAATAGCGGATGGTCTTGGGGGGCAGGCCGGTCTGTTGCGATATCTGCGAGATGTTCATGTGACGTCCCCCGGCGAAAGGCGGCGCAGGCGCAGGGCGTTCGTCAGCACGAAGACCGAGCTGAGCGCCATGGCGCCGGCGGCGAGCATCGGCGACAGGAGCGTGCCGGTGAGCGGGTAAAGCACCCCGGCGGCGACGGGAATGAGCGCGGCGTTGTAGGCGAAGGCCCAGAAGAGGTTCTGGCGGATATTGGCCAGGGTGCGGCGCGAGACGCCGAGCGCGGTCAGCACCCCGGCGGGGTTGCCCGAGACGAGCACGACATCGGCGCTTTCGATGGCGACGTCGGTGCCGGTGCCCATGGCGATGCCGGTGTCGGCCTGCGCCAGCGCGGGGGCATCGTTGATGCCGTCGCCGACAAAGGCGGTCGGTCCGTGGGCCCGTTGCAGGCGGGCGATTGTGTCGCGCTTGTCGCCGGGCAGGACCTCGGCCTCGACATGGTCGATGCCGAGCGTCGTGGCGACGGCGCGGGCGGTGGCGGACGTGTCACCGGTGACAAGGGCGGTTTTCAGGCCCATGTCGTGCAGCGCGCGGATGGTATCGGCGGCGCTGTCCCGGATCGGGTCGGAGATGGCGAGGAGGACGGCAAGCTGGCCGCCGAATGCGGCGAAGACCGGGGTTTCGCCGTTGGCGGTGAGGCTGGCGAGCGTGGGGGCGGCGGGTGCGGTGTCGATGCCGTGCGCGTGCATCAGGCGGGAGGTGCCGACGAGAAGCGGCTGTCCGTCGACCGCGGCCGAGAGGCCGTGGCCGGGAATGGCCTTGAAGCTGCTGACCGGGGGCAGGGTCAGGCCCTCGTCGCGGGCGGCGGTCTCGATGGCGCGGGCGAGCGGGTGTTCGGACTGCGCCTCGGCGGCAGCGATGGCTGCGAGGGTTTCGGCACGGTCGAAGCCGGGTTGCAGGTGCAGGGACGTGAGGGTGGGACGGCCCATGGTGAGCGTGCCGGTCTTGTCGAAGGCGATGACGCGGGTTTCGGCCAGGGTCTGGAGCGCGTCGCCCTTGCGAAAGAGCACGCCGAGTTCGGCGGCGCGGCCGGTGCCGACCATGATCGAGGTGGGCGTGGCGAGGCCCATGGCGCAGGGGCAGGCGATGATCAGCACCGAGACACCGGCGACGAGGGCGAGGCCGAGCGCCGGGGCGGGACCGAAGGCGAGCCAGGCGATCACGGTGAGAAGTGCCGTGGCGATGACGACGGGCACGAAGATGCGCACGACGCGGTCGGCCAGCGCCTGTATGGGCAGCTTGGCGCCCTGGGCGTCCTGCACCATGGCGACGATGCGGGCGAGCATGGTGTCGCGGCCGATGCCGGTGGCGGTCATGGTGAGGGCGCCGTCCCCGTTGACGGTGCCGCCGATGAGCGTGTCGCCCCGAGATTTCGAGACCGGCAGGGGTTCGCCGGAGATCATGGATTCGTCGACATGGGAGCCGCCGTCGGCGACGGTGCCGTCGACCGGGATCCGGTCGCCCGGGCGGATCTGGAGCGTGTCGCCGATCGCGACCTCGGCCACGGGAATCTCGGTTGCCGTGCCGTTGCGGAGGATGCGGGCGGTGTCGGGCTGCAGGCCGATGAGGCGGCGGATGGCGGCGCCGGTGCGGCCGCGGGCGCGGGCCTCCATCCAGCGGCCCAACAGGATGAGGGTGACGATCACGGCGGCGGCCTCGAAATAGACGGCGACGGTGCCGGGGGGCAGAAGGCCGGGGGCGATCAGCGCGACGGTGGAATAGCCCCAGGCGGCGAGGGTGCCGAGGGCCACGAGGCTGTTCATGTCCGGCGCACCGCGCAGGAGCGCGGGCAGGCCGAGGGTGAGGAACTGTCGCCCCGGCCAGGCGAGGACCAGCGTGGTAAGCAGGAACTGCAGGGTCCAGAGGGTGGTCTGGCCGAAGGTGGCGTTCAGCCAGTGATGGAAAGCCGGAACCAGGTGACCGCCCATTTCGGTCAGGAAGACCGGGAGGGTCAGGGCCGCGGCCGCGAGGGTCATGCGGCGGGCGCGGGCGATGTCCGATGCGCGGCGTTCGGTGGTGGCATCGGGCGTGTCGCCCTCGGCGGGATGTGCGGGGTAGCCGGCCGCGGTGACGATCCGGGCAAGATCGGAGGGCGTGGTGGTGCCCGAAAGGTAGGTCACCTGCGCGGTCTGCGACGCCAGGTTGACGGCGGCGGACAGGACACCCGGCGCGGCGGTCAGGCTGTCCTCGACCCGGCCGGTGCAGGAGGCGCAGTGCATGCCGTCGATGGAAAGGGTCGTCATCGTGGTGCGGGCGGGATAGCCGGCGGCGACGAGCGCTTCGGTGATCCGGGCTATGGGCGTGTCGTCGAGGTCCACCCGGGCGGTGCCCGTGGCGAAGTTGACCGACGCGCTGCCAAGGGTCGGCAGGGCGGTCAGGGCGCGCTCGGCGCGGCCGGCGCATCCCGCGCAGGTCATGCCGTCGATTTCAAGGGTCAGCGTTGTCATGGAACGCAGATAAGGGTTCCAGTAACTGGAAGGTCAAGGGGGTGGGGAAATTTTCGAATGCGCGGGGGCGGGGTGGGGTGGAACCCCACCCTACGGGGGCGTTATTTGCGGGAGCGGAGCTTGAAGACGCCGGTCGCCTCGGCGATGCGGGTGCCGTTTTCGTCGCGGACCTCGCCCCGGGCAAAGAAAGTGGAGCGACCGCCGCCGGTGACGTGGGCCTCGCAGATGAGACGCGTGCCGGTGGCGCGGGCGAGGTAGTTCACCGTCATCGACAGCGTCAGGGCGTTCTGCTTTATCGCCGGGTCGCCGGTGTAGCAGCCGCAATATCCCATCGCGGTGTCGAGCAGGGCGGCGTAGACGCCGCCATGCGGCAGCCCCTGCCGGTTCGTCATGTTGTGCGAGATCGGGGCCTCGACGCGGGCGTGCCCTCTGGACCATTCGGTCAGGCGAAAGCCGAAGGTCTGGGACAGTGGCGAAGGTGTCTCGAAGGTGGTCGGATCGGTGTCTTGGGTCATTCGGTCGCTGCATTGAGGCCCGCACGGGCGAAGAAGGGAACATAGGCGCCCAGCTTGAGCGCGCGGTCGGGATCGGAGGCGTTTCCTTCAAGGCCGCGTTTCTTGACGCCTTGCAGGATGGCCGCCATGCGGAAATAGCTGAAGGCGAGGTAGAAATGAAAGTCCTTAATCCCCGGGATGTTGCGGCGGTCGCAATAGGTCTCGATGAACTGCCGGTCGGACCAGAGACCGTGGGCGGCGCGGTCGACCCCATCGAGGCCGCGCCCTTCGGTGGTGGCGGGCATGGACCATTGCATGATCACTGCCGCGAGGTCGGCATAGGGATGGCCGGTTGTCGAAAGCTCCCAGTCGAGCACGGCGGCGACGCGGGGGGCGTCGGGCGCGAAGAGCAGATTGTCGAGTCGGTAGTCGCCATGGACCAGCGTGCGCTGGCCGTCATCGGGAGGCATGTTGGCGAAGAGCCAGTCGATGAGGGCGTCCATCTCGGCGATGTGCTCGGTCGCGGTGGCGCGGTATTGCTGGGTCCAGCGCTGGGTCTGGCGTGCGCAGTAATGGCCGGGGGGGCCATAATCGGCAAGGCCGGTGGCGTCGAGATCGACGGAATGAATGGCCACGAGGGTGCGGTTCATGGCGTCGATGAGGGGGGCGCGGCCTTCGGGGGCGATTTCGGGCAGGGAGGGCTGGTCGAAATTGCGGCCCTCGACGTGGTCCATGATGTAGAAGGCCGAGCCGATCACGCTGTCATCCTCGCAGAGGGCGTGCATCTTCGGCACCGGGATGCCGGTGTCCGCGAGGGCCTTTTGCACGCGGAATTCGCGGTCGACGGCATGGGCGGATTTGAGCAGCATGCCGGGGGGTTTGCGGCGCAGCACGAAACGGCCCGAGGGCGTGTCGAGCCGGTAGGTGGGGTTGGATTGCCCGCCGGAGAACTTGGTGGCGGTGATGGGGCCGTCGAGAGAGGGCAGGTGGGTTTTGGCCCACGCCTCGAGCGCGGCGGTGTCGAGCGCGAGGCTCACTCGGTGTCCTCGCGCAGGTCGGGCAGGACGTAATCGGCAAACTGTTCGCGCAGGGTCAACTTGGAGACCTTGGCGGTGGCGGTCAGCGGCAGGGCATCGGTAAAGAGGATGTCGTCGGGCATCTGCCAGTTGGCGAAATGCGGTTCGAGATGGGCGTGGATATCCGCGAGCGTGGGTTTTTCATCGCCTGCGGGCACCACGACCAGCACCGGGCGCTCGTCCCATTTGGGGTGGGGGATGGCGATGACGGCGCAGGTGTCGATCAGCGGGTGCGAGATGGCGGCGTTTTCAAGGTCGATGGAACTGATCCATTCGCCGCCCGATTTGACGAGATCCTTGGCGCGGTCGCGGATGATGAGGCGGCCGTTGGGGGCGAGCGTGGCGACGTCGCCGGTGCCGAACCAGCCGTCTTCGTCCATGGCCGCAGAGGTGGCTTCGTCGTTGTTGTAATAGCCCGAGATGACCGTGCTGCCGCGCACGAAAAGCTCGCCGGGGGTTTCGCCGTCGTGGGGCACGAGATTGCCATCGTCGTCCTTGAGCCGGAAATCGACGCCGAAGAGGCGGCGGCCCGCGCCGACCTTGGCATCTATGCGGGTCTGGAAGGGCGCGTCGGCAAGGTGGCTGGGCAGGATGCCGCGGGTGCCGATGGGGCTCATCTCGGTCATGCCCCAGGCCTGGTTGACGTTGACGCCCATCTCCTCGAAGGCGGCGATCATCGAGCGGGGGGCGGCGGAGCCACCGACCACGAGGTCCTTGAAGCCGTTGGGTGGCGTGCCGCGCCTGGCGATTTCCTGTTGCAGGCCGGCCCAGACGGTGGGCACGCCCCAGGCGGTGAAGACCTTTTCGGCCTGCATCAGGCCGTAGAGGCTGGCGCCGTCGAGGTGGCGGCCCGGCATGACCATGGTCATGCCCGCAAGCGGTGCGGTATAGGGCATGCCCCAGGCGTTGACGTGAAAGAGCGGGACCACGGGCAGGACGCGGGACCCGTGGCGCAGGCTTTGCGGGTGGCCGGCGATGACCAGGAGCGCGTGCAGCACGGTGGAGCGGTGCGAATAGAGCGCGCCCTTGGGGTTGCCGGTGGTGCCGGAGGTGTAGCAGAGGCCTGCGGCGGTGTCCTCTGGCAGGGTGGGCCAGTCGTAATCCGTAGGCTGGTCGGCGAGCAGGTCCTCGTAGGCGAGGGCGCCGTCCGGGGCGTCGGGCATGTGACCGGCATCGGTCATCACGATGACGCGGCAGCCCTTGGGCAGGGTGACGGTGTCCAGGAGCGGCACCAGACTGATATCGACGAAGATCGCGCTGTCCCGGGCGTGGTCGAGGATATACTGCATCTGGTCGGCTGGCAGGCGGGGGTTGATCGTGTGGCAGATCCCGCCGATTCCGGCGATGGCGTAGTACAGCTCGAAATGGCGGTAGCCGTTCCAGGCAAGGGTGGCGATGCGGTCGCCGGGGTTCAGCCCCAGCGCGTCGAGCGCGTGGGCCAGTTGGCCGACACGGGCCAGCGTTTCGGGAAAGGTGGTGCGGTGGGTGTCGCCCTCGTCGCGGACGGAGATCAGCCCCTGTTCGGGAAAGGCCTCGGCGGCGTAGATCAGGATGTCAATGATCCGAAGCGGGCGGTGCTGCATCTGGCCGAGCATGGCGCGTGTCCCCCTTGACGATAGGCCGGGATCAATTGGTGGCATGTTTGGGCAGGCGGTTCAATCCGGCGGCGCGAGACTTGACGGCGTGCGCCAAAGGCCGCAAGAGCGGGGCCAAAGCGTTTCCGGGATGCAATGAATCGCTTTTCGCGGCCTCTGCGGACGCAAAAGCGATGCATTTCCTGACCGACCCGGAAGCGCCCTAGCCACCAGGGGAGTGCCTGCCATGCCTTTCGACCGTTCCGTCAAGATCGCGCCATCCATCCTGTCTGCCGATTTTGCCAATTTCGGGGCCGAGATCCGGGCGGTCGAGGACCAGGGCGCCGACTGGGTGCATGTGGACGTGATGGACGGGCATTTCGTGCCGAACCTGACCTTCGGGCCGCCCGCGGTGAAGGCGTTCCGGCCGCATGTGAAGACCTTCATGGACGTGCACCTGATGATCTCGCCGGTGGATCAATACATCGAGGCCTATGCCGAGGCGGGCGCGGACATGATCAGCGCCCATGTGGAGGCGGGGCCGCATATTCACCGCACCTTGCAGGCCATTCGCGGGGCGGGCTGCAAGGCCGGCGTCTGCGTGAACCCCGGCACGCCGCTGGAGGCCATCGAATACGTGCTGGACATGGTGGACATGGTGGTGCTGATGACGGTGAACCCCGGCTTTGGCGGGCAGAAGTTCATCATGTCGGGCGTCGAGAAGACGCGGCGGCTGCGCCAGATGATCGGGGACCGCGAGGTGCATATCCAGATCGACGGCGGCGTGACGCCCGAGACCGCGCCGCTGGTGGTGGAGGCGGGCGCGGATGTGCTGGTGGCCGGGTCGGCGGTGTTCAAGGGTGGCTCGGTGGACAAGCCCGAGGTCTATGGGCAGAACATGCAGGCGATCCGAACGGCGGTGGGCAGCTGAATCGAAGCAGCCCGTATTCCGGGCGCTCTCAGATGGCTGAGCGGACGGCGTTGCGCTGCTCGGTCTGCATGACCCGGACCGACGCGGTTTCGGCGTCGGCTTCAACGAGGTAGCCCAGAACGTCGCGTGCATCCCTGGGATCGTTCGCCGCGTTTGACCGGGGATGCCGAGCTTAGCTTTCGGTGGATTCGGTCCGGGCGGCGGGGCTTTTGGACCCTGTTCCGGGTTTGGTCGGCGCGCTGCGCATGCCGAACTTTCGGAAGTGCGGCTTCCTGGCCGGCTCGCTCAGGAATTCCTTGAGGTCCAGCTGTTTCTTCGGTGTCGAATAGCCCACTATGTCCACTTTCATTTGAATGCGTTGCAGCGGCCCGGGTTCGCGTGGGAACCAGAGCTGCCATACTTGGTCTTCGCGGCGCGGTGTGCGACGAGGTCTTTAGAAATTCCTGACAACGCGGTCCGCTTCCGACCCGCCTCGCGGGCCGGTGATGGCGGTCTGCTGTAATGGATCCGTTCCGGACGGCGCCCGCAGCCGGCCCGTGTCAGACCCATAGGTTGCTCCGACTTCGGTGTGTTCGCCGCTCCCGACCCTCGTGTCAGCGGGCCGGAAGCGTCGCTGGTACCATCAGTCGACGCGCGACCGCGGGCGATCCCTTACCGGGAAAGCCCTGCGTCGCGTGCTTCCCGGGCAAGCTTGAGCCTGGCGCTTTTTTGCACCCGTTCATTGGCCTGGGCGTCCAGTATCTCTCTGGCCGCCGCAGTGGTCTTGTCCAGCCGGGTGACCGGCGCAACGGGAGCGTCCTTGAAGACGCTCAACGGCGTCAGGTGCCGCCCGCCATTGCCGGTTTGCTGCGGGACCTCCTTGAAGACGTCCTCGAGGGAAAAGCTCATGCGAGTTCCAGCGCGCCGGCGGACTCGCGCCCGTCGCGGCCGGTCTCGGTCTCGAACTTGACCTTCTGGCCATCGTCCAGACCGCTGATGCCTGCGCGCTCCAGCTCGGAGATGTGAACGAACACATCCTTGCCGCCGCTCTCGGGCTGAATGAAGCCGAAACCTTTGGTTGAGTTGAACCATTTCACGGTGCCATTGGCCATATCCGTGTACTCCTGTTTGGGTGCTGCCCACAGGATGCGGCAGCCCGGCATAGTCAGACTGAATCGATCAACTGAGAGCCGGGTAAACGGAAGCAGCGGTTCGAGAGAACAACATAAGCAGTCAAGAGATAGGCGTTCGGCGGGCACAATACAAGCTGCATCGGCACGTGCGGGTGTTCTATTACCCGGCCGCGGCCATAACCCGGGTGATATCGGTGGCCAAGCCGGTTCGCGCCCGGGGTCAGGGGCTGATTTCTATTTGGAAGGGCACGTGCCCGGATCGCGCGAAGGCCTGGCAGGGGACCGTCCCTTGCCGGCAATTTGGAGAAGGGCCCAATAAAAAGCCCCGCCGGATGGCAGGGCCTTGGTCTTGTGCGATGCGCAGGAGCGATCAGGCGTTGGCGGCCTGCGCCTTGGCGATCTCTTTCTTGACCTTCAAGGCGCGGTCCGAAAGCTCGATGTCTTTCGCCTTGGCCAGGAAGCCGTCCAGCCCGCCGCGGTGGTCGACGCTGCGCAGGGCAGCGGCGGTGATGCGCAGCTTGATGCCGCGGCCCAGCGTTTCGGACTGCAGGGTCACGTCGTTCAGGTTGGGCAGGTAGCGACGCTTGGTCTTGTTGTTGGCGTGGCTGGAGTTGTTGCCAACCATCGGGCCTTTTCCGGTCAGTTCGCAGCGGCGCGACATGGGTTCATCCTCGTTTCTGTCGGGCCGCCCGGGCGGTCCCACTCAATGCAAAGGGGCACCGCCATAGGCAGCGCCCTGAATTCCGTTGCGCGTCTTTACGGCCAAAGAACCGGATCGTCAAGGGATTCGGGCAGGGTTTTTGCCGCCCGATCCAGACCGGCAGGGGGCGGCGGCCGCACCTTTCCGACGCCGCTAAACCGCCTGTTAGGATTTGTGTGTCTATAACCCGGGTCGTGCGACATTCGAAGATCATAGATGCCTGTCTTGTGGGGCTTGCCGGCGCGTTTCTGCTGGCGACGCTGCCGGTGACGCTGATGATGGCGGGTCCGGCCCAGCCGGGCCGGCCGGCGCTGGTGGTGGCGCCGCCCTGGGGCGGCGGCGCGGCGCGGATCATCGCCCAGGCCGGCGGCACCCCGGTTGGCCCGGTCGCGGCGCCGATGGCACGGTTCGCGGTCTTCGACCATCCGTCGCGGGCGACGGAGGCCGGGGCCTGGGCGGTGCTGGATGCCGCGGCGCTGGCGTCACTATGCGGTATCGGGGGAATTCGAACATGACGCAGGACGCTTTGGCGGAAGGGCGCAATCGCCTGAAATTCGCGGGCGCGGTGCTGATCCTTCTGATCCCGCTGCCGACGGGGGCCGCTTGGATGGCGGGCAACCCGGTGCTGCCATTGCTGGTGCTGTCGCTGGGCCTTGGCGCCGCCGGCCTACTGGCGCGGTGGTCCGCCGGTGCGACGACCCGACCGGTCATCGCGGCCTGCCTGATCGGCCAGTCGGCGCTGTTCACCGCCGCGCTGGCGGGACACCCCTGGCAGATCGACACGCATATGCTGTTCTTCGCCATCCTTGCGGTGATCTCGACGATGGGCAGTATCCGGGTGCTGATCCTGGCCTGCGGATTGACCGCGGGGCATCATCTGGGCCTGACGCTGGCGATGCCCGCGCTGGTCTACCCGTCGGCCGAGCTTGCGACGAATATCGGCCGGACATTGCTGCACGGGACGATCGTGATCGTCGAGGGCGGCATCCTGTCGCTGTCGATGCGGGATGCCCGGCGGCAGCGGGCCGCGATCATCGACCAGCGCCACGAGGCGGAGCGCCTGTCGCAAGAGGCCGAGGCGGCCCGACTGTCGGCCCAGCGTGCCGGGACCGACGCCGGCAAGCTGGTGGAGGTTCTGCAGGATAACCTCAGGAACCTGTCCTCGGGCGACCTGAGCCGCACGATCGAGACGGCGTTTCCGCCCGAATACGACAGCCTGAGGCAGGATTTCAACGGCACGGTCAACAGCCTGCGGGAGTTGATCGGCGCCGTGGCGGAGAATGCGCAGGAGATCCATCTGCGCGCCGAGGAACTGAGCGCCGGATCGCTGGACCTGTCGCGCCGAACCGAGGGGCAGGCGGCCACGCTGGAGGAAACCGCGGCGGCGCTGGAAGAGATGACGTCGAGCGTCGGCGCGGCTGCCGAAGGGGCCACGCGCGTGAAGGAGGTGGTGCAGCAGACGCGGGGCAATGCCGAGGCGAGCGGCGCCGTGGTTCAGGACGCCATCGGTGCGATGTCCGAGATCAAGAAATCCTCGGACGAGATCAACCAGATCATCGCGGTGATCGACGATATCGCCTTCCAGACGAACCTTCTGGCGCTGAATGCGGGGGTCGAGGCGGCGCGCGCGGGCGACGCGGGCCGCGGTTTTGCCGTCGTCGCGTCCGAGGTGCGGGCCCTGGCGCAGCGCAGCGCGGACTCCGCGCGGGAAATCAAGGTGCTGATCGGTGCCGGATCGACCCATGTCGAAAGCGGGGTGGCGCTGGTCAACAAGGCCGGGGATGCCCTGACCGACATCGTCGCGCGGGTCGGCAACATCGCGAACCTGATCGGCGACATTGCCAGTGGCGCGCAGGAACAATCGACGAGCCTGGCCGAGCTTAACACCGGCGTGGCCCAGCTTGACCAGGTGACGCAGCAGAATGCCGCCATGGTCGAGGAGTCCTCGGCGGCGTCGACCGCGCTGAAGAAGGAGGCCGGAACGCTGCACGCCATGGTAAGCAGGTTCCGCCTGTCGCCCACTCCTTCCGGCAGGCAGGACGCCGTCGCCGACGGTGCCTTGCCAGCGGCAGGGGATGCGCCGCCATGTCATCCGCCCCCGGGCGATGGCGCGCCCGCCCCCCGGGCCGAGCCGGTCGCCGACCGGCACGTCGCATAAGGGCTGTGCCAGTCCCGAACATGCGTGGCACCAGGGCGGTGCCAGCCCCGAGGATTACGCCGCCTCGGAGGGCGGCGTACATCCATGGGGGCCGGCCCGGCCGGCCCCGGGGGGATGACGCGCCGCCCCAGGCAGCCGCTGCCGAATGGCACGTCGCATAAGACCGGCGCCCGCGCGACCACGTCGCCACCAAGGGTCCCCCCCGAGGGCGCGCCGCTCGGCGTGAGCACAGCATGCGGGGCGTCAGAGTACGGCGTCAGCCCCGATCGTTTGGCGTGGCGCGCCAGACCCCGGGCTTCAGCCCCGCCCGTGCGGCGCGTCGAGGTCCAGATCGGGACCGATCGGGATGATCCTGTTCGGGTTCACCATGTCATGGCTGTAGTGATAGTGCCGGGTGATGTGATCGAAATTCACCGTCTGCGCCACCTCGGGCCATTGGTACAGCTCGCGCAGGTAGCCCCAGAGGTTCGGGTAGTCGACGATCCGGGCGCGGTTGCACTTGAAGTGGCCATGATAGACCTTGTCGAACCGGATGAGCGTGGTGAAAAGCCGCCAGTCGGCCTCGGTGATGCGGTCGCCGGCGAGGTAGCGGCGCTCTGACAGAAGGGTTTCGAGCCAGTCCAGCGTTTCGAACAACGGCACGACGGCGGTATCATAGGCCTTTTGCGTGGTGGCGAAGCCGGCCTTGTAGACGCCGTTGTTGACCGTGTCGTAAACCCGCGCGTTGATGGCATCGATCTCGTCCCTCAGCTCGGACGGGTAGTAATCGTCGGTATTGCCGGTGATGGCGTCGAAGGCGGTGTTGAACATGCGGATGATCTCGGCGCTTTCGTTCGACACGATGGTGTCGCCGTGGATATCCCACAGGATCGGCACGGTGACGTGACCCGTGGTGCCCGGGTCGGCCCGGATATAGAGATCCCGCGCGAATGGCAGGCCGAACAGCCGGTCGCCGGTCGCGCCGGGAAAATCCGTGCCGAAGGTCCAGCCGTCATCCAGCATGTCCGGATGCACGACCGATACGTCGATCAGCCCGGTCAGCCCCTTGAGCCTGCGGAAAATCAGCGTGCGGTGCGCCCAGGGACAGGCCAGAGAGACATAGAGATGATAGCGCCCGGCCTCGGCCCTGAACCCGCCGTCGCCGCTGGGTCCGGCACTGCCGTCTGCGGTGATCCAGTTGCGGAACTCCGAGGTGTCACGCTTGAATTCCCCGCCGTGCTTGTCGGTATCGTACCACCCGGACTGCCAGGTGCCGTCGACCAGTTGACCCATCTTCTCTGCCTCCTTGTTTCGATGACCCAACATCTAGCGCCCCGGAGGGTTTCGGGCAGGCCCCATTGCCGCGCAGGTGCTGTGCGAGTGTCCACAATGCCGCGCCGGTCTTGCATTATGTGCGCCGAGCGGGTCCTTTAGGCATCGGTTCGGCCCGGGTTGACGCCGTCGCGCGGACCCGACGAGAGGGAGAGACAGGCCATGCAGGGCGGATGGTTGCCATCGTGGGCATCGGCGAAGACGGAATGGCCGGGCTTCAGCCCGCCACGCGCGCCGTGGTCGAGGCCGCCGAGGTGATCGTCGGCGGCGACCGGCATCCCGACCTGTCGCCGGCGGTGCGTGCCGAGCGCGTCGCATGGCCGGCATCCTTCGACGATCTGGTCGCGCGGCTGCGGGCGCTGGCAGGTCGGCGCGTCGTGGTGATGGCGGCGGGCGACCCGCTGTGGTTTTCCATCGGGGCGCGGATCGGCCGCGCGATCGACCCGGCCGAGATCACCTATCACCCGCAGCTGAGCGCCTTCCAGCTGGCCGCCGCCCGGATGGGGTGGAGCCTGCCTGACACCGAAACGCTTACGGTGCATGGCCGGCCGGTGGAGCAGATGATCGCCTTCATCCAGCCCGACGCGCGGCTGCTGATCCTGAGCACGGGCGAGGACACGCCCGCCCGGATCGCCCGCTACCTGTCAGAGCGCGGCTTCGGCGGCTCGCGGATGACGGTCTTCGCCGCGATGGGCGGTGCCGACGAGGCAAGGTTCGACGGTACGGCCGAGAGCTGGGCCCACGTGGTGCCCAGCTTCAACACGCTGGCGGTGGATTGCGTCGCGGCGCCGGATGCGGCGCTTCTGCCGCGGGTGCCGGGGCTTGACGACGCGCTGTTCCGCCAGGACGGCACGATGACGAAACAGGAGGTGCGCGCCGCCACCCTGGCCAGGCTCATGCCGATGCGCGGCGCGTTGCTCTGGGACATCGGAACAGGCTGCGGGTCGGTTGCGGTGGAATGGATGCGCGCCGCGCGCTATGCCCGGGCGATCGGGATCGAGCCGTTGGGCGAGCGGCGCGCCATGGCGGCCGCCAACGCGCTGGCGCTGGGCGCGCCGAAGCTGGAGCTGATCGACGGCACCGCCCCCGCGGCTCTAAAGGGCCTGCCCGCACCCGACGCGGTCTTCATCGGCGGCGGGCTGAGCCGCGAGGTCTTTGACGCGGCCTGGGACAGGCTGCGCCCGCTGGGCCGCCTGGTGGCCAACGCGGTGACTCTGGAAAGCGAGGCGGTGCTGCTGGAGCTGTACCGCGCCCATGGCGGACAACTGGTGCGGCTGTCGGTTAACCGGGCCGAGCCGGTGGGCGGCCGCACGGGCTGGCGCCCGCTGATGCCGGTCACGCAATGGAGCCTGGTAAAACGATGAGAACGGTCCGGGGCGCGCGCCCGGCCGGTCCGGTATCAAGGAGCGGAACATGAACGAGATCCTGCTGGAATTCGCCGGTCGCCAGGCCGATGCCGGGGCAACCCGGCTGCCCGAGGATTATCGCCAGCTGGCGGTGAATGCGGGGTTCTACCTCAGGACCCGGATGACGGGTACCGCCAGCGCCCTGTCGCCTGCGGCGGTGACGGATTTCCGGCTGAACCTGAAGAAGGGCCGCATCGTATTCTTCATGCAGGACGGGTCCGACCTGTCGGCGCAGGCGCAGGTCGCCGGCACCTGGTCGGACGATGGCAGCTGGATGTGGGCCTGGGGCCATCCCGATGTGCCGGTGCCCATGCAGCAAGCGGCCTGGGCGGTGCAGCAGTTCGGCGAACGTCAGGAGATCGACGAGCTTCTCGGTCGCGGCGGTCCCCTGGACGCGACCCGCCTGGCCGAGTACCAGGCGATCTGCGCCTATATCTCGCAGGCCGACGGGGTCTTCATGGGCAGCCACGGCGCCGGCGGGCAGGTCGCGGTCTGCTATTACCTGGACAACCAGCTGGACGGGCTGCTGCCCGCCTGACTTGCGCCGCGCGCGCAATGCGGCATCGCGGCGAAATTTTAACGTGACTGTCATGGTTTAGCGCTACATGCTTGGGGGACGATTCTGTGCGAGGTGAGGGCGATGACCACCTTTCTTTCCCCCGAGGTGCTGGCGGGTCTCGAAGAGGCGCGCATGCGCGGCTGGCAGAAAAGCAACCGCCTGCGGGTCGAGGCCGGCCCGCAATCCCATGCCGTCCTGCGCGCCTGGGACACCGGTTTTGCCCTGCCGGCGGGCGTGGCGCCGCACCTGCGCGGCCTTGTCGATCTCTATGACGGGTCACGTCACCTGAAGCGGTGCCTGATCGTCGCCTCCGAGGAGGATGGCCGGGAAATCCGGTTCGAACTGAAGGTCGTGAACGAGGCGTCGGGCCAGCAGCCGGTCGATTTCGAACGTCCCGACGATGCGCCTGTCGCGCTGATCGCGCCGGGCTGACCCGCCCCTTTCATTGTTCCGTGAAATACTCCGGGGGTCGGGGCTGGCCCCCGCATCGGTCGGAGTGCGCGACGCGCAATCCGACCCCGTTCGCGCGGCGCCTACTGAAGGTCCGAGAACGCGTCCTGCAGCCTTGCAATCGCCTCGTTCACCCGCGCCCTCGGCGTGGCCAGGTTGAATCGCAGGCAGGTCTCGCCGCCGCTGCCGAACGCGGCCCCGATCGACGGCGCGATGCGGGCATCCTGCTGGACGCGGCGCAGCACCTCGTCCATGTCCATGCCGGTGCCGGAGAAATCCACCCACGCCAGGTAGGTCCCCTGCATCGGCATCGCCTGCAGGCCCGGGATCGCGTTCACCGCCTCGACGAACGCCGCGCTGTTGCCCGCGAGGTAGGACACCAGCTGGTCCACCCATGCCGCACCTTCCGGTGAATAGGCGGCGTGCGTCAGAACGCAGCCCAACAGGTTCGGCGACAGGTTCAGCGCCGTCAGCGCCTCGGCGTAGCGGGCGCGCAGCGACGCGCCCGGGATCGTCACCGTGCCCAGCCGCGAGCCCGCGGTGTTGAACGTCTTGGAAGAGGAGGTCAGCATGATCAGCCGCTCGGCGACGTCGGGCGCCGCCACGGGCATGGGCACATGCGTCTGGCCCGCGAAGACAAGATCGTGGTGAATCTCGTCCGCCACGAGGATGAGGTCGTGCCGGTCGCAGAACGCCGCCAGCGCCTGTTGCTCCGCGACCGTCCAGACCCGGCCGGCCGGATTGTGCGGCGAGCAGAACAGCACGATCTTCTCGCGCCCCGAAAGCGCCTTTTCCAGCGCGTCGAGATCCATCCGGAAAAGCCCGTCCGCGTCCTTGACGAGGGGGCTTTCCCGGACGACGCGTCCCGCCCTGACGATCTTGCTGGTGAACTCGTGATAGACAGGCGTGAAGATGATCACCTCGTCGCCCGGATCGCTGTAGGTCTGAAGGCAGAGCGCGATGGCATTGCCCAGCCCCGCGGTCGAGAACATGTGCGCGGGGTCCGGCGACCAGCCGTGCCGCGTCTCCATCCACCATGCGACGGCATCCTTCATCTCGGGCTCGCCCGTGAAATACCCGTAATTGGCCTTGTCCAGAAGGCCGCGCACCGCCTCCTGCAGCACCTCGGCGGCGGCGAAATCCATGTCGGCCACCCACATCGCGATGCCGTCCTCGGCGGACACGCCATAGGCTTTCTCCATCGCGTCCCACTTGGTGCAGTTCGTGCCGCGGCGGTCGATCGGCCTGTCGAAATCGGCGTGAATGGTCATGGAATCCTCCGGTTGTGCCTGCGCCCGGAAGCTAGCGGAAAGTGGCGCGGCTGCAAGGGCGTTGCACCGCGCGGAACGATCGCCTAAATGGACGGCCATGCTGCGACCCATCCTGATCCATCCCGACCCGCGCCTGAAAAAGGTCTGCACGCCCGTGCCCGACCTCAGCGACGACTTGCGCACGCTGGCCGACGACATGCTGGAGACGATGTATGACGCGCCGGGCATCGGCCTTGCCGCGCCGCAGGTGGGCGTCATGGACCGGGTGATCGTGCTGGACTGCTCGAAGGACGACGAGGCCGGGGAGCCGCCGCGCCCGCTGGTGATGTTCAACCCCGAGGTGGTGGCCGCCTCGGACGAAAAGAACGTCTACGAGGAAGGCTGCCTGTCGATCCCCGACCAGTTCGCCGAGGTGACCCGGCCAAAGGTCGTGGATGTCAGGTGGATCGACCGCGACGGCAAGGAAGTGTCCGACACGTTCGACGGGCTTTGGGCCACCTGCGTGCAGCACGAGATCGACCATCTGAACGGCAGGCTGTTCATAGATTACCTCGGCCCGATGAAACGGCAGTTGATCACGCGCAAGATGCAGAAGCTGAAGCGTGAAATGGCGCGGGGCTAGGCCGGTGGCCGTGCGCCCTTTCGTGCCCTGGCCGGACAAACGGTTGCGCGCGCGCGCGGCAGAGGTCACCGCGGTCACCGATGCCGAACGCGCGATCTGGGACGACATGATCGACACGATGGATGCGATGCCCGGCGTGGGCCTTGCCGCCGTGCAGATCGGCGTGATGCAGCGGCTTGCGGTGGTCGATGCCAGCGATGCGCGCGGACAGGCGGTTCGCATGGCGAACCCCGAGATCCTGCATGCCAGCGCCCAGATGCGCGACCATGACGAGGCCAGCCCCAACCTGCCCGGCGTGCATGCGCGGATCAGTCGCCCGCGCGCCGTGACGGTCCGGTTTCTCAATGCCGAAGGCGTGGTCGAGGAGCGCGATTTCGTCGGGCTTTGGGCGACCAGCGTGCAGCATCAGGTCGATCACCTCGACGGGCGGATGTATTTCGACCGGCTGAGCAAGGTGAAGCGCGACATGCTGCTGCGCCGCGCGGTCAAGCGGCGCTGACAGGGGGGCAGGGGGGCAGGTATGCGCATCGTCTTCATGGGAACGCCCGATTTCTCGGTGCTGGTGCTCGACGCGCTGTTGGGGGCCGGGCACGAGATCGCCGCCGTCTATTGCCAGCCGCCGCGTCCGGCCGGACGCGGAAAGAAGGACCGGCCCAGCCCGGTTCAGGCGCGGGCCGAGGCGCTGGGACTGCCGGTGTGTCTCCCTGTCAGCCTGAAGGGCCGGGAGGAACAGGATGCCTTCGCGGCGCTCAGGCCCGACGTGGCGGTGGTCGTGGCCTATGGCCTGATCCTGCCGCAGGCCATTCTGGATGCGCCGAAGCGGGGGTGCCTGAACATCCATGCCAGCCTGCTGCCGCGCTGGCGCGGGGCCGCGCCGATCCACCGCGCGATCATGGCGGGGGATGAAAGGACCGGCGTGTGCATCATGCAGATGGAGGCGGGCCTGGACACCGGCCCGGTGCTTTTGCGCCACGAGACACCGATCAGGTCCGATGACACCACCGGGGTGCTGCATGATCGGCTGTCCGCACTGGGCGCTGCGGCCATCGTCGAGGCGCTGGCACAACCGGAGGCCCTGATCCCGCAGGTGCAATCCGAAGCGGGCGTCACCTATGCCGACAAGATCGACAAGGCCGAGGCACGGATCGACTGGACCCGCCCGGCGGAAGAGGTCGACCGGCTGATCCGCGGCCTGTCGCCCTTTCCCGGTGCCTGGACCGATCATGACGGCGTCCGGATCAAGTTTCTGGCCTCGCGGATCGGCACGGGCAGCGGCGCCCCCGGCGAGGTGCTCGACGATGCGCTGACCATCGCCTGCGGCACCGGGGCGGTCGAGATCCTGCGCCTGCAGAAGGCCGGTCGCGGCGCCCAGTCCACGGCGGATTTCCTGCGCGGCATGCCCCTGCCGCCAGGCACGGTGCTCTGACCGGCATTCATTGTTCCGAAAAGCCGGGGCGGGGACTCAAGGCCGCCCCCCCGTCGGCTGCGCGCGCAGATTGGCGTAGCCGATCGCTTGCGTCCGGTCGTCAGGGACAACATGCGCCAACCAGAGCATCGAGGCCCCATGTACCTGCAACTTTTCGGAACCGTGGTGATCGCCGGGATCGTCGGCTATCTAAGCGAGCGATCCGGTTTCACCCGCAACGGGATCCTGCAATCGGTCATCATCTGCATCGGCGGGGCCTTCCTGTTCTATTTCATCCGCACCATGTTCGGGTTCCGCTTCGGCGCGCCGGGGGTGGATGCGATCCTCTCGTCCATCGGGGCGTTGATCATCATTCCGACGCATTGGCGCCCGAAGCGCTGATGCGGGGCCGCTGACAGGGAGGCGCGACAGGGAGACGCGACATGGGACTGATCTATCTCGTCATCATCGGGGCCCTGGCCGGGTATCTTGCCACCAGGATCATGCGGATCGATGCCGATCCGCTGGTGACGATCGGCATCGGCATGGCCGGCGCCTTGCTGGGCGGGCTGATCCTGCAGGGGATCCTGGCCTTCCTGGGCCTTTTGGGCGGCATCGTCGGGGCCGTGCTGGGGGCGCTGGTCGTGATCTGGGCCTACCAGGTCATCAAGGCACGCCGGTAGCTCAGTTGCGCGGCGGGCGCGAGCGATAGACCGGCAGGCGCCAGCCGAAGGCCAGCGAGCCCGCGCGCAGGGCCCATGTGACCCCGGCGCAGGCGGCAAGGATGAACACCTCGCGGTCGGTGACCAGCGACGCGGCCACGGCGGCCAGCGATCCGGCAAAGGCGGCCGTGACGTAAAGCTCGCCCTGTTTCAGCACCAGCGGCACCTCGTTGCAGACCACGTCGCGCATCAGCCCGCCAAGACAGCCGGTGACCATCCCCATGATCACCACGACCGGCAGGGGCTGGGCCATGGCGAAGGCTGTGACGACGCCGGCCGGCACCGCCACGGCCAGCGCGAGGCTGTCGAGCCAGAGCAGAAGGCGGTAGCGGCTTTCGAAACGGTAGGCGGTGAAGAAGATCAGCAATGCCGCGGCGCAGGCGGTGGCGATGAAACTGGGGCTGGCGATCCAGAAGACCGGGTTGCGGTCCAAGAGCACGTCGCGCACCGTGCCGCCGCCCACAGCCGTGAGGCAGGCGACGAAGGCAAAGCCCACCACGTCGAGCTGTGCGCGCGAGGCGACCAGCGCGCCGGTCAGCGCGAAGACCAGCACCGAGGCGTGGTCGAGCAGGAATTGCGCCGTCATGCGCCGGACTTGCCCGGTTTGAACGGGGCCATCCCCGCACGGGCCAGTTCGTCGGCGCGTTCGTTTTCCGGGTGGCCGGCATGGCCCTTGACCCATTCCCAGGTCACGTCGTGGCGTTGAGCCGCGGCGTCGAGGCGCTGCCAGAGGTCGACATTCTTGACCGGTTTGCGGTTCGAGGTCTTCCAGCCGTTGCGCTTCCACCCGTGGATCCAGCCGGTGACGCCGTTCTTCACATAGGCGCTGTCGGTGACGATGGTGATGCGCGTGGGCTTGGACAGGGTTTCCAGCGCGGTGATGGCCGCGAGCAGTTCCATTCGGTTGTTGGTGGTCGCGGCCTCGCCGCCGGAAAGTTCGCGTTCCTTGACGACCGTGTCGCCCTCTTTTGCCTGCAGGAGTGCGCCCCAGCCGCCGGGGCCGGGATTGCCCGAGCAGGCGCCGTCGGTATAGGCGAAAAGCTCAGCCATCTGCGGATTTCCTTGCAAGAACAGTCACCCAGGGCGCGATTGTGCCGTCAAGACCGGTGTCTTCGCCGGTGCGGGTTTCAAACGGCGCCATCCCGGCCTTCTGCAGAAGACCGGTCAGTGCATCCACGGTGACAGGGTCGGGCCGGGCCGAGACTGTCGTGGAGCTCGCCGGTGCCCGTCTTCATGCCGATATGGAAGAGCCCGCCGGGTTTCAGCGCGGTCGCCAGGGCGCGCAGGTGGCGCGGCAGGTTCGCGCGCGGTGCGTGCAGAAGCGAGAAATTGGCCCAGATGCCGTCATAGGCGGCGATTTCCGTCACGTCGTCGAAGGTCGCCAGCCGCGCCGTGACGCCCGGCCGGGCGGCGGCCATCGCGACCATTTCCGGCGTGGCGTCGGTGGCGGTGACCGCATGGCCTTCGGCGGCCATGGCGGCCGAGGCGATGCCGGGACCGCAGCCGAGGTCAAGTATGGTGCCTTGCGGGGGCATGCGGTCGAGAAAGAGGCGCAGGGCGGGGTCGCTCGCGGCCTCCTTCGTCACGTCCGCATAGCGCGCGGCCTCTGCGGCGTAGGCGCGGATGGTCTGGTCATCCCGGCTCATTGCGTGAGGCCGATCAGCAGGCAGAGCAGAACGATCGCGGTGATCATCAGGCGCAGACGCATCCACCAGTGCGGCGCCGCCCCGTCGCGCCAGAAAAGCCAGTCGAGCGCGAGAATACCGGCAAAGCCGATCATCAGGGTGATGCCGGCGCTGTAGGCTCCGCCGCCATGGGTGAAGAAGACCCAGAGCGCGGGAAGGACCGACAGGACATATCCGGTGGTCGCCGAAGGCCCGGTCATCTTCGTGGCGAACCCCCAGAGCACGCCTGACATGAAGCTGAGGATGACCGCGCCGTAGAACAGCCCCACATAAGGCCCGATGAAGCGGGCGCCCAGGGTCGTCTGCGTCCAGCCCGCCAGATCCGGCGAGAGCACCGTCGCCGCGCTCCAGACGAAGGGGAGCAGACCGGCAAGCGCCAGGCACAGGGGAATGCGGGGGATTTCGGTCACGGGCGGGCGGGTCCTTGGCTGGCAGCATCCGGCCCGGTTTAGAAGGCCGTCCGTGCGGGATCAAGCCTCGGGCGTGTCGCGCGGGCGGTCCCGGAGCAGGCGGACGATGCGGGCCGAACGGGCGAATGCGGTGTAGCCGGTGCCCAGCACCGTCACGATCAGGGCCAGCAGAAGGGTGTAGCGGGTCTGGAAAAGGGCGAGCTCCATTGCTGCCAGCAGGCTGCCCGCGGTCAGGGCCGCCATGCGCTGGGGCTTGGCAAATGGGCCGGAGAAATCGGGCGGCAGGCCTTCGGCCCGGCCCAGTTCGCGCAGGTAGGCGGTGGCGATGGCCAGCCCGCCGCCCAGAAGCCCCAGCGCAAGCTGGCCCGTGGCAAGCCCGGCGCCGGAGAGGATCAGCAGGTCGGCGGCGCGGTCCGGTCCCTCGTTCCAGAAGGGGCCGTCGGGTTCCGAGCGGCCGCCCTCGATCGCGACCATGCCGTCCAGAAGGTTGCAGAGCAGGCGCAGCTGGATGCAGAGCGCGGCGCCAAGCAGCAGGGCAATGGCCAGGGCCGTGCCGGCATGGGCCGCCCCCCAGAAGGCGAGACAGGCCAGTGCGGCGAAGAGGATCGAGCCCTGGCTGATGCGGTTGGGCGTAAGCCGGGTGCGGCTGAGCCGGCGGGCGGCGCGGCGGGCCCAGCCGGTGTCGCGGCTGGCGAGGGGGCGGCGGGATGGGGTCATGGGCTGTGCCTCAGGCGGTGGTTGTAAAGCGCGGCATAGGAGGTGGCGACGGTGACGGGCAAGGCCAGCGTCGCGAGGATTTCGGGCGTGCCGGCGGCGCGGTGGGCCAGCGACAGCAGCATGACCGAAAGCCCGCAGCAGGCAAGCGGCGGCAGGACCAGGCCGGGGGTGCCGGAAAGCCTGGGCAGGAAAACCTCGATCACCGATTTCAGCAGCAGTGTCACGCAGGCCGAGAGCGCCCCCTGCACCAGCCCCGCGACCAGCGGCGCCGGCATCGGATGGGCAGAATTGGCGAAGGTCGCCCAGCCGCCCATGAGGACGAACCCGCCGGCCATGTGGGCCGCGTTCGAGCGCAGGAGGCTCATGTCAGCGACCAGTAATACCGCGTCAGGTGAAAGAAGAGCGGCGCTGAGAACACCACCGAATCGAGCCGGTCGATGAAGCCGCCATGGCCTGCGATCATGTGACCCCAGTCCTTGACGCCCCGGTCGCGCTTGATCGCCGACATGACCAGACCGCCGAAAAAGCCCGAGAGCGTGATGACGAGCGACATGCCCGCGGCCTGAACCGGGGTGAAGGGGGTGATCCAGTAGAGTGCGGTACCAATGAGAGTGGCCGAGGCGACGCCGCCGATCAGCCCTTCCCACGTCTTGGAGGGCGAGAGCGAGGGCGCGACGGGATGGCGGCCGAAAAGCTTGCCCCAGGTGTATTGCAGCACGTCCGACAGTTGCACCACCACGATCAGGAAGGCGATGAGAAGGACGTTGCGGGCCTCGAACCCGGGGATTTCCAGGAACAGCAGCGCGGGCACGTGGCTGGCGCAGAAGACGCAGATCATCAGCGCCCATTGCATCTGGCTGATGCGGACGAGGAAATTGCGGCTGTCGCCCTGCAGCACGGCGATCACCGGCAGGAGCAGGAAGGCATAGACCGGGATCAAGAGCGACCACATGCCGTACCATTCGTACCAGATGAGCCAGTATTGCAGGGGCAGGATGACGAAGAAGGCGGTGGCGATGGCCCAGTGATCGGAGGCGCGCCGGGTGGTCAGGGTCACGAATTCGCGCAGGGCCGCGAAGGAGGTGAAGGCAAAGAGCGCGATGACCCCGCCGCGCCCGGCGAGAAAGGCCACGGCAAGAAAGGCGGTCATCCCCCACCAGGCGAGGATGCGGGCGTTCAGGTTCTCGATCGTGGGGTTGGAGCCGTCGGGCGCGATGCGTCGTTTGAGGGCGTAGCCGATGCCGCTGGCGACGATGAGAATGCCGATGATGCCCGCCAGCAGGGTCAGGAAGTCCGCGTGCGTTTCGTTCATGCCCGGGCCTCCTCTGCCGGTGCGTCATCGGCCGGGGCGAGCGCCAGCAGGGCGGTTTCGGCCCGCTTGAGGAAAACCTTGCGGTCCTCGCCGGGCGCGACGCGGATCGGCGTGCCGAAGGTGACGGTGCACAGAAGCGGGATCGGCACCAGCTTGCCCTTGGGCATCACGTCGTTGAGGTTGTCGATCCAGACCGGCACCAGGTCCACCTCGGGGCGGGCTTCGGAGATGTTGTAGAGACCGCTCTTGAACGGCAGGAGGGGCGCGTCGGTGGTGTTGCGCGTGCCTTCGGGGAAGAGGATCAGCGAAGCGCCGGTGTCGAGACCCTCGAGGATGATCTCGAGCGGGTCGCGTTTGCGGGTGTCGGTGTCGCGGTCGATCAGCACGGCGTTGAAGACGTCGCGGCCGATGAAGCTGCGCAGCGGCGATCTGAGCCAGTAATCCGCCCCGGCGACGGGCCGGGTGCGGGCGCGCAGGGCGGGAGGCAGGACCGTCCAGACCAGGATGAAGTCGCCGTTGGAGGTGTGGTTGGCGAAATAGACGCGCTGGGCGGGCACCGGCCCGGTTCCGTCCCAGATGGCGCGGACGGCGGTGATGAGCCGTGCGAAGGTGGTGATGGCGCTGCCCGTGAGCCAGGCGAGGAAGCTGCGTGTCAATGGTTCTGTCCCGTCTTTGCCCAGAGCCTACAGCGGTCGCTGGAAATGGGAAGGCGGGATATCCTGACCCGGGGCCGTGTGGAGCGCGCGTGCCGCGCGCGCAGGTTTGCCGGGCCGGTGCGCTGCGGCGTGACGCGCCCTGTCGGGCGGCGGTGCGGGGGGCGAGGGGGGGATCGTGAGTATTTCCGCCAAGAAAAAGCGGAGGGGATCAGGGTGTTGCGAGTGCGCGACGCGGCGCGCGGCTCCTTGGGGGGAGACGACCGGGCAGGGGGCGCGCCATCCAGGCGGCCGGGAGCCGCAAGAAAGCCGGGGAGGGCGGGTGGCGCAGGAAATCCGGGGTGGCATGTTTCGAAGGGCGCGCCGCGCCGGAGGGTGTGCGGCCCGGGATCGGTCCGATAACCTGGAGGGATGGCGCGGGCACCGCCGGCGCGCGCCGTGGCGGAGCCGGGGCACTCAGGCGGGTTCGCGCAGGACGCGGGGCACCTTGAATTCGACGTTCTCCTGCGCGGTTTCCACCTGTTCGACTGTCACGTCGTAGCGGTCGCGGAAGGCGTCGATGACCTCGTTGATCAGGACTTCGGGCGCCGAGGCGCCGGCGGTGATGCCCATGGTCGTGATGCCGTCGAGCGCCCGCCAGTCGATATCGGCGGCGCGTTGCACGAGCTGGGCATAGCGGCACCCGGCGCGGGCCCCGACCTCGACCAGCCGTCTGGAGTTGGAGGAGTTGGGGGCGCCGACCACCAGCATCGCCTCGGCCTTTTCGGCCATGGCCTTGACCGCCTCCTGCCGGTTGGTGGTGGCGTAGCAGATGTCTTCCTTGTGGGGGCCGGTGATGTGGGGGAAGCGGGCCTGCAACGCGGCGACGATATCGGCGGTGTCGTCCACCGACAGGGTCGTCTGGGTGACGAAGGCCAGGCGGGCGGGGTCGCGGACCGCGACATGCGCCACGTCTTCGGGGGTTT
Organism: Roseovarius sp.; assembly: GCA_046290265.1. GTDB lineage: Bacteria > Pseudomonadota > Alphaproteobacteria > Rhodobacterales > Rhodobacteraceae > Roseovarius. The sequence goes on along the minus strand of JBKAGF010000029.1, from coordinate 17,872 downwards.
CGACCAGCAGGACCTCTCCGGCGGGGAGCTGGCCCATCGTGCCGATGGTCTCGGGGTGGCCGGCATGGCCGATCATGATGATCTGCAGCCCGTTCGCGGCGTGGCGCTCGGCCTCGATATGGACCTTGGAGACCAGCGGGCAGGTGGCGTCGACATAGAGCATCCGGCGCGAAGCGGCTTCTTCGGGGACGGATTTCGGGACACCGTGGGCGGAGAAGATGACGGGGCGATCGTCGGGGCATTCCCCGAGCTCTTCGACGAAGACCGCGCCCTTGGCGCGCAGGTCGTCGACCACGTATTTGTTGTGCACGATCTCGTGCCGGACATAGACCGGCGCGCCCCATTTGCCGAGCGCCATCTCGACGATCTTGATCGCGCGGTCGACGCCGGCGCAGAACCCGCGAGGCGCGGCGAGGTAGAGGGTGAGGGGGGGCTTGGTCATGGACACTCCTGTTCCGCCCAGAGGTAAGGGCTGTGGCGTGCGGCGTCCAGAGGGGCGGTGGCCGGCGGTGGATGGGGGCGCGGGAGGACCATGGCGTCCCGGCCCCGTTTCCCGCCCGGTCGCACCCGGCGCGGGTCCTGGCGGTGAAGGGTCAGGCGGAGGCTTGCTGACGGTCCTGCGTGTCCTCGCGCGGCGGGCGGCCGATGACTTCCTTGAGGTCTTCGAGCTCGATGAAATTGTCGGCCTGGCGGCGCAGGTCGTCGGAGATCATGGGTGGCTGGCTGCGGATGGTGGACACAACCGAAACGCGAACGCCCTGACGCTGGAGGCTTTCCACCAGCGGGCGGAAATCGCCGTCGCCGGAAAACAGCACGATGTGGTCGATGCGCGGGGCGAGTTCCATGGCGTCGACGGTCAGCTCGATGTCCATGTTGCCCTTGACCTTGCGGCGGCCCTGGCTATCGGTGTATTCCTTGGCCGGCTTGGTGACCATGGTGAACCCGTTGTAGTTGAGCCAGTCGACCAGCGGGCGGATCGGCGAATAGTCGTCATTCTCGAGCAGCGCCGTGTAGTAGAAGGCGCGAAGCAGCTTGCCGCGACGCATGAATTCCGTCCGCAGAAGCTTGTAGTCGATGTCGAATCCAAGCGCCTTGGCGGCCGCGTACAGGTTCGAACCATCGATGAACAGCGCAAGCCGTTCGTCCTTGTAAAACATAAAATGTCCTTCCGAATTTTCTTGCCCTGCCGTGACGGTGTATTAGAGGAGTGGATTTTCACCTAGCCGGGCTGCGCGCTGTACTTAGAAGTTTAGCCTGGTCTTCGCAAGACGGTTACACTTCTCGTAAGGATAGGCCCGTGGCATGCCTGAGCAACTATACCTGATCGCTTTGGGCGGGAATTTGCCATCCGAGGGTGGCGCCCCTGAAGAAACCCTGCGCGCGGCGCTGGAGCGCCTGCCCGACATGGGCGCGCGGGTCGTGGCCGCCAGTCGGATCTACCGCACGCCCTGCTTCCCCGCGGGGGCGGGGCCGGATTATGCCAATGCCGCTGCGGTTGTGGCCTACGATGGCGAGCCGGCCGGACTGTTGCAACTTATGCACGAACTGGAAAACGAGTTCGGGCGTGCGCGGCGGCAGCGCTGGGGGCAGCGGACCCTGGACCTGGACCTGCTGGCGGCGGGCGACATGGTCTGCCCCGACCGGGCCACATACGACGCCTGGTCGGACCTGTCCGTGGAGCGCCAGATGCGCGAGACGCCCGATCGCCTGATCCTGCCGCATCCGCGCCTGCACGAGCGTGCCTTCGTGCTGGTGCCGCTGAGCGAGGTCGCGCCGGACTGGGTGCATCCGGTGCTGGGGCGCGACGTGGCCGCGATGCTGGCGGCGCTGGATCCGGCGGCGGTGGCCGAGGTGCGGCCGCTGGACTGATTCTCTGCTTGTAAACCCCGGGCGGAGGCTTTAAATGAAGGGCTTCTTGAGACATATGCCCTATCCGGAGGCCCCATGGCGCGCGTAACCACTGAAGACTGCGTTGACAAAGTTCCGAACCGCTTCGACCTGGTGATGCTGGCGGCGCACCGGGCGCGCGAGATTTCGGCCGGGTCGCCGATCAGCGTGGATCGCGACAACGACAAGAACCCTGTCGTGGCGCTGCGCGAGATCGCCGAGGAGACCCAGGGCGCCGACGACCTGCGCGAGCGTCTGATCGAGTCCAACCAGAGCCAGATCGAGGTGGACGAGCCGGAAGACGATTCGATGGCGCTGCTGATGGGCGAAGAGGCCGAGAAGCCTGTCGATGACGACATGTCCGAAGAAAAGCTGCTGCGGGCGCTGATGGAGGCGCAGGGCCAGGGCTGAGCCCGGTCCCGGGCGTTCATGACGGAAAGCGGACCGGATGATTGGTGCAGACACGCTTGTCGAACTGGTCCGCGCCTACAATCCCAAGAGTGACGGACGGCTGATCCGTGCGGCCTATGCCTTTGGGCAGGAAATGCACGAGGGGCAGACGCGGCATTCCGGCGAACCCTATTTCAGCCATCCGGTGGCGGTGGCCGCCATCCTGACGGAACAGCGGCTGGATGACGCGACGATCATCACCGCCCTTCTGCATGACACGATCGAGGACACGCGGGCGTCCTACAACGCCGTCGCCGAGCGGTTCGGCGGCGAGGTGGCCGACCTGGTCGATGGCGTAACCAAGCTGACCAACCTGCAGCTGTCGAGCACCGAGACCCAGCAGGCCGAGAATTTCCGCAAGCTGTTCATGGCGATGTCGAAGGACATGCGCGTGATTCTGGTGAAGCTGGCGGACCGGCTGCACAACATGCGCACGATCCGGGCGATGCGGCCCGAGAAGCAACTGAAGAAGGCGCGCGAGACGATGGATATCTTCGCGCCGCTGGCTGGCCGGATGGGCATGCAGTGGATGCGCGAGGAGCTGGAGGACCTGGCGTTCCGGGTGATCAACCCCGAGGCGCGGGCGTCGATCATGCGGCGGTTCATCACCCTGCAGCGCGAGGCCGGAGACGTGATCGAGCGGATCACCGGGGACATGCGGCTGGAACTGCAGGAGGCCGGGATCGCGGCCGAGATCCTGGGGCGTGCCAAGAAACCCTATTCGATCTGGCGCAAGATGCAGGAAAAGGAGATGGGCTTTTCCCGGCTGAGCGACATCTACGGGTTCCGCATCATCACGGCGGCCGAGGACGACTGTTACCGGGTCCTGGGCGTGATCCATCGCCGCTGGCGCGCGGTGCCGGGACGGTTCAAGGATTATATCAGCCAGCCCAAGTCAAACGGTTACCGGTCGATTCACACCACGGTGTCGGGCCGCGACGGCAAGCTGGTCGAGGTGCAGATGCGCACCCGCCAGATGCACGAGGTGGCGGAATCCGGCGTGGCGGCGCACTGGTCCTATCGCGACGGGGTACGGGCCGAGAACCCGTTCGCGGTGGATCCGGCAAAGTGGATTTCCAGCCTGACCGAGCAGTTCGACCTGGAAGAGGATCACGACGAATTCCTCGAAGCGGTCAAGCTGGAGATGTATGCCGACCAGGTGTTCTGCTTCACTCCCAAGGGTGACGTGGTGAAGCTGCCGCGCGGGGCGACGCCGATAGATTTCGCCTATGCCATCCATACGCGGATCGGCCATGGCTGCGTCGGGGCAAAGATCGACGGGATGCGGGTGCCCTTGTGGACCCGGATCAAGAACGGCCAGTCGGTCGAGATCATCACCGCCGACGGGCAGACGCCGCAGGCGACCTGGCTGGATATCGCCACCACCGGCAAGGCGCGCGCCGCGATCCGCCGTGCCCTGCGCGAGGTGGACCGGGACCGGTATATCCGGCTGGGCCGCGAGCTGGCGCGCGCCGCGTTCGAGCATGTCGGCAAGAAGCCCACCGACAAGGCGCTGGATCGGGCGGCGAAAACCCTGCGCCTGAAGGGGCGCGACGACGTGCTGGCGCGGCTGGGCAGTGCCGAGCTGACCTCGGCCCGGGTGCTGAACGCGGTCTATCCCGACCTTGCCCCGGATACCGGCAACGAGGTGGGGCTGGACCGCGCGGTGATCGGGCTTGAACCCGACCAGAGATTCGACCGTGCGCCGTGCTGCCAGCCGCTTCCGGGTGAGCGGATCGTGGGAATCACCTATCGCGGCAAGGGTGTCGTGGTGCATGCGATCGACTGCGAAAACCTGCAACGCTACGAGGATCAGCCCGAACGCTGGCTGGACCTGCAATGGCATGGCGGCACCCATGCCGCGGTCTATGCGGTGACCCTGGACCTGACGATTGGCAACGACGCCGGCGTGCTGGGACGCATTTGCACGTTGATCGGAGAGCAGAAGGCCAATATCTCGGACCTGACATTCGTGGATCGCAAGCCGGACTTCTTTCGGCTGCTGGTCGATGTCGAGCAGAGGGATGCCGAGCACCTGCACGGTCTGATCTCGGTGCTTGACGCGGAAAGCGATGTGGCCACGGTGGAACGGTTCCGCGACCCTGGCCGGCTGGTTGGCAGCGGAGCGGAACAGAGCTGATCCGAAGGAGCCCGAGCCCTTGGTTTTCAAACGCCGTGACAGATTGCCTTGGTGGAAGGCCACGTTACGGTTTCTCTGGCCGCGGTCGGGCTGGACCCGGGCGTTTCACTATGTCCGGCACCGGGTGCGGCGCCTGCCCGACCCGCCGCACCGGATCGCGCGGGGGATCTTTGCCGGTGTCTTCGTCAGTTTCACGCCGTTCTTCGGGTTTCACTTTTTCCTTGCGGCGGCTGTGGCCTGGATCCTGCGCGCCAATATCGTCGCGGCGCTGCTGTCGACCTTTTTCGGCAACCCGCTGACCTTTGTCTTCATCGGGGCGGCGTCGTTGCAGACGGGGTATTACCTGCTGGGCCTGCGCAATAATCCCGAACTGGAGGCGCATGGCTCGCTTGGCAGCAAGTTCGTGGATGCGGGGCGCGACCTGAAGGACAACCTGTGGGCCGTCTTCAACGATCAGAGTGCCGACTGGAGCCGCCTGACCGTCTTTTACGACGAGGTGTTCTTTCCCTATATGGTGGGCGCGCTGATCCCCGGCACGATCGCGGGACTGATCTGTTACTATGTCAGCCTGCCGCTGATCCAGGCCTATCAGAACCGCCGAAAGGGGATGATCAAGGCCAAGCTGGCGGCGATCCGGGAAAAGGCGGCGGAAAAGGCCGCCGAGAAGGCCGCTGCGAAAGAGGCCAGAACCGGAAGCACGGACAAGGCTGACGCCGAGGCGCGGAAGCACTAGGGTCCGAAAGAGACGCGAATCCAATGCAGGAGGAATGCATGAGCACGTCCGGAAAACTGCGCCTTGGCGTGAATATCGACCATGTGGCGACGGTGCGGAATGCCCGCGGCGGGGCCTATCCCGACCCGGTGCGCGCCGCGAAACTGGCCGAGGAGGCCGGGGCGGATGGGATCACCGCGCATCTGCGCGAGGACCGGCGCCATATCTCGGACGCCGATATCGACGGGCTGATGACGGCGCTGAAGGGGCCGCTCAACTTCGAGATGGCGGCGACGGAGGAGATGCAGAAGATCGCGCTGCGCCACAGGCCGCACGCGGTGTGCCTCGTTCCCGAGAAACGCGAGGAGCGCACCACCGAAGGCGGGCTGGAAGTGGCGCGGGAGGAAAACCGCCTGGCGCATTTCATCGCGCCGCTGCGCGAGGCGGGGTGCCGGGTGTCGATCTTCATCGCCGCCGACAAACGACAGATCGAGGCGGCCCACAGGATCGGGGCCGAGGTGATCGAGTTGCATACCGGGGCCTATTGCGATGCCCATGCCGAGGGGGATTTCGACACGCGGGACAGCGAACTGGCCGCGCTGCGCGAGATGGCGGCGTTTGCCCACTCGCTGGGGCTGGAGGTGCATGCGGGCCATGGGCTGACCTATGACACGGTCGCACCGATCGCGGGTTTTCCGCAGGTGATGGAGCTGAATATCGGGCATTTCCTGATCGGCGAGGCGGTGTTTCGCGGGCTGGGACCGGCCATTGGCGAGATGCGGCGGCTGATGGACCAGGCGCGGGGCGATGCCCTGCGGACGGCGGGATGACCGTCTGGCTGCGCTACAGCGCGGTGTTCCTGGCCGTGGCCATCGGTGTGGCGCAGGTGGTGCGTCTGCTGGGGATCACCAAGGACGAGATGCTTGGATCCGTGGCGCAGATCATGGTGCCGGCGATGATCGCGGCGCTGATCGAGGGCCAGCAATACGTGCGCCGGACCGGGATGCGGCCGGCGTCGGGGATTGCGTGGCGTTTCGGATTCGCGGGCATGGTCGTGGCGACGCTGCTGAACGTGGCGCTGGCCTTCGCGGGGCCGGAGGTGGCGCCGGAATTTGCGAAGCTGACCATCGCCGCACCGGGATCGCAGCAATTCGTGACGCTGCTGTTGATGTATGCGGGCGGGTACCTGCTGGCCAACCGGGTCTTTTTCGGGATCGGGGCGGGCAACACGCTGAGCCGGGACAGGGCCCGCGCGGAACGGGACGGCCTGTGATGGAGGTGCAGGGTCTTGCGCTGCTGACCTCGGTGGCGAGTTTCGCCTTTGCCGCCGGATCGCCGGGGCCCGCGACGCTGGCGGTGGCCGGCACCGCGATGGCGCGGGGGCGCCGCGCCGGTATCGCGATGGCGTTGGGCCTGGCGCTTGGGCTGGCGGTATGGGGCATTCTGGCGGGGCTGGGCCTGGGCCTGCTGATCGGGCGCTTCGCGCCGGCGCTGGTGGCGCTGAAGATCGTGGGCGCGGCATACCTGTTCTATCTTGCGGCGGTGTCGGCACGGTCGGCGATGCGACCCCGCACGGATGCGGATACGGGCGCCGCGCCGGACGGGGCGGGCATGTTCCGGCGCGGGCTGCTGCTGAACCTGTCGAACCCCAAGGCGGTGCTGGCATGGGTGGCCGCGCTGGCGCTGGGCGGTGGCGATGCGGGGACGGTCGCGCTTTGCGCCCTCGTGGGGCTGGCGCTGTACCTGTTTTACGCGACGGTCTTTTCGCTGGCGCGGGTCCGGGCAGGATATGTCCGGGCGCGCCGCGGGATCGAAGCAGCCTGTGCCGCGTTGTTCGCGATGGCGGGTGTGCGGTTGATGATCTGGAGGGTGGAGCCATGACGCGTTGGGGGATCTGTTTCAGTGCCGCGCTGGCGCTTTGGACCGGAACCGGGCAGGCGCAGGAGGCCGGGCCGTGCGACTGGCGCGCGGGGGCGGACGGGCTGATCGAGCCGTGGGAGGATTACACGCGGACATTCGCGGACGGAAAGGTGCGCGTCGCGCTGCTGGACCGGATCGAGCCGGGGGCCGCACCGCTGCACCTGCTGGTCCTGTCACCGCCCCATGACGAGCTGGGCGCGCGGCAGTGCCGTGTGCTGAGTGTCGAGGGTACGCGCGGTTTTGCGGATGTCGACTTTTCGACGCTGGAGGCGGAGTACGACCCGGCGGTGGGCCTGATCTTCGAGATCGCGGTGCGGGTCATGGGGCCGGTCGAGGCCGAGGACAGGACGCTGCACTTTACGCTCAACCAGGCGACCGGGGCGATCGCGGCCAGCTTTCGCTGAGGGCGTGGGGGCGGACCGGGTGAAGAGCGCAGGAAGAAAGGCAAGCGTATGATCCTTGGGATCGGAACGGACCTGGCGAATATCGAGCGCATTGCCGGCACGCTGGATCGGTTCGGCGACCGGTTCCGCAACCGGGTTTTCACCGAAGTCGAGCAGCGCAAGGCCGAGCGTCGCAAGGACGTGGCCGGCACCTATGCCAAGCGCTGGGCGGCCAAGGAGGCGTGTTCCAAGGCACTGGGGACCGGATTGCGGATGGGGATCGCGTGGAAGGACATGGCGGTCAGCAACCTTGCGACCGGGCAGCCGGTGATGGCGGTCACCGGTTGGGCCGCCGAGCGGCTGGCCGAGATGACCCCCGAGGGGCACGAGGCGATCATCCACGTGACGCTGACGGACGACCATCCCTGGGCGCAGGCCTTTGTCGTGATCGAGGCGCGAAGGATCGGCTGACGTGGTTGCAGAGCTGCGTCTGACCGGCGACGGCACGGCAGGGGGACCGCGGCGCGGCTTGACACCCGTCACCCCGCCCCGCATGTAGCGCGGGAGAGCAAACGGAGGCAGGCATGTCCGAAGAATCCAAGTCATCGAGCACGATATGGGAAACGATCAAGACGGTCTTCTGGGCCCTCGTGATCGCGGGGATCTTCCGCACGATCCTGTTCCAGCCGTTCTGGATCCCGTCCGGGTCGATGAAGGATACGCTGCTGATCGGGGATTTCCTGTTCGTGAACAAGTTCGCCTATGGATATTCCTATGCTTCGTGTCCCAACATCAAGATCGAGCGGATCGGGCTGAACATCGATGCAAAGAACATCTGCGGGTTCCTTGACGGGGACAACACGCGGCTGATCGGGTCCGAGCCGGAGCGCGGCGACATCATCGTTTTTCGCCATCCGACCAATGGCACGGATTACATCAAGCGCGTGATCGGCCTGCCCGGCGACCGCATCCAGATGAAGGACGGTGTGCTGCAGATCAACGGCGAGGCGGTCGAGCTGGAGGATGCCGGCACGTTCGAGGAAGTGATGGAGCGGCAGGGCCCGCTGGGCCGGACGCCGCAATGCGCCAACGGCACGGTGGGGATCGGCGGGATCTGCGAGAAGGAACGCCAGATCGAAACGCTGCCCAACGGCGTGTCGCACAACATTCTGAACGTGGGCACGCAGCGGTTCGACAATACCGGCGTGTTCGAGGTGCCCGAGGGTCATTATTTCTTCATGGGCGACAACCGCGACAATTCCACCGACAGCCGCGCGTCGCTTACGGTGCCGGGCGGGGTGGGATACGTGCCGTTCGAAAACCTGATCGGTCGGGCGGACCGGGTGATCTTTTCCTCGGCCGGACGCTCGATGCTGTTCTTCTGGACATGGCGCGGCGACCGGTTCTTCGAGAAGCTGGATTAAGGCCGCGGCGGTGAGGCTGTCGGGCGATCTCAAGGCATTCGAGACGCGGCTGGGGCATGTGTTCGGGCGGCCCGAACTGTTGGTGCGGGCGGTGACGCACGGGTCGATGACCACGGCCAACCGCGACGACAACCAGCGACTGGAATTCCTGGGCGACCGGGTGCTGGGGCTGGTCATTGCCGAGGCGCTGCTGGAAAGCGACAAGGGGGCCGCCGAAGGCCAGCTTGCGCCGCGATACAATGCGCTGGTGCGCAAGGAGACCTGTGCCGAGGTGGCGCGGCAGATCGACCTTGGCGCGGTGCTGAAACTGGGCCGGTCCGAGATGATGTCGGGCGGGCGGCGCAAGCAGGCGCTTCTGGGCGACGCGATGGAGGCGGTGATTGCCGCGGTCTATCGCGATGCCGGTTTCGACGCCGCGCAGGAGGTCATTCTGCGGCTGTGGGGCGACCGGGTGACCACGGTCGAGGCCGATGCGCGCGACGCCAAGACCGCGTTGCAGGAATGGGCGCAGGCGCAGGGGCTGGCGCCGCCGCGGTATGTCGAGGTGGCCCGCACCGGGCCGGACCACGCGCCGCAATTCACCATCGAGGCGCGGCTGGAAAACGGTGAGGCGGAACAGGCCGGCGCCGGATCGAAGCGGCAGGCGGAGCAATCCGCCGCCAAGGCGCTGCTGGCACGGGTGTCGGGCGAGGCGCCCTGAGGCGCGGGGCCCAGCCGGTGCCGTGACGGGGCGTTACCGGATGACCATGACCGACTGGTTCGCGTGGCGGGTGATCCGCGCCGCGTTCGGGCCGACGAGATAGTCGCGCAGTTCGGGACGGTGCGCGCCGACGACGATCACGTCCGCACCGATCCTGTCGGCCGTCCTGAGCACGCTGTCATAGATGTTGCCCTCGGTGACGTGGACCTGCGCCCGGCCGCCGAAGGCGGAGTCCGTCCACGTCTTCAGCGCCTTTTCCGCGCCGGCCCTCGCGGTGCGGTTGTAGTCGCCCTCGAAGGCGGCGCCGACCATGTTCATGCCGCTGCCGGGCACGACGTTGATCACGTGGATCTCGGCGCTTTCGTCTGCCGCAAGCAGCTTGGCCGCGCGAGCCAGCCGGTCGGCGCCGTCCATCGCGTTGACGTCGACGGCAAGGAGCAGGGTGTTGAACATCGGTCTTCCTCCTTCAGAAGGCGGCTTGCGTGGCGCGGGGCCGCTGGATCAGGACGATGCCGGCCAGCAGCAGCAGGGCGGGGATAAAGAACAGTTCCTTTGGCAGGCGGTCGTTCTCGATCTCGACCTTGCTGACCACCACAGGGCTGTCGCCGTAGAAGTCGTACTCGATGCCGATGGCCTCGAAATGGGGCGTGCCGGGGAACGGTTCTTCGAGCTTCAGGACGCCGTCCTCTTCCAGAATGCCGAGACCCTGTTCCGAGAGCGCGGCAGTGCCGTCGCCCGCGATGCCGGGAACCGAGATGGTGGTGGGCCGGATCTCGGCATTGTCGAAATCGGGGCCTTCGATGGTCAGGCGCATGGGCTGGTCGGTTTCCGCCGTATCCATGAGCGCGAAGACCTCGGACCCGGTGGCTGTCTGGTAGGGCTCTGATATCTGGTCGAGAAAGAAGCCGGGACGGAACAGCATGAAGGCGATGAAGAGAAGCGCGGCGCTTTCCCATTTGCGGGACCTGGCGATGAAATAGCCTTGGGTTGCGGCCGCGAAGAGGAGCATGGCCAACAGCGATATGCAGAACACCATGATCGCCTTGCCCAGGCCGACATCGATCAGCAAAAGGTCGGTGTTGAAGATGAAGAGGAAGGGCAGGAGCGCCGTGCGGATGTCATAGCCGAAACCCTGGATACCGGTCTTGATCGGGTCGCCGCGAGATATCGCGGCGGCGGCATAGGCGGCGAGGCCCACGGGGGGCGTGTCGTCGGCGAGGATGCCGAAATAGAAGACGAACATGTGCACGGCGATGAGCGGCACGATCAGGCCCGCCTGTGCGCCCACCGACACGATGACCGGCGCCATCAGCGACGACACCACGATGTAGTTGGCGGTGGTGGGCAGGCCCATGCCGAGGATCAGCGACAGGACCGCCACCAGGAACAGCAGGATCATCAGGTTGCCGCCCGAGATGACCTCGATCACCTGGCCGATGACCTGGTGCGCGCCGGTCAGGGAGATCGTGCCGACGATGATGCCAGCGGCGCCGGTGGCCACGCCGATGCCGATCATGTTGCGCGCGCCCAGGATCAGGCCGTCGACGAAATCGCGCCAGCCCTGGAAGGTTTCGCCGGCGGGCCCCTGCCCGCGGAACATCGCCTTGAGCGGGCGATGGGTGAGCGCGATGATGATCATGAAGACCGTGGCCCAGAACGCCGAGAGCGCAGGCGACAGCCGGTCGAGCGTGTCGGTGCGCACCATCAGGTTCCACACGAGGATGAAGATCGGGATGGCGAAGTAGAGCCCGCCGATCAGCGTGGGCGTCAGGCGCGGGGCCGTGGGTGGGCCGTCCTCGTCCTTGTCGAGCTTGAGGTCGGGGTAGCGCGCCGCGATGGCCACGAGCGCGATGTAGAGCACCGCGACCAGCGCCACGGCGGCATAGACGGAATTGCCCATGATCGGCTCGAGAATGCCGCGCAGGCCGATCATCAGGAACGTGCAGATGCCGAGGAAGATGAAGCCCGACAGGAACAGGATCAGGATCATCAGAACGCCGATGCGGCGCCCGGGTTTTTCCAGCCCCTTGAGGCCCATCTTCAGGCTTTCGAGATGCACGATGTAAAGCAGCGCGATGTATGAGATGACCGCGGGAAGAAAGGCGTGCTTGACCACGTCGATATACGGGATGTTGACGTATTCGACCATCAGGAAGGCGGCCGCGCCCATGACGGGCGGCGTGAGCTGGCCGTTGGTCGAGGAGGCCACTTCGACCGCGCCGGCCTTTTCCGCCGGGAAGCCGATGCGTTTCATCAGCGGGATGGTGAAGGTGCCGGTGGTGACGGTGTTGGCGATAGAGGAGCCCGAGATCATACCGGTCATCATCGAGGACAGGACCGACGCCTTGGCCGGGCCGCCGCGCAAGGCGCCAAGAAGGGCGATGGCGACCTTGATGAACCAGTTGCCGCCCCCGGCGCGATCCAGCAGCGCGCCGAAGAGTACGAAGAGGAAGATCATCGAGGTCGAGACGCCGAGCGCCACGCCGAACACCCCTTCGGTCTGCATCCAGTAATGCCCCAATGCCTTGGGCAGGGAGGCGCCGCCGTAATTGGTGATGTTGCGCGCCCATTCGGAATAGCCGCCGAAGAAGGCGAAGAGGATGAAACAGCAGGCGATGATGACCAGCGGCAGGCCGAGCGAGCGATAGACCGAGACCAGGAGGACGATCATGCCGATGGCCGACATGGTGACGTCGGTGGTGTTCCACAGGCCGGGGCGGTCGGCGATTTCGAACCGGAAGACCACGAGATAGAGACAGGCCGAGACCCCGAGGATGACCAGCGCCCAGTCGTAGAGCGGGATGCGGTCGCGCGGAGAGGTCTTGAAGAGCGGGAAGGCCAGTGTCGCCAGCATGATGGCAAAGGCCAGGTGTATGAAACGGGCCTGTGCGACGATGTTGGCGAAGATCGACATGCCCGTGGCCTGGGCCACGATGCCCGGCACGCGCGAGGCGATGTAAAGCTGGAAGATGGACCATGCGATGCAGGTGCCGATGATGAGCCTGGTCTGCCAGGCCGCCGACGGGTTGCGCGCGCCGGTGTCGGCCTCGGCGACCATGTCGTCTGCGGAACGGGTGTTTTCGGTCTGATCGCTCACTGTCATGCCCCCTCAGCATAATTCCTTGGATGCGAGAAGGGCGCCCCCCCTCCGGAGGCGCCCTGCAAGGTCAGAGGTTTATTCGATCAGCCCCAGTTCCTTGTAGGCCTTTTCCGCACCGGGGTGCAGCGGGGCCGACAGGCCGTCCTGCACCATCTCGGCCGGGTCGAGATTGGTGAAGGCCGGGTGCAGCTGGCGGAAATCCTCGATGTTTTCCATCACCGCCTTGGCCACGACATAGACCACGTCTTCGGACACGTCGGCCGAGGTGACGAAGGTCGCGCCGACGCCGAATGTGGTGTTGTCCTCGTCATTTCCCGCGTACATGCCGCCGGGAATGGTGGCGACCCGGTAATAGGGATTGTCCGCGACCAGCTTGTCGATCGGCTCGCCCACCACGTCGACGAGTTTCACGTCACAGGTCGTGGTCGCTTCCTGGATCGCGGCGGCGGGGTGACCGATGGTGTAGATCATCGCGTCGATATTGCCGTCGCACAGCTGCTGGGCCATTTCGGAGCCCTTGTACTCGGTCGCGAGCGCCAGATCGTCCATGGTGACGCCGAACGCCTCCATCACCACTTCCATCGTGGCGCGCTGACCCGAGCCGGGGTTGCCTACATTGACCCGCTTGCCCTTCAGGCCTTCGAAATCCTCGATGCCGCTGTCGCCGCGCACCAGAAGCGTGAAGGGTTCGGGGTGCACGGAAAAGACCGCGCGGATCTCCGGGAACGGGTTGTCGGAGAACTGCGACGTGCCGTTATAGGCGTGGTATTGCCAGTCGGACTGGGCCACGCCGAATTCCAGTTCGCCGGCCTTGATCGTGTTGATATTGTAGACCGAGCCGCCGGTCGATTCCACGGCGCAGCGGATGCCATGTTCCTTGCGGGACTTGTTCACGAGGCGGCAGATCGCGCCACCGGTGGGATAGTAGACGCCCGTCACACCGCCGGTGCCGATGGAGATGAATTCCTGCGCCGATGCAGGCGCCGATACGGCGATTCCTGCGGCTGCGAACGCGCCGAGAAGGTAATTTTTCATGGTGTTCTCCCTTAGTTGCGACCATCATCGCAAGATGAGTCGATGGGCACAGTAGAGCCATAACTGTGCATGCTTGCAAGACCGTCGGTCGACTATTGTTTGAATTCAAGGCCTTAGCATCATGAGTCACGTGTTTCACCGCAACAGCCTGTCAGAGCCGCCGGTGGTGTCGCATGGTGAGGGGGCGTATCTTTATGACCGGTCGGGCAAAGCCTATCTGGATGGGTCCGGCGGGGCGGCGGTGTCGTGCCTGGGCCACGGGGACGCGCATGTGACGGCGGCCATAAAGGCGCAGCTGGACCGGGTTGCCTTTGCGCATACCGGGTTTCTGTCGTCGGACCCGGCCGAGGCGCTGGCCGAGCGGCTGATCTCGGTCGCGCCGGGGGCGCTGGACCGGGTGTATTTCTGTTCCGGAGGGTCCGAGGCGGTGGAGGCGGCGCTGAAGCTGGCGCGGCAGTATCACCTGGAGGCGGGCCAGCCCGGACGATGCCGGGTGATCGCGCGGAAGCAGAGCTATCACGGCAACACGCTGGGGGCGCTGGCCACCGGGGGCAACGCGTGGCGGCGCGAACCCTATGCGCCCCTGCTGATGGATGTCAGCCATGTGTCGCCCTGCTATGCCTATCGCGACATGCAGGAGGACGAGACCAACCAGGCCTATGTCGCGCGGCTTATGGACGAGATCGAGGAAGAGATCGCCCGTCAGGGGGCCGGCACGATCATGGCCTTCGTGGCCGAACCGGTTTCGGGCGGCACGCTGGGCGCGGTGCCGCCTGTGCCGGGGTATTTCAAGGCGCTGCGCGCGCTGTGCGACCGGCATGGTATCCTGCTTGTCCTGGACGAGGTGATGTGCGGCATGGGCCGTACCGGCACGCTGTTCGCCTGCGAGCAGGAGGGCGTTGCGCCGGATATCTGCACCATCGCCAAGGGGCTGGGGGCGGGGTATCAGCCGATCGGCGCGATGCTGTGCACGTCCGGGATTCACGATGCCATCGCGCAGGGGTCGGGGTATTTCCAGCATGGCCACACCTATCTGGGGCATCCCGTGGCCTGCGCCGCGGCGGGTGCCGTGCTGGACCGCCTGCTGGATGATGGCGTGGCGGCGCGCGTTTCGCCCCTGGGCGAGGTGCTGCGGCAGCGGCTGCTGGACCGGTTCGGACAGCATCCCCATGTGGGCGACGTGCGGGGGCGGGGCCTGTTCCAGGCCATAGAGCTGGTGGCGGACCGCGAGACGAAGGCGCCGTTCGATCCGGCGCGGAAGCTGCATGCGAAGATCAAGAAGGCCGCGTTCGAGGCCGGGCTGATCTGTTACTCGATGGGTGGCACCCTGGACGGCAAGCGTGGCGATCACGTGCTGCTGGCGCCGCCCTTCATCCTGAGCGAGGACCAGGTCGAGGAACTGGTCGACAAGCTGGGGCAGGCGGTCGACGCGGCGCTGGGCTGATACGCGCGGCTATTCGGCCGCCGGTTTCAGGCTGGACATCAGGCGGTGGAATTTTTCCCCCTGGACGGTGACGTGCTGGCGCAGAAGGCTGCCGGCCTGCACGCCGTCGCCGGCCTCGATCGCGTCGAGGATCGCGTCATGCTCGGCCACGGATTGCGACATGCGTCCGCGCCAGCGCAACTGCAGCCGCCGGAACGGGCGCAGGCGGCGCTGCAGGCGGAGGCATTCCTGTTCGAGGAACGCGTTGCCGGTCTGGGCATAGAGTGTGGCGTGGAAGAGATCGTTCTGGTGGTAGTTGCCGTCGGCGTCCTGCGCCTCGGTCGCGGCACGGCACCGGTCGTTGATGGCACGCAGTTCGGCAATTGCCGTGTCGGATATCCGCGAGGCGGCGAGGCGGGCGCAGATCGCCTCGAGCTCGGCCATGACCTCGAACATCTCGATCAGTTCCACGGGTCCGGGCTGTCGTACGAAGACGCCGCGACGGGGCAGCTGTTCTACAAGGCCGGAAAGCGTAAGTCGTTGCAGGGCCTCGCGAATAGGGGTGCGGGATACGGCGAACCGTTCGGCAAGCTGGACCTCGTCGAGGCGGTCTCCGTCCTCGAACGTGCCGTCGAAGATCAGCTCCTCGATGGCGTTGGCGATGATATCGGCGCGCTTGCGTTCCATTACGATCCGCTAGCACAGCCGGCGTTTGCGCGCAAGGATCGCGTTCTTGTATACAAAAAATTTGACTGGAAAGACAATCTCGTTAGGGTGCAGGGCAGTCCGAATGCGAATCAGGACTTTATGGGAGGAACATATGAAACTGAATTTCACAGCTGCCGTTGCGGCAGCGGCCCTGTTCACAAGCAGCCTGGCGGCCGGTGCCGAGGAACTGCGCCTGTCGCACCAGTGGTCCACCAGCGACGTGCGCCACAAGGTGGCGCAGATGGTCGCCGACGAGGTCGCGGCCGCAGATGTCGATCTGGATATCCAGATCTTCCCCTCGCAATCGCTGTTCAAGGCGCGCGAGCAGTACAAGCCGCTGTCGCGCGGGCAGGTCGACATGATCGTCTTTCCGCTGTCCTATGCGGGCGGGCTGCGCAACCCCTACAACCTGACGCTGATGCCGGGGCTGGTGAAGAACCATGACCACGCCGCGCGCCTGAACGAGTCGGAGTTCATGGGCGACATCGAGGCCATCATGGCCGAAGACGACATCATGGTGCTGGTGCACGGCTACCTGGCGGGCGGTTTCGCCGGCAAGGACAAGTGCATCACCGCGCCCGAGGATGTCGAGGGCCTGCAGACCCGCGCCGCGGGCAAGGCTTTCGAGCAGATGCTGGCGGGGGCCGGTGCGTCGATCGCGTCGATGAGCTCGGCCGAGATCTACAACGCCATGCAAACCGGCGTTCTGGATGCGGCGAACACGTCATCGTCGTCCTTTGTCAGCTACCGGATCTACGAGCAGGTCAGCTGCTTTACCCCGGCGGGGGACTATGCGCTGTGGTTCATGTACCAGCCGCTTTTGATGAACAAGTCGAAGTTCGAAAGCCTGAGCGAGGAACAGCAGACCGCGCTGATGGAAGCCGCCGAGAAGGCCGAGGCGTTCTATCTTGAGGAAGCCAAGAGCCAGGACGGCAACGCGCGCCAGGTCTTTGCCGACAATGGCGTGGAAATCGCCGAGATGACGCAGGAGCAGTTCGACGCGTGGCGTCAGATCGCGCAGGAAACTGCCTACAAGGCGTTCCTGGAAGGCTCGCCCGAGGGGCAGGAACTGCTGGACAAGGCGCTGGCGGTCGAATGATCGGCCTGTAAAACCTTCGTCGGGTCCGGCTGTGCGCCGGTCCCGACACCCCCCGAAATCTTCCACGCTATTCAATTGGAGGCCGAGCGATGTCCGGTTCCGTTCACGCCACGGCGGCAGCGCGCCACGGTGGCAATCCCTTTCTGCGCGTGATCGGCTGGATCAGCCAGCTTTGCGGCATCGTTGCCGCGCTGATGATCGTCGCGTCCGTCCTGATCGTCTGCCAGATGATCTTTATCCGTTTCGTGCTGAACCAGTCGACCATCTGGCATACGGAAGGTGTGACCTACCTGATGATCGCCGCCACCATGATCGGGTTGCCTTATGTACAGTTCGTGCGGGGCCATGTGAATGTCGACCTTCTGCCAATCATGCTGCCCAACCGGGCGCGGCGCCTTCTGGCGGGGCTGGTCATGGCGCTGACGCTGGCCGTCGTGGGTATGATGCTGTGGCACGGGTATCATTTCTGGCACGAGGCATGGGACTGGGGCGAGACGTCGAACACGCCGTGGAATCCCAAGCTGTGGGTGCCCTACCTGGCGCTGCCGCTGGGGTTCGGCCTTTATGCGCTGCAACTGGTCGCTGACCTGTTCGCGATGACGTCGGGCATCGACAAGCCATTCGGACTGGAGGACAGCTGATGGATCCGCTTGCACTTGGCGGCCTTGTGGCCGTGATCACCATCGTCGTGCTGTTTTCCGGGATCTCGGTCGCGTCGGGCCTGTTGGTCGTGTCCGCGGGGTTCCTGATGATCTTCGACGGGATGAGTTCGCTGTCGCTGATGCCGGAAATCTTCTTTGGCAAGCTGGACAACTTCGCGCTTCTGTCGATCCCGATGTTCATCATCATGGGTGCGTCCATCGCGTCGACCCGTGCCGGTGCCGACCTCTA
>JBKAGF010000028.1:0-48559 GCA_046290265.1 Roseovarius sp. | reverse complement strand
AGCAGCCGCTGGTGAAGGTGGGCGACACGGTGACCAAGGGCGAAGTGATCGCCGACGGCCCGTCGACCGACCTGGGTGAACTGGCGCTGGGCAAGAACGTGCTGGTCGCGTTCATGCCGTGGAACGGCTACAACTTCGAGGACTCGATCCTGATTTCCGAGCGGATCGCACGGGACGACGTGTTCACGTCGATCCATATCGAGGAATTCGAGGTGGCCGCCCGCGACACCAAGCTGGGACCGGAAGAGATCACCCGCGATATCCCGAACGTCGGCGAGGAAGCGCTGCGCAACCTCGACGAGGCGGGCATCGTCTATATCGGCGCCGACGTGGAGCCGGGTGATATCCTTGTGGGTAAGATCACGCCGAAGGGCGAAAGCCCGATGACGCCGGAGGAAAAACTGCTCCGCGCCATCTTCGGCGAGAAGGCGTCGGACGTGCGCGACACGTCGCTGCGGGTGAAACCGGGCGATTACGGCACGGTCGTGGAAGTCCGCGTGTTCAACCGTCACGGCGTCGAGAAGGACGAGCGTGCGCTGCAGATCGAGCGTGAAGAGGTCGAGCGCCTGGCGCGGGACCGCGATGACGAACTGGCGATCCTGGATCGTAACATCTATGCCCGCCTGCAGTCGCTGATCCTTGGCAAGACCGCCGTGAAGGGCCCCAAAGGCGTAAAGGCGAATTCGGAGATCACCGAAGAGCTGCTGGACACGTTGAGCCGTGGCCAGTGGTGGCAGCTTGCCCTGAAGGACGAGAAGGACGCGCAGATCGTCGAGGCGCTGAACGACCAGTACGAGGCGCAGAAGCGCACGCTGGACGCGCGGTTCGAGGACAAGGTCGAAAAGGTCCGCCGGGGCGACGACCTGCCGCCGGGCGTGATGAAGATGGTCAAGGTCTTCATCGCGGTGAAGCGCAAGCTTCAGCCGGGCGACAAGATGGCCGGGCGTCACGGCAACAAGGGTGTGATTTCCAAGGTCGTGCCGATGGAAGATATGCCGTTCCTGTCGGATGGTACCCCTGTCGACTTCTGTCTCAACCCGCTGGGCGTTCCCAGCCGGATGAACGTCGGTCAGATCCTGGAAACCCACATGGGCTGGGCCGCGCGCGGTCTGGGGATCAAGATCGACGATGCGCTTCAGGACTATCGCCGCACCGGCGACCTGACGCCGGTGCGCGAGGCGATGCACCACGCCTATGGCGACGATGTCTATGACGAGGGCATCGCGGGCATGGACGAGGCGGCGCTGATCGAGGCGGCGGGCAACGTCACGCGCGGTGTTCCGATCGCGACGCCGGTCTTCGACGGCGCGAAGGAGCCTGACGTCAACGATGCGCTGAAGCGTGCCGGTTTCGACGAAAGCGGTCAGTCGGTCCTGTTCGACGGGCGCACGGGCGAGCAGTTTGCGCGTCCGGTGACCGTGGGCGTCAAGTACCTGCTGAAGCTGCACCACCTGGTGGACGACAAGATCCACGCGCGCTCGACCGGGCCGTACAGCCTGGTGACCCAGCAGCCGCTGGGCGGCAAGGCGCAGTTCGGTGGCCAGCGCTTTGGTGAGATGGAGGTCTGGGCGCTGGAAGCGTACGGCGCCGCCTACACCCTGCAGGAGATGCTGACGGTGAAGTCGGACGACGTGGCAGGCCGGACCAAGGTCTATGAAAGCATCGTCAAGGGCGAGGACAACTTCGAGGCCGGGGTGCCCGAGAGCTTCAACGTTCTCGTGAAGGAAGTCCGTGGCCTGGGCCTGAATATGGAGCTGTTGGATGCGGAGGAAGAAGACGATCCGTCTTCGGATATCGCGGCGGAATAACGTGGGTTTTCACCCACCCTACGGGCAATTCGTAGGGTGGGTGCACCCCACGCGCCGCCCCCTTCCTACGCTCCTCTTTTTTAGGAATTCGAAATGAACCAAGAACTGACAAACAACCCGTTCAACCCCGCCGCACCGGCGAAGGTGTTCGACGAAATCAAGGTGTCGCTGGCCAGCCCGGAACGCATCCTGTCTTGGTCGTATGGCGAGATCAAGAAGCCCGAGACGATCAACTACCGGACGTTCAAGCCCGAGCGTGACGGCCTGTTCTGCGCGCGTATCTTTGGCCCGATCAAGGATTACGAATGCCTGTGCGGCAAGTACAAGCGCATGAAGTATCGCGGCGTCGTCTGCGAGAAATGCGGTGTGGAAGTCACCCTGCAGAAGGTCCGCCGCGAGCGGATGGGCCATATCGAACTGGCCGCGCCCTGCGCGCATATCTGGTTCCTGAAATCGCTGCCCAGCCGCATCGGCCTGATGCTGGACATGACGCTGCGGGATCTGGAACGTGTGCTTTACTTCGAGAACTACGTGGTGATCGAGCCGGGCCTGACGGACCTGACCTATGGCCAGATGCTGACGGAAGAGGAATTCATGGATGCGCAGGATGCGTATGGCATGGACGCCTTCACCGCCAACATCGGCGCCGAGGCGATCCGCGAGATGCTGGCCAATATCGACCTTGAATCCGAGGCAGAGAACCTGCGCGCGGATCTGGCCGAGGCCACCGGCGAACTGAAGCCGAAGAAGATCATCAAGCGTCTGAAAGTCGTCGAGTCGTTCATCGAATCCGGCAACCGCCCGGAATGGATGGTGATGACGGTCATTCCGGTCATTCCGCCGGAACTGCGCCCGCTGGTGCCGCTGGACGGTGGCCGGTTCGCGACGTCGGACCTGAACGACCTCTATCGCCGGGTGATCAACCGGAACAATCGCCTGAAGCGGCTGATCGAGTTGCGCGCGCCCGACATCATCGTGCGGAACGAAAAGCGGATGTTGCAGGAATCGGTCGATGCCCTTTTCGACAACGGCCGTCGTGGCCGTGTGATCACCGGCGCCAACAAGCGTCCGCTGAAATCGCTGTCGGACATGCTGAAAGGCAAGCAGGGCCGCTTCCGCCAGAACCTTCTGGGCAAGCGGGTCGACTTCTCGGGCCGGTCGGTCATCGTGACCGGGCCGGAACTGAAGCTGCACCAGTGCGGCCTGCCCAAGAAGATGGCGCTCGAGCTCTTCAAGCCGTTCATCTATTCGCGGCTGGAGGCCAAGGGCCTGTCGAGCACCGTGAAGCAGGCCAAGAAGCTGGTCGAGAAGGAGCGCCCCGAGGTCTGGGACATCCTCGACGAGGTGATCCGCGAGCACCCGGTTCTGCTGAACCGCGCGCCGACGCTGCACCGTCTGGGGATCCAGGCGTTCGAACCCACGCTGATCGAAGGCAAGGCGATCCAGCTGCACCCGCTGGTCTGTTCGGCCTTCAACGCCGACTTCGACGGTGACCAGATGGCCGTGCATGTGCCGCTGAGCCTCGAGGCGCAGCTGGAAGCGCGCGTTCTGATGATGTCGACGAACAACGTTCTGTCGCCCGCCAACGGCGCGCCGATCATCGTGCCGAGCCAAGACATGGTTCTGGGTCTCTACTATACCTCGATCATGCGCGAAGGCATGAAGGGCGAAGGCATGAGCTTTGCCTCGATCGACGAGGTGCAGCACGCGCTGGATTCCGGCGAGGTGCACCTTCACGCCAAGATCACCGCACGCCTGCCGCAGATCGACGAGACCGGGCAGGAGGTGATCCAGCGGTTCGAGACCACGCCGGGCCGGGTGCGCATCGGGGCGTTGCTGCCGATGAACACCAAGGCGCCGTTCGAACTGGTGAACAAGCTTCTCCGCAAGAAAGAGGTGCAGCAGGTCATCGACACCGTCTATCGCTATTGCGGTCAGAAGGAGTCGGTCATCTTCTGTGACCAGATCATGAGCATGGGCTTCAAGGAAGCGTTCCGCGCCGGCATCTCGTTCGGCAAGGACGACATGGTGATCCCCGATGACAAGTGGGGCATCGTCGAAGAGACCCGTGAACAGGTCAAGGGTTTCGAACAGCAGTACATGGACGGCTTGATCACCCAAGGCGAGAAGTACAACAAGGTGGTCGACGCCTGGTCGAAATGTAACGACCAGGTCACCGAGGCAATGATGGGCTCCATCTCGGCCGAGGTGAAGGACGAGAACGGAGCGGTCGCGGAACCCAACAGCGTCTACATGATGGCGCATTCGGGGGCTCGTGGCTCGGTCACGCAGATGAAACAGCTGGGCGGGATGCGCGGCCTGATGGCCAAGCCGAACGGCGACATCATCGAGACGCCGATCATCTCGAACTTCAAGGAAGGTCTGACCGTTCTTGAGTACTTCAACTCGACCCACGGCGCCCGGAAGGGTCTGTCGGACACCGCGTTGAAGACGGCGAACTCGGGTTACCTGACCCGCCGCCTGGTGGACGTGGCGCAGGACTGCATCGTGCGCGAGCATGATTGCGGCACCGACCGTGCGATCACCGCGGAACCGGCCGTCAATGACGGCGAGGTCGTTGCGTCGCTGGCCGAGCGTGTGCTGGGCCGTGTCGCCGCCGAGGATATCGTGAACCCGGTGACGGGCGAGGTCATCGTGGCCGAAGGCCAGCTGATCGACGAACGGACCTCGGACCTGATTGACCAGGCTGCCGTGCAGACCGCACGCATCCGCAGCCCGCTGACCTGCGAGGCCGAGGATGGCGTATGCGCGATGTGCTATGGCCGTGACCTGGCGCGCGGTACGATGGTGAACACCGGCGAGGCCGTGGGCATCATCGCCGCGCAGTCGATCGGTGAGCCGGGCACACAGCTGACGATGCGGACCTTCCACATCGGCGGCGTGGCACAGGGTGGCCAGCAGTCCTTCCTGGAGGCCAGCCAAGGCGGCAAGATCGGTTCCTGAACCCCAACCTGGACCCCTCCAGCGGCGAGACGATCGTCATGGGCCGCAACATGCAGTGGATCATCGAGAAGGCGTGGAACGGCCAGCTTCAAGCTCCTACCGCACCAAGTGTTCGGCCGAGGGCGATGCCGGGCGACAAGCTGTTCGAGTGGGATCCGTATACCCTGCCGATCCTGGCCGAGAAGAGCGGTACGGCGAAGTTCGTCGATCTGACCGTGGGCGTGTCGGTGCGTGACGTGACCGACGATGCAACCGGCATGACGCAGAAGATCGTGTCCGACTGGCGCGCGGCCCCCAAGGGCAACGAGCTGAAGCCGGAGATCCTGATCGCCGACAAGGATGGCGAGCCGGTCCGCAACGATGCGGGCAACCCGGTGACCTATCCGATGTCGGTGGACGCAATCCTGTCCATCGAGGAAGGGCAGGAAGTGCATGCGGGTGACGTGGTTGCGCGTATTCCGCGTGAAGGTGCCAAGACCAAGGACATCACCGGTGGTCTGCCGCGTGTGGCCGAACTCTTCGAGGCGCGTCGTCCCAAGGATCACGCCATCATCGCCGAGATCGACGGGTACGTTCGTTACGGTCGCGACTACAAGAACAAGCGTCGCATCAGCATCGAGCCCGCCGACGAGTCGATGGAGCCGGTCGAGTACATGGTGCCCAAGGGCAAGCACATTCCGGTTCAGGAAGGTGACTATGTCCAGAAGGGTGACTACATCATGGACGGCAACCCGGCGCCGCATGACATCCTGTCGATCATGGGGGTCGAGGCGCTCGCCGATTACATGATCGACGAGGTCCAGGACGTCTATCGCCTGCAGGGCGTGAAGATCAACGACAAGCACATCGAGGTTGTCGTGCGCCAGATGCTGCAGAAGTGGGAGATTCAGGATTCCGGTGAAACCACGCTGCTGAAGGGCGAACATGTCGACAAGGCAGAGTTCGACGCGGCCAACGAGAAGGCGATTGCCCGCGGCAAGCGCCCGGCGCAGGGCGAGCCGATCCTTCTGGGGATCACCAAGGCGTCGCTGCAGACCCGCAGCTTCATCTCGGCGGCCTCGTTCCAGGAGACGACGCGGGTTCTGACCGAAGCCTCGGTCCAGGGCAAGCGCGACAAGCTTGTCGGTCTGAAGGAGAACGTCATCGTGGGTCGCCTGATCCCCGCCGGTACCGGTGGTGCCACGCTGAACATGCGCCAGATCGCGCAGCAGCGTGACAACGTGGTGATCGAAGCGCGCCGCGAGGAGGCCGAAGCGGCCGCCGCCCTGGCCGCTCCGGTCGACGACGTGGTCGGCGGCGACGAGTACGATACGCTGGTTGAGACGCCGGAGAGCCGCGAGGACTGATCCCGCGCGATAGACTTGAGAGAGGCCCCGTCACCGGCGGGGCCTTTTTTATTTGGGGGCCGTTTGCTTGGTCGGGCTTTCAACCCTCATCGGTTTTCGACATGTTGACCGCATGGGAGTCGCCATGACCGATAATGAACTTTGCTATCTTTCAGCGAGGGATGTCCTGGCCCGGTTTCAGGCGCGCGACCTCTCTCCGGTTGCGTATCTGGAGGCTCTGATTGCCCGGACCGAGGCGGTGAACCCGAGCTTGAACGCCTATACCGAAACATTCTTCGAGGACGCGTTGAACGCCGCAGGCAAGGCCGAGGCGGCCTATGCAAATGGCACGGCGCGGGTGCTTGAGGGCCTGCCGGTGGCGGTGAAGGATGCGCAACGGGTCGCGGGGCAACGCACCACGCAAGGGTCCTGGGCGATGGGGCACGAGGTCGAGACGCAGTCCGACCCGATGATCGAACGCGTTCTCGAGGCGGGGGCAATCATACCGGCCCGTACGACGACGCCGGAATTTTGCCTTTCGGGTGTCTGCCGGTCCGAGCGATTCGGGGTGACGCGCAATCCGTTCAACCTTGATTACAGCCCCGGAGGGTCGTCCGGCGGGTCGGCGGCGGCGCTGGCGGCGGGGATGGTGCCGCTGGCCACGGGCACGGATATCGGCGGGTCGATCCGGATCCCGGCCAGCGCCTGCGGTCTGGTGGGCTACAAGCCGCCGCACGGGCGCAACCCGGACGGGCCGCCGGCGAATTTCGACCGCTACAATCATTGCGGTTTCCTGAGCCGGAGCGTGGCGGATTGCGCGCTGGGACAGAACATCGTGTCGGGCCCGCATCCGCGCGATCACGACAGCCTGCGCGAGCGTGCCGTGTTGCCAATGGACGGCACGGGAAGGCCGCTGAAAATCGCGTTCTCGATGGACCTTGGATATGTGCCGATCGACGAGGATGTGCAGCGTAACACCTTGGCCGCGCTGGATGTTTTTCGAGGCGCGGGATGCGAGGTGGTCCCGGTGGACGTGGGGTGGGATATGCGCGTCGACGAAGCGGCAATGCATTGGTACCTGGCGATGCATTTCGGTCGCGCACCGCTTTGGGCGCTGGACAGGTACGGTGATCGGATGACGGACTATGCCATCGCCACCGCAGAGGCGGCGGCAAGGCTGGGGCCGGATGACGTGGCGCGAAGCTGGGAGGCGCAGCACGGGATGTACCAGCGCATGGGCGCGATCCTGGAAGAGGCGGATGTGTTCATTTGCCCGACCCTGTCGGTGGGCAGCGTGCGGGCGGATCACGACCCGGTCGGGTCGGGATTCACCGTGGCGGGGCGCGAGGTGGACCCTGAATATGGCTGGGTTCTGACGCACCAGTTCAACATGCTGCACAATTGCCCCGTGATGTCCGTACCCACGGGGCGCGACCGGCACGGGGTGCCCACGGGGATGCAGATCGTGGGGCCGACATTCGAGGATCAACGGGTATTCGAGGCGGCTTTTCTCTATGAAAAACAAGCCCCTGAAATGCTTCTGCCGCGGGCCGGTGTGCCGGGAGGGTTTGCGTGATGACCCCGCTGGACATGGTTTTGACACCGATGGGCGTGCGGTTTCGGGGGCGGCGCTTTCCGTGCACGATCGGGCGTGGCGGGCTGTCGCGCGACAAGCACGAGGGCGATGGCGCGACGCCGGTGGGCACGCATGAAATCGTCGGAATGCTGTACCGGCCTGACCGCATGGCACGGCCCGCGGACTGGGCGGTGCCGATCCGGCCGGGCGACCTGTGGTCGGACGACCCGGGCCACGAGGATTATAACCTCATGGTTTCAAAGCCTTATTCGCATTCGCACGAGGTGCTGCGCCGGGCCGATCCGCTGTATGACCTGATCCTGATCACCGACTGGAACTGGCCACGGGCGGAGCGGGGCAGGGGCTCTTGCATCTTCGTTCATCGCTGGCGCAGGCCGGGCTATCCCACCGCCGGATGCGTGGCGTTCCGGCCCGATCACCTGCGCTGGATCGCGGGGAATATCACGCCCGGAACGCGGCTGATCGTGCCGGGATGAGGACGTTGAAACGGGGATCGGTTTCGCGTCGGTTTCCTGTCGGTATCACGTCGGTGCCGCAGGACACGGTCCGATCGTTCGACGCCCGCCGGGAAGACCTGGCGTGATCCGGGAGTTTCCGGCGCTCAATCGGGCTGGCGTTCACCGAAGATGGCGCTGCCGACGCGGACATGGGTGGCGCCGAGGGCGATGGCGCGTTCGAAGTCGCCGCTCATTCCCATGGACAGGCCTGAAAGGCCGTTGCGTTCGGCAATCTTTGCCAGCAAAGAGAAATGCAGGCTGGGTTCCTCGTCCACTGGCGGGATGCACATCAGACCCTTTAGCGGCAGGTCGAGCGTGCGGCATTCGGCGATGAAGCTGTCGGCCTCTTCGGGCAGGATGCCGGCCTTCTGGTCTTCCTCGCCGGTGTTCACCTGGATGAAGAGATCGGGGCAGTGGCCTTCTTCCTGGGCAAGGCGGGCGATGGTCCGGGCCAGCTTGGGCCGGTCGATGGAGTGAATGGCATCGAACAGCCCGAAAGCCTGCCGCGCCTTGTTGGTCTGCAACGGGCCGATCAGGTGAAGCTTCACGTCATCGAAGCTGTCCCTGAAATCGGGCCACTTTCCCGCCGCTTCCTGCACCCGGTTCTCGCCGAAGACACGGTGGCCTTCGCCAAGGACGGCGGCCACGCGGGCGTTGGGCTGCACCTTGGAAACGGCGATCAGCGTGACCGAGCCGGCGGTGCGGCCGGCCTCGGCCTCGGCGGCCGCGATACGGGTCTGGATGTCTTGCAGGCTCATGGGCGAGCCGGGAGGTGACGCGTGCGAGGTTAGTGCCACAGGCGCGGCGGCGGCGCAAATCCGGAGATCGTCTGACCACAGTTGCACCCCATTCGTCCGCGGGACCGGGAAACAACCTTGCCGTGGTACGGATCGTTGGATAATGAGGGGAAAACTGGAACGGGTGGTGGAATGTTCAAATCCCCTATGAAAAGTGCCGTGGTGCTGCTGGCATGCGTTGGTCTTCTGGCATCGTGCAGCGTGTTTCGGTCCGGCAAGCTGGACCCCAACGCGTACCGCGTGGAAGGCGGGCCGAACCAGACACCGACCGCCGCCACCGGGGGCACCAGCCTGTTTGACGCGTTCCGCGGCGACGGTACGGCGGGTATCAAGGTCAACCGTTTCCTGTGGACCGCATCGCTGGAAGTTCTGAACTTCCTGCCGGTGCAGAGTGCCGATCCGTTTACCGGCGTGATTTCGACCGGGTATGGCACGCCGCCGGGGGGCGGACGGGCCTATCGCGCGACGGTTCTGATCAGTGACCCGGCGCTGGATGCGCGGGCGCTGAACGTGGCGCTGCAGTCGCAAAGCGGCCCGGTCGCGGCGGGCACGCAGCGGGCCATCGAGGACGCGATCCTGAGCCGCGCACGGCAGCTGCGCACGCAGGCGGGCCGTTTCTGACCGGCGGAGGCCGGTCCGGCCCGATCAGACCTTCGCGCCGTCCATCACCGTCGAGAGCCATTCGAGCTGCCGGGGCAGGCAGATCGTGCGCAGGTCGTACCTGTCGCGCATGAGTTCGCGCGCCGCGGCGCCAAGGCGGCGGCGGGCGGGTGCGTCCTCGAGCAGGGCGCAAACCTCGTCGACCAGGGCGTCGCCATCGAAAAAATCCACCAGCCGGCCGTTCTCATCGTGTCGAATCACCTCTCGGACCGGGGCGGTGCCGCTGGCCACGATGGCCGCGCCGCAGGACATCGCCTCCATCAGTGACCAGCTGAGCACGAAGGGGTAGGTGAGGTAGACATGCACGCGGCTGACCTGCAAGAGCCGCAGGAACTGGTCATAGGGAATGCGGCCCAGGTAATGCACGCGGGCCATGTCGGCGTCCGAAATCCGGTCGCGCACCTCGTCGAGGAATATCTGTTTCCAGGTCTGGCCCTTGGGCGGGGCCGCGCCATAGCTGACCTCGTCGCCGCCGACGATCAGGATCCTGGCATTGGGCCTCTCGCGCAGGAGCCGGGGCAGGGCGCGCATGAAGACATGATAGCCGCGATAGGGTTCGAGGTTGCGGTTGACGAAGGTGATGACCTCGTCGTCGCGGGTGACGTCGACCTGGCCCTCGATGGTCAGGCGGACATCGGGCATCGGGCAGGCGTTGAGCGTGTCGATCCCGTCATGCGAGACGGTGATCCTGTCGCGGAACTCGGGCGGGAAGGTGTCCGCCTGGAACCGCGTGGGGCTGATCCCGGCATCGGCGAAGGGGAAGTGAAGGTGGTTGTTGACGTTCTTCATCCGGATGCGCAGGGCCTGAAGGCCGTGGTCGGACTTGTCGAACTCGGGGTCGAAGTTGAGGTGCTGGTCGTCGGCGACGTGGTAGAGCTCGCAATAGATGGCGAACCGCGCCTCGGGCCAGACATCGCGCAGGAACATCGATTCGCCCCAGCCGGGATGGGCGAGGATGAGGTCGGGGCTGTACCCCTGTTCCTTAAGCGCACGGGCGGCGCGGTAGCAGGCGTCGCCTCGGGTAAGCTTGGTGTCGAGATCCACCAGCCAGGGATGCAGGTTCTGGCCCGCGCGCTTGGGCAGGCTGTAGGGGACAATCCTAACGCCCTGCCAGGTCGTGGGTTTGGTGACCTTGAGCGTGAGCGCCAGGCACTCATGCCCGCGTGAGGCCAACAGGGGCGCCAAATGCTTGTACTGGCCGGGAAAGTTCTGGTGGATGAAGAGGATTTTCATTCAAATGCCTGTGCTTTTCCATGGCTTATCGCGGGGGGCGGAATTTTGCAAAACTTCGGGGCGGAAAATTGAAATTTTCAGGGCCGATGTCGTGCAGGGGGACGACGGCGCCCGTTTTTTGCCTGTCGCGCACTGGACCCTGCGGGCGCGGGGGCCTATCACCCTTTCTGAGTTAGAAAATGAGGGGCCGGAAAGGTCATGTCGCGTTACTCCGCCGCCGAGATCGAAGCAAGATGGCAGAAGGCCTGGGACGAGGCCGGGATTTTCCGGGCCGAGAGGTCGCAGGACAAGCCGAAATACTATGTGCTGGAGATGTTTCCCTATCCGTCGGGGCGCATCCATATGGGGCATGTGCGCAACTACACGATGGGCGACGTGATCGCGCGGTACCGGCTGTCGACCGGGCACAGCGTGCTGCATCCGATGGGCTGGGACGCGTTCGGCATGCCTGCGGAAAATGCCGCGATGGCGTCGGGGGGGCATCCCAAGGACTGGACCTATGGCAACATCGCCGACATGCGCGGCCAGATGAAGCCCCTGGGCCTGTCGATCGACTGGAGCCGGGAATTCGCGACCTGTGATCCCGAATACTATGGCCAGCAGCAGGCGCTGTTCCTCGATTTCCTGGAAAAGGGGCTGGTCTATCGCAAGAACGCGGTGGTGAACTGGGACCCGGTGGACATGACCGTGCTGGCCAACGAGCAAGTGATCGACGGCAAGGGCTGGCGGTCCGGCGCCGAGGTGGAAAAGCGCGAGCTGACGCAGTGGTTCTTCAAGATATCGGATTTCTCGGAGGAATTGCTGGAGGCGCTGGACGGGCTGGAGAACTGGCCCGCCAAGGTGCGGCTGATGCAGGAGAACTGGATCGGGCGCAGCCGGGGCCTGCAGTTCGCCTTTTCGCTGGTGGACGGGCCGGACGGGCATGACCGGGTCGAGGTCTATACCACCCGGCCCGACACGCTGATGGGGGCGAGTTTCGTGGGCATCTCGCCGGATCATCCGCTGGCCAGGCGGCTGGAGCGAGACAACGAGGCGCTGGCGGCGTTCAATGCCGAGTGCCGCAAGGGCGCGACCACCGAAGAGGCGCTGGAGAAGGCCGAGAAGAAGGGTTTCGATACCGGGCTGACGGTGCGGCACCCCTTCGACAACGACTGGGAATTGCCGGTCTATGTGGCCAATTTCATCCTGATGGATTACGGCACCGGCGCGATTTTCGGCTGTCCGGCGCATGACCAGCGTGACCTCGATTTTGCCAACAAATACGGGTTGCCCGTCGCCTCGACCTTTGTGCCCGAGGCCGGGGAAGACGGTATTACCCGACCCGAGGATGGCGGCGAGGCCTATGTGCCGCCCAAGACCGAGCCGGTGCGCTATGTGCGGCCGGTGGCTGGCGACGAGGTGCAGAGCGGTGAGGCCGGTGTCGAGGCGGCGGTGGATTTCTGCGAGGCCAATGGCGTGGGGCGGGGCGTGACCAAGTACCGCCTGCGCGACTGGGGGTTGTCGCGGCAACGCTACTGGGGCTGTCCGATCCCGGTGGTGCATTGCGAGACCTGCGGCGTGGTGCCCGAGAAAAAGGAAAACCTGCCGGTCGAACTGCCCTATGACGAGGGCGGCACGCCGATCGATTTCAGCATTCCCGGCAACCCGCTGGACCGGCATCCGACCTGGCGCGACTGCAAATGCCCGAGCTGTGGCGCGGATGCGCGGCGCGAGACCGACACGATGGACACGTTCGTGGACAGCAGCTGGTACTTCGCGCGGTTCACGGCCCCCGATGCCGATACGCCGACGCGGATGGAAGATGCGGAATACTGGATGAATGTCGACCAGTATATCGGCGGCATCGAGCATGCCATCCTGCACCTGCTTTACAGCCGGTTCTTTGCCCGGGCGATGCATATCTGCGGGCACCTGCCGGAAAAGGCGATCGAGCCGTTCGACGCGCTTTTCACCCAAGGGATGGTGACGCACGAGATCTACCAGACGAAGGACGACAGGGGCCGCCCGGTCTATCACCTGCCCGAGGACGTGACCGACGGAAAGCTGGCCGATGGTACGGCGGTCGAGGTGATCCCGTCGGCCAAGATGTCGAAGTCGAAGAAGAACGTGGTCGACCCGGTGAACATCATCGAGGCCTTCGGCGCCGACACGGCGCGCTGGTTCGTGCTGTCGGACAGCCCGCCGGAGCGGGACGTGGAGTGGACCGCCGCCGGGGCAGAGGCGACCTTCAAGCATCTGTCACGGGTTTTCCGGATCGTGGCGGAGATTGCGGCCGACACCAGCCCGGCGAATGCATCCGAGGACGAGGCGCTGGCAAAAGACATGCACCGGGCGATTCATGACGTGACGGGCGGCGTGGAAAGCTTTGGCTTCAACGCGGCGATTGCCAAGCTTTACGGCTTTACCAACACGCTGGCCAAGTCGGGCGCCGGGGCGGAGACGAAAAAGGCCGCGGCCAGGGTTCTGGCACAGCTGATGTCGCCGATGACGCCGCACCTGGCCGAAGAGCTTTGGGCCCAGCTGGGCGGCGAGGGACTGGTGGCGCAGGCGCCCTGGCCGGTGGCGGACGAGGCCATGCTGACCGACGACAGCGTGACGCTGCCCATTCAGGTCAACGGCAAGCGACGGGCCGAGATCAGCGTGCCCAAGGACATGGACAAGGCAGAGGTTGAAAAAATCGCGCTGGCGCACGAAGCTGTGGTCAGGTCGCTGGATGGGGCCCAGCCCAAGAAGGTCATCGTCGTCCCCGGGCGGATCGTGAATGTCGTCGTTTAATCGCCGTTTCGTTTTGCTGGGCCTGCCCGCCGCGCTGGCGGCCTGCGGGTTCACGCCCGCCTATGCGCCCGGTGGCGCGGCAGCGGGCCTGCAGGGTGCGGTGCTGGTGGATGCGCCGGACAGCCGCCCCGGCTATCTGCTGACCCGGCATATCGAGGAACGGTTGGGACGGGGGGAACGCGGTCTCTACGGACTGAGCTATTCGATCAGCCTGGACGAGGACGCGATCGCGATTTCCCAGACCAACGTGACCACGCGCTACAACCTTCTCGGAAGCGTGAAATACGCGCTGCGCGACCTGCGTAGCAATGCCGTCCTGCTGAGCGGGAAGGCCGAGAGCTTTACTTCCTATTCGGCCTCGGGCACCACGGTGGCGACGCAGGCCGCCGAGCGCGACGCCGAGGCGCGGCTGATGGTGATCCTGGCGGACCAGATTTTGAACCGGCTGACCGCCGAGGCGGGCAAGCTGCCGGGATGAAGCTGTCGCCCCGCGATGCGCCGGCCTATTTCGCGCGGCCCGATCCCGACAAGACCGGCCTGTTGATCTATGGTACCGACGCGATGCGCGTGGCGCTGAAGCGGCAGGAGGTGATTGCGGCGCTGATTGGCCCGCAGGGCGAGGAGGAGATGCGGCTGACGCGGATCCCCGCGTCGGAGTTGCGCAAGGACCCTGCGATGCTGCTGGACGCGGTCAAGGCGCAGGGCTTCTTTCCGGGCCCGCGCGTGGCGTTTGTCGAGGATGCCAACGAGACGGTGGCGCCGGTGGTGACCGCGGCGCTGGAGGACTGGCAGCCGGGCGATGCGCAGGTGGTGGTGACCGCAGGCAGCCTGAAAGCCACGTCGAAGCTGCGGAAGCTCTTCGAGGGTCACCGGAATGCCTTTGCCGCAGCGATCTATGACGAGCCGCCGGGGCGGGCCGAGATCGAGGCGATTCTGTCTAAGGCGGGCCTGCGCGATATCCCGCGCGACGCGATGACGGACCTTAACGCGCTGGCGCGCGCGCTGGACCCGGGCGATTTCCGCCAGACGATGGACAAGCTTGCGCTTTACAAGCGCGGCGACGACACGCCCCTGAGCGCGGAGGACATCGCCGCCTGTGCGCCGGTGTCGGTGGAGGCGGACCTGGATGACGTGCTGCACCTGGTGGCCGAGGCCAAGCCGGGCGAGATCGGACCGGTGATGAAGCGGCTGCGGGCGCAGGGCGTGCAGCCGGTGGGCCTGTGCATGGCGGCGAACCGGCATTTCCGCACGCTTTACGCGGCGGCCAGCGATCCGGGCGGGCCGGGGCAGGGCATTGCCCGCGTGCGCCCGCCGGTCTTTGGCCCGCGACGCGACCGGATGCAGCGGCAGGCGGCCAATTGGGGCGCGGCAAAGCTGGAAGAGGCACTGGGCGTGCTGACGGACACCGATCTGCGCCTGCGCTCGGCCGGGCAGACGGCGCCGGACATGGCGTTGGTGGAACGGGCGCTCATTCGGCTGGCGACGCTGGCACAGCGCTAGGAGATGTCCGCGAACAGGGCTAGCGTCTCGGCCTCGGTCATGCGCTTGTGGGTGCCGGAGAGGGCGTAGCCGTCGGGCTTGCGATCTATGAAGATTTCCTCGTTCAGGCTGATGCCGGAAGGATCGTCCAGCAGCCCGAGGCCGACATGCATATCGCCCTGCATCGGCCCCTCGGCGGTGATGCGGAAGAACAGATTGGTGCCGCAGGTCGCGCAGAAACACCGCTCGGCCCAGTCCGAAGAGGCATAGGCGGTGATGTTGTCGGCTCCGGTGATGTCGGCCGTGCCTGCCTTGACGTGCAGCCCGAGGTAGATGCCGCCGGACCATTTGCGGCACATGCCGCAATGGCAGGCGCCGGTGGTTTCGGGGGCGTCGGGGATGTCGATGGCGACGGCGCCGCAAAGGCAGGTTCCGGTCTTGCGCATGATGATTCCTTCTTTCGGTCGGAGGCAGCATATACCTCTCGGATGACAGGGAGTGTCAGGAATGCGGCCACGGCGCGAGCTGTTGAAAGACCGCGCGCGGTGGCGCGACGCGTCTGAGTTGACGAAACCGACATTTGGTTCTTAGTGTAAGCAAGTTTGCAAAGCGCTTTTTCCAGAGGGGATATACGCGGATGATAAAAGGACTTGTTGCGGGCGCAGCGGTTGCCCTTTCGTTAAGTGCGGCGCCGGCCTTGGCCGGAGATGCGGCGATGACCCGGTCGGATGGCATGCAGTTGACGATCAACTGCAAGAACTCCGGTTGTACGGTACGCGGCAAGCAGGCTGGTGGAAACTGGGGTACGGTCGAAAAAGGCCCTGGCGGAAGCGATAATTTCAAGAAACTGGTGGCCAAATACAAGGCCATGGGTTTCTCCTGATCTGCAGGACCTGAAATTCGGCAGCGTCGGGCGTGACGGCGCTGTCCGGTCATGTTCAAGATGAATGCGATGATCTTTCGGAGCCGGATGGATGCAGGCTGTGAAAAGGCTTGCGGGGACCGCGCCGATCTTTCGGTTGCGCACGGGGCCGGGAGGGCGTGGCCAGACATGTCGGGAGGTGGGCGATGTACGAGGTGATCGGATCGAAGGCCAGCCGGGCGTTCCGCGTGCTGTGGATGCTGGAAGAGCTTGGCCTGGATTATGACCACACGCCGGCGGGACCGCGCAGCGCCGAGGCGATGGCGGTGAACCCCACGGGCAAGATTCCGGCGCTCAAGGTCGACGATACGGTCGTGACGGAATCGGTGGCGATCATGACCTACCTTGCCGACCGGTACGGGACGCTGACCTATCCCGCGGGCAGCCTGGCGCGGGCGCGCCAGGACGCGCTGACCCACCAGATCCTGGACGACGTGGACTGCGCGCTGTGGATGGCTGCGCGGCACAGCTTCGTGCTGCCCGAGGAGCGCCGGGTGCCGGCGATCAAGGATGCGCTGAAATGGGAATACGAACACAGCATCGCGCGGCTGGCCGACGCGCTGGAAGGGACCTTCCTGATGGGCGAGGCGATGACGGTGCCGGATGTCCTGCTGGTGCATTGCCTGCGCTGGGCGGAAATCGCGAAGTTCCCCCATCCCGGTGAGGCGCTGGCCGCGTATCGCGCGCGGCTGGAGGACCGGGCGGCGTTCCGCAAGGTGCTGGACATGGGCTGAAGAGGCGGGACGGCGTGAAACACGCCTGACCGTGCACACGCGTTCCAGCGCGCGCCTTGCGCTTCGGCTGGCATCGGCGTAAGGCGGTGCCATTCCCAGACC
Organism: Roseovarius sp.; assembly: GCA_046290265.1. Lineage (GTDB taxonomy): Bacteria > Pseudomonadota > Alphaproteobacteria > Rhodobacterales > Rhodobacteraceae > Roseovarius. The sequence continues at coordinate 31,666 of JBKAGF010000028.1, read as the reverse complement.
GGGGGCTTTCCTTTTGCAACTTTACCTGCCCATCGCCGAGGTTTCAGTCAGCGGGCCGCTGCTGCTGTCGGTCGGTCTGATCGTCGGCATGCTGTCGGGGCTGTTCGGCGTGGGCGGCGGATTCCTGATCACGCCGCTTCTGTTCTTCATCGGCATACCGCCGGTGGTCGCCGTTGCCACATCCGCCAACCAGATTGTCGCCTCTTCCTTTTCCGGGATCTTTGCGCATCTGCGCCGCCGCACGGTGGATTTCCGCATGGGAGGTGCCCTGATGGCCGGGGGGCTGGCGGGTTCGACGGTCGGCGTCTATATCTTCAGCCTGCTGAAGGAGCTGGGGCAGGTCGACCTGCTGGTGAACCTGTTTTACGTGGTCTTCCTGGGGCTGATCGGCACGCTGATGTTCGTGGAAAGCCTGCGGGCGCTGCGCAATGCCAATGTCCAGGGGCCGAAACCCCGGACCCGGCGTGCCCGCCGCGACTGGGTTCATGCCATGCCGCTGCGAGTGCGGTTCCGGACCTCGGGGCTTTACATCTCGATCTTTCCGCCGCTTGCCGTCGGGTTTTTCGTCGGGGTCCTGTCGGCGATCATGGGGGTCGGCGGCGGGTTCGTCGTGGTGCCTGCGATGATCTATATCCTCGGGATGCCGACCAAGGTCGTGATCGGCACCTCTTTGTTCCAGATCATCTTCGTTTCCGCCTACACGACGATGATGCATGCCTATACCAGCCATGCGGTCGACACGGTTCTGGCCGCCCTGCTGATCGTCGGTGGCGTCGTCGGCGCGCAGGTCGGCAGTGTGATCGGCCAGCGGCTGAGGGCGGAGCAGCTGCGCATCCTGCTGGCGCTGCTGGTGATGGCCGTGGGCCTGAAACTGGGGCTTGACCTGTTTCTTGAGCCGTCGAACGTGTTCACGCTGGCCGGGGTGCGCGAGGTCTGAACGCGCTGGCGGCGGACCGCTCAGGCCGTGGTGCCTGCCTTGCCGAACCGGGCGGCGGCGCATCCGGCCCAGAGGCCGGTGGCAAGGCTGGCAGTGATGAGATAACCGCCGGTCGGGGCCTCCCAGTCGAGCATTTCGCCGGCGGCAAAGGTGCCGGGGCGCGAGCGCAGCATGAGGGTGTCGTCCAGCGCGTCGAAGCGCAGGCCGCCGGCGGTGGAAATCGCCTCGTCCAGCGGGCGTGGACCGGCCAGCGCGACAGGAAGCGCCTTGATCAGCGGCGCGAGGTCGTCCGGCAGCGGGCGTGCGCATTCGTTGAGAAGCGCCTGTTCCGGCGGGCTGAGGCGCAGAGCCTTGCGCAGGTGATTGGCGCGGCTTTGCTTGCCGCGCGGCCGGTCGAGACGGCGGCGGATCTTTTCGACCGAGAGGTCCGGCCGCAGGTCGAGCGTAAGGGCCGCGCCCTCGCGCAGGGGGCGGGACACCGCGTAGAGACCGCCACCTTCGAGGCCTCTTTCGGACAGAACGATCTCGCCGCGCGAGACGTGGGCACCGGCCTGAAGCGCGATATTCTTGAGCGGCTGGCCGAAATGGCGGCGCATATGCGCGGACCAGTCGACGGAGAACCCCATGTTGGCGGGCTGGAACGGCGCTGTCTGGCCCGGCAGGTGGGCGGACCAGGCGCCATCGGAGCCGAGCCGCGCCCAGCTGGCGCCGCCGCAGGCCAGCACGGTGACGGCAGGGGTCAGGCGGCTTGGGCCTTCGGGCGTCTCGAAAAGGACCGCGTCGCCGTCCCAGCCCGTCCAGCGCCAGCGGCGGTGAAGCGTGACGCCAAGTTCGCCCAGGCGGGAAAGCCAGGCGCGCAGCAGGGGCGAGGCCTTCATCGCCGTGGGAAAGACACGGCCCGGTCGAGCCGGTGAAGACGGGCTGCCCGAGGCCTTCGGCCCAGCGGATCACCGCGTCAGGTCCGAAGGCCGCGAGGGCGGGCTTGAGATGCGGGGCGGCCTCGGCATAGGCGGCCAGGCAGATGTGCAGCGGTTCGGCCTTTGTCAGGTTGAGGCCGGATTTTCCGGCCATGAGGAATTTGCGTGCCGGCGAGGGCTGCGCCTCGACCAGCGTGACGCGGCGGCCGGACGCGGCCAGCGCGTCGGCGGCCATCAGGCCGGCAGGGCCTGCGCCAATGACGAGCGCATCGGTCATCGGACCGCCCGGTATGCCACGGCGCGCCTGGCGCCCCGCAGGGCGTGGCAGGTTGAGTTTTCGCAATCCATGACGGCCCCTTGCCATTTGGCGTGTTGCGCCCATCCTCTTGCCCGTCGGCTACGGAAGATCAAGGAAAACCGATGGATGAGCCCTTATGCCCCTTGTGCGGACGGCCGATTCCGCCCGAGGCGCGGCAAAGCCTGCACCATCTTGTGCCCAAGCTGAAGGGCGGCAAGGGCGGACCGGTCGTGCTGTTGCACCAGATTTGCCACAACGAGATCCATGCGACGCTGACCGAGGCGGAACTGGCGCGCGACTATGCCACGGTCGAGGCGCTGCGGAGGCATCCCAGGTTGGCGAAGTTCATTCGGTGGGTGGCCCGGCGTCCGCCGGGGTTTCATTCGAAGACACCCGGCGGGCGGCGCAAGCGCTGAAACCGGATTGATCGCGGCGGCGTGACTTGACCGCACGCAGGGATCCGGCACTCTGGCAGGTGACAAGGGGAAGGCGAGGACGACATGGGGCTGACACGGCGGGAGGTGATGGCGCTGGCGGGCGGGCTGGCCGCGGCGCAGGTGGCGCCGGGCAAGGCGGGCGCGGCATCGGGGGCGTACAGGGTTCTGACGGCCGCGCCGGCAAAGGTGCGACTGGCGCCGGAGGCGTTTCCTGAAACGCTGGCCTGGACCTATGACGGTCAGGTTCCAGGGCCGGTGCTGCGCCACAAACGGGGCGAGATGTTCGAGGCGCGGCTGGTCAACGACCTGCCGGAGCAGGCGACGACGTTGCACTGGCACGGGCTGCGCCTGCCCAACGCGATGGACGGCGTGCCGGGGATGACGCAGGAGGCGGTGCGCCCCGGCGACAGTTTCGACTATCGGTTCGCGCTGCGCGATGCGGGGACGTTCTGGTACCATCCGCACGCCAATTCACTGGAACAGATCTCGCGCGGGCTGGCGGGCGTGCTGGTCGTGGAAGAGGACACGCCGCCCGAGGTGGATGCCGAGGAGGTCCTGGTCCTGGACGACTGGCGGCTGACGCGGGACGCGCAGGTGGACCCGGATTTCGGCAACCGGCACGACATGTCGCACGCGGGCCGGCTGGGCAATTTCGTTACGGTCAACGGTGCCGGGGAATTGCGGCGGAGCTTTCCGACTGGGACGCGGCTGCGGCTGCGGCTGGTGAATGCGGCAACGGCGCGGGTGTTCCGGCTGGTCTTTCAGGGCATGCGGGCCTGGGCGGTGGCGCTGGACGGGATGCCGCTGGAGCAGCCCGGCGCGGTCGATACGGTCGACATCGGACCGGCGCAGCGCGTGGACCTGATCGTGGATGTCACGGCCGGGACGGGAGAAGAGGCGATCATCGGTTCGGTCGAGCGGGACGGAACCTATTCCACGGTTTCGGTGTCCGTCGCCGGCAAGGCGCAGGCGACGCGTCCGGCGCCCGGGCCGCTGCCGCCCAACGACATGCCGCAGGTGGTGCTGGCCGGGGCGCGGCAGGTGCCGCTGGTGATGGAAGGCGGCGCGATGCGCGGCCTGCCGGAGCAGGTGGCGTGGCAAGGCAGCAGGATGGCGGCGCGGCAACTATACGAGGCGGGGCAGTTCTGGGCCTTCAACGGTCAGGCCGGGATGGATGCGGCCCCGCTGGTGGAGGCCGGCAGGGGCGAGACGGTGCGGGTGCCGATGGAGAACCGCACGGCATTTGCCCACGCGATGCACCTGCACGGGCAGCATTTCCGCGAGGTTCTGCCGGAGGGCGGGTTGGGGCCGTGGCGCGATACGCTGGTGGTTCAACCCGAGGAGAACCGCGAGATTGCCTTTGTCGCCGAGACACCGGGCGACTGGATGTTTCACTGTCACATGGCCGCGCATCAGATGTCGGGCATGATGAACTGGATACGGATCACGTAGGCGCCGTTTTCCATCCCGGAATTTGGTCAGATTCCGGCGCGCTCAGGGGCGGCAGAGGTGCTTGACGCCTGCCGCGTGGTCCGGCGTGGCCGCCAGCGCGTCGGTGGCCAGCATGCGGGCGGTGTCGAGCAGGGCATCGGGTTCGGTCACCTGGTCGATCAGGCCCCAGTGATGCGCGGTCTCGGTGTCGATCTTCTGGCCCGCCATCAGGATCATCTTGGCCCGCGACGGCCCGATGAGCCGCGTCAGGCGCCCCGGATCGGAGGGCTGCGGCAGGAAGCCCAGCTTCATCACCGGGTAGAAGAGCCGTGTTCCGGGCACCGCGATGCGCAGGTCGCACGCGAGGACCATGCCCATCGCGCCGCCCGCAACGGTGCCGTTGAGTGCCGCGATGGTCAGGCCGGGCAAGGCCGACAAGGCGCCCGACAGCCGTTCCCAGACCGGATCGGTGGGCAGGCCGGATGCGGCTGCCTCGAGGTCCATGCCGGCCGAGAAGGCCTTGCCCTTTCCGGTCAGCACCAGAGCGCGGGCGTCCGTGGCGGCCTCGGCGATGTCGGCCAGTTCGGTCAGCATCGCGTGGGTCAGCGAGTTGGCCTTGTCTGGACGGTCGATGGTGACGGTCCAGAGGCCGTCATCGGATTTGTCGAGCGCGATCACGCGAGGCCCACCGCGATGCGGATGTCCTCGTTTCGCAGGCTGATGTCCTGACCGAGCCAGCCGTCGGCCTCGGCCGTGCACATCCAGGCGAGCGCCCGGGCAGGCCATTCGGGCGGAATGTGTTCGGACCAGTCGAGTTTCGACACGGGGTTCATGCCGCTGGTCTTGATATGATGCTGCATGTCGGTGGCCACCGTTCCGGGCGACAGACCCAGGACGCGGATGCCGTGATCGCGGTTTTCCTTGTCCGCGGCGCGGGTCAGCATCAGCGCTGCGGCCTTGGACGCGCAATAGTGGCTCCAGCCCTCGAGCGCGCTGGTCGCGGCGCCTGAACTGATGGTGATGATGGTGCCGGAGCCGGCCCGCTTCATCATCGGAAGGACGGCGCGCATGCCGTGGAAGACGCCCTTGAGATTGATGTCGATGACCCTGTCCCATTCATCGGGATCGACCTCGGACAGGTGGGCGATGGGTTCGATGACGCCGGCATTGCCGATCAGTACATCGACGCCGCCGAAACGGTCCCTTGCGGCGGCGACCGCAGCGGTCATGTCGTCGTACTGGCTGACATCGCAGGTCACGGCAAGGGCTCGGTCGCCGATCTCGTCGGCAATCGCATTGATCGCGGGCTGGCTGCGCGCGGCAAGGACGACGTTGGCGCCGAGGGATGCGAAATGCCGGGCCGTTGCGGCGCCGATACCGCGGCTGGCGCCGGTGATCAGGACGGTCTTGTCTTGCATGGGAGTGAACCTTCTTCGCCAGAGGGGAGACATATGTCGACAAGAGAGCTAACCCGCGGGACAGGCAAGGTCCAGCGCAAGGCAGGGATTACCCCCCTTGACCCGGGTTGCGCGACGACGGAAGCTGCTTCAGAACCCGGATTTCAAAACGAAAGGATTCCTCATGAGCATTTTGAGCAGATCGGGTGTTTCCCGGTTCGGAACGGCGACGGCAATCGGGCTTGCACTGTCCGCCGGGACGGCGCAGGCGGACGTGACGGCGGCGGATGTCTGGGCAGACTGGCAAGGCTACATGGCCAGTTCCGGCTATGAGGTGACAGGCGAGGAAAGCCAGGACGGCGATGCGCTGACGGTGTCGAACATCACCATGTCGATGGCCGTGCCCGAAGAGGACATGACGATTTCGGTCAACATGGGCGAGGTCACCTTTACCGAGAATGGCGACGGGACCGTGGCCGTCACGCTGCCCGAGACGATGCCGATGATGGTCAACGTCTCTTCCCCCGATGCGGAAGAGGTGACCGTGGCACTGGAGTATCTCACCTCGGGTTTCGCCATGGCGGTGTCGGGCGATCCGAACGACCTGCTGTATGATTACAGCGCGACCGAAATTGCGATGGTCGTGGGTGACGTGACCGTCGAGGGCGAGACCATCGAGCTGGGCACCATCGAGTTGCGGATGGCGGATGTTGCCGGCACATCGACGATGAAGGTCGGGGACATGCGTGTCTCGAGCCAGAAGATGACGACCGGACAGGTGAGCTATACCATCGACGTAGACGAGCCCGAGGGCGGCGGCGGCAAGATCATGGTAAAGGGCCAGTATGCCGGGATGACCATCAACGCCGACGGCAGCCTGCCCCTGCAGATGGATCCGGGCAATTTCGCGGCGACGATCTCTGACGGGTTCGCCATCGACATGACGGCATCCTACACGGACGGTGCAAGCGATTTCACCTTCGTGGACCCGCCGCAGACAACGCAGGGGACGACAAGTTCCGCCAGCGGTGAAATCAAGGTCGCGATGAGCAGCGAGGGACTGACCTATGACGTGTCGTCGCAGGATGCGAAGGTGAACATGAGCGGGGGCGATATCCCGCTTCCCGTCGAACTGGCCTTCGGTCAGACCGGATTCAACCTGACGCTGCCGATCGCGCAAAGCGAAGAGGCACAGGATTTCGCGATGGGTCTGACGATGGGCGATTTCACCATGTCGGACATGATCTGGGGCATCTTCGACCCGTCCGGTCAGCTGCCGCGCGATCCGGCGACGATCGATGTCGACCTGACCGGTACGGCAAAGCTGTTCTTCGACCTGTTCGATCCCGAGCAGATGGAAGCGGCCGAAAGCGGTGAGATGGGCATGCCCGGCGAGCTGAACACGCTGGACATCAACACGCTGACGGTCAGCGCCGCGGGTGCCGAACTGACCGGCGGGGGAGCGTTCACCTTCGACAACACCGATCTCACGACCTTCAACGGAATGCCGGCGCCCGACGGGTCGGTTGACCTGAGGCTGACCGGTGCCAACGGCCTGCTGGACACGCTGATCGCCATGGGTCTGGTGCCCGAGGAACAGGCGATGGGCGTGCGCATGATGATGGGCATGTTCGCCGTTCCGGGCGAGGGCGAGGACACGCTGACCTCGACGATCGAGGTCAAGAGCGACGGGCAGGTCCTGGCCAACGGACAGCGCCTGCGCTGATCCGGTCGCGGCCTGAAGACATTGCGGGGGCCGGGTGATCCGGCCCTTTCGCATTTGACGATTTCAACCTGATGAAAGGTGACGTGATGATCCATTTCCGCCTGCTTCCCGCGCTGCTGTGCGGCAGCGCCTTGATCCCCGTCGCAGCGCTGGCCGACGTGACGGCCGATGACGTGCTGGCCAACATGATGGCCCCCGCGCGCGCCTTCGGCTTTGATGTGACGGCAGAGCCGGTGCGCGACGGCCAGGATCTGAGCGTGGAAAGCGTGGTGATGACGTATGCCCTGCCGCTGGATGGCGGCGAGGCGCGGATCGTCACCAACGGGCTGAACCTGAGCGAACAGGGCGACGGCAGCGTGCGGCTGTCCTATCCCGCACCGCTGACGATGCAGGTCAGTCTTTCGACGCCGGACACGGAAGAGGCGTTCGCGGCCACGATCACCTACGAGGGGTTCGACGGGCGCACCATTGCCACCGGGACGCCGGGGCAGGTGAGCTATGAAGGCGCCTATGACGAGGCGCGGTTCACCCTGAGCGACGTGACGGTCCCGGACGAGAGCGGGTTCGACATGCGCATGGACGGCACGATGAGCGGGTCGAGCCGGTATGAAATCACCGAGGGCGACGTCGTGAAGGTCGTCCTGTCGGGGGTCAATGACCGGATGCAGTTCGTATCGGAAATCACCGACCCGGCCGGCGCCGTGACCCGGGCGGACCAGACGATGACCGGCGGCACTTCGGGGATGGAAATTTCCATTCCGGCGGGGCAGGTGGATCTTCTGAATCTCGACGACGCGCTGCGTGCCGGGCTGATGGTGGTGGCGCAGACTGCGGATATCCGCGTCGACAGTGAAAACGTGAGCCGGGTCGAGGATGTCGAGATACGCCAGACCACCGGCTATCTGATGGACAGCAACGACATGACGCTGGGGGCCGAGGGGCTGTCGCTGGCCGGGGTCTATACCGATTTCGTGTTCGAGTTCCTGATGCCGTCGGACATGCCTTTGCCCATCTCGGGCGAGGTTGCGCGCAGCGAGGGGCGCATCACCGCGCCGCTGACCGAGACCGATGGCGCGGTACCGGTCAGCCTGCGGATGACGTTGGAAGACCTGAGCGTCAACGACGAGATCTGGACGCTGTTCGATCCCGAGGCGCAGTTGCCGCGTGACCCGATGACGCTGGTGCTGGACATGGCGGGAGAGGCGGCGCTGACGCGGGACCCGCTGGACATCATGCGGATGATGGATGTTGACCTGATGACCGAGTCGCTGGGCCGCATCGAGAACGTGGTGCTGAACGAGTTCCTGCTGCAGGCCGTGGGAGCGGAGGTGACCGGCGAGGGGGCGTTCGAGATCGACAACGACGATTACGAGACCTTTGCCGGCATGCCCGCGCCCTCTGGCAGCGTCGATCTGCGGGTAACGGGCGCCAATGGTCTTCTGGACAGGCTGGTGGCGCTGGGGCTGCTGCCCGAGGAGCAGGCCATGGGCACGCGCATGATGTTGGGAATGTTCGGACAGGCGGGCGAGGGCGAAGACGTGATCACTTCGACCATCGAGGTGACCGAGGACGGGCAGGTCCTGGCCAATGGCCAGCGTCTGCGCTGATCCGGTGCGGATGCGCGCTCTGACGCTGGCGGCGGCGCTGGTGGCGCCGCAGGCGGCGCTGGCCGGGGTGACGGCCGAAGAGGCGTGGGAGGTCTGGACCGTCCAGTTCGAGGCGCTGGGCCTGGACTGGGAGGCTGAGGTGCTGCGCGAGGGCGATGCGCTGGCCGTCGGGCCGATCGGGCTGACACGGGCGTTTCCCTATCTTGGTGCGGAGCTTTACCTGCAACTGCCCGGTCCGCGCTTTGCCCCCGGGGGCGACGGAATCGACGTGAGCCTTCCGGAAAGCGCGGCCATGCCGTTCCGGCTGGAGATGGAGGTCGCGGGCGACATGGAGGTCGTCGCCCAAGGCGCGTTTCGCTGGCGGATGGAGGACGCGACCGTCGGGATGCGTCAAGACGATGCGGGGATCGCGACACAGTGGACGGGCGCGGCATTCGAGATCGCGCTTGATACCTTCGAGATGGACGGAACCCCGTATCCGGTGTCCTATCGCTATCTGCAGAGCGGGTTCGACATCACCCAGACCAGCGACATCACCGAGGGCTGGCTTGATTTCGTCCGCACGGGTGCCGCGGCGCAGGTGGTTGTCGATTACGGGTACGGCGAAGAAACCGCCGGCGAAGGCATGCGCGGCGCGATGGAGCGCAACGACGTCGAGACGGTGACGGAGCTTCGCCTGCCGCGGGACGGGTCGATGCTGAACCGGATGGAGGCGGCATCGGACAGTGGTGCGGTCTTTCGCCACGACGCGAGGGCGGCGACCGGTACCGACTGGGACCGCGAATGGCTGAGCGGTGCGCCCATGGGCAGCAGCCGGACGGAGTGGAACGACATTCGGGGGCAGTTCGTCGTGACCGGCGAAGGGCTGAGCGTGGTCTCGGAATCGCAGTCCGCGGCGATGCAGTTGACCGACCCGGTGATGCAGGTCGCCGCCGAGCTGGAGGCGGACCGCGTTTTCCTGGACCTGTCGATCCCGCTGATCCGCGCGGTTGCGCCGCAGGATTATGCATTACGGCTCGAACTGGACCAGTTCACGCTGTCCGAGGAAAGCTGGGCGCAATTCTTCCTGACAGACGACCTGCCGCGCGAAGCGGCGGATATCGTGGTTGACCTTAACGGCGAGATGATCCTGCTGGAGACATTGTTCGACCTGCGGGCGCTGTCGGCCCTGTCGGATGACAGCCTGCCCTTGTCGGTCGAGACGCTGGAGCTGAAGGCGCTGGAACTGCGCCTGCCGGATGCCAGCGTGACGGGGCATGGCAATCTGTCGTTCGATCACACGGATTACGAGACGCTGGAGGGGTTTCCGGTCACCGAAGGACAGGCGACATTCGAGGTGTCGGGGGCACAGGGCCTGCTGGACCGGATGCTGGCCGCGGGCGCGTTGACGGATGACGACGCGGTGTCGGCCCGCATGACGCTGGGCATGTTCACCGATCCGGTCGACGGCGACCCGGGTCGCGTGCGGTCCGAGATCTCGATTACGGCGGATGGGCAGGTGACCGTCAACGGGCAGCGCGTGCGCTGAGCGCCGGGCTGCGTGGCTTGCGCCCGTAAAGGCGGCACAGTAAAGCGGGACGGCGCACCGCCCGCCGTTGTCCGCGCCCCCGGTTGCGGGGCCCAGCAAGGAGTTTCCCGATGCCAGCCAGTCCCGAGAGCCTGACCGAAGCGCTGCTGCATGCCGCCCGCAAGGCGGGGGCGGAGGCGGCGGATGCCGTGGCGGTCGAGGCGCGGACCCAGAGCATCAACGTCCGGGCCGGCGCGCTGGAACAGGCGGAGCGGTCCGAGAGCATCGAGGTCGGCCTGCGGGTCTTCGTGGGGCGGCGGCAGGCCTGCGTGGGAGCTTCGGACACCCGTGACGAGACGCTGGCGATGCTGGCGGAGCGCGCCGTGGCGATGGCCCGCGAAGCGCCCGAGGATCCGCATGCGGGGCTGGCCGAGCCCGGCCAGCTGGCGACCGCCTGGGACGTGGCGGCACTGGAATTGCACGATCCGGGGCCGGAGCCGGCCGCGCCCGACATGCAGGAGGCCGCGTTGGCGCTGGAAGCGGCCGCGATGGCGGTGCCGGGCGTGACCCAGGTGCAGGCCGCCGCCGATCACGACGTGGAACGGATGCACATGGCCGCGACCAACGGGTTCTCGGGCGGCTTCACCAGCAGCGCTCGCAGCCTGAGCGCCGTGGCGATTGCCGGCACCGGCACCGGCATGCAGCGTGATCACGATGCCGACACGCGGGTCTTTGCCGCCGACCTGCGCAGCGCAGAAGAGATCGGGACCCGCGCGGGCGAGCGGGCGGCGGCGATGCTGGACGCGAAGAAACCCTATACCGGCGCGTATCCCGTCCTGTTCGACGAGCGCGTGGCCCCGAGCCTGATCGGGCATCTTCTGGCGGCGATCAATGGCGGGGCGGTGTCGCGCGGGGCGTCCTGGCTGATGAACCGGATGGGCGAGCAGGTGCTTCCCGAGGGGCTGTCGCTGATCGACGACCCGCTGCGCCCGCGGGCGCTTTCGTCGCAGCCTTTCGATGCCGAGGGTCTGCCGGTGGCGCGGCGGGCGCTGGTCGAGGACGGCATCCTGACCTCCTGGGTCCTGGACCTTTCGACGGGGCGGAAGCTGGGACTGCCGTCGACGGGCCATGCGCGGCGGGCGCCGTCCTCGGTGCCGACGCCGCTGTCGAGCAACGTGGCGCTGACCCAGGGCGACAGGAGCCGCGAGGCGTTGATGGCGGAGATGGGCACCGGCCTGCTGGTGACCTCGATGATCGGGTCGACGATCAACCCCAATACCGGGGATTATTCCCGCGGGGCGTCGGGGTTCTGGATCGAGAATGGCGAAATCGCGTTTCCGGTGAACGAATGCACCATCGCGGGCAGCCTGCCGGACATGATGCGCAGGATCGTTCCGGCCAACGACGCGCGGCCGTGGAAGTCGCGCGTGGTGCCGTCGCTGCTGGTCGAAGGGCTGATCCTTGCCGGAAACTGATCTTGACCTGCTGATCTCGGCGGCGCGGGCGGCGGGCGAGGTCGCGTGCCGGTTCACCGGACCCGAGGCGCAGGTCTGGGACAAGCCGGGCGGCGCGGGGCCGGTGACCGAGGCGGATCTGGCGGTGAACGCGGTTCTGGAAGAGCGCTTGCGCGGTGCGCGGCCGGATTACGGCTGGCTGTCGGAGGAAAGCGTGGACGGGCCCGGGCGGCTGTCGCGCAGGCGGGCGTTCATTGTCGATCCGATCGATGGCACGCGCAGTTTCATCGAAGGTACGCGAACCTGGGCGCATTCGCTGGCGGTGGTCGAGGATGGCGCGGCGGTGGCCGGCGTCGTCTATCTGCCGATGCGGGACAAGATGTACGCCGCCGCGCGCGGGCAGGGGGCGACGCTGAACGGCACGCCCCTGAGAGTGAGCGATGCCGGAGGCCTGAGCGGCAGCAGCGTGCTGGCCGCGAAACCCGCCTTCGAGGCGGTGCACTGGCGGGCGGGACAGGCCCCGGACATGGCGCGCGGATTCCGGCCCTCTCTGGCTTACAGGCTGGCGCTAGTGGCCGAGGGGCGGTTCGATGCGATGATGACACTGCGCGCGACATGGGAATGGGACATCGCCGCGGGCGACGTGATCCTGCGCGAGGCCGGGGCGGTGACCTCGGACCGGGCGGGCGGGGCGCTGCGGTACAACAAGCCGGTGGCCAAGGTCGATGGCGTTCTGGCCGGAAACCCGGCGGTGCATGGCGCCCTTCTGGACGCGCTGGCGCCGGGGGCGGGGCGCTGATCCGATCGTGCGGCTGCGCCGCGCAGGATTGTGGGATTCCGAGTATTTCGGGAACAGTGAAGGACGGGGAAGGGCGCCCGGTTTCCGGTTGGCGCTTGTGCCGGCAGCGGCGCCGGATTAGAGGCTGGGCATGACCCGATCCGACAACCTGACCGGCGCGCTTTTGATGATAGCGTCGATGGCGTGTTTCACCTTCAACGACACCGCGATGAAGGCGATGGCGGGGGACGTGCCGCTGTTTCAGCTGCTGCTGTTGCGCGGACTTGTGACATCGGTGCTGGTGGCGCTGGTGGCGTGGCGGATGGGGGCGTTGCGGACCAGGCTGCCGCGGCGCGACTGGGGTCTGATGGCCGCGCGGACAGGCGCGGAGGTGGGCGCGGCCTATTTCTTTCTGACGGCGCTGTTCAACATGCCGCTGGCCAATGTGACGGCGATATTGCAGGCCCTGCCGCTGACCATCACGCTGGCCGCCGCGCTGTTTCTGCGCGAGCCGGTGGGGTGGCGCCGCATGGCCGCGATCCTTGTGGGCTTTGCCGGCGTGTTGATGATCGTGCGGCCCGGAACCGACGACTTCAACTTCTATGCGGTCTATGCCCTGCTGGCCGTGGGCTGCGTGACGGTGCGGGATCTGTCGACGCGGCGGTTGTCGAAGGAGACGCCGTCGATCTTCGTCACCCTGCTGACATCGGTCGCGACGATGACGATCTTCGGCCTTCTGAGCCTTGGGGTGCCGTGGGCGCCGATGGGCACGCGCGAGATCGGGCTCGTGGGCGCCGCGTCGCTGCTGATCATCGGCGGTTACCTGTTCTCGATCATGGTGATGCGGGTGGGAGAGATCAGCTTTGTCGCGCCGTTCCGCTATACCGGCCTGTTATGGGCGATGCTGCTGGGCTTCGTCGCCTTCGGGGAATGGCCGGAACCGCTGACGCTGATCGGCGCGTCGATCGTGGTGGGCAGCGGGCTGTTCACGCTCTATCGCGAGACGCGGCTGGGGCGGAAAAGGCCGCTTGCACAGCCGCCTCGTCGACATTGAAGCGGTCCCTGAAGAAGGCGCGCTGATCGTCGGTGAGGGGGGCAAGGCCCTTGGTGCTGATGCGGGCGTGGCTGTCATTGTCGTCATGGAGCGCGCGCAGGTACATATGCGTCTCGGGCTCGATCAGGGTGGGCATGGAATGATGCAGCTTGTGATGGCCGTAATTCATCACGGTCCTCGGGTCGCCGGGACGGAAAAGTACGGCCAGACCGCAGGCGAGAAACTGGCCCTGGATCTCCTGCGCGAGAATGCCGTCGGGGGTGAGCTTTACGGAATAGCCGCGGGAATATTCGATCACCATGTTCTGCCAGCCGTCGCGCAGCTTGCCCGCAAGCCGCGCCGTGCGGCGGATGCCGCGGACGAAATTGGTGCCGACCGCGTCGTCGTCGTCGAGCCGGAACTGGAGGGATTCCGCGTCGTCCTCTCGGGCAAGCTCGTGCTGGATGGCCAGTTGCATGGCGGTGCGGTGCTTCATCGGCTCGGCGGTGACGATCCGGATCTCGTCGACCGGGGCGCAGATGTCGTTGAGCCGCTCCCACCAGGGTTTGGGCATCCGCTCGCCGGTGAGTAAGAGGAAGGTGAAGCGCTTGTCCTTCTGCGCGGCGATGGAGGGCAGGGTGAGGGTTTCGAAGTGGCGAAACCGCAGTTCCATCCGCTCGGGAGTATAGAGATAGGCCTCCCGCTCCTCGATGGTGTCGTGCATGCGCTTGAAGCCGCCAAGCGCGGGATAGGAAAAGCGGCATATACCGATTGCGCGCATGGGGCGAGGCACCTTCGAGACGTCGTGGGCGCATGGTTGCAAATGCGCGTGAGGCGGGCAAGCGCGAAACCGGGGGTGTCCGGGCCGTTGCCGGGCGTTGGCGCGGCCTTGCGGCGGAGTTGACGGGCAGCGATGCCGTGATTGGCGGCGTATTTGCCGGGGTTTGCCGCTTTGCAACCTCGGGCGGAGGGGAGTGTTGACAGGCGTGCCGACTCCCCCTATACGCCGCTCATCTCGACGTCGGGGGCCGCCCTGTTTTGTCGAACTCAAAATTCTAGTGGACAAGATCCGGGCCATTTGAGTGCCCCGATCCTCTGGGAACCCGCCGCGTCGTTTACCTCGGAATGGAAACGATTGCGGTATTTGCGCATTGCGGACGCGTGATGTGCGAAAAGAACTGAAACCGCGCGGGGGCGACCCCAAGCAGACACATGTGTTGAAAGACGGGGAAAGAGACCCAATGCCAACGATCCAACAGCTGATCCGCAAACCGCGTCAGCCCAAAGTAAGAAGCCAGAAGTCGATGCACCTCCAAGGGTGCCCGCAGAAGCGCGGCGTGTGCACGCGCGTCTACACCACCACGCCGAAGAAGCCGAACTCGGCCATGCGGAAGGTCGCCAAGGTGCGCCTGACCAATGGCTTCGAGGTGATCAGCTATATTCCCGGCGAAAGCCACAACCTGCAGGAGCACTCGGTGGTCCTGATCCGTGGCGGCCGTGTGAAAGACCTTCCCGGTGTGCGTTACCACATCCTGCGCGGTGTGCTTGATACCCAGGGCGTCAAGGACCGCAAGCAGCGTCGTTCGAAATACGGCGCCAAGCGTCCCAAGTAAGAGGAATTTCAGATGTCTCGTCGTCACGCCGCTGAAAAACGTGAAATCCTGCCCGACGCCAAGTATGGCGACCGGGTTCTGACCAAGTTCATGAACAACCTGATGATCGACGGCAAGAAGTCGGTCGCGGAGAAAATCGTCTACAACGCGCTCGATCGCGTCGAAGACAAGGTCAAGCGCGCCCCTGTGGAGATCTTCCACGAAGCGCTGGACAACATCAAACCGTCGGTCGAGGTCCGCTCGCGCCGTGTCGGTGGTGCCACCTACCAGGTTCCGGTCGAAGTTCGCCCCGAGCGCCGCGAGGCGCTGGCGATCCGCTGGCTGATCACCGCCTGCCGTGGCCGCAACGAGAACACCATGGAAGAGCGCCTGGCCGGCGAGCTTCTGGATGCCGTGAACTCGCGCGGGACCGCCGTCAAGAAACGTGAAGACACCCACAAGATGGCCGAGGCGAACAAAGCCTTCAGCCATTACCGCTGGTAAAATCCTAGAGGCATTTGCATCATGGCACGCGACTATCCGCTCGAACGCTACCGCAACTTCGGCATCATGGCCCATATCGACGCAGGCAAGACCACCTGCTCGGAACGGATCCTGTTTTACACCGGCAAATCCCACAACATCGGCGAGGTGCACGATGGTGCGGCCACGATGGACTGGATGGAGCAGGAGCAGGAACGCGGCATCACCATCACGTCGGCGGCCACCACCACCTTCTGGCAGTGGCAGGAAGACCCGACGAAAGAGGGCACCGACGACACCAAGTTCCGGATGAACATCATCGACACGCCCGGGCACGTCGACTTTACCATCGAAGTCGAGCGTTCTCTGGCCGTGCTTGACGGTGCGATCTGTGTGCTGGACGCCAACGCGGGCGTCGAGCCCCAGACGGAAACCGTCTGGCGCCAGGCCGACCGCTACAAGGTGCCGCGCATCGTTTTCGTCAACAAGATGGACAAGATCGGTGCGGACTTCTTCAACTGCGTCGAGATGATCGAAAGCCGCACCGGCGCGAAGGCCGTTCCGATCGCCATGCCGATCGGTGCCGAGAACGAGCTGGAAGGCATCATCGACCTGGTGACCATGGAAGAGTGGACCTGGAAAGGCGAGGACCTGGGCGCGTCCTGGACCCGCCAGCCGATCCGTGACGAACTGAAGGACCAGGCCGACGAGTGGCGTGCCAAGCTGATCGAGAACGCCGTCGAAATGGACGACGACGCGATGATGGAATACCTGGAAGGCAACGAGCCCGACGTGCCGACCCTCCGGAAACTGATCCGCAAGGGCACGCTGTCGCTGACCTTCGTGCCGGTTCTGGGTGGTTCCGCGTTCAAGAACAAGGGCGTGCAGCCCCTTCTGAACGCCGTGGTCGACTATCTGCCGAGCCCGCTGGACGTGGTCGATTACATGGGCTTCGCCCCCGATGACGAGACCGAGACCCGCAACATCGCCCGCCGCGCGGACGATTCCATGCCCTTCTCGGGCCTGGCGTTCAAGATCATGAACGACCCGTTCGTCGGCTCGCTGACCTTCACGCGCATCTATTCGGGCGTGCTGAAGAAGGGCGACACGATCCAGAACTCGACCAAGGGCAAGAAAGAGCGCATCGGACGGATGATGATGATGCACTCGAACAACCGCGAAGAGATCGAAGAGGCATTTGCCGGCGACATCATCGCGCTGGCCGGTCTGAAGGACACCACCACGGGTGACACGCTGAGCGATCCCAAGGAACTGGTGGTTCTGGAAACCATGACCTTCCCCGATCCGGTGATCGAGATCGCGGTCGAGCCCAAGACCAAGAACGACCAGGAAAAGATGAGCCAGGGCCTGGCCCGTCTGGCCGCCGAGGACCCGTCCTTCCGCGTCGAGACCGACATCGAGAGCGGTCAGACCATCATGAAGGGCATGGGCGAACTTCACCTCGACATCCTGGTCGACCGTCTGAAGCGCGAATTCAAGGTCGAAGCCAATATCGGCGCGCCGCAGGTGGCCTATCGCGAGACCATCAGCCACGAGATCGAACACACCTACACCCACAAGAAACAGTCGGGTGGGTCGGGTCAGTTCGCCGAAGTGAAGCTGATCATCTCGCCAACAGAGCCGGGCGAAGGCTATTCGTTCGAGAGCCGCATCGTTGGCGGTGCCGTCCCGAAGGAATACATCCCCGGGGTCGAGAAGGGTATCGAGAGCGTGATGGACAGCGGTCCGCTGGCCGGCTTCCCGGTGATCGACTTCAAGGTCGCACTGATCGACGGCAAGTTCCACGACGTGGACTCCTCGGTCATGGCGTTCGAGATCGCGGCACGGATGGGCATGCGCGAAGGTCTGCGCAAGGCCGGCGCCAAGCTGCTGGAACCGATCATGAAGGTCGAAGTGATCACGCCGGAAGAATATACCGGCGGCATCATCGGCGACCTGACCTCGCGTCGGGGCCAGGTGTCGGGCCAGGAGCCGCGCGGCAACGCCATCGCGATCAACGCGAACGTGCCGCTGGCGAACATGTTCGGCTACATCAACACGCTGCGTTCGATGTCGTCGGGCCGCGCCCAGTTCACCATGCAGTTCTCGCATTACGAACCGGTTCCGTCGAACATCTCGGAAGAAATCCAGGCGAAATACGCATAACCCGGGTGGCGGGGTGAACCCCGCCCTACCCATCACCGTAGGGTGGGTGAAAACCCACCATCCGCAAAAGAACAGGAGGCCATCATGGCAAAGGAAAAGTTTGACCGTTCGAAACCGCACGTGAACATCGGGACCGTTGGTCACGTTGACCACGGCAAGACGACGCTGACGGCGGCGATCACGAAGTATTTCGGCGATTTCCGCGCATATGACCAGATCGACGGTGCGCCGGAAGAGAAAGCGCGCGGGATCACGATCTCGACGGCGCATGTGGAATACGAGACCGACGCGCGGCACTATGCCCACGTCGACTGCCCCGGCCACGCCGACTACGTCAAGAACATGATCACCGGTGCGGCGCAGATGGACGGCGCGATCCTGGTGGTGAACGCCGCCGACGGCCCGATGCCGCAGACCCGCGAGCACATCCTGCTGGCGCGCCAGGTCGGCGTGCCCGCGCTGGTGGTGTTCATGAACAAGGTCGACCAGGTCGACGACGAGGAGCTGCTGGAGCTGGTGGAGATGGAAATCCGCGAGCTGCTGTCCAGCTACGAGTTCCCGGGCGACGACATCCCGATCGTCTCGGGTTCGGCTCTGGCGGCGATGGAAGGGCGTGACCCGGAGATCGGCGAGAACAAGATCCGCGAGCTGATGGCGGCGGTGGACGAGTACATCCCGACGCCGGAGCGCGCCGTGGACCAGCCGTTCCTGATGCCGATCGAGGACGTGTTCTCGATCTCGGGCCGCGGCACGGTTGTGACCGGCCGCGTCGAGCGTGGCGTGATCAACGTGGGCGACGAGATCGAGATCGTCGGCATCCGCGACACCACCAAGACGACCTGCACGGGCGTCGAGATGTTCCGCAAGCTGCTGGATCGCGGTGAAGCGGGCGACAACATCGGCGCGCTGCTGCGCGGCGTGGACCGTGAAGGTGTCGAGCGCGGGCAGGTCCTGTGCAAGCCGGGTTCGGTGACGCCGCACACCAAGTTCGAGGCCGAGGCGTATATCCTGACCAAGGAAGAGGGTGGCCGTCACACGCCGTTCTTCGCCAATTACCGTCCGCAGTTCTACTTCCGCACGACGGACGTGACGGGCACGGTGACGCTGCCGTCGGGCACCGAGATGGTGATGCCGGGCGACAACCTGAAGTTCGAGGTCGAGCTGATCGCGCCGATCGCGATGGAAGACGGCCTGCGCTTTGCCATCCGCGAAGGCGGCCGCACCGTCGGCGCCGGCGTGGTGTCCAAGATCCTCGAGTGATCTGAGGCACCGCTTCATTTCGGGCAAAGGCCCGGGATGATCCAGAATTCCCGGGTGCTGGCATCGGTCGGCACCCGGCCCCACTTTGGGCGCGACGAAGGGCGGCAATTCCGCCTCTCTTCCTCTCCGCTGGAACCCTGTTAGGGATAAGAAGAATGGCCATTCAAAGCCAAAACATCCGTATCCGCCTGAAGGCGTTCGACTACCGCGTGCTGGACGCCAGCACGCAGGAGATCGTCAACACCGCCAAGCGGACCGGCGCAGACGTGCGCGGGCCCATCCCGCTGCCGAACAAGATCGAGAAGTTCACCGTTCTGCGTGGCCCCCACGTGAACAAGAAATCGCGCGATCAGTTCGAGATCCGGACGCACAAGCGTCTTCTGGACATCGTTGATCCCACGCCCCAGACCGTCGACGCTCTGATGAAGCTCGACCTGGCTGCCGGCGTGGACGTGCAGATCTCGGTTTAAGGAGGGCAGGACATGTTGCGCTCTGGTGTAATCGCAAAGAAAGTCGGCATGACCCGGCTTTTCATGGAAGACGGCAAGCAGATCCCTGTGACCGTTCTTCAACTGGACAAACTGCAGGTCGTCGCCCAACGCACGCCCGAAGAGCACGGCTATGCCGCTGTTCAGCTGGGCGCAGGGACCGCCAAGGCGAAACGGACGTCGAAAGCCATGCGTGGCCATTTCGCCGTTGCCAAGGTGGAACCCAAGCGCAAGGTCGCGGAATTCCGCGTGGCGCCCGAGAACATGATCGACGTGGGTGAGGAAATCACCGCGAACCACTATTTCGAAGGTCAGTTCGTGGACGTTTCCGGCACCTCGATCGGTAAGGGCTTTGCCGGTGCGATGAAGCGGCACAACTTCGGCGGTCTGCGGGCCAGCCACGGTGTGTCGATCAGCCACCGCTCGCACGGCTCCACCGGCCAGTGTCAGGACCCCGGCAAGGTGTTCAAGGGCAAGAAGATGGCCGGTCACATGGGCGCCGCCCGCGTGACGACGCAGAACCTGCAAGTGGTGAAAACCGACGCCGACCGTGGCCTGATCATGGTCAAGGGCGCGGTTCCCGGCTCCAAGGGTGGCTGGGTGACGATCAAGGATGCGGTGAAGAAACCGTTCCCCGAGAGCGCCATCCTGCCCGCCGCTCTGAAATCGGCTGCCGCCGAAGCAGAGAAGGCCGCAGAAGAAGCCGCAGCCGCCGCAGCCGCAGAGGCCGAGGCCGAAGCACAGCGCCTGGCCGAAGAGCAGGCAGCCCAGGAAGCCGCCGCGCTGAAGGATGCGGAAGCCGAGATCGAGGCCGACAAGGCCGATGATGCCGGTGAAGAGAAGAAGGACGGTGAGGAATGAAACTCGACGTGATCAAACTCGACGGTGGCAAGGCCGGTTCGGTCGAGCTCTCGGGCGAGATCTTCGATCTCGATCCGCGTGCCGACATCCTGCACCGCGTGGTCCGCTGGCAGCGCAACAAGGCACAGCAGGGCACCCACAAGGTCAAGACCCGGTCCGAGACGAGCTATTCGACCAAGAAGATCTATCGCCAGAAGGGCACCGGCGGCGCACGCCACGGTGACCGCAACGCGCCGATCTTCCGCAAGGGTGGTATCTACAAGGGGCCGACCCCGCGCAGCCACGCGCATGACCTGCCCAAGAAGGTGCGTCAGCTGGGCCTGAAGCACGCGCTGTCGGCCAAGGCCAAGGCGGGTGAGCTGGTGGTCATCGAGGCCGCCGAAGGTGCCGCCAAGACCAAGGAGCTGGCCAAGCAGGTCAAGGATCTGGGCTGGAAGCGCGCGCTGATCATCGACGGTGCGACCGTGAACGAGGGCTTTGCCCGCGCCGCGGCCAACATCGACGGTCTGGACGTGCTGCCCAGCATGGGCGCGAACGTATACGACATCCTCAAGCGCGACACGCTCGTGCTGACCAAGGCGGGTGTCGAAGCACTGGAGGCTCGGTTGAAATGAGCGCGAAACCCGAACATTACGATGTGATCCGCAAGCCGGTGATCACCGAGAAGGCCACGATGGCGTCGGAATCGAACGCCGTTGTCTTCGAGGTGGCCATGGACGCCGCGAAACCCCAGATCAAGGAGGCCGTCGAGGCGCTCTTTAATGTGAAGGTGAAAGCGGTCAACACGTCCATCACCAAGGGCAAGCAAAAGCGGTTCCGTGGCATCATGGGCCGCCGCAAGGACGTCAAGAAAGCCTATGTGACGCTCGAAGAGGGCAACACGATCGACGTGACGACCGGGCTGTGAGCGGATGGCGGGGTGAACCCCGCCCTACGAGATTGGCCCCCGTCGAGAGATCGGCGGGGGTTTTCTTTTTGGCGCGCCCGGCATTTTATCGCAAGAAACCAACGGCTCGGTGCGCGCGGCCCGTGATTTTCATTGACGGGAATCATGTTAGCGCCCATATGGGCGGTGCACGTTACTACCTATCGACCCTTTCTCCTTTACCGGCGACTGGCTTTCGATCTTGTCATGACGCCGCCGAGCTGTCGCATACTGCGGACAGCAACATCTAAAGGAGACACGGAAAATGGCCAACGGCACCGTGAAATGGTTCAACACCACCAAAGGCTACGGCTTTATCGCACCGGAATCGGGCGGCAAGGACGTCTTCGTACACATCTCGGCCGTCGAGCGTTCGGGCCTGACGGGCCTCGCCGACGACCAGAAGGTCACCTATGACCTGGAATCCGGCCGTGACGGACGCGAAAGCGCCGTCAACATCGCGCTGGCATAAGGCGACTGGCGGCATCGCCGCCTGCCTTTGAAAGAATTCGACCCCGGGCGCAGGCGTGGCCGGGGTTTTTCTTTGGGCGAAAGGCTTGACCGCAAGGGTGGTCTTTCGTAAACGACCCCATCCGCAAGGCCCCGGATTCGTCCGGGGCTTTGCCGTTGTTCGCAAGAACACCTGAACCGGGCACCTAAGGGGGCCTATAACCATGGTGGGATTTAATCCCACCCCTACATAGGCGAGCCGTTGGTTCGCCGTTTGCTAAACGGAAGACAGAAAGCATGGCACTCAAGTCGTACAAGCCGACGACGCCGGGCCAGCGCGGGCTGGTGCTGATCGACCGTTCGGAGCTGTATAAAGGACGTCCCGTCAAAGCCCTCACCGAGGGTCTGACGAAATCGGGCGGCCGGA
The DNA here is from genome assembly GCA_046290265.1 of Roseovarius sp. GTDB lineage: Bacteria > Pseudomonadota > Alphaproteobacteria > Rhodobacterales > Rhodobacteraceae > Roseovarius. Next base: position 9,492 of record JBKAGF010000028.1, on the reverse strand, counting down.
ACAACACCGGGCGGATTACCTCGCGTCGTCGCGGGGGTGGCGCCAAACGCCTTTACCGGATCGTTGATTTCAAACGCAACAAGATCGACGTGGCCGCAACCGTCGAGCGGATCGAATACGACCCGAACCGGACGGCCTTTATCGCGCTGATCAAATACGAAGATGGCGAGCAAGCCTACATCCTGGCGCCGCAGCGCCTGGCCGTGGGCGACAGCGTCATCGCCTCGCCGAAGGCAGACATCAAGCCCGGCAACGCGATGCCGTTTCAGGGCATGCCGATCGGCACGATCGTTCACAACATCGAGCTGAAACCCGGTAAGGGCGGCCAGATCGCACGTGCCGCAGGCACCTATGCCCAGTTCGTGGGCCGCGATGGTGGCTACGCCCAGATCCGCCTGAGCTCGGGCGAGCTGCGCATGGTGCGTCAGGAGTGCATGGCGACCGTCGGTGCCGTGTCGAACCCCGACAACAGCAACCAGAACTACGGCAAGGCCGGCCGCATGCGCCACAAGGGCATCCGCCCGTCCGTGCGCGGCGTGGTCATGAACCCGATCGACCACCCCCATGGTGGTGGTGAGGGCCGGACCTCGGGTGGTCGTCACCCGGTGACGCCCTGGGGTAAGCCGACCAAAGGTGCGCGCACCCGTAACAAGAACAAGGCGTCGCAGAAGCTGATCATCCGCTCGCGTCACGCCAAGAAGAAGGGCCGTTAACACATGAGCCGCTCTGTATGGAAAGGCCCCTTCGTCGATGCCTACGTGCTGAAAAAAGCCGAAGCATCGCGCGAGTCGGGGCGCAACGAAGTCATCAAGATCTGGTCGCGCCGTTCGACGATCCTGCCCCAGTTCGTGGGCCTGACGTTTGGCGTGTACAATGGTCACAAGCATATCCCCGTCAACGTGTCGGAAGATATGATCGGTCAGAAATTCGGTGAATACGCGCCGACCCGTACCTATTACGGGCACGCCGCCGATAAAAAAGCGAAGCGGAAGTAAGTCATGGGCAAGGAAAAGAACCCCCGCCGCGTGGCTGACAACGAAGCGATGGCAAAACTGCGCATGCTTCGCACCAGCCCGCAGAAACTGAACCTCGTGGCCGCGATGATCCGTGGCAAGAAGGTGGACAAGGCGCTGAACGATCTGACCTTCTCGAAGAAGCGGATCGCGCAGGACGTGAAGAAATGCCTTCAGTCCGCCGTGGCCAACGCCGAGAACAACCACAACCTCGATGTCGACGACCTGATCGTGGCAGAGGCCTATGTGGGCAAGAACCTCGTGATGAAACGCGGTCGTCCGCGCGCCCGTGGCCGGTTCGGCCGGATCATGAAGCCGTTTTCGGAGATCACCATCACGGTGCGTGAAGTCGAGGAGCAAGCCTAATGGGTAACAAAGTCAATCCGATCGGCATGCGCCTGCAGGTGAACCGCACCTGGGACAGCCGCTGGTACGCCGATACCAAGGATTACGGTGATCTTCTGCTGGAAGACATCGCGATCCGTGATTTCATCAAGAAAGAGTGCAAGCAGGCCGGCATCAGCCGCGTGATCATCGAGCGTCCGCACAAGAAGTGCCGCGTCACGGTGCATACCGCGCGCCCCGGCGTGATCATCGGCAAGAAAGGCGCCGATATCGAGACCCTGCGCAAGAAGCTGGCGGCGATGACCGACAGCGAACTGCACCTCAACATCGTCGAGGTCCGCAAGCCGGAACTGGACGCGGCCCTGGTGGGTGAGAGCATCGCCCAGCAGCTGGAGCGCCGTGTGTCGTTCCGCCGCGCGATGAAGCGTGCCGTGCAGAACGCCATGCGCATGGGGGCCCTGGGGATCCGGGTCAACGTCGCGGGCCGCCTGGGCGGTGCCGAGATCGCACGGACCGAATGGTACCGCGAGGGCCGGGTTCCGCTGCACACGCTGCGTGCCGACATCGATTACGCCAATATCGAGGCCAGCACGCCCTACGGGATCATCGGCATCAAGGTCTGGATCTTCAAGGGCGAGATCATGGAACATGATCCGGCGGCCCGGGATCGCAAGGCGCAGGAACTTCAGGACGGCCCGGCACCTCGTGGTGCTGGTGGCGGCCGCCGCTGAGGAGGGATGAGAAATGCTTCAACCAAAGCGCACTAAATTCCGCAAGATGTTCAAGGGCCGGATCAAGGGCGAGGCCAAGGGCGGCTCTGATCTGAACTTTGGCACTTACGGCCTGAAAGCGACCACGCCCGAGCGCGTGACCGCCCGTCAGATCGAAGCCGCACGTCGTGCCATGACGCGTCACATGAAGCGTCAGGGCCGCGTCTGGATCCGGATTTTCCCGGACACGCCCGTGACCTCGAAACCCGTCGAAGTTCGGATGGGTAAGGGTAAGGGCTCGGTCGATTTCTGGGCCTGCAAGGTCAAGCCCGGCCGCGTGATGTTCGAGATCGACGGCGTCGGCGAGGCGGTTGCCATGGAGGCCCTGCGCCTCGCGGCGATGAAACTGCCGGTCAAGACCCGCGTCGTGGTGCGTGAGGATTGGTAATCCAATCCTCACGAGTGCGGGAAAGCGATTGACGCAGTCAATTGCGGCCGCACCCCGATGAAGAAAATGGAACCCCCGTCGAGAAATCGGCGGGGGTTCCATTTTCACCGGGCGACAAGGCTCGCCGCTCCGAAGTGGTAAACCCGTTGGCGCAAGACGCCGATCGCCGGCTTATCCGAGTACGTCGTCGGAGGGCTCGGGCGCAGCGCCCGGGGCCGGAAGCTGGTCTATGATTGGAACGAAATCGTCGATCGGGATGCCGCCGCGGCTGCCTCCGGCGGTACCAACGGCTGTGAGGGCGGCGAAAAGCTCGACGGTGTCGACGCGCAGTTCCTGCGGTGCGACGGGGGCGAAAACGAAACTGTCGGACATGATGTGCCTTCCCTGGTTTGTGGTGATCGCCCGACATCATAGCACGGCCCGCGCACGGACCCTAATCCCGACGACCTGCGCCCGTCATACACCCAATATCCCCCGCACCTGCCACGCGTAGGCCTCGTATGTCATCGTCGCCTTGTTGCCGGCGACCCCGTCGTAATAGCTGCGGCCCGAGGGGATCGGCAGGCCGGCCCAGATCTTGGCGAGGTTCAGCATGAAGGTGTCGACGCTCATCTCGCCCGCCTTGGCCTTCATCAGCCCGGCGTCGCCCAGCAGCAGGTCGGCCAGCCGGTCCTGCACCGCGGGGCTGAACCGGGTGCTGGCGGGCAGGTCGAGGCGCGCGGCGGAGTGGCGCAGCGTGGGTGGGATGAACTGATACCGCCCGATGGCGTGGGGCTGGCCTGGGGTGGCCTCGATCCAGTCGTAGATGTCCTGCAATGTCATGTCGGTGGGGCGGCGGGGCGGTTTCACGCGGGCGCCGTGCTGGACCGCGTCATAGCCCGCGCGCCCGGCCTCGGCCCGCGCGATCAGGTCGCGCAGGCGCGCCGCTTTGGTGCCGCCGTGGCGCAGGGGTGCATCGAGGCGGCCGGGCAGGGCGCCGAAGAGACCGCCCTCGGCCCTGTCCACAAAGAGGCTGGCGGAGGATATGGCGTCACGGGTTCCCGACTGCATCGAGAAAAGCGGCTGACGCGCGGCGAAGAGGCTGCCCGTGGCCGGGTCCGCCGTAACGGGGCCGGCAAGGGCCAGGCCGACGCAGAGGCTGGACGCCGCGATGATTGGGTTCATGCTTGCCCCCTTCTGGTGCTGGAGGCGTTATTGCGCAAAGATCCGAAGAAATCCTTGCCTTTGGGCGGACGCGCGATAAGACGCGGGGCATGGCTGATATCAAATCCCTCTTCGTGACCCGCCTTTACCGTGCTGCGCTTTCCGAGCATGGCCCCAAGATCGACGCCAACGAGATGGAGGCGTCGTGCTATGCCATCGCCGAAGATGACGAGGCCGGGCAGGAATGGTGCGAGGAAAATGGGTATCCGGGCTATACCTCCTATGCCTCGCTGACTGACCTGCCGTGGCGGTTTCCGATATTCACGGACCTCGTGAAATCGCTGGATGCGCATGTGGCGGCGTTTGCCGAAGACTTGGAGTTCGACCTGGACGGGCGGGAGCTTAAGCTCGAGGATATCTGGATCAACATCCTGCCCGAGGGCGGGACGCATTCATCGCATCTGCATCCGCATTCGGTGATTTCCGGCACGACCTACGTGGCGATGCCGGATGGCGCCAGCGCGCTGAAGCTCGAGGACCCGCGTTCGGCCCGGATGATGGCGGCGCCGGGGCGCAAGAAGGACGCGCGGGAAGAGTTGCGGACCTTCATCTATGCCAAGCCCAATGTGGGCGATGTGCTGCTCTGGGAAAGCTGGCTGCGGCACGAGGTGCCGATGAACCTGTCCGAGGACGAACGGATCAGCGTCAGTTTCAACTACGCCTGGGGGTGAGGCCCCGCCGCCCGTGCGGCAGGGCCAGAGCGTCAGGCGGCAGGCTGCGGCCAGCTGAAGTCGGGGCGCAGGCCTTCGTAGACGGGGCGACCGTCATCGGGCTTGGCGTAGCCTTTGCTTTCGTCCCAGAACGCGTGGTACGTCGCGTCGGGGAAGGCGGCGTCGTTGTAGCCCATGACGTTGGGCACGGCGACGCGGATACGTTTCTGCTTGTCGTCCAGCATCAGCGCGGCGCCGCAATCGGCGCAGGTGCAGAGCTCGAGCGGGCCGTCGGGGTTGTCGGCGTTGAAGGGCTGGCGCTTCATCTCGCCGCCTTCGGCCTTGAGGTCGTCATGGTTGAAGAAGGCCACGTGGGTCGTGTGCTGGCCGGTGACGTTCTTGCAGACGTTGCAGTGGCACTCGTGATTGTCGATGGGTTCGGCGCTGGCGGTCACCTTGACGTGATCGCAGCCTCCGGAATACGGGCTGGACATGGGGTTCTCCTCCTTTGTTTATGGGCGCGCACAGGGCACACCCGGCGCCCATCTCACGCGGGCGGGGCGGGGTCTGGCAAGATAGACCTTGGTGGCGCGGGGACGCGCGCCGGCAATTGACTGCGAGCGTTTCCGGAGAGAGGCTAGGCATATTTGACATCAGTCGTTTGGATCGGAGATGAATTTAACCATGTTTATCGAGCATACCCATCTTCATGTTCAGCAGATTGACGGCGAGGGCGAGTTTCTGCTTCTCCAGCTTCTTCTTGCTGGCGCCGAAGACAATTGCGGACTCCGACTGGAAAACCTCACCGAAACACCTTGGGAGACCTTGGAAAAAGAACGCTGGGAGAGCATGGAGCGTGGTGCCTTTGGCGTTCTGCGTGAGAAGGGTTTGCAGAATGCGGTGATTGCAGTCCTTGCGGTGCGATTTCTGGATGTCGATTCTCCGCCCTGGTTGTTCGAAGACGTGACGAGATCGTGTATTCGATCGGCATTGGCAGACCCAGATACCAAGTTCACTGAAAGCGGGCAGGAGCGTTCCTTGCGTAGGTACAAAGAGAGAAATCGAGACGCTCTGGAATATTTGGGTGCGATATGATCGTGGACCCGGTCGCGTAGCTGCTTAAATATGCCGCCCAGATTAAAGTTACGGGCGCAACAAGGCGGGAAATATCTCCTTGCCCTGATCCCGGACCTGCCTTATACGGCCCAAATCCAAGGGGTCCCCGCGTTTCGCGGGGATTCGTTTTTGACATTCATCCACCGGGGAAGCCGCGTGACCCTGAGCCATCCAGCAGGGGCCGGCCGGTGTTTTGAGAGGGAAGATGGCCATGAACGCCACCGAATTGCGTGAAAAGACGCCGGACCAGCTTCGCGAGGAGCTGTCCAACCTGAAGAAAGAGCAGTTCAACCTGCGTTTTCAGGCAGCGACCGGGTCGCTGGAAAACCCTGCGCGGATCCGTTCGGTCCGTCGCGATGTGGCGCGGATCAAGACCGTGCTGAACCAAAAAGCCGCCTCGGCTGCTGAATAAGGAGAGCCTCGAATGCCCAAGCGTATCCTGCAAGGCGTCGTGACCTCCGACGCAAACGCCCAGACCGTCACCGTTTCGGTCGAGCGTCGCTTCAAGCACCCGGTGCTGCAGAAGACCATTCGTAAGTCCAAGAAATACCGGGCTCACGATGAGAAGAACGCTTTCAAGGTCGGCGACCAAGTTCGCATCATCGAATGCGCGCCGAAATCGAAAACGAAACGCTGGGAGGTTCTGGAGGCGTAAGCCACAGAACCTTTCGGTTTGATCGAAACCATGGGGTCGTTACCCCTTAGGTCGGGAGAAACCTAATGATCCAGATGCAGACCAATCTGGATGTTGCTGACAACTCCGGCGCACGCCGGGTGCAGTGCATCAAGGTCCTGGGTGGTTCCAAGCGCAAATATGCGTCCGTGGGCGACATCATCGTCGTCTCGGTGAAGGAAGCCATCCCGCGCGGCCGCGTAAAGAAAGGTGACGTCCGCAAGGCCGTCGTCGTGCGCACCGCCAAAGAGATCCGCCGTGAAGACGGCACCGCCATCCGCTTTGACCGCAACGCCGCCGTGATCCTGAACAACGCAGGTGAGCCGGTGGGCACGCGTATCTTCGGACCGGTGGTTCGTGAACTTCGCGCGAAGAACTTCATGAAGATCATCTCGCTCGCCCCGGAGGTGCTGTGACATGGCTGCCAAACTGAAGAAAGGCGACAAGGTCGTCGTCCTGTCCGGCAAGGACAAGGGCAAGGAAGGCACGATCACGTCGGTCGATCCCAAGGCCGGCAAGGCCGTGGTCGAGGGCGTGAACATGGCCGTCCGCCACACGCGCCAGAGCCAGCAGAGCCAGGGCGGACGCCTGCCCAAGGCGATGCCGATCGACCTCAGCAACCTGGCGTTCGTTGATGCCAACGGCAAACCCACCCGCGTCGGCTTCAAGATCGACGGCGACAAGAAGGTGCGTTTCGCCAAGACCACGGGGGACGTGATCGATGCTTGATACCGAAAATTACACCCCGCGCCTGCGCGCTGCCTACCGCGAGTCCATTCGCCCGGCGCTGAAGGAAGAGTTCGGCTATACCAACGACATGCAGATCCCGCGTCTGGACAAGATCGTCCTGAACATCGGCTGCGGCGCCGAGGCGGTGAAGGATTCCAAGAAGGCCAAGTCGGCCCAGGAGGACCTTTCCACCATCGCCGGTCAGCATGCCGTCGTGACGTCGGCCAAGAACTCGATCGCCGGGTTCCGGGTGCGTGAAGGCATGCCGCTGGGCGCCAAGGTGACCCTGCGCGGCAACCGCATGTACGAATTCCTCGACCGTCTGATCACCGTGGCGATGCCGCGGATCCGCGACTTCCGCGGTGTGTCGGGCAAGTCGTTCGATGGCCGCGGCAACTATGCCATGGGCATCAAGGAGCACATCGTTTTCCCCGAAATCAACTTCGACAAGGTCGACGAAGTCTGGGGCATCGACGTCATCATCGCAACCACGGCGCCGACCGACGCTGAGGCCAAGGCGCTGTTGAAGCACTTCAACATGCCCTTCAACAGCTAATCGCGAGGAATTTGAGACATGGCTAAGAAAGCAATGATCGAACGCGAAAAGAAGCGTCAGCGCCTGGTGAAGCAATACGCCAGCAAACGCGCCGCTTTGAAAGAGATCATCAACGACCAGGAAAAGCCGATGGAAGATCGCTTCCGGGCCTCCCTGAAACTGGCGCAGCTGCCGCGTAACAGCTCGGCCACCCGACTGCATAACCGCTGCCAGCTGACCGGCCGGCCGCACGCCTATTACCGCAAGCTGAAGATCAGCCGGATCGCCCTGCGCGACCTGGGTTCGTCGGGTCAGCTGCCCGGTATGGTCAAGTCGAGCTGGTAAGGAGGGACATGAGATGAACGATCCTATCGGCGATATGCTCACCCGCCTGCGCAATGCGGGCATGCGTGGCAAATCCACCGTCATGGTCCCCGCCTCCAAGATGCGCGTGCGCGTTCTGGAAGTGCTGGCCGACGAGGGCTATATCCGTGGCTTCGAGAACGCCACGGACGAGCGTGGCCACCCGGCCATCGAAGTGAGCCTGAAGTATTTCGAAGGCGCCCCCGTGATCCGCGAGATGAAGCGGGTCTCCAAGCCCGGCCGCCGGGTTTACATGGGCGTCAATGACATCCCATCGGTCCGTCAGGGCCTGGGCGTGTCGATTGTCTCCACCTCCAAGGGTGTGATGTCGGACGCGAACGCGCGCAGCCAGAACGTTGGCGGCGAAGTGCTTTGCACGGTATTCTAAGGAGGCCCCTGTAATGTCTCGTATCGGTAAACAACCCGTGGCCCTGCCCGATGGCGTTACCGCCACCGTGTCGGGCCAGACCATCGAGGTCAAAGGCCCCAAGGCGACCAAGAGCTTCACCGCGACCGACGACGTGTCGATCGAAGTGGGCGACGGCGTCATCACCGTGACGCCGCGCGGCAAATCCAAGCGCGCGCGTCAGCAGTGGGGCATGACCCGCACCATCGTCGCGAACCTCGTGCACGGCTCGCGCGAGCCCTTCAAGCAAGAGCTCGAGATCCGCGGCGTGGGCTATCGTGCCCAGGTGCAGGGCAACATCCTGAAGCTGAACCTCGGCCTGAGCCACGACGTGGATTTCCAGGTTCCGGAAGGTGTGACTGTCACGGCGCCCAAGCCCACGGAACTGATCGTGGAAGGCCATGACAAGCAGCTCGTCGGACAGGTCGCGGCCAATATCCGCGACTGGCGGCGCCCCGAGCCCTACAAGGGCAAGGGCATCCGCTACAAGGACGAGTATATCTTCCAGAAGGAAGGCAAGAAGAAGTAAGGACGCGAGAAAATGGCAAACAGCAAGAGACAACTGTTCCAGAAACGCCGCATGCGCGTCCGGAGCAAACTTCGCAAGGTCAATGCCGGCCGCCCCCGTCTTTCGGTGCACCGTTCGTCCAAGAACATGAGCGTGCAGCTGATCGACGACCTGAATGGCGTGACCCTGGCCTCGGCCTCGACCCTGGAAAAGGATCTGGGCTTTGTCGGCAAGAACACGTTGGAAGCAGCCGCCAAGATCGGTGCGACCATCGCGGAACGCGCCAAGAAAGCTGGCGTGACCGAAGCGCAGTTCGACCGTGGCGGGTTCCTCTACCACGGCCGAATCAAGGCACTGGCCGATGCTGCCCGCGAGGGTGGCCTGAAGATCTAGGTGGGATGAAATCCCACCCTGCGCGGCCTGCGTAGGGTGGGGCTTCGACCCACCCTGACGTTGCAGGCGGATGATCCGCCTCGATGATCCGGACGCCCGCAGGGCGGACTTGGATTGGGAAAATCAAGGGGCAGATGCCCGCAGAAAGGACGCCGAGAATGGCAAGAGATGACAACCGCCGTGGGGGTCGCGATCGCGACGAAACCCCGGAATTCGCCGATCGCCTGGTTGCGATCAACCGTGTTTCGAAAACCGTCAAGGGTGGTAAGCGCTTCGGCTTTGCCGCGCTCGTCGTCGTGGGCGACCAGAAGGGCCGCGTCGGGTTCGGCAAGGGCAAGGCCAAGGAGGTCCCCGAGGCCATCCGCAAGGCCACCGAGCAGGCCAAGCGCCAGATGATCCG
>JBKAGF010000027.1:0-49118 GCA_046290265.1 Roseovarius sp. | reverse complement strand
GCCATGGGAGGTTGGCGGGCCGTTCGAACTGGTCGACCACACCGGACGGGTGCGCACGCAGGCGGACCCGGACGGGCGGCATCAGCTTTTGTTTTTCGGTTATGCCAACTGTCCCGGCATCTGCAGCGCGGCGCTGCCGCTCATGGCGGATGCGGTGGCGGAACTGGAGGCGGAGGGCGTGGAGATGTCGGCGCTGGTGGTGACGATCGACCCCAAGCTGGACACGGTCGAGACGATGGGGCCATCGCTGGCAGAGGTCTCGGACGATCTTCTGGGCCTGACCGGCACGCCCGAGGCGCTGGACGTGGCCTATGACGCGTTCCGGGTGGAGTTCGAGCATCTCTTCGACGACCCCGAGCACGGGCCGATCTACAGCCACGGCAGCTTCATCTACCTGCTGGACCCCGCAGGCGAGGTGCTGACCCAGGTGCCGCCCGTGCTGCCGCCCGAGCAGGTGAGTGCGATCGTGCGGAAATACGTGGGGGGGTGAGAGGTCGCGGATCGAGCCCGGGACGGGTGGTGCGAAGTGGCTGGGAGGTCCCGGATCAAGTCCGGGACGGAGTCTTGGCGCGGATGCGCCAAGACTCCGCTTGCACGCCACAGCCACCATCAATAGATAGCCGGAGTGATTTTGACCGCCGCGGACGCCTCCGCGGCCTTTTTGCAATGGAAGGACGAACATGCAGGTCACAGAGACGCTCAATGAAGGGCTGAAACGCGGCTACACGATGAAACTGTCGGCCAAGGAGCTGGACGACAAGGTCATGGACAAGCTGAAGGAAGCGCAACCCGATGTCGAGATGAAAGGGTTCCGCAAGGGCAAGGTGCCGCTGCCGCTGCTGAAAAAGCAGTTCGGCGAGCGCGTCATGGGCGAGGCCATGCAGGAAGCCGTCGACGGCGCCATGAGCCAGCACTTCGAGGACAAGGGCGAGCGCCCCGCGGCCGAGCCGGCCGTCAAGATGGTCAACGAGGACTGGAAACCGGGCGACGATGTCGAGGTCGAGATGACCTATGAGGCGCTGCCCGAGATCCCCGAGGTGGACCTGTCGAAGGTGAAGGCGGAGAAGCTGGTGGTGAAGGCCGGTGATGCGGAGGTCGACGAGGCGCTGCAGAACCTCGCGTCCAGCGCGCAGGACTTCAAGGACCGCAAGAAGGGCAGCAAGGCCAAGGATGGCGACCAGGTCACGATCGATTTCGTTGGCCGTGTCGATGGCGAGGCCTTCGAGGGCGGCAGCGCGGAGGATTATCCGCTGACTCTCGGCTCCAACAGCTTCATCCCCGGGTTCGAGGAACAACTGGTCGGCGTGAAGGTGGACGAGGAGAAGGTGGTCAAGGTCAGCTTCCCGGAGGAATACCAGGCGCCGCACCTGGCGGGCAAGGACGCCGAGTTCACCTGCACCGTCAAGGCGGTGAAGGAGCCGGTGGCGGCCGAGATCGACGATGCGCTGGCCGAGAAGTTCGGCGCCGAGAGCCTGGACGCGCTGAAAGAGCAGATCGCCGAGCGGCTGGAGGCCGAGTATGCCGGTGCCGCCCGCGCGGTGATGAAGCGCGGCATTCTGGATCAGCTGGACGGGCTGGTCAGCTTCGAGCTGCCGCCGAGCATGGTGGAGGCGGAAGCGAACCAGATCGCACACCAGCTGTGGCACGAGGAAAACCCCGACGTGCAGGGCCACGATCACCCCGAGATCGAGCCCACCGATGAGCACAAGACCCTGGCCGAGCGTCGCGTGCGTCTGGGCCTCTTGCTGGCCGACCTGGGCCAGAAGGCCGAGGTGCAGGTGACCGACCAGGAAATGACGCAGGCCGTCATGGAGCAGGCGCGGCAATATCCGGGGCAGGAGCGTGAATTCTTCGAGTTCGTGCAGAAGAACCCGCAGATGCGCCAGCAGCTGCGCGCGCCGATCTTCGAGGACAAGGTCATCGACCACATCGCCAGCGAGGCCGAGATCACCGAGAAAGAGGTGTCGAAGGACGAGCTGGAGAAAGAGGTCGAGAAGCTGGAAGACTGAGGTCTGCCGGTTTCAGGATCAGGGAAGGGCCGTCCGGTGGGGCGGCCCTTTTTCGTTGAGGATGCCGGCGAGGGGAGCGACGGGCCGGAGCGCAATGGCAGCATCGATTCCGTTGTGCGCGCGTTGATTTAGCCTTCGCGGATATACCTGTTCCAATGCGCATGCAGCGCTTCAATGTCGCCACTGGTCAGGAGCGGCATCGCGGAATTCAGTTGGTCTTCGGACCAGTCCCACCACCGGAGTTCGAGCAGAAGATCGACCAGACCATCCTCAAATCGCTTCCGGATTTCCCTGGCCGGGTTCCCGCCGACGATGGAGTAGGGCTCTACATCCCTTGTTACCAAGGCGCGCGTTCCGATGACGGCACCATCGCCAATCTTGACGCCAGGCATGACGATGGCTTCGGAGCCGATCCACACATCATTGCCGATGACCGTGTCTCCGGCTGGCTGGAATCCGTTCTCGGCGCCATTGAATGCGGGCACGTCGGCCATCCAGTAGAATGGAAATGTGCTGACCCAGTCGTCTCTGTGGCCTTGATTTCCCGCCATGATGAAGGCGGCGCCGGAACCTATTGAGCAGAAGCTCCCGATCAACAGGCGGTCAACGCCCTCGTCTGGCAACAGATAACGGGCACAGTCGTCGAAGCTATGGCCATGATAGTAACCTGAGTAGTAGCTGAATCGTCCGACCAGGATGTTGGGATTGGTAACCTGTTTGTCCAATGTGATGCCCCGGAAAGGGCTTTCGAAGTAGTTCTGCATTTTCAAACCTCTGAACGAATGGCTTGCGTCCGCACATGCAAGCCGATCGCGACCGCCGGTGGCGGCACGCTATTTCCCTGAGCGTTCGCACAGGAAGCTATTCAGATGGTTCGGTCCGCGGACTTCATCGGGTTTTGACTCTTTCACACTCCGTCCGATGATATAGCGACACTCTGCAGGCGCAAGTCGTGACCGGCAGCAAAGTCGCTTAGAGCAGACCCGTCCCGGGCCTGACCCGGGACCTCTTGCGGCAGGAGATCCCGGATCGGATCCGGGATGACGTCCGACAATTGTCGTCGCTTCCGCAAAGCCCGAAGGCAAAAGAAAAAGGCCGCCCACACGCGGTGGGCGGCCCTGGGTCGCGGCGATATTGCCCGCGTTTACTTGTCTTCGCTGTCGTCGTCCGAGGCGGTGTCGTCCTCGACGGCCTCGGCGAGATCGTCGTCCTCGGAGGCGGCGGCGCCGATGTCGTCAAAGAGTTCGGCGATCTCGAAATCGGCGGCTTCCTCTTCCTCGGCGGCCACGTCCTGGATGGTGCGGCCCGACGCCTGAAGCTCGGCCTCTTCGGGAGAGCGGGCGACGTTGAGGACGATATGCGCCTCGACCTCGGGGTGCAGGTGCACCTCGACGTCATGCAGGCCCAGCGTCTTGATCGGCTGACGGATCAGGACCTGCTTGCGGTCGACCGAGTAGCCTTCCTCGGTGGCGACGGCAGCGGCGTCACGGGTCGAGACCGAGCCGTAGAGGTTGCCGCCATCGGCCTGGGGATCACGACGAATTTCTGCCCGTTGAGACGGCTTGCCAGGGCCTCGGCCTCTTTCTTGGATTCGAGGTTGCGGGCCTCGAGCTGGGCTTTCTGGCCCTCGAAGGAGGCGATGTTCTCTTTCGAGGCGGTCAGCGCCTTGCCCTGCAGGAGCAGGTAGTTGCGGGCGAAGCCGGGCTTCACCTCGACCACATCGCCCATCTGGCCCAGCTTGGCCACGCGTTCGAGAAGGATGACTTGCATGGGTCTTTCTCCTTATTTCACGGCGTAGGGCAGCAGGGCGAGGAAGCGGGCGCGCTTGATGGCGCGGGCCAGTTCACGCTGCTTCTTGGCCGAGACGGCGGTGATACGGGAGGGCACGATCTTGCCACGCTCGGAAATGTAGCGTTGCAGCAGCTTGGTGTCCTTGTAGTCGATCTTGGGGGCATCGTCACCGGAGAAGGGGCAGACCTTGCGGCGACGGAAAAACGGTTTTGCAGCCATGGGTTAGTGTCCTTTCTTCAAGCCGATCAGGGACGACGCTCGCGGCGGTCGCCACGCTCGTCACGTTTCTGCATCTGGACCGAGGGGCCTTCCTCGTGTTCGTCGACCCGGACGGTCAGGACGCGCATCACGTCCTCGTGCAGGCGCATCAGGCGTTCCATCTCCTGCACGGCCTCGGAGGGCGCGTCTGACTTCAGGAAGGCGTAGTGGCCCTTGCGGTTCTTGTTGATCTTGTAGGCCATCGTCTTGACGCCCCAGTACTCGGATTCGACGATCTTTCCGCCGTTATCCGTGATCACGGTGCTGAAATGTTCGACAAGGCCTTCGGCTTGCGTGTTGGACAAGTCCTGACGCGAGATAAAAACATGCTCGTAGAGCGGCATGTGGGTTCCACTTCTGTCTGGGCGCATTTCAAAGGCGGGCCTGAGGTCCTTTCGCGGCCCGTCCACGAGAGGCTGCGCGGTTCGATATACATGCGAAAGGAAGTGGGCGTATACGACGCATCGCCCAGATTGGCAAGGGCCATCGCCCGCCGTGATATCGCCCGTGATCTGCCGCCGCGCGGACCCGGCGCCGCCGCATTTTGGTCGCGATCGCTGCGCAGTCTGACCCCAGGCAACAGGACGGCTAGGATGCGACCATGGCTTCTGCAGCGGACATGACCACCGGGGGCACCCGCCTGACCGGTACGGCACTGGCCATTGAGGCGGCCGGACACGATGCGCGCCGGGCCATCCTGTCGTTCGGGGGAGCGGCCCTTTGCATGGCAGGCGCGGGGCTGTGGCTGATCCCGTCCGATGACGCGGCGATGCAGCTGATCAAGCTTCTGGCCTCGGTCACGCTGGTGCTGGGGGGCATGATCCTGTTCAACGGCCTGAATTCCGGTGACACCGTGCCCGAAGTGCAGATCGACACCGTAAGGCGGCAATTGCGGGTCTACGAATACGACGCCAGGGGGCGCTCGACGCTGAAATCCTGCCACGATATCGACGACCTGCAGGAACTGTCGGTGCGGCACAGCAAGCTGCGGGCGCGAGACCGGGCCGGCGTGCTGCTGCTGGAATTCCCCCTGGGGGCCGAGGATGACTTCGGCGCGATCCGGGGCCTGATGCCGCGCGCGTCCTGAGGCGCGTCCTGTCCGCCGCACAGGCGGGTGTGTTCATCGCTCAACACGAAATGTTCATAACTTGCGCCTTGCTCCGCGCGTGCGAAACGTCATGTTCTTGCGCAGACAACATCTGCATCACGAAGGAGCTACCTCATGAAGTCCATCGCATTCGCCGGCGCATTTGCCCTGGCCGGCCTTGCCACTGCCGCGACCGCCGCGCCGGAAAAATACACGCTTGATCCCAGCCACAGCCAGGTTCTGTTTTCCTACAATCACCTTGGATTCTCCACCACGTGGAACATGTTCGCCGGGTTCGAGGGTGAAATCATGTTCGACCAGGAAGATCCGGCCAATTCCAGCGTGTCCGTGTCGATGCCGGTGATGTCGATGTTCACCGGCTGGGAAGAACGGTTCGAGCACTTCATGGGCGATGATTTCTTCGGCGCCGAGGAAGGTGACATGATCACGTTCACCTCGACCGCGATCGAGGTGACGGGCGACAATACCGCCGAGATCACCGGCGACCTGACGATCAACGGCGTAACGAATTCCGTGGTTCTGGATGCCACGCTGAACAAGGCCGACGCGCACCCGATGCAGGAAAAGCAATGGGCGGGCTTCGACGCGACGACGACGCTGCTGCGTTCGGATTACGGGCTGGACTATGCCGCACCGGCGATCAGCGACGAGGTCGAGGTCATGATCTCGATCGAGGCCGGCAAGGCCGAATAAGGCACGTCTCATCATCGAGACGGCGAAAGGCCCGCATCCTGCGATGCGGGCCTTTCTTGTGGCGCGGGCAAGGGGCGCGGCGTTACCGTTCGGCGGTCAGGTCGAACCGGACCTCGACCGGGGCCGCGACATTGCTTTCGCTGTCCCCGCCGACACCGAAATCGCGCCGGTCGATCGTCAGCCCGCCCGAGGCGGTGGCGGTGTCACCGTCGATGGAAAGCTCGAAGGGCATTTCGACGGGCACGGCATTGTCCTTGATCGTAAGGGTGCCGCGTGCGACGTGGCCGGTGTCTGCCGTCAGGATATCGGCGGCGAAGGTCGCGGTGGGATGGGTGTCCGCCGCCAGGTAATCCGCCCCTTTCGCATCGCTGGTGACCGACCCGAGCGTCAGGGACGCGATGGTGACAGTCACCTCGACGCGGCCGTGACGGCCATCGCTGTCGGGGGTCTCGTCATAGACGATGTCCGCTGTCCAGTCCTCGAAGGTGCCCTGCACGTCCGATCCCATCTGGTTGACGGTCAGGGCGAGCGTGCCGTCGGTCACCGTCCAGGCGTTCTCGGCGGTGGCGGGGGCCTCCGCCGTGTCCGTGGAGGCCGCGGGCTGGCTCGTGCCGGCTGCCGGTTCCGCCCCGGACGCGACCTGGGAACCGGTCTCGGCTGTCGGGGCGTGGCGGAAATATCCCAGTGTCGCGCCGGCGCCGAGCACGGCCGCCCAGATGGCCACAGAGGCCACCGCCGCCCCGGCATGACCGGGCTGGCGGGGCGTCGGCGCCGCCGCGACCGCGCCGGGCAGCATGCGGCGCAGCGTGGCGTCGCGATCGATCACGTGGTGCTTGAGCGCCGCGGCGACATGCGCGCCGATGCTGGCCCAGAGAACCCAGTTCAGCAGCATGTGCGCCGTGCCGAACGTCTCGGCAAGCCCGTCATCCTTGGGCACGAAGGGCAGGGATTGCCCGAAGGGCCACCAGATCGGGGCAAAGCCGGTGGTCGCGGCATGGTGTATCCAGCCTGTCAACGGCACCGCGACCAGCGAGCCGTATAGCAGCCAGTGCACGGTTTCGGCCGCAAAGGCCTCGAGCGGCCGGTCGCCGTTCAGCAGGCCGGGCTTGGGTTGCGTCATGGCCCACAGGATCCGGGCGAGGGCGACGAAGAACACGGTGACGCCGATGGTCTTGTGCAACGAGAACAGCAGGGCCGCGCGGCTGATGTCCGCGTCGGTCGTGGGGATGGACGGGTCGCGGACCGCATGGGCCAGGTCATTGGCGATGAGGCCCAGTGGGATGGCCGACAGGATCAGAAGGACGGTCAGCCAGTGAAAGGTCTTGGTGACCGCACCGTAGCGGTCGAAGGTGTTGGCAAGGGGCATGAAGGGTCTCGGGCTGTGCGGAAAGTGCGCCCAATCTAGACGAAGCGCGGGCCGGGACAATGATATCTTGCGCACAGGGCGCGTGCGCAGAGCACGCCCGGGATCATGGCAACCGGGCGCCGGAAGCGGAATTTTACCAGACGCCACATTGCGCCATCGCGCGCGGCGCTGTATCGGAAGGCCGGAAACGGGAGGGGCAGACCACCATGAAAAAGGCATTCGTATTCCCCGGGCAGGGGGCGCAGACGATCGGGATGGGCAAGGCGCTGGCCGAGGCATATCCGGCGTCCAGGGCCGTGTTCGACGAGGTCGACGCGGCGCTTGGCGAAAACCTGAGCGCGCTGATCTGGGACGGTGAGCAGGACACGCTGACACTGACACAGAATGCGCAGCCGGCGCTGATGGCCACCTCGCTGGCGGCGATGCGCGCGCTGGAGGCCGAGGGGGTCGATATCGGGGCCGCGTCGCTGGTCGCGGGGCATTCGCTGGGGGAATATTCAGCGCTGGCCGCGGCGGGCGCGCTCAGCATCAGCGACTGCGCGCGACTTCTGCGGACCCGCGGGCAGGCGATGCAGGCGGCCGTGCCGGTGGGCAAGGGCGCGATGGCCGCGATCCTCGGGCTGGATTTCGCCGCCGTGAAGGCGGTGGCCGAGGAGGCTTCGCAGGGCGGCGGCGTGGTGCAGGCGGCCAATGACAACGATCCCGCGCAGGTGGTCGTGTCGGGCGATGCCGACGCGGTTGGACGGGCGGTGGAACTGGCCAAGGACAAGGGCGCGAAACGCGCGATGCTGCTGCCGGTCAGCGCCCCGTTCCACAGCGCGCTGATGGCGCCCGCCGCAGAGGCGATGGCCGAGGCGCTGGAGGCCGTCGAGATTCGCGCCCCGCGCGTGCCGGTGGTGGCAAATGTCACCGCGACGGCGGTCGAGGACCCGGCCGAGATCCGCAAGCTGCTGGTGCAGCAGGTCACCGGCTCGGTCCGGTGGCGCGAGTCGGTGGAATACATGGGCGCGCAGGGCGTGTCCGAGGTGTGGGAGATCGGTGCGGGCAAGGCGCTGATCGGCATGGTGCGCCGGATCAACCGCGACATCGGCACCCGCGCGGTCGGCACGCCAGAGGACGTGACAGCCGCCGCCGAGGCGCATTCGGGTTAAGCCGCGACCAAGAAAATGGGATTTTCTTGTCAAATTTCTTCTGCAAGAAATTTGGCGCCAGACGAGAAGGATCAAGAGACATGTTCGACCTGACGGGAAAGACGGCGCTGGTGACAGGCGCATCCGGAGGCATCGGCGGAGAGATTGCCAGGGCGCTGCACAAAGCAGGGGCGACGGTGGGCCTGTCGGGCACGCGGGTCGAGCCGCTGGAGGCGCTGGCGGGCGAGCTGGGCGAGCGGGCGCATGTGCTGCCCTGCAACCTGAGCGACCCCGACGCCGTCGACGCGCTGCCGAAACAGGCGGCCGAGGCCATGGGCAGCGTCGATATCCTGGTGAACAACGCCGGGATCACCCGCGACCAGATCTTCATGCGCATGTCCGACGAAGAGTGGCAGAACGTGATCGACGTGAACCTGACCGCCACGATGCGTCTCTGCCGGGGCGTGATGCGCCCGATGATGAAGGCGCGCTGGGGGCGGATCATCAACATCAGCTCGATCGTGGGTGCCACGGGCAACCCGGGGCAGGTGAACTATGCCGCCTCCAAGGCCGGGATGGTGGGCATGACCAAGTCCATCGCCTATGAGGTGGCCAGCCGCGGGATCACCGCCAACGCGGTCGCGCCCGGTTTCATTGCCACGGCGATGACCGACAAGCTGACCGACGACCAGAAGGACAAGATCAACGCGCAGATCCCCGCCGCCCGCATGGGCACGCCGGAGGAAATCGCCGCGGCCGTGCTGTATCTGGCCAGCCCCGAGGCGGGGTATGTCACGGGCACGACATTGCACGTGAATGGCGGGATGGCGATGCTCTGACGCGCGCCGCCGCCGCACCGGAACGCGCCCATGGGAATCCGTTTGCCATTCGTGTCGCATATGCTATAGGCGGCGCAGATTACGCAGGGGCGACATTGCAGCGCCCCTTCGGAACCCGTATGAACGGGTCATGCAAGCCGCCCGAGACGGGGCACACTTAGCCGCTTGTCCATTCGGGCGGGGGCGCAGAAAACGGGCGAATGACCCGGCTGAAGATGAGGAACGAAACATGAGCGATATCGCAGACCGCGTTAAGAAGATCGTGGTGGAACACCTGGGCGTCGAGGAAGACAAGGTTACCGAGAATGCCTCTTTCATCGACGATCTGGGCGCGGACAGCCTGGACACGGTCGAACTGGTCATGGCGTTCGAAGAAGAATTCGGCATCGAGATCCCCGATGACGCGGCCGAGAACATCCAGACCTTCGGCGACGCGGTGAAGTTCATCAAGGAAGCGTCGTAATCCGTTAACCGGAACGACATCGCGATGCGAAGGACCCTGCCATTCGGCGGGGTCTTTTTTTGTTGGCGGGGCAACCACGTCCCCCGGCTTGATGTCTGTCCTTGCCGATTTCCGTGGGGCGTGACCCCGGGGGCGGCGCAATCTTTCAGGGGGCCAACCGCGAAAACGGCGCAAATGTCGGCTATCATGCCGATTCAGCGACAGCAGCCTCGGCATGCACGCGCGATCAAGACGCATCCGGACCAACCGCCGGGATTCGGTCCCCTGGAGGAGCAACTGACATGATCATCTATCCCACCCTGGAACTGCACAAGGGCAAGTGCGTGACGCTGACGCGCGGGCGCCTGGAAGAGCCGGTCGTCTGGCATGTCGATCCGGTCGAGACCGCGCGGTCCTTCGCGGCGGCGGGCGCGTCCTGGATGCACCTTACGGATATCGACGCGCTGGCGGGGACCGGAGAGAATTCGGACCTGATCGAGGAAATCATCCGGTCGGTCGGCATCCCGGTGCAGTTGGGCGGCGGCTTTCGGTCCCGGGACGGCGTGACGAAATGGATCGACAAGGGCGCGGGGCGGATCGTGATCGGCACGATGGCGGCCTATGACCCCGACGCGCTGCGCGAGCTGGCCAAGTTCCATCCCGACCAGATCGTGCTGGCGGTCGATATCTTCCAGGGGTCGGTGATGACCGAGGGCTGGCGGACCAGAAGTGCGTTCACGCCGGAAAGCTATATCGCCGCGTTCGACGATGCGCCGCTGGCTGGCGTGATCGTGACCGACATCGATGCCGATATCGAGGACAGCGATGGCACGCTGGGGGTGATCACGCGGCTGGCCGGGCTGACCCGCCACCCGGTGATCGCGCGCGGCACCGTGCGCGGCGTCGACGACGTGGCGCGCCTGAAATATGTCAGCAACGTCTCGGGCACGATCATCGGGCGGGCGCTGTTGTCGCGCGACGTGTCGCTGCGCGAGGCGCTGGCCGTGGCCCAGGCCGAATCGGAGCCGGTGGCCGAGTTCCGGTAAACCGGGGCCGGACCGCCGAAAAAAGGGGCGCGGGAAGCCGCGGCCCCTTTGCCGTTGGTCTTGCCCCCGGTGGCCAAGGCGCGGTAAGAGCAGCGTCAAAGGTAGGAGAAGGGGCGGAGACATGCGTCGAGTGGTCGTGACTGGTCTGGGGCTTGTGACCCCGCTGGCATCTGGTGTCGAGGAAAGCTGGCGCCGTCTCCTGGACGGGCAGTCCGGGGCGGGGACGATCACGCGGTTCGACCCGGTCAATGTTGCCACGAAATACGCCTGCGAGGTGCCGCTGGGCGATGGCAGCGACGGCACGTTCAATTCCGAAGACTTCATGGAGCCCAAGGAGCGCCGGAAGGTCGACGATTTCATCCTCTACGGCGTGGCGGCTGCCGATCAGGCGGTGCGCGATGCGGACTGGATGCCCGAGGACGAGGAAAGCCGCCTGCGCACCGGCGTGATGATCGGATCGGGCATCGGCGGGTTGCGCTCGATCGAGGAAACGACGCTGCTCATTCGCGACCGCGGCGTGCGGCGGGTGTCGCCGTTCTTTATCCCGGGCGCGCTGATCAACCTGATCAGCGGGCAGGTCAGCATCCGCTATGGTTTCAAGGGGCCGAACCACGCGGTGGTGACGGCCTGTTCGACCGGCGCGCATGCCATCGGCGACGCCTCGCGGCTGATCGCGCATGGCGATGCGGACGTGATGATCGCGGGCGGCGCCGAGGCGGCGATCTGCGAGATCGGCATCGCCGGCTTCAACGCCTGCAAGGCGCTTTCGACCAAGCGCGCGGATGATCCGCAGGCGGCCAGCCGCCCTTATGACGCCGACCGCGACGGGTTCGTGATGGGCGAGGGCGCCGGAATGGTCGTGCTGGAAGAATACGAGCACGCCAAGGCCCGCGGCGCAAAGATCTATGCCGAAGTGCTGGGCTATGGCCTGTCGGGCGACGCCTATCACATCACCGCACCGGCCGAGGATGGCGATGGCGGGTTCCGCGCCATGCAGGGCGCGCTGCGCAACGCGGGAATCGAGCCCGCGGAGGTCGATTACATCAATGCCCACGGCACCAGCACCATGGCGGACACGATCGAGCTGAAGGCGGTGGAGAAACTGCTGGGCGATGCGGCGTCGAAGGCCACGATGAGCTCGACCAAGTCCTCGACCGGGCATCTTCTGGGGGCGGCAGGGGCGATCGAGGGCATCTTCTCGATCCTGGCCATTCGCGACCAGGTGGCGCCGCCCACGATCAACCTCGACAACCCGGCGGTTGAAACGCCGCTGAACCTGGCGCCCAATGCCAAGCACGAGCGCGAGATCAGGATCGCGATTTCCAACAGCTTCGGCTTTGGCGGCACCAATGCCTGCCTGTGCCTGGGAGCCGTGCGCTGATGTGGCGGAACATCGCCTCGAATTTCCTGACGTTCCTGGTGGTGGTGATCTTCCTCCTGGGCGGGGTGATCCTGTGGGGGCAGAACGAATACCAGGCGACCGGCCCGCTGGAAGAGCCCATTTGCCTGCAGGTGCCGCGCGGCAGTTCGATGCGCGGCGTCTCGTCGAACCTGGCCGAGCAGGGGGCGATCACCAGTGAACGCATCTTCCGCATCGGTACGGATTATTCCGACAAGACGGAATTGCTGAAGGCGGGCAGCTGGCTGATCCCGGAAGGGTCCAGCATGGGCGATATCGCCGATATCGTGACCCGTGGCGGGGCCAGCACCTGCGGCACCGAGGTGGTGTACAGGATCGGCGTCAACGCAAGCGAGGTCGAGGTGCGCGAGCTTGACCCCGCCAGCAACCGTTTCGTCGAAGTGGCCGCTTTCGATCCCAAGGCCGAGGACGTGACGCCGCCCGCTGAATTCACCGAGGTGCGCGCGCAGGCCGATACCCGCTATCGCGTGGCGGTGGCCGAGGGCGTGACCAGCTGGCAGGTGGTCGATGCGCTGAAGGCCGTGGATGCTCTGGACGGAGAGCTGGAGGCGGTGCCGCCCGAGGGCAGCCTTGCGCCCAGCAGCTATGAATTCAGCGTGGGCGACACGCGCGAAAGCATCCTGGCGCGGATGCGAGAGGCGCAGGACCTTATCCTGACAGAGGCTTGGCAGAACCGCGGCTCGGACATTGCCGTCCAGACCGTGGAAGAGGCGCTGATCCTCGCCTCGATCATCGAGAAGGAAACCGGCGTGCCGACAGAGCGCGGGCAGGTGGCCAGCGTGTTCACCAATCGCCTGCAGCAGGGGATGCGCCTGCAGACCGACCCGACGGTGATCTATGGCATCACCAATGGCGAGGGCGTGCTGGGCCGCGGCCTGCGTCAGAGCGAGCTGCGCCGCGAGACGCCCTATAACACATACGTCATCGACGGCCTGCCGCCCACGCCCATCGCGAACCCGGGCCGGGCCAGCATCGAGGCGGCGGTGAATCCCGAGGACACGGATTATGTGTTCTTCGTGGCCCGCACGCTGGATCCGCGCGACGGGCACCTGTTTGCGGAAACGCTGGAAGAGCACAACCGCAACGTCGCGGCCTATCGCGCGCTGGAGGCGGAACGCGCCAACCAGTAGGCGCACAGGACACGCCGCCCGGGGCACCGCGCGGTGCTGCGACGAGTGCTTAACCCATATCTCTGACTCTGCAGGCGACCCGTGGCATGACCACCGGTCGCCTGTTTGCCTTTTGAGATGACCCTTCCGCGATGCACAAATGTCGAGGTGCCGGCCCGCATGTCACTGATCACGCACGATCGGACCCCTTCCCAGGTTACGCTATCGATAGATGCGCTCGAGAAACAGCTGTCGGAAATGCGTGCCGACCTGGAGGAAATCTATGCCCAGATCAAGCAGGGGCAATTCGAAGAGCTGAAGGACGCCAGACGGGTCACATCGGACATACGGCAATGGCTGAAGATCGCGATAGAAGCGGAGGCGGAAATTGAAAGACGACGAGAAAAAGAGCTTGGCATCACCCATGCCTACGCCATCGACCTTGACGAGGCCCGGGACAGTATCGGATGTCGACTGGCTCGTCTCCGAAGGGCCCGAGAGGCAGAAAGAGTTTCTGGACAGCCTGAGTGACGGCGAGATCCTGGCGCTGCCCTACCTGTTCGATTTCTGGGCGATGGATCATCAGCGCCCGCCCGAAGGCGACTGGCGAACCTGGATCATCCTGGGCGGGCGCGGCGCGGGAAAGACGCGGGCGGGGGCCGAGTGGGTGCGCGCGCAGGTCGAGGGCGCGCGGCCGCTGGATGCGGGACGGTGCAACCGGCTGGCGCTTGTGGGCGAGACCATAGACCAGGTGCGCGACGTGATGATCTTTGGCGAAAGCGGCATCCTTGCCTGTTCGCCGCCCGACCGCCGTCCGGTCTGGCAGGCCACGCGCAAGCGGCTGGTCTGGCCCAACGGCGCCACGGCGCAGGCATTTTCGGCACATGATCCCGAAAGCCTGCGCGGTCCGCAGTTCGACGGTGCCTGGGCAGACGAACTGGCCAAGTGGAAAAAGGCGCAGGAGACGTGGGACATGCTGCAATTCGGGTTGCGGCTGGGCGAGGCGCCGCAGATCTGCGTGACCACGACGCCGCGCAATGTCGGCATTCTGAAGGATCTTCTGGACCGCGAAAGTTCGGTGAGCACCAGCGCGCCCACCCAGGCCAACCGCGCCAACCTTGCAGAAGGCTTCCTCGAGGAGGTCAACGCACGTTATGCCGGAACCCGGCTGGGCCGGCAGGAGCTGGACGGCGTGCTGATCGACGAGGCTGACGGCGCGCTGTGGACGCCTTCGCGGCTGGAGGTTTCGCGCGTCGACGCCGTTCCCGAAATGGACCGGATCGTGGTGGCAATCGATCCGCCGGTGACCGGCAAGGACAGCTCGGACGAATGCGGGATCGTGGTGGCGGGGGCTGTCACCCAGGGCCCGGTGCAGGACTGGCGCGCCTATGTTCTGGCCGATGCCAGCATCCCTGCGGCCTCGCCCATGGCCTGGGCCAACGCGGCGATCCTGGCGATGGAGCAGTTCGGCGCGGAAAGACTGGTGGCCGAGGTCAACCAGGGCGGCGACCTTGTGGAACAGGTCATACGGCAGGTCGATCCGCTGGTGCCGATCCGGTCGGTTCATGCCAGCAAAGGCAAGGTGGCTCGGGCCGAGCCCATCGCCGCGCTTTATGAACAGGGCCGGGTGCATCACGTCCGGGGCCTCGACGTGCTCGAGGACCAGATGTGCCAGATGACCGCGCAGGGCTATGAGGGACGGGGCAGCCCCGACCGCGTGGATGCGCTGGTCTGGGCGCTGACCGAGCTGATGATCGTGCCCGCCGCCAAGTGGCGAAACCCGCAGGTGCGAGGGCTTTAAGGGACCGGAGCGGATTCAATCGATCTGCTCCGGTCTTTTTCCTTCTGGTGCCGTGGCGCCAGTCAGTCAGTCACGTCTTGCGCCTTAACCAGGCGGCAAGCCGGTCGCGCCATCCGACATTTCCCTCGACATAATGCATACCCGATGGCGGTGCCCCCGGCATGGCCACCGGCAATTCGCGTTTGGCCAGCGCGTTGCGTGCCCGTGCTCTTATCTCTTGCCAGAAGGCGGACCCTTCGAGTGCCTCATCCTCCAATATTCCGAGAGGCCGCCCTTGGAGTCGATCAAGGCGTCCAGCGCCGCGAGGTCGGGATTTCTGTCCAGGATGCCGCGGCCCGCGACGTCTAGCGCCTGATCGAAGTCCAGTACCAGCTCGTCGGCCAGATGGACAAATTCGGGGTAGAGTTGCCGCTGCTGCGCCGCGTCCTTCGACAGCGCTTGCAGGCACCGGACGATGTCCTGATGAAGGGCGGTGTTCACTGCGGCGATTTTCCTTGATATTTTTCAGTTGCTTATACCGAAGCCAGCACAGCGTACTGTCTGATAAACCTTCCGTAAACCTTTGCCTGTCTGATGCCTCTCAATCGCGGGACAGATGACACTTTCCCACGGCACGCCGCAGACCAAGGAGACCGCAACAGATGATCCTGGATTTCTTCCGTCAGAACGGGGCAGAGGCCAAGGTGCCCGAGCAGAAAGCCAGCGCGACGGGCCGGGTCGCGGCCTGGCACAGCGCCGGACGCGTGGTATGGAGCCCGCGGGACACCGTGACGCTGACGCGCACCGGCTTTTCCGGCAACCCCGTGGGGTTTCGCTGCGTCAGGATGGTGGCCGAGGCCGCTGCCGCGCTGCCGCTGGTGTTGCAGGATGACGCGCAACGCTACGCCACGCACCCCATCCTGACGCTGGTGCGCAGCCCCAACCCCGCGCAGGGCCGGGCCGAGCTGTTCGAGGCGCTTTACGGTCAGCTGCTTCTGACCGGCAACGCCTATATCGAGGCGGTGGGCGGCACCGAAGGCCAGATCCCGCTGGAACTGCATGTGCTGCGCTCGGACCGGATGAGCGTGGTGCCGGGGCATGACGGCTGGCCCGTGGCCTATGAGTACAGCGTGGGCGGGCGCAAGCATCGCTTTGCCGTGGGCGAGGGGCCTTCGCCGGTGTGCCACGTCAAGAGCTTCCATCCGCAGGACGACCATTACGGCTTTTCGCCGATGCAGGCCGCGGCCCAGGCGGTGGACGTGCACAATTCCGCCTCGCGCTGGTCCAAGGCCTTGCTGGACAATGCCGCGCGGCCTTCGGGCGCCATCGTCTACAAGAGTGCCGACGGGCAGGGGAGCCTGTCGAACGACCAGTACGACAGGCTGGTCAGCGAGATGGAAAGCCACCATCAGGGCGCGCGCAATGCGGGCCGTCCGATGCTGCTGGAAGGCGGGCTGGACTGGAAGCCGATGGGGTTCAGCCCCTCCGACATGGAGTTCCAGCAGACCAAGGAAAGTGCCGCGCGCGAGATCGCGCTGGCCTTCGGGGTGCCGCCGATGCTGCTGGGCATTCCCGGCGACGCGACCTTCGCCAATTACCAGGAGGCCAACCGCGCCTTCTATCGCCAGACGGTGCTGCCGCTGGCCGCACGGATCGCGGCCTGCGTGGCCGACTGGCTGGCGGGGTTCACCGGCGAGACGCTGGAGATGAAACCCGATCTTGACCAGGTGGCGGCGCTGGCGGCGGAGCGGGATGCGCAATGGGCGCGGATCGCCAGCGCGGATTTCCTGACCGAGGCCGAGAAACGCGCGTTGCTTGGCCTGCCCGCGCTCGAGGAGGAGGCATGACCGACACCGGCGAACTGTGCGATCAGGACGGGCTTTATGCCTCGTTCGACGGAACGCTGGCGATGTTCCGGCATGTCGAACGGCGGCTTGCCTCGCTGGAGCTGTCGATGGCGGCGATGGAGACCGAGAACGCCGTCACGGGGGAAAAGCAGAAGTTCATGGAACTGCGTTTCAACCAGATCGACCGGCGGCTGGAAAAGATCGAGGGGCATATCTCGCGCCTCGTATGGCTGATCATCGCGGCCATCCTGGGTGGGCTGATGTCCATCATCATGCAAAGCAGCGTGCTCGTGACCTGACGACAGGTTCCGTGACCGCAAGGAGAGAGCAGATGGAAGACGAGATGACACTGGAACATAAATACTGTCGCCTCGATGACACGATCAAGGTCAGCGACGGCGTGGTGATCGAAGGCTATGCAAGCCTGTTCGGTGACCAGGATCGCGGTGGCGATATCGTCGAGAAAGGCGCCTATGCCGCCTCTCTCAAGCGGCTGGCGGACGAAGGGCGGCAGGTCAAGATGCTGTGGCAGCACGACCCGGCGCAGCCCATCGGCGTCTGGGACGAGGTGCGCGAAGACGCCAAGGGCCTTTACGTCAAGGGCCGCCTTCTGGAAACCGTGGCCCGCGCCCGCGAGGCGGTGGCCCTGTTGGAGGCCAAGGCCATCGACGGGCTGAGCATCGGCTACCGGACGCTCAAGGCGGTCAGGAACGACAAGGGCCGTCGGCTCTTGCAGGAACTGGAGCTGTGGGAGGTGTCGCTGGTGACCTTCCCGATGCTGTCCAGTGCGCGGGTCGGGGCCAAGGGAGAGACCCTGGGCCGGGATGATCTGCGCGAATTGGCGGCGGCCTTCGAGGACGCCCGCCGGGAGCTGACGCGCATGTAGCCGCGTCGCAGGAAACCAAACCTACAGGATTTAGTGATGAGCGATTCCGAGATCAATTCTCGGGCCGGGGAAGATGTGTCTCCGGCCACCGAAGTGAAGACTGCCGTGGCGGGTTTCATGAACGACCTCAGGGGCTTTCAGTCCGATATTCAAGCAAGACTTCAACAACAGGAAGACAAGATGACCATGATCGAACGAAAATCCCAGGGCCTGAAGCGCCCGGTCCTGTCGCAAGGCACGGATACGCAGGCCCCGCATCACAAGGCATTCGACGCCTACCTGCGCTCGGGCGATGACGATGCGCTGCGCGGGCTGGAACTGGAAGGCAAGGCGATGAATTCGGCCGTGGCGGCCGATGGCGGCTACCTCGTCGATCCGCAGACTGCCGACACGATCAAGAGCGTTCTGAACTCGACCGCGTCGATCCGGGCCATCGCCAACGTCGTGCAGGTCGAGGCGTCGTCCTTCGACGTGCTGGTTGACCACACCGATATCGGCCACGGCTGGGCGACCGAGACGGCCGACACGACCGAGACCTCGACGCCCGCCATCGACCGCATCACCATCCCGCTGCACGAACTCAGTGCGCTGCCCAAGGCCTCGCAGCGTCTGCTGGACGACAGCGCCTTCGATATCGAGATGTGGCTGGCGGCGCGCATCGCCGACAAGTTCGCCCGGGCCGAGGCCGCGGCCTTTGTCAATGGCGACGGTGTGGACAAGCCCACCGGCTTTCTGACCTATGACATCGTCGCCAACGATAGCTG
The DNA here is from genome assembly GCA_046290265.1 of Roseovarius sp. Taxonomy (GTDB): domain Bacteria; phylum Pseudomonadota; class Alphaproteobacteria; order Rhodobacterales; family Rhodobacteraceae; genus Roseovarius. The sequence goes on along the minus strand of JBKAGF010000027.1, from coordinate 30,630 downwards.
GTCCTGGGGCGACCTCGGCTACGTGGCCACCGGCGCGGACGGCGATTTCGACGGCGCGGATGCCATCGTGGACCTGGTCTATGCCCTGGGCGCGCAGTACCGCGCGAACGGCACCTTCGTGATGAACTCGAAAACCGCGGGTGCTGTGCGCAAGCTGAAGGATGCCGATGGCCGGTTCCTGTGGTCCGACGGGCTGGCGGCGGGCGAGCCGGCACGCCTGATGGGCTACCGCGTGATGATCGCCGAGGACATGCCAGACATCGCCTCGGACGCCACCGCGATTGCCTTTGGCGACTTCTCGGCCGGCTACACCGTGGCCGAACGTCCGGACCTGCGCGTTCTGCGCGACCCGTTCTCGGCCAAGCCGCATGTGCTGTTCTACGCCACCAAGCGCGTGGGCGGCGACGTCAGCGATTTCGCCGCGATCAAGCTGCTGAAGTTCGGCCTGTCCTGACACGCCGTTCGGGCGGAAGGTTTCCTTTCGCCCGCGGGGCGCACGCCGTCACAGACGCCAACCGGCCGCTCCCCTCCGGGCCGATGGCAGGACGGCGTGCGCATGACCCGCGGAGGGGCCGGGATATCTGGAGTGAATTTATGATGTTGATCGAAGAGACCGCAGTGCCCCTGGCCGCGCTTCCGGTGGATGAGTTGAAAGCGCATTTGCGCCTCGGTTCAGGTTTCTCGGATGGCGACGTTCAGGATGTCGTCCTGGAAAGCTACCTGCGGGCTGCGATTTCGGCAATCGAGGCCAGAACCGGCAAGATTCTTATCGAACGCGATTTTTCCTGGACCCTCACGCGCTGGCGCGACGACACGGGACAGGTCCTGCCGGTGGCACCGGTCGGTGCCGTCACATTGTTGCGGCTGCGGGACCCGGCGGAGGAGGGCGAGGAAACCATCGATCCCGGCCTTTACCGGCTGGAAGTGGATGCGCAGCGTCCGGTTCTGCGCCCGACGGGCAGCCGCCTGCCGCGCATTCCCCATGGCGGCATCGTCGAGATCGGCTTTGCTGCCGGGTATTCGCAGACCTGGGGCGGCCTGCCATCCGACCTGGCCCATGCGGTCACGCTTCTGGCGGCCCATTACTATGAACACCGCAACGAGACCGGCGCCAGGGGCGGAGCGATGCCGTTCGGGGTGAACAGCCTCATTGAACGGTATTGCACGGTGCGTCTTCTCGGCGGGGGGGGCGCGCAATGAACGCCAACGATCTGGATCGCCAGCTGCTGTTGCAGGAAGACGAACGGACGCCGGACGGCGCGGGCGGCTTTACCGGGGGATGGATGACGCTGGGCAGCCTGTGGGCCGATATCCGCGCCGGATCGGGGCGTGAGGCCACGGGCGAGGCGGTGAGCCTGTCGCAGACGCGCTACCGGATCACCGTACGGGCGGTCCCGTTCGGGGCGCCGTCTCGCCCGCGCGCCGGCCAGCGGTTCTGCGACGGCGATCGGATCTTCAGGATCGACGCCGTGGCCGAGCGTGCGCCCGGCGGGCGCTTCCTGACCTGTCATTGCACCGAGGAGGTGGCGACATGAGCTATGGCGCATCCGCGGCCCTGCAACAGGCCGTCTACCAGGCCCTTCTGGCGGATCCGGCGCTTGATGCGCTTGTCGGGGGGGCGATCTTTGATGCCCTGCCGCCGGGCACGCTGCCCCCGCTTTACGTCACGCTGGGCCCGGAGGAGGTGCGCGATGCCACCGATGGCACCGGCGACGGAGCCTGGCACCGTTTCACCATATCGGTGGTCACCGACGGCGCCGGGTTTCACGCCGCCAAGCAGGTGGCCGCGGCGATCGGCGATGCGCTGAGGGATGCCGACCTGACATTGTCGCGTGGCATCCTGGCGGGCCTGTATTTCTTCCGGGCGCGGGCCAGGCGCGAAGGCACCGGCGCGCTGCGCCGGATCGACGTGACCTTTCGCGCGCGCATCCAGGACACATTCTAACCCACTTGAAACTCGGAGAAAGAAACAATGGCAGTGCAAAACGGCAAGGACCTGCTGGTCAAGATAGACCTGACCGGCGCGGGCAATTTCCAGACCGTCGCTGGGCTGCGCGCGACGCGCGTCAGCTTCAACGCCGAGAGCGTGGACGTGACCAGTCTCGACTCTGCGGGCGGCTGGCGCGAGCTGCTGGCCGGGGCGGGTGTCAAGACCGCCGCGATCAGCGGCTCGGGCATCTTCCGCGACGAGGGCAGCGACGAGCGCGTGCGCCAGATCTTCTTTGATGGCGAGATGCCGGATTTCCAGGTGGTGATCCCCGATTTCGGGACCATCGAGGGGCCGTTCCAGGTCACCGCGATCGAGTACGCGGGTACCCATGACGGCGAGGCGACCTATGAGTTGTCGCTGGCCTCTGCCGGGCAGCTTGTCTTCACGGCGGACTGAGCCGATGGCGAACCCCTGGGCAGGAGAGGTGGCGCTGACGCTCGACGGCGAACGCCGCGTGCTGAAGCTGACGCTGGGCGCGCTGGCGGAGCTGGAGGCGGAGCTTTCCTCGGGCACGCTCGTCGATCTGGTCGAGCGGTTCGAGAGCGGCGCGTTTTCCAGCCGGGATGTCCTTGCCCTGATCGTGGCGGGGCTGCGCGGGGGCGGCTGGCAGGGCACCGCGCGTGACCTTCTGGCCGCCGAGATCGAAGGCGGTCCGCTGGGCGCCGCCCGCGTCGCCGCGCGGCTCTTGGCCGTCGCGTTCATGGCGCCGGACGCGGCATGAGCGGTGGGGCCCCCACAGACTGGGCCGCGCTGATGCGGGCGGGCATCCGGGGGCTTGGCCTGCGCCCGGCGGAATTCTGGGCGCTGACGCCGGCGGAACTGGAGCTGATGCTGGGCAAGCCCTCGGGCGTGGCTCCCCTCAAACGCAACCGGCTGGACGATCTGATGTCCGCCTATCCCGACACGAAAGGAGACGACCACGATGGCTGACATGGACGGACTGGACGAGCTTGATCTGCAGGTCGCAGCCCTCGACGAAAATCTCGGTGGCGCGACACAGATGGCCGCGGCCTTCAACGGCGAACTGGCGCGGGTGCGCGAAACCTTCGCCCATACCGGGCAGGACGTGAAGACGCTGGAACGCGGGATCAGCCGGGGCCTGAACCGTGCCATTCGCGGCGCCGTGGTCAACGGCGACAGCCTTTCGGATGCGCTGCGCAATCTCGCCAATTCGATGATCAGTTCGGCGTTCAATTCCGCCGTGCGGCCTGTGACCGACCATGTGGGCGGGCTCTTGTCGCAGGGGATCGGCAGCATCTTTTCCTCGATCCTGCCGTTCGAGAAAGGCGGCAGTTTTTCTCAGGGGCGCGTGCAACCCTTTGCCTCGGGCGGGATCGTGACCAGCCCCACGACCTTCCCCATGCGCGGCGGCATGGGCCTGATGGGCGAGGCGGGTCCAGAGGCGATCATGCCGCTGGCGCGCGGCCCTGATGGCAAGCTGGGCGTGCGCGGCGGCGGGGGCGGGGCCGTCAACGTTGTGATGAACATCCACACGCCCGACGCCGAAGGCTTTCGCCGCAGCCAGGCGCAGATCGCCGCCCAGCTGGGCCGGGCCATCGGCCGGGGCAACCGCAACCGCTAAAGGAGCAGGGACATGGGATTTCACGAGATACGCTTTCCGACAAGCCTCAGCTTCGGTTCGATCGGCGGGCCTGAGCGGCACACGGATGTCGTCACGCTCGCCAACGGGTTCGAGGAGCGCAACACGCCCTGGAGGCATTCGCGCCGCCGCTACGATGCGGGTGTCGCCATGCGCAGCCTGGACGATATCGAGACGCTGATTGCCTTTTTCGAGGCGCGGCAGGGCCAGATGTACGGATTTCGCTGGAAGGACTGGACCGACTACAAGTCCGGCGCCGCCCGCCGTGACGTGACCCCCGAGGACCAGATCATCGCCTTCGGCGACGACGTGACCGACCGCTTCCCGCTGGTCAAGACCTACCGCTCGGGCGAGAACACCTATCTGCGGCCCATCACCAAGCCGGTTGCGGGCACGGTCAAGGTCGCGCTGGACGAAGGGGAACAGCAGGAAGGGGTGAATTTCGAGGTCGACCTGACCACCGGCATGCTGATCTTCCCACATCCCGTCGATACCGGCGTGCGGATCACCGCCGGCTACGAATTCGACGTGCCGGTGCGGTTCGACATCGACCGTATCCACACCAGCCTCGCCAGCTTTCAGGCCGGCGACGCGCCCAATGTGCCGATTGTCGAGGTGCGGGTATGAGCGATTTCAACGCAGGGCTGAAGACCCACCTGCAAAGCGGGCTGACCACGACCTGCCGCTGCTGGGCGGTGATCCGCCGCGACGGCGTGCGGCTGGGATTCACCGATCACGATTGTCCGCTGGAATTCGACGGGCATGTCTTTCGCGCCGATACCGGCCTTGGCGCCAAGGCGTTGCAACAGACCACGGGCCTGTCGGTGGACAATACCGAGGCGGTTGGCGCGCTCAGCGATACCGCGATCACCGAGGAGGATATCGAGGCCGGGCGTTTCGATGCCGCCGAAGTGATGGCGTGGCTGGTCAACTGGGCGGATGTGGAGCAGCGCCAGCTGCAATTTCGCGGCACGATTGGCGAGATCCGCCGCGCGGGCGGCGCCTTCGAGGCCGAGTTGCGCGGGCTGACCGACCGGCTGAACGTACCTCTGGGCCGGGTCTTTCAGAAACCGTGCAGCGCGGTGCTGGGCGACGCTGCCTGCGGGTTCGACCTGACCGCGCCAGGATATGCCGCAGAGGCGCAGGTCGTGGAGATCGAGGATCGGCGCATCGTCCGTTTCCCTGTGCTGGACGGGTTCGCGCCCGAGTGGTTTCGCCACGGTGTGCTGCGCGTGCTGGACGGTGCGGCGACGGGCCTTTCGGGCACGATCAAGCGCGACGTCATCCTGCCGGGTGCGCGGCAGATCGAACTTTGGCATCCGCTGAGGGCCGATATCGGCCCCGGCGACACCGTCAGGATCATCGCGGGCTGCGACAAACGGGTGAAAACCTGCCGCTTCAAGTTCGACAATTTCCTGAACTTTCAGGGGTTTCCTGATATCCCCGGCGACGACTGGTCGATCTCGGACCCCACCCGTGAACAGCGCCTCGACGGCGGAAGCCGCCGCAGATGACCCCGCAGCAGGACCGTATCGTGACCGAGGCGCGCGCCTGGATCGGCACGCCCTACCGCCACCAGGCCAGTTGCCGCGGCGCGGGCACCGATTGCCTGGGCCTTCTGCGCGGCATATGGCGATTCCTCCACGGCGCCGAGCCCGAATCCGTGCCGCCCTACAGCATGGACTGGTCAGAGCCCGCGCGTGACGAGGTGCTCTGGCGGGCGGCGCAGCGCCACCTTACTCCCGCGCCGTCCGAAATGGCCCCCGGCGACGTGCTGCTCTTCCGGATGCGCGACGGGTCCGTGGCCAAGCACCTGGGCATAGCCGCCCGGACCGGGTCGCACCCCACCTTCATCCACGCCTATTCCGGGCACGCCGTGGTCGAAAGCCCGCTCAGCACGCCGTGGCAGCGCCGCATCGTGGCCCGGTTCATTTTCCCCGAGGAGACGTAAAAATGGCAACGGTAATCCTTTCCGCCGCCGGTGCAGCGCTTGGCGGCTCCGTCGGTGGTTCGATCCTGGGGCTGTCCATGGCGGCGGTCGGCCGCTTTGCCGGCGCCGTGATCGGACGCAGCATCGACCAGCGCCTGATGGGGCAGGGGTCGGACACGGTGGAAACCGGTCGCGTCAGCCGTCTGCGCCTGACCGGCACCGGCGAAGGCGACGCCATCGCACAGGTTTACGGGCGGATGCGCGTGGCCGGCCAGGTCATCTGGGCCACCGAGTTTCTCGAGACTGCCAGCACTTCGGGCGGGGGCGGAAAGGGCGCGCCAAGCCGTCCCAAGGTGACGCAGTACAGCTATGCCGTCAGCATTGCCGTGGCGCTTTGTGAGGGCGAGATCTCGACCGTCGGCCGGATCTGGGCCGACGGAGTCGAACTGTCGCCCGCCGACCTGACCTTGCGGGTCTACACCGGTAGCCGCGACCAGCTGCCCGACCCCAGGATCGAGGCGGTCGAGGGCGCGGGCACCGTGCCCGCCTATCGCGGCACGGCCTATGTGGTGATCGAGGACCTGGACCTGTCGCCCTATGGCAACCGCGTGCCGCAATTCACCTTCGAGGTCAGCCGCCCTGCGCCGGCCGACCAGCCCGGCGCGGCGCTGGACCCCGCCCATGCCGTGCGCGGCGTGGCCCTGTTGCCCGGCAGCGGTGAATACGCCCTTGCCACCACGGCGGCGAACATCGCTTACGGTCCGGGGTCGCAAGAGCCCGCCAACGTCAACTCGCCGTCGGGCCAAAGCGATTTCCTGACTTCGCTGGGCCAGATGACGGGCGAGTTGAAGGGCCTGAAAAGCACGTCCCTCATCGTCAGCTGGTTCGGCGACGACCTGCGCTGCGGACAGTGCAGCATTCGCCCAAAGGTCGAACAGGCCGAGTACGATTCCGGCAACATGCCGTGGCAGGTGGGCGACCTTACACGCCAGACCGCCGAACTGGTCCCGACCGACGACGAGAACCGCCAGGTCTATGGCGGCACCCCCACCGATCAGGCGGTGATCGAGGCGATCATGGCGCTGAACGACGCTGGCGCGGACGTCATGTATTATCCTTTCATCCTGATGGATCAGATGCCGGGCAACGGGCTGCCCGATCCCTATTCCGAGGCCGAAACCCAGCCGGTCCTGCCATGGCGCGGGCGCATCACGACCTCGCTTGCGCCAGAGCGAAACGGCAGCCCCGATGGCACTGCGGCGGCAGAGGCCGAGGTCGCCGCCTTTTTCGGTACCGCGACAGCGGCGGATTTCACAACGGACGCGGAACCAGCAGGGGAGGAGTTCACCGGCTGGGTCGCGGGCAGCGAAGGGTCCATTCCGAAAGGGCCGCAGGTGGTGGAGACACCCGCGCAACTGGTCGAGTATTCCGGCACGCGCATCATCAGCCCGATCTCCTATTCCGGGCCGGACGAGTGGGGCTATCGCCGCTTCATCCTGCATCAGGCCGCACTCTGCGTTGCCGCGGGCGGCGTGGAAAGCTTCTGCATCGGCTCGGAACTGCGCGGCCTGACCCAGATCCGGGGGCAGAACAACAGCTTTCCCGCCGTCGAGGCGCTCATCGATCTCGCCGCCGAGGTGCGCATTTTGCTCGGTCCCGACGTCAAGATCAGCTATGCCGCCGACTGGTCGGAATATTTCGGATATCAGCCGCAGGACGGGACCGGCGACAGGTATTTCCACCTCGACCCGCTCTGGGCCGACGACAATATCGACTTCATCGGCATCGACAATTACATGCCGCTGTCCGACTGGCGCGAAGGTCCCGATCACCTTGATGCGCAGTCGCACGAGACGATCTATGACCTCGACTACCTGCGCGCCAACATCGAGGGCGGCGAGGGCTATGACTGGTTCTACAGCTCCGCCAATGCCCGCGACACGCAGGTCCGCACGCCGATCACCGACGACGCCTATAATGAGCCGTGGATCTGGCGCTACAAGGACATCCGCAACTGGTGGCAGAACGCGCATTTCGAACGGATCGGCGGCGTGCGCCAGCCCGATCCCACCGCGTGGGAGCCGCGCGGCAAGCCTATCCGCTTTACCGAGTACGGTTGCGCTTCCATCGACAAGGGCACCAACCAGCCCAACAAGTTCCTCGATCCGAAATCCTCGGAATCCATGCTGCCCCATTTCTCGGACGGGCGCCGCGACGAGTTGATCCAGCAGCAATACCTGCGCGCTTTCCTGGGGTACTGGAACGATCCCGTCAACAACCCGCAATCGGATGTCTATGACGGTGCGATGCTGGACATGGATCACGGCTATGCCTGGGCGTGGGACACGCGGCCCTATCCCCATTTCCCCAACAATCGCGCGCTCTGGAGCGATGGAGAGAACTATACCCGCGGTCACTGGCTGAACGGGCGCATCTCGGCGCGCACGCTGGCCTCGGTCATCGACGAAATCTGTCTCAGGGCCGGGCTTGAACATTGCGACACGACCCGTGCCCACGGTCTTGTCCGGGGCTACACGGTCGACCAGGTGTCCGAGGCGCGCAGCGCCCTGCAACCCCTGATGCTGCGCTATGGCTTCGACGCGGTCGAGCGCGACGGACGCCTGCAGTTCATCATGCGCGACGGCGGCACCGACCGGGCGATCGACCTCGACACGCTGGTGCGCGACCCCGAGATGGACGGCGTCCTCGAGGAAACCCGCGGCAGCACCGTGGAGCTGGCGGGCCGCGTGCGCCTGCGCTTTGTCGAGGCCGATGGCGATTTCGAGGTCATCGCCGAAGAGGCAATCCTGCCCGATGACGCCACCCACGCCGTCTCGACATCGGAATTCCCGCTGGCCATGACCCGCGCCGAGGGGCGCCAGACCGTCGAACGCTGGCTGTCGGAGGCGCGCGTCGCCACCGACACCCTGCGCCTCACGCTGCCGCCCTCGCAGCTCGAGACCGGCGCGGGGGACGTCATCGCCATTCCCGAAGGTCAGGGCAGGGGCCTTTTCCGCATCGACCGGGCCGACCAGATGGCCGGCGCACAGAAACTCGAAGCGGTGCGGATCGAACCCGAAAGCTATCGCCCGGCGGATTTCGAGGACGAGGCCGTCACCCTGCGCCCCTTCGTGCCGCCCTCGCCGGTGGCGCCCTTCTTTCTCGACCTGCCGCTCCTGACCGGCGACGAGGTGCCCCACGCGCCGCATCTTGCCGTCACCGCGCGGCCATGGCCCGGATCGGTGGCGCTCTACGCGTCGGATGAGGACGCGAATTACACGCTCAATACCCTTGCCACCGCCCGCACCCCCATGGGCGTGCTCGAGACCCCGCTTTTCCCGGCGCCCAGGGGCCTTGTCGACCGGGGCCCCGACCTTCAGGTGCGGATGCTGGGCGGCACGCTGGAAAGCGTCAGCCAGCTTGCCATGCTCAACGGGGCCAACCTCTGCGCCATCGGCGACGGCACGCCGGACGGCTGGGAACTGATCCAGTTCCGCGACGCCACCCTCGTCGACACCGACACCTATCTTCTGCGCCACCGCCTGCGCGGGCAGGTCGGCACCGAGCGCGTCGATCCCTGGCCAGAGGGCAGCTATCTCGTGCGCCTTGACGGCACCGCCGGACAGATCGACCTCGCTGAGGCCAAGCGCGGTTTGGCGCGCTATTACCGGATCGGTCCGGCGGGCCGTCCTGTGGACGATCCCAGCTTCAGCGCGGTGCGGCTGGCCTTCGACGGGCTGGGCCTGCGCCCGTTGTCGCCGGTGCATCTGCGGCTTGCGCCAGCGACGGGGGGCGACCTGGCGTTCAGCTGGATTCGCCGCACCCGGATCGACGGCGACCGCTGGGACAATGCCGATGTGCCGCTGGGCGAGGACCGCGAGGAATATGTCGTGCGGGTGATGCAGAACGACAACGTGATCCGCCAGGCCACCACCACTGCGCCCGCGTGGACCTACAGCGCCGCAGCCCGGACCGCCGACAGCCTGACGGGCCCGTACGATTTGCAGGTGGCACAGGTTTCCGCCCGGTTCGGCCCCGGTCGCTTTGCCGCGCTGACCGTGCCCGCCTGACGCCCCTGTCTTAGCCGCGCACGCAGTCCACGCAGCGTGTCGCGGCGGGATCCAGCCTGAGGCGCGCCGGCGCGATCCTGTCGCCGCAGTCTTCGCAGAACCCGAATTCGCCCGCATCCATCCGGGCCAGCGCCGAGGTCAGCCGCGCGCGTTCGCTCGCGCGGCGGGCCTCCGTGGCCCGCGCCATCGCCTGGTTCTGCAACGCGTCCATCCGGCTGAGACGGCCCACCGACTGCTGATCCAGCTCTACCGTCGCCTTTCCCGGCGCGCCGCGCGCATCCTCCGCATCAAGCTCTTCCAGCCGCGTCTCGATCAGGCGGCGCATCGTACCGCTATCATCGTCATTCAATTCCGTGAACGCTCCCATGACGCCTTTGCATTTTACCGATCGTACATATCTGGTATAAGGGTAACCCGCACCAAGGAGCACGCCAATGGCTGAAACCCACGCAAAACTGGCCGAGCTTGACCCGGTCTGGGCCCGGATCAACACCGAGGCCACGGCCGCGATCAAGGACGAACCGCTTCTTGGCGGGCTGATCCATTCCTCGATCCTGCACCACAAGACCATCGAATCGGCGCTGGCCTACCGCACCTCCATGAAGCTGGCCTCGAACGAGATGGCCGAGCAGCTTCTGCGCGAGATCTGCGACATGGCCTATGCCGACGATCCTGAGCTTGGGCAGGCCGCGCGCGCCGATATCGTCGCCGTCTACGACCGTGACCCGGCTTGCGACCGCTTCATTCTGCCGATGCTGTTTTTCAAAGGGTTTCAGGCGGTTCAGGCCTACCGCGTGGCCAACTGGCTGTGGCGGACCGACCGGCGCGACATGGCGCGGTTCTTCCAGATGCGCTGTTCCGAGGTCTTCGGCGTCGATATCCACCCCGCCGCCCGCATCGGCAAGGGCATCATGATCGACCATGCCCACTCCATCGTGATCGGCGAGACCGCGGTGGTCGGCGACAACGTCTCGATGTTGCATTCCGTCACCCTTGGCGGCACCGGCAAGGAAGAACAGGACCGCCACCCCAAGATCGGCGATGGCGTCCTGATCGGGGCGGGCGCCAAGGTGCTGGGCAACATCAAGATCGGCCATTGCAGCCGCATCGCCGCCGGTTCCGTGGTCCTGCACGAGATCCCGCCCTGCAAGACCGTGGCGGGCGTTCCCGCCAAGATCGTGGGCGAGGCGGGCTGCGACCAGCCCTCCGTCGCGATGGACCAGCTTCTGGGCGTGCGCTGAACGCCCGGATCCCGGACAACCCGCTGAAAATCTGCCCGGTTCGCGCGTCGGACCGGGCGTCCTGCTGACCGGATTGGTGCAAAAATGTTGCAACCGGCGGCGCAGGCCGCGCGTTATCTCCCGTGTTCAGGTCGACAACCCGGCAGGGCAGGTCTAGATACGCCTGACAAATGTGCCAATTCGAGACTGTCTGCCCCGGGGGTTCCCGATCCATGCGATCACATATTCTGAAATCTCTTCCGTGCCTTGCCCTTGCCGTTGCCCTTGCCGGCTGCACGGAGGGTCCCGACGACGGCACCACCCAGTCGTTCGCCTCGTCGCGCAATGCTCCCTCCGCCAGCAGCCTGCCGCCCAGTGCCCTGGCCCAGGCCATCTCCATGCCCGATGCGGTGTGGCAACGCTCGGCGCAACTGGCCCGCTACGGGCATCGTTTCGACAAGGCGTTCTACCAGGCAGCCGCACAGCGCGACGCCGCCGATATCGCTGCGCTGAAGCAGGCCTTTCTCGATCTCGGCCCCGGCGTCGACCCCGAAGAGGCCGGGCGCGCCGCCTATGTCGCCTATACATACGTGGCCCAGCTGGTCGTCGAATACGAGATCGAAAGCGGCCCGCTGGCCCACAACACCGCCGTCAATTTCGGCAACAAGCCGCGGGGTCTCTGCTGGCACTGGGCGCATGACATGGACGCGCGCCTTCAGCGCGAAAACTTCAAGACGCTGGAAATCCACCGCGCCATCGCCAATTACGACAGCATCCGGCTGGAGCACAGCACGACGATCCTGGGCCGCCGCGGCGACACGATGGAAAACAGCCTGGTGCTGGACCCGTGGCGCGATGCGGGCGATCTTTACTGGAGCCTCGTACGCGAGGACGGCCGGTACGACTGGACCGAGCGCAGCGAGGTCTTCGCCTGGAAAAAGGCGCAGAAGGCCAAGCAGACCGGCACGCCCGCGTTCTGACAGATCGAAGTCATCCTCGGAAGTGATCCGAGGATCTCTCGATCAACGGGATCCCGGGGCAAGCCCGGCATGACGTCGCACAAGGTGTAGGGTGGGTTTCCAACCCGCCCGACCTCCAAACGAAAAAGGCCGGGGAAATCCCCCGGCCTGAACTTTCGTACAGCAACACTCTTAGGCGAGCATCACCATCGGGTTCTCGAGGTTCTCGGTGATCTGCGCCAGCAGCTCCGCGCCAAGCGCCCCGTCGATCACCCGGTGATCCACGCTCAGCGTCACCGACATCACCGTGGCCACGGTCAGTTCACCATCCTTGCCCACGACCGGCTTCTTGACACCGGCACCCACGGCCAGGATCGCGCCATGCGGCGGGTTGATGACCGCGTCGAAATTGTCGATCCCGAACATGCCCAGATTGGAAATCGCGAAGGTCCCGCCCTGGTATTCCTCGGGCGACAGCTTGCGTTCGCGCGCGCGGGCGGCCAGGTCCTTCATCTCCGCCGACAGGGCCGACAGCGATTTCATCTCGGCGTCCTTCAGGACCGGCGTGAAAAGCCCGCCTTCGATTGCGACGGCCACCGCCACGTCCGACGGCTTCAGCTTCAGCACCCGGTCCCCGGCCCAGACCGCATTGCAGTCCGGCACCGCCTGCAAGGCCAGCGCGCAGGCCTTGATGATGAAGTCGTTCACCGACAGCTTGACGCCGCGGCCTTCCAGCTGCTTGTTCAGCTGCCCGCGGAATTTCAGCAACGCATCCAGCCGGATATCGCGCCGCAGATAGAAATGCGGAATCGTCTGCTTGGCCTCGGTCAGGCGCGCGGCGATGGTCTTGCGCATCCCGTCCAGCTTCACTTCCTCGAACTCGCGGTTCTTGTACATCGCCAGAACCGCGTCGGTGCCGGGGCCAGCCGGGGCAGGGGCCGCCTGTCCCGCACTTGCTGCGGGACCTCCCGCCGCTTTCTCCTCGGCAGGCTTGGCCGCTCCGGGTTTGGCACTTTCCACGTCCGCCTTCACGATCCGCCCATGCGGGCCGGACCCTGTCAGTTCGGTCAGGTCGATGCCCTTCTGCTTGGCGATCCGGCGTGCCAGAGGCGAGGCGAAGATGCGCTCACCGTCCTTCTTGGGCGCTGCCGGGGCAGGGGGCACGTCACCGCTTTCGGGCTTCTCTTGCTTGGCCTCTGCGTCTTTCTTCGGGGCCGCCTCCTGCTTGTCGTCCTTGGCCTCGGCCTTGTCGCCGCCACCGCCAGAGCCGTCGGAGGTGCTCACATCACCGATATCATCCGCGCTCTCGCCTTCCTCCAGCAGGATGGCAATGGCGGTGTTCACCTTGACCCCTTCGGTGCCTTCCTCGATCAGGATCTTGCCGATCGTGCCTTCGTCGACCGCCTCGAACTCCATCGTCGCCTTGTCGGTCTCGATCTCGGCCAGCAGGTCGCCGGAATTCACCGTGTCGCCTTCCTTGACCAGCCATTTCGCCAGCGTGCCCTCTTCCATCGTGGGCGAGAGGGCGGGCATGAGTATTTCCGTGGGCATCGCGCTCTCTCCTTACCGGTAGGTCACTTTGTTGACGGCCTCGATCACTTCCTTGGTCGAGGTCAGTGCCAGCTTTTCCAGGTTGGCGGCATAGGGCATGGGCACGTCCTTGCCCGTGCAGTTGATCACCGGCGCATCGAGATAGTCGAACGCCCGCTCCATGATCACCGCGCTGAGATGATTGCCCATGCTGGCCACGGGGAAGCCTTCCTCGACCGTCACGCAGCGGTTGGTCTTCATCACGCTTGCCAGCACCGTGTCATAATCCAGCGGGCGCAGGGTGCGCAGGTCGATCACCTCGGCGCTCACGCCGTCCTCGGCCAGCTTGTCCGCGGCCTCCAGCGCATAGGTCATGCCGATCCCGAAGCTGACGATGGTCACGTCGTCCCCGGCACGGGCGATGCGTGCCTTGCCGAAGGGGATGGTGAAATCGTCCAGCACCGGTACCTCGAAGCTGCGGCCATAGAGGATCTCGTTTTCAAGGAAGATCACCGGGTTGGGGTCGCGAATGGCGCTTTTCAGCAGGCCCTTGGCGTCGGCCGCCGAATAGGGCTGCACCACCTTGAGCCCAGGCACATGGGAATACCACGCCGCGTAATCCTGGCTGTGCTGCGCGGCCACGCGCGCGGCGGCGCCGTTGGGGCCACGGAAGACGATGGAACAGCCCAGCTGACCGCCGGACATGTAATTGGTCTTTGCGGCAGAGTTGATGATCTGGTCGATCGCCTGCATGGCGAAGTTCCAGGTCATGAATTCCACGATCGGCTTCAACCCGCCCCAGGCCGCGCCCACGCCGATCCCGGCAAAGCCGTGCTCGGTGATGGGCGTGTCGATCACGCGCTTGGATCCGAACTCGTCCAGCAGGCCTTGGGTGATCTTGTAGGCACCCTGGTACTCGGCCACCTCCTCGCCCATGATGAAGACGGTGTCGTCATTGCGCATCTCTTCGGCCATCGCGGCGTTCAGCGCCTCGCGCACCGTCATCTTGGTCATCTCGGTGCCTTCGGGCCAGTCGGGGCTGGCATCGGGCTGCGGCACGGGCGATCCGGGCGAGGCCGCGACGGGCTCGGATTTCGCGCGGCTGTCCTTGTCCTTTTCGTCCTTTTCATCCTCGTCGCCGCTGTCGTCTTCCTTGTCGGAAGAATCGCCGCCGCCCGACGACGTCTCGCCGATATCGTCGGCGCTCTCGCCCTCTTCCAGCAGCACGGCGATGGGCGTGTTGACCTTCACGCCCTCGGTGCCTTCCTCGATCAGGATCTTGCCGATCGTGCCCTCGTCGACGGCTTCGAACTCCATCGTCGCCTTGTCGGTCTCGATCTCGGCCATGATGTCGCCCGAGTTGACCGTGTCCCCTTCCTTGACCAGCCACTTGGCCAAGGTGCCTTCCTCCATCGTCGGCGACAGGGCGGGCATCAGAATTTCTGTTGGCATCGTCGTCTCTCTCCCTACTGGGTCTTGCCCCGGCACAGCTCGGCCAGGTCACGGAACGCATTCGTCGCCTGTTCGGCCTGCGGCTCGGTCAGGATTTCCGCTAGTATCAGTCTGAAAAATTGCTGGGTCCCGTCATCGGGCAGCGTCATCGTCATCTCGCACCCTTGCTCGGTGCAGTCTGCCGGCATGAGCGCGCCAAGCGCCTTGGGCTCGGTTACCAGCAGGTCGTAAAGGTCGTTGCCGGCCTCGATCCGCGTCGTCACCTTCCAGGCCGGCGCGGGGGGTGCCACGTCGAACCTGATCGCAAGCCCGTCGCCTTTGGTTTCAAAGGCGATGTCCTCGGGCGCCACGTCGCGCAGATCCCCGGTCATGACGACCACCGCATCGACGCCGTCCATGCGGCCTTGGGCTTTCTGGGTGAAGACGCAGTCAGGCCGGATGTCGAAACTTGTCCGGGTCAGGCCGCCGCTGGTCGCCGGGCCGTCGTAGTGGACAAGGTCGCGCAGGTCATCCGCGTGACGTGCGAAGTCCTTGGCGTTGACGGATTGCCCGCCGACCACGGCCAACAGCACCGCAAGCAGCTTGACAGGCTTGCGCATCAGGCGTCCTCGCGCGCGTCTTCGACATAGATGTCCGTCCAAAGCTCGGACACGTCCGGCTCGGCGCTTTCCTTGGCGAAATCGGCGGACTTGTTCACCACGTCCTTGATTTCCTTGTCGATCGCCTTGAGGTCCTCCTCGGTGGCGTGCTTGCCGTCCAAGAGCAGCTCGCGCACATGCTCGATGCAGTCCTTCTCGTCGCGCATCTTCTGCACTTCCTCGCGCGTGCGGTACTTGGCCGGGTCCGACATCGAGTGCCCGCGATAGCGATAGGTCTTCACTTCAAGGATATACGGCCCCTTGCCGTCACGGCAGTGCGCCACGGCCTTCGCCCCGGCTTCCTTCACGGCCAGAACGTCCATGCCGTCCACCGCCTCGCCGGGGATGCCGAACGCCTCGCCACGGGTGTAGATGTCCGGCGTAGAGGTCGAGCGTTTCTGCGACGTGCCCATGGCGTACTGGTTGTTCTCGATCACGAAGACCACCGGCAGTTTCCACAGGGCGGCCATGTTGAACGTCTCGTAGACCTGACCCTGGTTCGCCGCACCGTCGCCGAAATAGGTGAAGGTCACGCGCCCGTTGCCCTTGTACTGGTCGGCCAGTGCCAGCCCCGCGCCCAGCGGTACGTTCGCGCCCACGATGCCGTGCCCGCCGTAGAAATCCTTTTCGCGGCTGAACATGTGCATCGAGCCGCCCTTGCCCTTGGAATAGCCGCCCTCGCGGCCGGTCAGTTCGGCCATCACGCCATCGGGGTCCATCCCGCAGGCAAGCATGTGGCCATGGTCGCGATAGGTGGTGATCCGCTTGTCGCCGTCCTCGGCGGTGGCTTCCAGCCCCACGACGACCGCTTCCTGCCCGATGTAGAGATGGCAGAACCCGCCGATCAGGCCCATCCCGTACAGCTGGCCGGCCTTCTCCTCGAATCGACGGACCAGCAGCATGTCGCGATAATATTTTTTCAACTCGTCGGCGGAAACGTTTGGTTTCTTTGTGCTTTTACGGGCAGCCATGCGGGCGGGCTCCTGTGCTGAAAAGAATAGTTTAGCGTTAAACTATCTTATACAGGACTCGCCCGGAATTTTCGAGGGGGATTTTGACGCGGCGTCGCTTTCGCCGTCAGGCCCGGTCTTTGCCATTTCCGGAATCGGGGTCGTTATAGGCCGCGGGATCGAAATCCTCGGGGTCATAGACATCGTCGTCCTCACCGATGGCGGTCACGTGGCTGGTCCCGGTTTCCTCGTCGAAGGCCAGCCCGTAAGTCGCGCGCCCTTCGGATTTGTAACGGGAATATTCGTGGATACCCGCATAGACGAAGGCCAGCGCGAAGGGCGAGACGATCAGCGCGGCGATCATTTGGGGGTTCATCGTGTTGCTCCTCTCCTTTTATCTGTGGCACCTCGCGGACGGGACTCTGCGCAGGTCCGCTTGCCCTGGCAGAGTCACCTAGCCTGGGGTCGAAGCAGGTCCAGCCCCTGTCCCCGGCCGCTCCTCCCGACCGCGCCAACCAGCATAGCCAGAATGACACCATGACAGCGACCTCTGCAAGCCCCGCTTCACTCGTTTCACCCTGTGGCCCCGACGATCCCGTCGTCTTTCGCGCAATCCTGTCCGTAACGGGCGAGCAGGTCTGCATCTGTCTTCAGCCGGGGCTCTTCTACGGCTTTCACATCGGACGTCCCGGCCAACGGCCGCGCATCGCATTCAGTGTCGACGGCGCAACCGTCACGGGAGACTACGACTGGGTGCAACGCGATGGCGCCGATCGGGCGTCGCTCGTGCTGAGCCGTGAGGGGGCGGCCTACACGGTGCGCGTCAGCCGGCCCGCCTCCGGAACGTCGCTGCCGCAGGGCAGCTTGCGGATTGCGGGTTCCGATACGGTCACGCACGAACTTGAGCCCGCATCGATCCTTCACGACCTGCCGCTGGCCTGAAACGGCTCTCGCGCGGGGCAGGGGTCAGCGGATGACGATCTCGTCGGCGCGCAGCATGCCCAGCACCTCGCGCGCCTGCTGATCCAGCAGGTCGAGGTCAAGATAGGTGTCCGACAGCCGCCGCGTCAGGTTCTCCATCCGCGCGACCTGCACGTTCAGCGCGGCCAGCTGTTCGCGCAGCTCCGCCTCGCCCGATTCGATCTCGGCGCGGCGAAAGACGCCATAGTCGCCCTGCACGGCGGCAAAGGTGAAATACGCCCCCAGCCCGAAAGCTATGGCGAAATAGATCAACACACCGAATGCGGGGCGCTTGCGCGGTATCATGACTGCTCTTTCTGCCTCTGGTGCCCGCCTCTTCGCGTGCGGTGCCCCGGCACAATGGCACAGCCGATTCGCTTTGTGAATCCCCTTTCGCGACAAACCGCTTAAAGGCTAAGACTCGTCCGCAAGGAGAGTCATTCATGCCACAACTGCCCCCCGACGCCGCGCTGCTGACCCATGACGTCACCAACCAGCCCGAGGCGCGCGGCGACGTGGACCTTTTCGCCACCGATCCCGCTCTGGCCGACCATGCCGGGGCGGCGGGGGCCGACATCGCGCATCTTGCCGCCTACGGCGAAACCGTCGGCACCGCCGCCATGGCCGATGCGGGCCGCGCGGCCAACCGCACTCCGCCCGAACTGGTGCTTTTCGACACAGGCGGGCGCAGGCTGGACGAAGTCCGGTTTCATCCCGCCTATCACGACCTCATGCGCGCGGGCATCGGCGCGGGCTATGCTGCCATCGCGTGGGAAGGGGTGGCGGGCGGCCATGCCACCCACGCCGCGATGGTCTATCTGACCTCCCAGGTCGAGCCCGGCGTGTGCTGCCCCATGACCATGACCTACGCCGCCGTGCCCGCGCTTCAGGCCGACGAGGCGCTCTTCGCCGTCTGGGCGCCCAAACTGCTCAGCCGCGCCTACGATCCCGTGCCGAAACCGCTCGCCCGCAAGCCCGGCGCGACGCTGGGCATGGCCATGACCGAGAAACAGGGCGGCTCGGACGTGCGCGCCAACACCACCCGCGCCGCGCCCGATGGCGACGCCTATGTTCTGCGCGGGCACAAGTGGTTCTGTTCGGCGCCGATGTCCGACGGTTTCCTGACGCTGGCGCAGGCGCCCGGGGGCCTCACCTGTTTCCTCGTCCCGCGCTGGCTCGAGGGGCGGCGCAACGCGATCCGCATCCAGCGGCTCAAGGACAAGCTGGGCAACCGCGCCAACGCCTCGGCCGAGATCGAATATGCCGATGCCGTGGCGTATCGGCTGGGCGAGGAAGGCGAGGGGGTGAAGACCATCCTCGACATGGTCCACCACACCCGGCTCGACACCGCCATGGCCCCGGCGGGCCTGATGCGCGCCGCGCTGTCCCACGCCGCCCACTGGGCCCGCCATCGCACGGCCTTCCAGAAGGCGCTGATCGACCAGCCGCTGATGCGGTCGGTGCTGGCGGACCTCGCGCTCGACTGGGAGGGCACGCTGGCGCTGGGGATGTTCGTGGCGGCGCATTTCGACCGCGACTCCGACGAGTCCCGCGCATTCGCCCGCGTCGCCGTCGCGCTGGCCAAGTACATGGGCAACAAGCTCTGCCCCAACCTGGTCTACGAGGCGATGGAGGTGCTGGGCGGCATGGGCTATGTCGAGGATACGCCCCTGCCGCTCCTCTACCGCGAAGCCCCGCTCAACTCGATCTGGGAAGGCTCGGGCAATGTCATCTGCCTCGACATCCTGCGCACCCTGCGCAAGGTGCAGCTCTCGGGCGAGGTGCTCAGCCGCGAACTCGGCGCGGTGGCCGGGCAGTACTGGCGCTATGACGCGGCGCTCAACGCCCACATCTCCCGCTTTCCCCGCCTGCCGGACGAGGCGCAGGCCCGCTGGTATGTCGAAAGCCTCGCCACGCTCTTAACCGCCTCGGTGCTCATCCGCCACGCGCCTGCGCCGGTGGCCGAGGCCTACGTGGCCACGCGCCTCGCGGGCGAGCGCGGCCGCACCACCGGCGCCATCGGCGCGGTCGACACCGACACGATCCTGTCGCGGCTCTAGGACCTTCGCGCGCCTTCCCTTGCCGCGTCATCCTCGGGCCTGACCCGAGGATCTCCCGCAACCGGAGATCCCGGATCAGGTCCGGGATGCCGTCGCGCGCCGTGGCTTTCGCGTGACCTCGTCACCCCGGTCACCCGTCCCGGGCCTGACCCGGGACCTCCTGATGTCAAAACTTGAAGTCAACGCTCGCTCAAAACGCCCCGCGCGGAACCAAGGCGCAGCAAGCTGCGCCGCCGCGCGATCGCCAGACCGCCCCCCCGGGCTGGCGATTGTGTTCCGTGTGCACGCCGATTAGAAGTCTCGCGGATGGGGCAGCCATAAAGTGCCCTGAAAAACCGTAAGCTCGCCATCCCGCGGTCTGGCCATCGCGCGGCCTCTACCCCGGTCACCCGTCCCGGGACCTCTACCCCTTCAGATGTATCGCGAAACGCTTCCGTATCTCCGCATCCAGCATCGGGTTCAGCCGTGCCGCCGACGGCTGCGCGAGGATCTCTTCCTTGCGCGCAACGGCCTTCTCCACCAGCTCCGGCTTGCCCTTTTCCACCCATTCCTTGGGCGAGGACCGATCCCCAAGCGTCGGATAGCAATGATCCTTCTGCATCCGTGCCAGCGTCGCCTCGGTGCCCAGGTAATGCCCCGGCCCCCCGATGCAGACCGCCTCCATCTGGTCCAGCGCCAGCGTCTCGTCATCCACCTCGATCCCGCGCACGCAGCGCAGCGCCTGGCCGATCAGGTCATCGCCCAGGATCAGGCTCTCGTGACAGAACCCCAGCAGGGACGCGTGCATCCCGGCGGCCTCGTAAACCATGTTCACGCCCGCAAGCCCGGCCATCACGTTCGAGCACATCTGCTCCCATCCGGCCTGCATGTCGGGCAGCTTGCTGTCTGACGCCCCCCCCGCGGCCCCGCCGGGCACGCCGTAGAACTGGTGCATCTGCGCGCAGCCTGCACTTAACAGCGCCTGTTCGCCCGACCCGATCGACATCGCGCCGGTGCGCAGGTCCAGCCCGAAGGGCCAGGTGCCGAAAATGCAGGGATGCCCCGGCTTCACCGCGTTGACATAGACCAGCCCGGCCAGGCATTCCGCCGTGGCCTGCATGATCGCCCCCGCGATGGTCGAGGGCGCCGTGGCCCCGGCCATGCCCGCCGACAGCAACAGCACCGGCATTCCGCCTTCGATGCAGCGCTCCATCACCTCGCAGGATTCGGTGGCGAACCGCATCGGCGGGACCACGAAACAGTTGGAATTGCTGACGAAAGGCCGCGCGCGAAACTTATCCTCGCCGCCCGCGATCATGTAAAGCATCTCCATCGCCGGCCCCACGTGGTGCGGTTCGGTAAACGACGTGCCCACATGTTTCGTCGTGCCGGTGCAGCAGGCATAGACGGTGTTCAGCTCCATCTCCATGTTGTCGGAAATGTCCCGCGCCACCATGGGCCGCTGGCAGAAATGCACGTTGTCCAGCACATCGACGATCCGCGCCGCATCGTGCAGGTCCTGCACCGTGCTTTCGCGGTAATTGCGCCCGTCCACGTCCACCATGTTCACCGCGGCCCCCGCGGTGCCGTAATGCACACGGGTCCCGCCCAGCAGCAGGTCGTTCAGCCCGTCGCGGCTGTAAAGCGTGATCTCGCGATTGGCCCGCGCGATGGTGTCTTCGACCAAAGCGCGGGGAAAGCGGATGCGCCCGTCCGCGCCCTGGATGGCCCCGGCGTCGGTCAGATAGGCAATACCGCTTGGCGGCGCGCCTGACAGGCCGATCCGTTCCAGCGCGTCCAGCGCGGTGTCGTGGATGCGGGCGATCTGCGTCTCGGTCAGCACCTTCAGCGTGCCGCCATCCATCCCGGCGCGAACCGGGCGGATCGTGGTGTCGAGCGGCGCGCTCCGGCTGGCACGCCGCGCGGCGCGGCCTCCGGTGCGGCGGGGGGCAAGGTGGTTCATGTCGGGTATCCTTGAAGCGGGAAAGGGAAGGGCAGGCGTGGCTCAGCCCGTCCCCGGCCGCCCCCGCGCGGCCCGGCCGCGTTCCGCCCCGATGGTACGGACCACCAGCAGTATCTTGCAGCGCTGCGCCATGCGCGGCCCTCCGTCGCCGGCCCGCACATGCGCGGTCGCGCCTGCAGGCCAATGACCGATTTAAGGCCACGGCGCCGCGCCCGATCTTTCTCAAAAACGACGCATGGTCCGAAAACGACATAATCTTGCGCCGCGCGGCAGCATGAGCCTGGGGGCGCAGGCCCCGCGCTCAGCCCTCCCGGTCGTTTCGACGCAGCAGGATCACCGTTCCGGCCGGGTCCGAGGTCCAGTGCCCGGTCACACCGGTCAGCGGCTCCAGCCCGTCGCGCTGCGGGCTGCCGAGGGCGGCAAGCGCTGCGCCGGGCGCGTCGGCGAAAAGTTCGAGCCACACGTCCCCCCGGCTTTGGTGCGGCACCCGGTCGATCCACAGGGTCATGTCGCCGAAACCGAAACCGACGCTGGCCTCCAGCACCCGCGACACCGTCAACCCGACACGGTCGCGGTAAAAGGCGACCGTCTCGTCCCAAAGATGTGCCGGCACCTTGATCGCGATGTTCCGGCCCGGCGTCACTTGTAGAACCCCTCGCGCAGATTGATGCCATGTTCCAGCCAGGCTTTCATCGCGCACAGCATTCCCGTCCAGCCCTCGCAATTGCCCAGGCAGGATTTCAGACCATCCGACGTGTCCGGCCAGCCATATTCGCTGATCCGCACCAGCGTGCGCCCGTCCTCCAGCTCTTCGAAGGTCATCGTGACGGTGGTCCATGTGTCGGGGGAATGGTCGGCCTCCCACTGAAGGACGATGCGTTCATCCTGAACCACCTCCTGCACCTGCACGGGAAAGGCGCCGGGAAAGTCGTGAAAATCCCAGGTGACCTCGGCGCCGGTTTCCAGCCGCCCCCGTGCCCCGCCGGTGGTGAAGTATTTCGACAGGCGCTCCGGCGCGACCACCGCCTCGAAGACCTCGGCAACCGGCTTTGCGATCCGCCCGGCCACGGTGAATTTCAGCTCCATCGCATGATTCTCCCTTTGCGTTCGATCTGATAATGTTATATAAATATAACATGTCAAACGAGGAAAAATTCGACCGTCTTTTCAAGGCGCTGGGGCACAGGGTCAGGCGCCGGATGCTGGATTGCCTGCGTCAGGGTCCGAAAACCACCGGTGCCCTGTGCGAGGCGCTGCCGCATCTCGATCGCTGCACGGTGATGCAGCACCTGTCGGTTCTGGAAAAAGCCGGGCTGATCGGCGTCGAGCGGCGGGGGCGGGAGCGCTGGAACCACCTCGACGCCCTGCCGCTTCACGACCTGCAGCAGCGCTGGATCGGGCCTTACGCGGCGCACGCTTTGGCGATGCTGGGCGATCTCAGGGACACGGTCGAAAACGGCACGCCCGAGCGTGCGGCCACGACCACGGAGGCAACCACGACCCCGGCGCGCGGCTGACGGGTTTCGCTGGCGGTCTGTAAATCAGCCGAAATTGCCACGCGCGCGACGCGCGCGCATGCGCCGGAACGCCTCGTCCCCGTGCCATTGCCGAGCGCATCGTGGCAGGCAGCACGAACCACGCGGTCGGTGCCGCGCGACGCAAGGCCCCGCACGGCCGCCCCAACATGCAGGCCCCGCCGTCCCGGACGTGATCCGGGACCTCACGCGTCTCATGTCAGGCCGCCACGCCCGCCAGTTCCGCCGCCGTCTCAACCAGCCGGGCCATCGCCGCCTCCAGCCGGTCGTCCGGTACCGTCAGCGCCACGCGCACATGCCCCGAAGCGGCCTTGCCAAAGCTCTCGCCCGGCATCACGGCAACCTTGTGCCGGTCCAGCAGACGCGTGGCAAACGCCTCGCCCGACAGGCCCGTCGCCCGCACGTCCAGCATCACGAACATCGCACCCTGCGCCGGGATCGGGCGCACCACGTCCTGACCGTCCAGAACCCCCAGCACAAGGTCGCGCCGCCGTCGGAAAGGAGCGGCCACCTCCGCCTCGAACGCGTCCCCCTTGCCAAGCGCATGGCACGCGGCCTCTTGCACGAAGCCCGCCACGCCATAGGTTGTGTGCGTCGCCAGATTGCCCATGTGAGAGATCGCCTCCTCCGGTCCGACGACCCAGCCGATGCGGCTGCCGGTCATCGCGTGGCTTTTCGACAGCGAGCCGATCACCAGCGTGCGGTCGGCCATCCCGTCCAGCATCCGGGCACTCAGGTGGTCGCCCTGCCAAAGCTGCGTGTCATAGACCTCGTCCGAGATCAGCCACATGTCGTGATCCCGGCAGACCCGCGCGATCCCCTCCATCGTGTCGCGGCCATAGACCGCGCCGGTGGGGTTGTTGGGCGTGTTGATCAACAGGCTTTTCGCACCCTCTGCCGCCGCGGCGGCGATATCGCCGGGATCGGGCTGGAACATCCGCTCGGGACGGGCGGCCACGGCCACGTCCCGCGCGCCCACTGCCCGGATCGTACCGGGGTAGGTGGCATAGAACGGGTCGATGTACAGCGCACGGTCGCCTTCATCGCAGGCGGCGTGATGCGTCGCGAACAGTCCCGCCTGGCCGCCCGGTGTCACCAGCACGTTGTCGGGCGTGGTTTTCACGCCCGTCCGCTCGGTCACCCGACGCGCCACCGCCTCGCGAAGGTTGAGGTTGCCGTTGAACATGGAATAACCCACATGTCCGGCGCGCGTGGCCGCGTCCATCGCGTCAAGGATGCTGGAATCGGTGCCGATGTCATGCTCGCCGATGGTCAGCATGACGACATCCTCGCCCGCCTCGATCATGTCCTTGGCGCGGTAATAGACGTCCCAGCCGTCCGATCCGCCGCCTGTCAGCCCCGTGATCCGCTTCGACAATGCCATGCCAGCCTCCTTCGTTCAGTCGGCGCCACATGGCCCGGCGGCCTCTGCGAAGTCAAGCAACTGGCCGGCCCCTTCAGATCTCGTCCGAGCGGTCCCCCATCACGTAGCGCGGCCCCGGCCCGCGCACCCGCGCCTTGTCCTTCGGGTTGTAAAGCGCGCAGGTCTTCAGAGACAGGCAGCCGCAGCCGATGCACCCGTCCAGCCGCGCCCGCAGCGCCTGCATCTGCGCGATCCGTTCGTCCAGCACCGCGCCGAACCGGCGCGAGATCCGCGCCCAGTCCGCCTTGCCCGGCGTTCGGTGCTCGGGCAACTCGGCCAGCGCCGCGCGGATCTCGGGCAGGCTGAACCCCAGCCCCTGCGAGATCATTACGAAGCTCAGCCGCCTGATGTCCGATCTTGCATAGCGCCGGTGGCCCGCGTCGTTGCGGTCGGGACGCACCAGCCCCTCGTCCTCGTAGTATCGGATCGCCGACGGCGCGAGGCCCGTGCGGCCGGAGACATAGCCTATCGTCAGACCGCGATCCCGCAAGGTTCTGTCAGGCATGGATATTTTCCCTATTGGCCTCAAGTGTACTTGAAGAATTACGTTGATTTCACAACGGAATCAATCTTGCAAAGGAGCCGACATGAAACTCGAACATGTCAACATCACTGTCCCCGATCCCAGGGCCAGCGCCGCGATCCTGTGCGATCTCTTCGGCTGGCACGTCCGCTGGCAGGGCGCCGCCAAGGATAACGGCTTTACCGTTCACGTGGGCGACGACGACAGCTATCTCGCGCTCTACGCGCCCGACAAGGAGCTTCAGCCGACAGGAGAGACCTATGGCCGGATCGGCGGGCTGAACCATGTGGGCGTCACGGTGGACGACCTCCGGGGAACCGAGGCGAAGGTCAAGGCCGCCGGCTACACGCCCCACAATCACGCCGATTACGAACCGGGGCGGCGGTTCTATTTCGACGGTCCCGACGGGATCGAGTTCGAGGTGGTGACCTATGACTGACATCGGACGCAACCGGCGCGCCATCGGCCTCCTGCTCTATACCGGGGCGCTTCTGGGCACCGGTCTGCCGCTGGGCAAGCTGGCGGGCGCCGCCGGCGTGCCGCCGCTGGTCTGGGCCATGGTGATCTCCGCCGGGGCCGCCGGCGTTCTGATCCCGGTGCTGGTGCTGCAACGGCGCTTCGCGCTGCCCCGGGGGCGGATGCTGCGCTATTCAGCCATTTCCGGCGTGCTCAGCTTTGCCGCGATCAATGCGCTTCTCTTCCTGCTGATCCCGCATGTCGGGGCAGGCTATGCGGGGCTGATGTTCGGGCTGGCCCCGGTGGCGACGCTCGCCGTGACGGTCATGGCGGGCCTTGCCATGCCGCCGCGCCTGGGGCTGGTCGGCATCGGCCTCGGCCTTGCGGGTGCGGTGCTGGTCGCGGTCACGCAGGTGCGGCGCGGCGGGGCAGGGGGCGTGGGCTGGCGCTCCTGGGGTTCGCCCTGCCGGTGATCCTGGCCATCGGCAACCTCTACCGCACCTCGACTGGCCCAAGGGGCGCCCCGCCCTGGCGGCCGGACAGCTGTCTTCCGCTCCTGGCGCTGGCCTGCTGCAACTCGCTGACCGGCGCGTGCCGCTCGAGCGTCTGCATGCCGTGCCGCATCTCGTGCTGCCCCAGATGATCGTCGCGGGGCTGACCTTCCCCGCCTATTTCGCCCTGCAGCATGCGGGCGGCCCGGTCCTGCTCAGCCAGATCGGCTATGTCACCGCCGCGGTCGGGCTGGCCACCGGCACGGTCTTCCTGGGCGAGGTCTATGCCCCGCTGACCTGGGCCGGGGCGGCGGTGATCGCCATCGGCATCGCCCTGACCATCCGCGCGCAGCTCTCCCCGGCGCCGGTGGTTCCCCGGCGGGCGCCCTCCGCGGGATGCGCTTGACCGGGCGGGGGCGGCCTTCTATGGTCGCCCCCATGACCGTTGCACCCATCACCATTTGCTGCATTACCCGCTGACATCGTCAGGCGGGCCGGTCTTCTATTCCCTAAGTCGAACCAAGTTGCTAAGCCCGCCGCGGGACCACGCGCGCGAGGACGCCATGACAACTATCAAACTCCACAACACCCGCACCCGGAAGAAAGAGGTGTTCGAGCCTCTGAACAAGGACGATGTGCGCATGTATGTCTGCGGCCCCACCGTCTATGACCGCGCCCATCTGGGCAACGCGCGGCCCGTGGTGGTCTTCGACGTGCTCTACCGGCTCTTGCGGCATGTCTATGGCGCGGATCACGTGACCTACGTGCGCAACTTCACCGACGTGGACGACAAGATCAACACCCGCGCCGCCGAGACCGGACGGGATATCTCCGACATCACCGCCGAAACCACCCAATGGTTCCTTAACGACATGGGCAGCCTCGGCGCGCTGGAGCCCAACGAGATGCCCCGCGCCACGCAGTACATCCCGCAGATGGTCGCGATGATCGAGAAACTGATCGCCGACGGCCACGCCTACGCCGTCGAAGGCCACGTCCTCTTCCGCGTCCGGTCCTACCAGGACTACGGCAAGCTCTCGGGTCGCTCGGTCGATGACATGGTCGCCGGCGCAAGGGTCGAAGTCGCGCCCTATAAGGAGGACCCGATGGATTTCGTCCTCTGGAAACCGTCGGACGAGACACAACCGGGCTGGGACTCACCCTGGGGTCGGGGCCGCCCCGGCTGGCACATCGAATGCTCGGCCATGAGCTATGAACTCCTGGGCGAAAGCTTCGACATCCACGGCGGCGGCAACGACCTGATGTTCCCCCACCACGAAAACGAGATCGCCCAAAGCTGCTGCGCCCACCCCGAGGGGAACTTCGCGAATTTCTGGCTGCACAACGAGATGCTGCAGGTCGAGGGCAAGAAGATGTCCAAGAGCCTGGGCAATTTCTTTACGGTGAAGGATTTGCTCGATCAGGGCATTCCCGGCGAGGTGATCCGCTTCGTGTTCCTCTCCACGCATTACCGCAAGCCGATGGACTGGACGGCAGAGAAGACGCGCGAGGCGGAGGCATGGCTTGTGAAGACCAGCGAGCTACTTGCGTCATACAGCTATCTTGAGGAATGGGACGCGACATCTGACTTTTTTGATGATCAAATCGTGGCTGCTCTTGCTGACGATCTCAATACATCTCTTGCATTGACGCGCCTCCGAGAGCTCGCAAAATCAATCGGGAAGCGCGATCTATCAAGCAATTTGGAGCATGATAAACATGAAGGCACAGCAAGATTGCTGATCGCGTCAGCAGAGCTTTTGTTGGGCATCAACATTCGAGAATTTGCAAAGACATATCTTTCTAGCGAGTTGTTTGTTTCGGCCGAAGAGCGCGAGCTTCTCGGAGAATCCTATGATCGCGGTTGGCCAAAAAATATCTTGGAAATGAAACTTGCATCGCTTCGCCGGGAGGCGATGGGGACGAAGGATTTTTCTGCAGTTGACGCGATGAAACAGAATTTGATCGAAGCTGGCGTCGAAGTCCGTATGAACAAAGAAGGCGTAGAACTCGTTCCTGGCCCCGACTTCGACCCCGCCAAACTGGAGGCCCTCAAATGATCCTCCAGCAGACACATCAGAACGAAGGGCCGCGCCCGACCCTGGGTGGGCGCACGCAACGCTCCTTCGATGGGCGACAGGTGTCACACTCAAATCCTCCCTTCGGCGCGCAACATCACACATGCGCCCTCCCGTCGCACCAAAGGTGCGCCAAGAATAGTCGGCACGCCTGCGGCGTGACGGGAGGGTCGGGCGCGGCCCGGCGTGCCGCCGGGCGAAACAGCACGAGCGAAGCGCCAGTATCCGACGAGGCCCCCCAATGACCAAGACCCGCCTCAGCATCTACGACACCACGCTGCGCGACGGCCAGCAAACGCAAGGCGTGCAATTCTCCACCGCCGAGAAGCAGGCCATCGCCACCACGCTCGACCAGCTGGGCGTCGACTATATCGAAGGCGGCTGGCCCGGGGCCAACCCCACCGACAGCGCCTTTTTCGACGCCGCCCCCGAGACCCGCGCGCGCCTCACCGCCTTCGGCATGACCAAGCGCGCCGGGCGCAGCGCGGAAAACGACGACGTGCTGGCCGCCGTGATGAACGCCGGCACCGCCTCGATCTGCCTCGTCGGCAAGACCGATATCTTCCACGTCGAAACCGCGCTGGGCATCACCCCCGACGAAAACCTCGAAAACATCTCCGCCTCCATCGCCCATATCGTGAAACAGGGCCGCGAGGCGCTCTTCGACGCCGAGCATTTCTTCGACGGCTACGCCCGCGACCCCGCCTATGCGCTCGACTGCCTGAAGGCGGCGCACGGCGCCGGCGCCCGCTGGATCGTGCTCTGCGACACCAATGGCGGCACGCTGCCCCACCGCATCGCCGACGTGGTCTCAGACGTCATCGCCGCCGGCATCCCCGGCGAGCGGCTGGGCATCCACACCCATAACGACACCGAGAACGCCGTCGCGGGCAGCCTCGCCGCCGTGGATGCAGGCGCCCGCCAGATCCAGGGCACGCTCAACGGCTTGGGCGAGCGCTGCGGCAACGCCAACCTCACCGCGCTCATCCCCACGCTCCTGCTCAAGGAACCCTATGCCAGCCGCTACGCCACCGGCGTCACGGCGCAGGCGCTCGAAGGCATCACCATGGCCTCGCGCCAACTGGACGAAATCCTCAACCGCGTCCCGATGAAGCAATCCGCCTACGTGGGCGCCTCGGCCTTCGCCCACAAGGCCGGGCTGCACGCCAGCGCCATCGTCAAGGACCCGACCACCTACGAGCATATCGACCCCGCCAAAGTCGGCAACGCCCGCATCATCCCGATGTCCAATCAGGCGGGCCAGTCCAACCTGCGCAACCGCCTGTCCGAGGCGGGGCTGGAGGTCGAAAAGGACAATCCCGCCCTCCCGCGCATCCTCGAAGAGGTCAAGACGCGAGAGAACTGCGGCTACACCTACGACATGGCGCAGGCGAGTTTCGAGCTGGTCGCCCGCCGCGAACTGGGCCTTCTGCCCGAGTTCTTCGAGGTCAAGCGCTACAAGGTCACGGTCGAGCGGCGCAAGAACAAGTACGACAGAATGGTCTCCCTGTCCGAGGCCGTTGTGGTGGTCAAGGTCGACGGGGAAAAGAAACTGTCGGTCAGCGAGTCGATGGACGAGACCGGCACGGATCGTGGCCCGGTGAACGCTCTGGCGCAGGCGCTGGCCAAGGATCTCGGCCGCTACCAGGACGCCATCGCCGACATGCGGCTGGTGGACTTCAAGGTGCGCATCACCCAGGGCGGGACCGAGGCCGTGACCCGCGTCATCATCGACTCTGAGGACGGGCAGGGGCGGCGCTGGTCCACCGTCGGCGTGTCGCCCAACATAATCGACGCCTCGTTCGAGGCGCTGCTCGACGCGATAAACTGGAAACTCCTGCGTGACGGCGGCAAGGCCTGAACGGTGGACGACGCCTTCCTGACCCTCCACCGCCAGATGACGCGCCAAGGCCCCGGCACGTCCGAGGATGTCCGCTGGGCCCTCAGCCAGCTCGACCTGCCCGACGCGCCCCACGTGCTCGACGCCGCCTGCGGTCCCGGTGCGGATCTCGTGACACTGGCCGAGTGTCTGCCGCGCGCCCGGATAGAAGGCATCGACCAGCTACCGCACCTTGTCGAAGAGGCCAGCACGGCCACCGCCCGCTTCACCAACGTCACCGTCTCGACCGGCGACATGGCGCAGGTCAGCGGCTTTTACGATCTCATCTGGTGCGCCGGGGCGCTCTATTTCCTTGGCGTGACCGAAGGGTTGAAACTCTGGAAAAGCGCCCTCACGACCGATGGCGCGGTGGCCTTTTCCGAACCCGTGCTGGCCCCCAACGCTCCGCAGGCGGCGAAAGACTTCTGGGCCGACTACCCGGCAATCTCCGACCTTTCCGGCATCACCGCGCGGGTCGAGGCGGCCGGCTACACCGTGCAGGATCACCGCCTGATCACCGGCATGGCCTGGGCGAATTACTACGCCGAACTCGGTGGCCGCATCGCCACCCTGCGCCCCTCGGCCGACGCGGCACTGGCCCAGGTGCTCGACGCCGCGCTGCGCGAAATCACCCTCTGGGGGCAGGCCCCCGGCGATATCGCCAACGCGCTCATCCTTGCGCGCCCAGGCTTCGGCGCTACCTGACCGCCATGGCGCTCGACCCCGACATCATGGCCTGCGCGGGCCTCGTCCATCGCGGCGACCCCGAGCGTTTCGCCGCCACCATGGCCGCCCCCGTGCCCGCGCGCGAAAAGCTCTTTCCGCTTTATGCCTTCAATGTCGAGGTCTCCCGCGCGCCCTGGGTGACGCAGGAATCCATGATCGCCGAGATGCGCCTGCAATGGTGGCGCGACGTGCTGGAAGAGATCCGCACAGGCGCCGAG
>JBKAGF010000026.1:0-49515 GCA_046290265.1 Roseovarius sp. | reverse complement strand
TTCGACGACCATCTGCGTGGCGATGCCGGCATGGTCCTGCCCGGGCTGCCAGAGCGTGTCGTGGCCCTTCATCCGGTGCCAGCGGATCAGGATATCCTGAAGCGTGTTGTTGAAGGCGTGCCCCATGTGGAGCGAGCCCGTCACGTTGGGCGGCGGGATCATGATCGAGAAGGTCTCGGCCCCCTCGGCGGCGTTGGCGCCGGCCTTGAAGGCGCCGGAATTCTCCCAGGCGTCGTAGATGCGGCCCTCGGCCTCTGTCGCGTCGAATGTCTTGTCCATCGCCATCTGTCGCGGTCCCCGCGCTGCTTACTTCCAGTCGGGGTTCGGCATACCCAATGACAGGGCCGAGGGAAAGACGGGAATGGCGTCAGGCGGCGCGGCTTGCGGCAACCTCCGCGTCGGTCAGGGGTTCGCGGGCGCCGGGGCGGATGACGGCGGGGTCATAGGCGCGGCGGGCGAAGACCTCCTCGACCATGGGCGCGAAGAACTCGAGCGGGAGGGTGTCGTAATCGGGGTCGAAGCTTGCCTGGTCCCAGCGTTCGCAGAAGGTGACGTTGTCGTCGAAATACGGGTGGCCCTTGTGGCGGTCGCGCTTGTTGGGGTCGGCGCCGTCGAGGTGGTGGCCGTAATAGATCATCTGGAAGTCGCCATGGGTCTGGACGACCCAGGTGCATTGCTCGCGCAGGAAGGGCTTGAGGATGGTGGCGGCGTATTCGTCGTGATTGTAGGGGGCGTAGATGTCGCCGATGTCGTGGAGCGGGCGGCGACGACCCAGTCGGTGTCGGCCCCGTCGCGCCAGGCGCGGGTGGCGGACTGGAGCGAGTGGCCGAGGCGGGTGATCTGGTAGCCGGAGAGGCCCTGGTCAAGCTCCACCAGCGCCTTGAGGAGGCGTTGGGCGGTGTGCCTGGTGTGGTCGATCTCGTGGGCGGTGAGGAATTCGTAGTCTTCCCTCGTGCCGTCCTTCATCTGGGTGAAGCTGACCTTGTCCATGGCGGCGGGTTCCCTTGGCATGTGGCGTGTCGCGGCCCATGGTAGAGCGCGGGAGGCGGCGGCGTAAAGGGGCAGGCGGCGCCCCTTGCCACCCAGCACCGTGCGGCGTATACGCCCGGCCTGATACAAGGAGATCGTCGCCCATGCATGGCAGCGCAAACGTCAACATCATGATCAAGGCCGCGCGCAAGGCGGGGCGGTCGCTGGTCAAGGATTTCCGCGAGGTGGAAAACCTCCAGACCTCGATGAAGAGCGCGGGCGATTTCGTGAGCCGGGCGGATATCGCGGCCGAGAAGATCCTCAAGGAAGAGCTGATGGGTGCGCGGCCGACCTATGGCTGGCTGGCCGAGGAAGGTGGCGAGGAAGAGGGCAAGGACCCCACCCGCCGCTGGATCGTCGACCCGCTGGACGGGACGACGAACTTCCTGCACGGGCTGCCGCACTGGGCGATCTCGATCGGGTTGGAGCACAAGGGCCAGATCGTGGCGGGCGTCATTTTCGATGCCGCCAAGGACGAGCTTTACTGGGCCGAGAACCGAGGCCGTGGCTGAACGAAAGCCGGCTGCGGGTGTCGAACCGGGGGAAGATGATCGAATCGATCTTCGCCACCGGCGTGCCCTTCGGCGGGCGGGGCGACCTGCCGCAGACCCTGCAGGACCTGGCGCGGCTGATGCCGGCCTGTGCCGGTGTGCGGCGCTGGGGCTCGGCGGCGCTGGACATGGCTTACGTGGCCGCGGGCCGGTACGAGGGGTTCTGGGAGCGTCGGCTGAACGCCTGGGACCTTGCGGCCGGCGTGATCATCGTGCGCGAGGCCGGCGGGCTGATCGAGCCGCTGCGCGAGGGGCGCGACATCCTCGGGCATGGCGAGGTGGTCTGTGCCAACGAGGCGATTTTCGACAAGTTCGCCGGCATCATCCGCGACGCCTGATCCTCAGGCATCCGAGGGGTGGTTCACCCCGTCATTCCACGGGATCGGCTCGAAATCGGCGGGGTTCACCCCGTCGAGGCAGCCCAGGTTGACGCCGTATTCGGTGGGGTCCGAGCGCCGCCGGTGATGCGTGTAGATCCCGCAGACCGAGCAGAACCAGTGCTGCGCCGTGCCGGTGTTCCACTGGTAGAGCGTCAGCGCCTCGGCGCCTTTCACGATCTCCAGGTTGGCAATCGGCACGCTGATATTGGGCGCGGCGCGGCGGCGGCAGAAGCTGCAGTCGCAGCGCATCGGCTTGTCGAGCGCCCCCTCGGGCAGGTCGACGCGCAGTTCAACCGCGCCGCAATGGCAGGTGGCTTTGGTGATCATCGCCGCCGCCCCACCCTTGGAATATTGCTTCGGACATACTTGTATTCCGCGTCCGGATGCGGCGGGTGGCCGTGCGTCCGCTGCCAGAAGGCCGGGCCGCCGCGGGCGAGGAACACCGGCAGGGTCAGGATGGCGCCCACGATGAAGCCTCCCGCATGCGCCCAGTAGGCCACGCCCCCCTGCAGCGGGTCGGCGCCGAAGCCCGCGAAAAGCTGGATGCCGAACCACAGCGCCAGCATGATCCATGCGGGAATGGTGAAGATGCGGAAGAAGACGATGAAGATGACGAGGATGTCGACCTTCGCCTTGGGGAAGAGCAGCAGGTAGCCGCCCATCACCCCCGCGATGGCCCCCGAGGCGCCGACGGTGGGCACCGGCGAGTAGGGCGCGGCGAGGACATGCGCGAGGCCCGCGCCGATGCCCGAAGCGAGGTAGAAGGCGAGGTAGCCCAGATGCCCCATCTCGTCTTCCATGTTGTCGCCGAAGATCCACAGGAACAGCATGTTGCCCAGCAGGTGCATCACCCCGCCATGCAGGAACATCGAGGTGACGACGGTATGGTAGGTGCCGTCCTGCGTGACCATGACCGGTACCATCGCCCATTCGTAGAAGAGGCGTGATTGGCGCGGATCGGTGAAATACGGCCAATACCCTATGAAAATCAGGATATTGGCCGCCATCAGGGCGTAGGTCACATAGGGCGTGCGCCCCGACGGGTTATGGTCGCGGATGGGGAACATGGGCTTACGCTGCGGCGAAAGCCGGGCGGCGTCAAGCGGCTCCGCCCAGCAGGGCGGCGTTTCCTCCGGCGGCCGTGGTGTCGACGCAGACATGGCGCTCGTGGCAGACATGGCCGTGGTCGGGCTGGCCGGTGATCAGCGGCAGGATCGGGCCTGACCGGGCGGCGAGGGCCTGTGCGTAGGCGCGGCCCTTTTCGGCGTCACCCCACCAGAGCGCGCCGGCATGCCCGTCGAGCGTGGTCAGCAGGTCGGGGGGGATGTCGCCGGTGGCCTCGACGGCGGCGCCGCCGAGGGCGCGGACGGCCTCGGCCTGCGCTTTCGCGGTGTCGGCGCCGGGCCCGAGGCAGAGGATGGCGTTGCGCCGGTAACTGCCCAGCCGGTTGGATTCGCCGGTGGGGCCGGGCAGGACGAGGTCGTTGAGGCGCTTGTCACGGCCGGTGTTGGCTTGGCTGAGGGCCTTTTCGATGTCGGATCGGGACATGGTGCCGGTCCAGTCGCCGCCCTGTTGCGGGGCCGGGGCGAGGGTGTAGCGGGGCAGGTAATGCGGCCCGCCGGCCTTTGGCCCGGTGCCGGAAAGGCCTTCGCCACCAAAGGGTTGCGAGCCGACGATGGCGCCGATCTGGTTGCGGTTGACGTACATGTTGCCGGCCTCGATCCGGTCGGTGACGTGCTGGACGCGGTCGTCGATCCGGGTCTGCAGGCCGAAGGTCAGGCCGTAGCCGGTGGCGTTGATGGCGTCGATGACGGCGTCGAGTTCGTCCGACTTGAAGGTGGCGAGGTGGAGGACGGGGCCGAAGATCTCGCGTTCGAGGTCGGCGATGCCGGTCACCCGGATCAGGGTGGGGGCGATGAAGCTGCCGGAGTTCGGGGTCTTCAGCTCGTGCATCAGGCGGCCCTCGGCGCGGGCCTGCTGAATGTGTTCGGCGATGGTGGAGCGGGCGTCTTCGTCGATCACGGGGCCGACGTCGGTGGAGAGGTGCCAGGGCGTGCCCATGACGAGCGCGTCCATCGCGCCGGTGAGCATCTCGGTGAAGCCCTCGACGATATCCTCCTGCACGTAGAGGCAGCGCAGCGCCGAGCAGCGCTGGCCGGCGGACTGGAAGGCGGATTCGACGATGGCCTGCACCGCCTGTTCCGGCAGCGCGGTGGAATCGACGATCATGGCGTTGAGCCCGCCGGTTTCGGCGATGAGCGGCGCGCCGGGGGCGAGGTTCTCGGCCATGGCTTGGCGGATCTTCATCGCGGTCGCGGTGGAGCCGGTGAAGGCCACGCCATCGACGCGCGCATCGGAGGTGAGGGCCGCGCCGATATCGCCCGCGCCGGGGAGCAGTTGCAGGGCGGTCTGCGGCACGCCCGCCTCGTGCAGGAGGCGGATGGCGAGGTGGGAGATCAGCGGCGTTTGCTCGGCCGGTTTCGACAGCACCGCGTTGCCGGCGGCCAGCGCCGCGCTGATCTGGCCGGTGAAGATGGCGAGGGGGAAGTTCCAGGGGCTGATGCAGGTGAAGGTGCCGACGGGTTGCGCCTCGGGGGCGTTGGCGGCGTAGTAGCGGAGGAAATCCACCGCCTCGCGCAGTTCGGCCACGGCGTCGGGCAGGGATTTGCCGGCCTCGCGGGCGAGGATGGCGAAGATCTCGCCGAAGTTTTCCTCGTAGAGGTCGGCGGCGGCGTTGAGGATGCGCGCGCGTTCCGCGATGGGCGCGTCCCACGGCGCGGCGGCGGAGAGGGCTGTTTCGATGTCGGTCTTGCTGGCCGTGGCCACGGAGCCGGGGTTGTCGGAGGGGTCGGCGGGGTTGGAGACCGGCTCGGGCGCGTTCGGAGACGCCTTGCCGGCGATCAGGGGGGCGGCCTCCCACGTGGCGGTGGCAAAGGGGCCGCGGGCGGCCTCGATCAAGTCGAGGGTCGGCTGGTGCTTGAGGTCGAAGCCCTGGGAATTGGGGCGTTCGGGCAGGAAAAGCTCGGGTCCGGTGGGCAGTTTCGCGCGGTCGCCCTTGTAGGCCTCGAACGGGTCGCGGGCGACGGTTTCGGGGGCGACGTCCTCGTCCACGATCTGGTTGACGAAACTGGAGTTGGCGCCGTTTTCCAGAAGACGGCGGACGAGATATGCGAGCAGGTCGCGGTGGGCGCCGACGGGGGCGTAGATGCGGCAGTTGGTGCCGTGCTCCTTCATGACGATGTCGTGCAGCGCCTCGCCCATGCCGTGCAGGCGCTGGAACTCGAAGGTGTCGGTGCCCTTGTCCATATCCTTGGCCATGTCGAGGATGGCGGCCACGGTGTGGGCGTTATGCGTGGCGAATTGCGGGTAGATGTGATCGGTCATCGACAGGAGCTTGCGCGCGTTGGCGATGTAGGAAATGTCGGTCGCGGGTTTCGAGGTGAAGACCGGGAAGCCGTCGATGCCTTCGACCTGGGCCTGCTTGATCTCGGTGTCCCAGTAGGCGCCTTTCACCAGGCGGACCATGATGCGGCGGTTCAGCTTTTGCGCGAGATCATGGAGGTAGTCGAGCACGTGGGAGGCGCGCTGGCCATAGGCCTGCACCACCACGCCGAAGCCGTCCCATCCGGCGAGGGATGGCTCGGAAAGCGTGGCCTCGATCACTTCGAGCGAGAGCGACAGGCGGTCAGCCTCCTCGGCGTCGATGTTGAGGCCCATGCGGGCGGATTTCGCGAGGATGGCGAGCGAGCGCAGGCGGGGCATCAGCACGTCCATGACCTGATGCTGTTGCGCGACCTCGTAGCGGGGGTGGAGGGCCGAGAGCTTGACCGAGATGCCGGGGTTCTTGCGGATGTCCTTGTGCGTGCAGGCGCCCGAGATGGCGCTGATCGCGCGGGAATAGGCCAGGTGATAGCGGATGGCGTCGGCATCGGTGCGCGCGGCCTCGCCCAGCATGTCGTAGGAGTAGGTGTAGCCTTTCTTTTCCATCTTCGCGGCGCGGTCCATGGCCGACTCGATGGTCTCGCCCAGCACGAACTGGCGGCCCATTTCGCGCATGGCGCGGCCGACCGCGGTGCGGATCACCGGCTCGCCCAGGCGGCGGATGGCGCCACGCAGGTGGCCGACGGGGCCGGGGTGTTCGTCCTTCAGCACCTTGCCGGTCAGCATCAAGGCCCAGGTCGAGGCGTTCACCAGCGGCGAGGTGGAGTGGCCCATGTGCTTGCCCCAGTCCGAGGGCGCGATCTTGTCCTCGATCAGGGCGTCGATCGTGTCGGCGTCGGGCACGCGCAGGAGCGCCTCGGCCAGGCACATGAGCGCGATGCCTTCGTCGGTGGAAAGGCCGTATTCGGCCAGGAAGACCTCCATCAGGCCGGGGTCGGACTGGTTGCGGATGCGGCGGACGAGGTCGGCGCCGGATTTCGAGATGCGCACGCGGTCCTCTTCCGTGAGGCCCGCCAGCTCGGTCAGGCGGGCGACGGTTTCGGCCTCTTCGGCATAGGTGGTCTGGTCGATCACACGGCGCAGGTCGGAATCGTAGGGCATTGCGGTCCTCTTGCTGGGGGATGGCGGTTTGGACTATTGTACCACTCAATATCTGATCTGATTTCCCGATTGGCGTGGTTTTGCGGGATAAACGGACGGTAATTCGCGGGAGGGACAAGTCAAATGGATGCAAGCGAGCTGGATCGGTTCGACAAGGCGATTCTGCGGGTGCTGGTGGCCGAAGGGCGGATCAGCGTGACCGAGCTGTCCGGGCGGATCGGATTGTCGAAATCGCCCACCCAGGCGCGGCTGCGCAAGCTGGAGCGGGACGGGGTGATCTCGGGCTACCGGGCGCTGGTGGACCCGATCCGGCTGGGGCTGGACCACGTGAGTTTCGTCGAGGTCAGCCTGACCGACACGCGCGAAAGCGCGCTGGCGGAGTTCAACGCGGCGGTGAAGCTGATCCCCGAGATCGAGCAGGTGCATCTGATCGCGGGGAATTTCGATTATCTGATGAAGATCCGCACGCAGGACATGCAGGATTACCGCCGGGTGCTGGCCGAGCAGATCAGCACCTTGCCGCATGTGTCGAAGACCTCGACCTATGTGGCGATGGAGGCGGTGAAGGAGAACGCACTGTCCGAGGTGTTCTGAGCGGGGCGCATTTGCGCGTTGATTTTGCGGCCGCGGGGGGCATGATTGATGTCCATGAGACTTTTTCTGATCGCCTGTCTTCTGGCCGGCCCGGTGCGGGCCGAGACCTGTCCCGACGCGCCCGACCATGCGGAGGCGCTGAGCCGGCTGATCGAGACGGCGCAGGCGGCGCCGGACGAGGCGGCGGGGCGGGCGCTGTCGGACGAGATGTGGGCGCTGTGGGCCGAGGCGCCGGACGCCAGGGCGCAAGGCTTGCTGGACGAGGCGATGGCGCGGCGCGAGGCCTATGACTATGACGCGGCGATGGCGGCGGCCGAGGCCTTGGTGGCGTATTGCCCGGATTACGCCGAAGGGTACAACCAGCGGGCCTTCATCCATTTCCTGCGGCAGGAGTTCGAGGCGGCGCTGCCCGACCTGGAGCGGGCGCTGGAGTTGCAGCCGCGCCACGTGGCGGCCCGGACGGGGCAGGCGCTGACGCTGCATGCGCTGGGCCGAAGCGGGGAGGCCGCGCTGGCCCTGCGCGAGGCGCTGGCGCTGAATCCCTGGCTGGGGGAGCGGCACCTGCTACCGGTGCTGGAACAGTCCGAAGAAGAGTTGTGATCGCGCAGGCGTCGCGCTAGGACAGGGGCCCGTGCCCGCGTGGTGGAATGGTAGACACAGGAGACTTAAAATCTCCAGGCCGCAAGGCCGTGCCGGTTCGAGTCCGGCCGCGGGTACCAGGCGGGGAGCCATGCAGGCTGGCGCCGTGCATGCCGGTCAGCGGAACCGGTCCCTTGGGAACCCTGCCGCCGCGAATCTGTGCCACAGGGTTTCATGCAGCCTGCCGCTGCGGATGTGGATGCAGTGCTTTACGAAATACCATGCCAGGTAACGGTCGTAATCGGCCTCTTGCGACAGGGCGGCGTCCAGCGCGGCGGGCATCTGCGCAAGATCGGTGGCGGGGCAGGCGAGATGGTGGAAATCGCATGTGCCGCAGAGGATCGCGGGCACCCCGTGCAGGTAACCTTCGAGTGCGACGGTGGAATTGACCGACACGGTGCAGAGGCTGGCGGGCAGGATGTCATGGACATTCGCCTGCGTCAGGGCAAGGCGCGGGTCGGTAAGGGCCAGCGACCGGACCGCGTCGATATCCGCCTCGGTGCTGGAGAAGGGGTGCGGTTTGACGATGACGGGACGGTCGCCCGCCGCGTCAAGCACCGCCCGGAGGATGTCGAGGTCGCCATGGGCCGTGGCGCCGGACGAGACCGGGTGGCGGCCCTGGAAGAAGACCGAAATGGCGTTGGCGGGCAGGGCCTGCCGTTCTGACGGCTGGCGGTATTTCGATTTGCGCTTGTCGGAATACTTGCGCCGCAGGTTGCGGATGAAGTTTTCCGCCCGCTGGTCGGAGACGGCGGCGGGATCGTAGATTTCCTGCCCGATGGACGAGAACGCCTTGGTGCCTGCCGGGTCTAGGTGCCAGAACTCCCAGAAATAGGCGACGCCGGCATTCAGGACGCCGGTGGCGCGCAGCGAGCGGTCATCGATGATGTGCAGGTTGCCGTCATCGAACCGGTCGTCCCGCAGGGTACGGGTGCCGACGCGGATGTCGCGGTCGCGCGCGCGGATGTCCAGCGGGACGCCGTCGGCTGTGCAGAGCGCGGCGAGTTCACGGTAGAGCCGAAGGTGCCAGCCCTTGAGATCGGGCGTGGCATCGGCGGGTTTGAGATGCAGGACTATCCGCGCCATGAGTTCGGCGCGGCGGCGGTCCGGCGCGCTGTCACGTGCGGGTGCCGGCGAAGCGTGCCGCCCAATCCTCGCGCTGGTCGTCGGTGATCTTGGCGAAAAGCACGTCCGGCACGGTGAAGGCGTGTCCCGGTTCTAGGCATTGCAGAGCCTCTCCCACGTCGTCGGGCCAGTGGCAGTCTTCGGTCTGCATGGCCTGCAGCATCGCGGCGGAGGCGTCGGGGATGAAGGGCGCGGAGATCACGGCGTAGAGCCGGATGAGGTTGAGCGCGAGGCGGATCTGCATGGCGGCCTTTTCGGGGTCTTCCTTGAAGGTCGACCACGGGGCGGCGGTTTGCAGGTATTCGTTGCCCGCGACCCAGATGGCGCGCAGCTCGTTGCTGGATTTGCGCACCTCGATGGCTTCCATATGCGCCTCGTAGGCGCGGATGCGGGTGGTGAGCGTCTCGATCAGCGCGGTCTCGTCGGGGCCGTAGCTGCCTGCCTCGGGGACCACTTCGCCGAATTTCGAGCGGCAGAACTTGGTGACACGGGAGACGAAGTTGCCGAGCACATCGGCGAGGTCCTTGTTGACCGATGCCTGGAAGTTTTCCCAGGTGAATTCGGCGTCCGAGCTTTCGGGCGCGTGGCTGAGCAGCCACCAGCGCCAATAGTCAGCCGGCAGGATCTCGAGCGCCTGGTCCATGAACACGCCGCGCCCGCGCGAGGTGCTGAACTGACCCCCGTCATAGTTGAGGTAGTTGAACGACTTGATGTAATCGACCAGCTTCCACGGCTCGCCGGACCCGAGGATCGTGACCGGGAAGCTGAGCGTGTGGAAGGGCACGTTGTCCTTGCCCATGAACTGGGTATAGCGGACATCCTCGGCGCCCTTGTCGGTGCGCCACCAGCGTTCCCAGTCGTCGCCCTTGCCCGCCTCGACCCATTCGGCGCCGCAGGCGATGTATTCGATCGGGGCGTCGAACCAGACGTAGAAGACCTTTCCTTCCATACCCGGCCAGGGCGCGTCGCCGCGCTGCACCGGCACGCCCCAGTCGAGGTCGCGGGTGATGCCGCGGTCCTGCAGGCCGTCGCCGTCATTGAGCCATTTCTTGGCGATGGAGGTGGTCAGCACAGGCCAGCCTTCTCGCGTGTCGATCCAGTCTTCCAGCCGGTCCTTCATCTGGCTCTGGCGCAGGTAGAGGTGCTTGGTCTCGCGCATCTCGAGGTCGGTGGAGCCGGAAATGGTGGAGCGCGGATTGATCAGGTCGACCGGATCCAGTTGCTTGGTGCAGTTGTCGCACTGGTCGCCGCGGGCGCTTTCGAAGCCGCAATTGGGACAGGTGCCCTCGATATAGCGGTCGGGCAGGAAGCGGCCGTCGGCGTTGGAATAGACCTGTTTTTCGGTCACTTCCTCGATCAGGCCGGCGTCATAGAGCTTGCCGGCGAAATGCTGGGTGAGCTTGCGGTTCTGCTCGGACGAGGAGCGGCCGAAATGGTCGAACGACAGGCGGAAGCCCTGGCCCAGCTTGTCCTGTACTTCCCACATTTCCGCGCAATACTCAGCCACCGGCTTGCCGGCTTTGGCGGCGGCGAGTTCGGCGGGGGTGCCGTGTTCGTCGGTGGCGCAGAGGAACAGCACCTCGTGCCCCCGGCCGCGCAGGTAGCGGGCGTAGAGGTCGGCGGGCAGCTGGCTGCCCACGAGATTGCCGAGATGCTTGATCCCGTTGATGTAGGGAATGGCGGAGGTGATGAGGTGGCGGGCCATGCGGGACGTCCTTGAGCTTTGGGCGTTCGTGTAACGCAATGGCGCGGCCTGTGCCAGAGGCGGTTGGCGTCAGGGATCGGTGCGCTTGTCGTCCTCGCGGGCGGGTCAGCCGCCCGATGAGGAAGGACGTGCGGGGCGACCAGATGTAGCGGGTGCGGGCGCCGGCGCTGGGCCGTACCAGCATCCGCACGAAGCTGAAGACGATGAGAATGGCATGGGCCACGGCGATCATGACGAACATCGCCTGCGGGCCGAAGCGTTCGATCAGGGCCGAGGCCACGAAGGGAGCGGCGATGGCGCCCAGTGCGTAAAAGAACATCAGGGCGGCGGAGAGTTCCACCCGCTGTTCGGAGGTGGCGTAGTCGTTCGCATGGGCGGCGGCGACGGAATAGATGGGAAACGAAGTGAAGCCGAAGAAGAAGGCGGCGATCATCGCGCCGTCGGGCGAGACGGTCCCGGCCACGGCGGTGACGATACAGCAGAAGATGGCGGCGACCGAGAGGGCGATCATCACGTGGCGGCGGTCGAACTTGTCGGCGAGCCAGCCCGCCGGATACTGGGCCAGCGCCCCGCCGAGGACGAAGGCGGCGAGAAACCATGCGATCTGGTCGAGCGCGAGGCCGACCTGCTGGCCATAGAGTGGCCCGACCATGCGGAAGGTGGCGCTGGACAGGGCCGCGACGATCACGGCGGCGGCGGCGAGCGGCGAGCATTCGACTGCCAGCATGGGGCGCAGGCGGGGGGCCTTGGGCGTTTCGGGCTGGCGCACTGTCGTGAGCGTCAGCGGCAGGAGCGAGGCGCAACAGATAATGGCGAGGATGTTGTAGGAGACGTAGGAGGCGGGCTCCAGAACGGAGATTACCATCTGTGCCACAAGCGATGCGCCCATGTCGGCGACGCGGTAGATGCCCATGGTGCGGCCGCGCGTGGCATTGGTGACCTTGGCTTGCAGCCAGGCCTCGACCACGGTGTAGCACCCGGCGATGCAGAGCCCGGAGGCCACGCGCATCAGCGCCCAGGCGATGGGGTCTATGATGATCATGTGCATCAGGAGGCCGATGGCGCCCGCGGCGGTGAAGGCGGCGAAGGCGCGGGAATGGCCGACAGAGCCCATCAGGCGCGGGGCGAACCAGCAGCCGAGGAAGAAACCGAAGAAATGCGCCGAGCCGAGAAAGCCGATTTCCCGGGTGGAGAAGTCGAGGGTCAGGCCCGAGAGCGCGTCGAGCGGGGCCACGCCCCCGGTCGAGAGTTGCAGAAGGATGACCGACAGGAACAGGGCCGCGAAGGAAATGATCATGCGCATGGGGGCAACTTGGCACGGGGGAAATGAAATGTCCTGCCGGGTTTTCGACAGTTCGGCGTCGTTTTCGTCACGCCGGACGGGAATGCCCGACTTGCGTGCACCCGGTGCCGCGTTCGGGGCGCGGATGACGCGATCCTTGCGTGCCGGGACATTGCGAAGGCCGGGGTGAATCGGACATATGACCGTTGTACCCTGCATGAAGCAGGCAAAGGAGACAGCATGATTCACCAGTCACCGGAGCTGATCGCGGCCATTCGGGACCGCTTTGCCCATGTCGACACATGTCCGTTCCAGGGCGAGCGGATCTTTTTCGAGAACGCCGGCGGGGCGCTGACGCTGAAAAAGGTGGTCGAGACATCCGGCTTCTATGCCGCGATCCCCGACAACCCGGGCCGCGCGAACCCGGCGGGGCAGGGCATCCAGGACGTGATCGACCGGGCCAAGGCGGATCTGGCGGTGTTCATGAACGCCTCGACCGGGCAGTTCCTTGCGGGCGAAAGCGGGACGGAGCTGCTCTTTCGGATGATCCGGACGGCCTGCGTGAACGCGCCCGAGGGGGGCAAGGTGATCGGGTCGTCGATCGAGCATCCCGCGTCGCGCAGCGCGGCGCGGCGCTGGGCCGAGGTGGCGGGGCTGGAATATGTCGAGGTGCCGCATGACGATGCGCGGGGTGTCGTGACCGCCGAGGCCTATGCCGCGCAGATGACGCCCGACGTGGCGGTGGCGACCATCGTGCATGCCTCGCCGGTGACGGGGATGGGCATGGACGTGGCGGCGATTTCGGCTGCGATCCGGGCGGTGGCGCCGGAGGCGGTGATCATCGTGGACGGGATACAGCACGCGGCGCATGGACAGCTGGATATCGACAGCTACCGGGCCGATGGATACGCGATTTCGCCCTACAAGGTGTTCTCGCGCCACGGCTTCGGGATCGGGTGGATTTCGGACCGGCTGGCGGTGATGCCGCATGAGCGGCTGATCGGGTCGCCCGAGGACGCCTGGGAGTTGGGCACGCGCGATGCGGGGTGCTATGCCACCGTGTCGGACGTGGTGGCCTATTTCGACTGGCTGGGCGGTGAGGTGTCGGGCGAGACCGACCGCCGCCGCCGGATCGAGGCGGCGGGGCGGGCCATTCATGCCTACGAGACGCACCTGACGGACGCGATGATCAAGGGGACCGGCAACCTGCCCGGGCTGCGCGACATGGATCACGTCGGCATCCTGGGCGGGGCCGACAACCCGGCGCGCGAGGGGCTGGTGTCGGTGGTGGTCGCGGGCGTGCCCTCGGCGGAGGTGGTGGAGCGGCTGAACGCGCAGGGCATCCGCACGCATATCCGCAAGGACGATCATTACAGCGGCAATGTGCTGAAGCCGCTGGGGCTGAGCGACTGTATCCGCATTTCGATGTGTCACTACAATACAGAGGCCGAGGTGGCGCGGCTGCTGACCGCGCTGCGCGAGATGGGCGCGTCGGGCTGAAACCTGCCGGTCGGCCTGGCCGGATTACGAGGCGGAAGAGGACGGGGTCACGACGAAGCCGCCCCTGGCGCGGGTCACGGCCCATGTCGCCGGGGGCTGCGTGCGGGCGCGGCGGCGCGCGAGGGTCCAGCCCAGCCGTCCGGGGGCGTGGGCGGGGGCCATGTGCCAGCGGCTTTCGACGCCGGGGGCGCCGCCCTCGCCGGGGGTGAGAATGAGGCCCAGCGGCGCGCCGGTGCCTTCGGCCGCGCCGGTTTCCGCCGCGAGATGCAGGCGGCGGACCTGGGTGAGGTTGGGCAGGTCCGGCAGTTCGGCCACGGCGAGGGGCACGGCGCCGGAGCGCAGCACTTCCTCGAGGCACCAGAGCAGGTCGATGGGCTGGCGCGGCGACAGGAAGGTAAAGCGTTCGGGCCCCACCAGAGCGACCATGCCGTCGGGGTTGAGCCGGTCGGCGGCCCAGTCGGGGGCGATCCAGAACACCGGCCCCTGGGTGGCGGCGGCCACCAGCATTGCCGCCATGTGCCGCGCCGGCCCGCAAAGCTCGTGCAGGCGGGCGGGGGTCAGGGCCATCTCGCCCAGCACGGTGAGCGCGGGGCGGGTGCGGTGGCTGCTGCGCCGGGTGAGCAGGGTGGTGTCCATGGCATTAATGTAGTTTGTTCGCTTTTTGTTCTCAATCGCGAAATAGGGGTGACGCCGGTGACGGAGCCGCTACATATGGGGCTTTGACGACAGGCAAGACGGAGCGGGACATGCAGCGCAGGCAGTTGGGACGGACGGGGATCGAAGTGAGTGCGCTTTGCCTCGGGTCGATGACATGGGGCACGCAGAATACCGAGGCCGAGGGCCATGCCCAGATCGACATGGCGCTGGACCGG
The DNA here is from genome assembly GCA_046290265.1 of Roseovarius sp. Classification (GTDB taxonomy): domain Bacteria; phylum Pseudomonadota; class Alphaproteobacteria; order Rhodobacterales; family Rhodobacteraceae; genus Roseovarius. Next base: position 35,296 of record JBKAGF010000026.1, on the reverse strand, counting down.
GGCGTGGATTTCATCGACACCGCCGAGATGTACCCGGTGAACCCGATCGCGAAGGAGACCATCGGGCGCACCGAGGAGATCATCGGCACGTGGGTCGCCCGGACAGGGCGGCGCGGTGACGTGGTGCTGGCCACCAAGCATTCGGGCGCGGGGATGCAGCATGCGAGGGAGGGCGCGCCGATCTCGTCCGCGACGATCCCGCAGGCCATCGAAGGATCGTTGAAGCGGTTGCAGACCGACGTGATCGACCTTTACCAGTTTCACTGGCCCAACCGGGGCAGCTACATGTTCCGGCAGAACTGGACCTTCGATCCGTCGGGGCAGGACCCGGCCGCGACGCGGGCGCATATGGAGGATGCGCTGGGCGCGTTGCAGCGCGAGGTGGAGCGGGGCACGATCCGGGCTTTCGGGCTGTCCAACGAGAGTGCCTGGGGGACGGCGCAGTGGCTGCGGGTGGCCGACGAGGTGGGCGGGCCGCGGGTGGCCTCGATCCAGAACGAGTATTCGCTGATGTGCCGGCTGTTCGATACAGATTTGGCGGAGTTGAGCGTGAACGAGGATGTGGGCCTGCTGGCGTTTTCGCCGCTGGCGGCGGGGCTGTTGACCGGCAAGTACCAGGGCGGCGCGGTCCCCGAGGGCTCGCGCCTGTCGCTGAACGAGACGCTGGGCGGGCGGAAGACCGACAGGGCCTTTGAGGCCGTGGACGCCTACCTGAAGGTGGCGCGGCGGTTCGGCCTCGATCCGGTGCAGATGGCGCTGGCCTGGTGTCTGACGCGGCCCTTCATGGCCTCGGCCATTTTCGGGGCGACGTCGCTGGAGCAGCTGGACCTGGCGCTGGGGGCGGCGGAGGTGACGTTGTCCGACGAGGTTCTGGAGGTGTTGGACGACACGCACAAGGCGCATCCGATGCCGTATTGAGCGGCGGGGCGGTGGGTTTTCACCCACCCTACGGAGCATTGGGCGCAACAGGGCCGGGGTGGTGGGTTTTACCCACCCTACGCGGTATCCCACCGAAGTCGCCTTTGTGGCGGGTGTGGCCGGGGGCTTTGCCCCCGTGGCGAAACGGGGTTTCGCCGCTCCCCCAGGATATTTTCGGCCAGAAGAAGAGGCGGTGCGGTCAGTCCGCCGTTTCGGCCCAGCATGTGCGGATGTGGTCGGGCAGGTCGCGGGCGCCGATCGAGGCCTCGCGGACCAGAGCGTCGAAATGCAGGGTCAGGGCCGCGACCCGCTCGGTGTCGCGGAAGGCGAGGTAGTTGCGGCCGATATAGAGCACGGCGAGCAGCGGGCCGAAGATGGTGATCGGCGCCGAGTAGAGCCGGCGGGCGTCGTAGAGATAGAGGCGCAGGCGCGGGTAGAGCTGTTCGGTGATCTCGAGCAGGTAGTCGACCTGGCCCGCGCGGATCTCGCGGGGCAAGCCCTTGTAGTAGCCCTCGCCGGCGATGAAGCTGTGCAGCTCGTAGAGCGGCAGGGCGATCTCGTAATCCGAACGGGTGCCGCGCATCCAGGCGAGGCGGTCCTCTGACGCGCCGATGGCCTGTTCGGTCGAGCGGCCCAGATGGGGGGCGTATTCCCATTCCAGCAATGCGCGGGTCTTGAGCATGTCGGGCAGGCCGGCGGGGACGTGGCGGATCTTGTAGCCCGCCGCCTCGCGGTGCCAGGCGAAGATCTGTTCGTCCACGAGGGCGCGGGGCGCCTCGGTCAGCGACAGCGTGTTGGCGAGGATGTCGGCGGCGGTTTCGGGCCGGTCGGTGAGCCCCAGCAGCCAGTCGGTCGAGACCCCGAGCGCGTGGGCGCATCCGCCCACCACCTGTGCGTTGGGCAGGCGGGCGCCGGTGCCCTTGAGCAGCTGCGAGATGGTCGAGCGGTCCACGCCGACGGCGCGGGCGAGGGCGCTTTGCGAGGTGCCGCGCAGCCGCAGCGCCTCGGTCAGGCGGGTGCGGAAGAGGGTGGCGCGGTCGCGTTTGTCGGTCTTTTCCATCATCTGGTGACTTTTATCACCAAATGCTGGCTTTGTTAATCATTCCCTGACTGCGCAACTGACAGAAAGTGTCGTACCCATGAACAGGGACAGAATTGGGGACACCATGACGGTGAATATCGAAGGCGGCGCCGGCCCGGTGCCGGGGCCGCGCGCGGGCGCGCTGGCCGACGTGGAATGGCCGACACTGGGATTGTTGCTGGCCTGTCATGCGATTTGGGCCGTGGCGCTTTTCTGGCTGGCGGCGTTGTGGCTGCCGGCAGGCGTGGCGGTGGCGGCGATCGGGATCACGCTGCATTCGTCGCTGGTGCACGAGATGATCCACGGGCACCCGACCCGAAATGACAGGCTCAACGAGGCGCTGGGGTTTTTCAGCCTTGGGCTGTGCGTGCCCTACCGGCGATTCATGGACCTGCATCTGGCGCATCACCGCGACAGCCTGCTGACCGATCCTTATGACGACCCGGAATCGAATTACCTGGACCCGGAGGTCTGGGGGCGGCTGCCGGGCTGGTTCCGGGCCGTGCTGCGGTTCAACAACACGCTGTTGGGGCGGATGATCGTGGGGCCGGTGCTGGGGCAGGTGGTGTTCATGCGCGCCGACTGGGCCGCGATCCGGGGCGGGGACCGGGGCATTGCGCTGGCCTGGGGGCTGCACGGGCTGGGCGTGGCGGCGGTGCTGGCGCTGGTCGCACTGTCGCCGATGCCGGTCTGGGCCTACCTTGTCAGCGCCTATGCGGCCTATGCGATCCTGAAAATCCGCACCTTCCTGGAGCACCAAGCGCATGAGCGCGCCAGCGGGCGCACCGTGGTGGTCGAGGATGGCGGGCCGCTGGCGTTTCTCTTTCTGAACAACAACCTGCACGTGGTGCATCACATGCATCCGCGGGTGGCGTGGTACCGCCTGCCGGCGATGTGGCGGCAGAACCGCGAGACCTATCTGCGGCGCAATGGCGGGTATTATTACCGCTCCTACGCCGAGATTTTCGCGCGGCACCTGTTGCGGGCGAAGGACCCGGTGGCGCATCCGCTCTGGCGGAGGAAGTAAAACGCGGGCAATAGGAGATCCATGGTCGAACCGTGGATCCTTCTTGCCGTCATGGCGGCGTTTTTCCAGACGCTGCGCTTCATGTTGCAGAAATCGCTGAGCATGGGCACGTTGAGCGCCCTGGGCGCGACATTCGCGCGGTTCGCCTATGCCGCGCCGATGGCGGCGGTGCTGGCGGGGGGCTATGCGGTGTGGTCCGGGCAGGGGCTGCCTTCGGTGGGCGGGCTGTTCTGGATCTACGTTCTGAGCGGCGGGCTGGCGCAGATCTTGGCGACGTGGTGCGTCGTGCTGCTGTTTGCCGAGCGCAATTTCGCGGTGGGGATCACGTTCAAGAAGACCGAGGTGGTGCAGACCGCGATGGTGGGGCTGATCGTGCTGGGCGACCGCATCAGCCTGCCGGGGCTGGTGGCGATCTTCCTTGGGCTGTTCGGCGTGCTGGTGTTGTCGGACGTGCCGGGGGGCGCGGGTGGCTGGTGGCGCCGGGTGACCAGCCGGGCGCCGGCGCTGGGGCTGGCCTCGGGGGCGTTTTTCGCCGTCTCGGCAGTGACGTACCGGGGCGCGACGCTGGAGGTGGCCAGCGATGATGCGTTCCTGCGGGCGATGGTCGCGGTGGCGGCGGTGACGGCGGCGCAGAGCCTTGGCATGGCGGCCTATCTGCGCTGGGGCGAGCCGGGGCAACTGGCCCGGGTCTGGGCGGCGCGGGGGCGCGCGGTGTGGATGGGGGTGACGAGCCTTCTGGGCAGCGTCGGATGGTTCACGGCCTTCACCTTGCAGAACGCGGCCTATGTGTTCGCGGTGGGACAGGTGGAGGTGATCTTTTCGCTGATCGCCTCGGTCCTGTTCTTCCGCGAGACGGTGACGCGGCGGGAACTGGTCGGGATCGTGCTGGTGAGCGCCAGCATCCTGCTGCTGGTGCTTCTGGGCTAGCGGGCGGGCGCGTCCCTTCCGGTGCGCCGGTCCGCGTCAGTCCGTCGGCGGTTTACCGTGAAGGCGCCGGAACAGGCTGGCCTCGTCATCGTTGCGGAAGAACGGCACCGAGGCGGGCGGCGCGGGGTCGTGGGCGCGGGATTCGATTTCGGCCAGCACGACCTCGGTGATGAAGGGCAGGTCGTATTCGTGGCGGGCGGTGGCCAGCGGCACCCATTGCAGATGGCTGAGCTCGTCGCAGGCGGGCGAGAAATCGTCGGGGTCAGAGACGAGCGCCCCGGCGTCGACCAGGAAGAACCGCGCGTCGAAGCGCCGGGGGCGGCCCGGTGGGGTTATCGCCCGAAAGACGAATTGCAGCGCCGAGGCGTCGGGCAGGTGGCCGGTGGCGGCGAATGTATTCCAGTCGGGGGGCGCGGTGCCGGGCCAGTCGCCGGGGGCGCCCAGCACCTGGCCGGTTTCCTCCCACAATTCGCGGATCGCGGCGGCTGCGAGCGCGTGCGCTATGTCGCGATCGCTGTCGTCGCGCAGGCGCGCGGCGCAGCCGTCGGTCAGCGGCCGGGCAAGCGGAACGGTGGCATCGCCCGGGTCCATGGCGCCGCCGGGAAAGACGAACTTGTTGGGCATGAAGGCGGCCTTGGCGCCGCGCTGGCCCATCAGGACGCGGGGCGCGGTGGTCCGGTCACGCAGGACGATCACGGTCGCCGCGTCGCGGATGGCGGCCCTGTCGGCGTGTTGCGGTGCGTCGGTGGTCATGCGTGTCCTTCCCCCTGCGTGGCGAAAGGATCAGGTGGCGCCCCCGAAGCCGTGCATCTGGCGCGCCCACTGGAAGCCGACGATGGCCCCTTTCAGCCGGGGCAGAAGGTAGAGCGAGAGCGTGACGGAGCCAATGGCAAAAATGGTGAAGAGCACCAGCGGTTCGGGTCGCCAGGTGGTAAAGGCGATGTGCAGAAGCGGTGCCATCAGGTGTCCGACGATCAGGATGGTCAGATAGGCCGGGCCGTCATCGGCGCGCGCATGGCTGAGATCCTCGCGGCAGACCGGGCAGGTCTGGCGCAGCTTGAGATAGCTCTTGAGGATGGGGCCGGACCCGCAATTCGGGCACTTGCAGCGGAAGCCGCGAAAAACAGCAGGCCAGAGCAGGCGTTCGCCTGTATCCGGAGCGGCAGGCGAGGCCTGGCCGGACGCGGTGGAGTGCGGGTTGTGATCGGTGCTGGTCATGGAGCCTCGCGCGTGAATGGCACTAGAGGTGCGCCTGTTGGCGCGGAAATGAAAGGTGGCAGGCTGTCCGTGCGTCGGGATGTCGCAAAGGGGCGCGGGCGATTGCCGGAAAAAATGTCGCCGGCGGGCGACGGAACCCGCGGGACGCTTCGTTTAGGAGACATGATCGCGAAGACAGGCGCGGTCCGGGACCACCAGGCGCGGCAGACCGGCCACGCCGATACAAACCTGTCCGAGATGGAGCATGAACTATGAAGAACCTGATGATCTTGAGCGCCCTGGCCACGTCGATCGCGCTGGGCGGCGCCGTGCAGGGCATGGCCGCATCGGGCGACGGCAAGGGCCCGCGCCATTCGTTCGAGGATCTTGACACGAATGCCGACGGCCAGCTGACCAAGGAAGAGATGCAGGCGCATATGCAGGGGCGGTTCGACGAGGCCGACAGCAATGGCGACGGCGTTCTGAGCCTGGAGGAGATGCAGGCGCATGCCGCAGCGAAGGCCGCGGAACGGGCCGGCAGGATGATCGAGCATCTGGACAAGGATGGCGATGGCGGCGTGAGCTTCGAGGAGATGCAGGCGCGGCGCGGCGGCGGCAAGATGTTCGAGCGCGCCGATACGGATGGCGATGGCGCGATCACCAAGGCCGAGTTCGACGCGGCGCGTGAGAAGATGCGCGAGATGCACGCCAGGCATCATGGCAAGAAGAAAGAGCAGAAAGACGCGGACTGATCCGCGCGGCCCCGCCCCGGCAAAGGCCTGAAGGCTGGCCGGGGCGGGGTGTTTCGGCATAAAAGCCGGAAAGACCGAGACGGGGCAGGATGTACGATCGGGACATGACGATGCCGCTGGACGCAATGGACGACGTGCCCGACGAGGCCCTGCTGGTGCTCTTCGCCAATGGCGAGCGGGCGGCGGCGCGGGTGCTGACCTTGCGGCTGAGCCCGCGGGTGCTGGCCCATGCCTATCGCCTGCTGGGCAACCGTGCCGAGGCGGAGGACGTGGCGCAGGAGGCGCTGCTCAGGCTGTGGCGGCAGGCGCCGGACTGGCGGCAGGGCGAGGCGAAGGTCACGACGTGGCTTTACCGGGTGGTGGCGAACCTGTGCACCGACCGGCTGCGCCGCGGCTGGCGGACGCGGCCGCTGGAGGCGGCGGGCGATCCGGAGGATGGCCGCACCAGCGCGGCCGAGGACATGCAGGACCGGGCCCGCGCCGACGCGTTGCAGGCTGCCTTGCAGATCCTGCCCGAGCGGCAGAGACAGGCGGTGGTGCTGCGCCATATCGAGGATCTTGGCAATCCCGAGATTGCCGAGATCATGGGGATCAGCGTCGAGGCGGTGGAAAGCCTGACGGCGCGGGGAAAACGGGCCCTGAGCGGGATGCTGGGGTCGAGGAAGGATGAACTGGGGTACTCGGAATGAGCAAGACCGGCAAGGCAGACGACGATCTGGGCGCGCATTTCGCCGCGGCGCGGTGCCATGCGCCGGAACCCGAGGCCGATTTCCTGGCGCGGGTGCTGGCGGATGCGGAAACGGTTCAGGACGGGTTCGCGGCGGCGGCCGCGACCGCACGGGCCGGCCACGCGGTGCGGCCGCGCGCAGGCGGGTGGCGCGGCGTTTTCCAATCGCTGGGCGGATGGCCGGCAATGGTGGGCCTGAGTGCCGCGGCGGTCACCGGGCTTTGGATCGGGGCGGTGCCGCCCGAGGGGCTGAGCACGACGGCGCAGATGGTCTGGGGCGAGGACGTCACCCTTGCCTTCGAGCCGGACCTTGGGATCGAGCTGTTCCCGGGCGAGGAGGGATGAGCATGAGCGATAGGACGGATCAACCGGGCCGCGCCGGGGCACCGCGCTGGATGAAGATCCTGCTGGTGGTGTCGCTGGCGCTGAACCTTCTTGTGCTGGGCTTGATGGCGGGGTTCGCGATCAAGGGCGGTCCCAAGTGGCGCGGCGGTCCGCCGGGCGGCATGGGAGCGATGCACCGTGCGCTGGCCGAAGAGGACCGCGAGATGCTGAAGCGGCGGATGACGGAGATGTTCCGCGCCCAGCCTGACGGCCGCGAAGCCTTTCGGCAGGAGATGGCGGCGATCGTGGCGCTTCTGCGCGCGGACAGGTTCGATGCCGCCGCGGCGAGCGAGACGATGGCGCGGGTGCGCGGGGTGTTCGACGACCGGATCGGATCGGCGCAGGCGCTGCTGATCGACCACTGGGCGCAGATGCCAGCCGAGGCGCGGGCCGCCTATGCCGACCGGCTGGAGGCGGAGCTGAAGCGGCGCAAGAGGTAAGGCGGGGCCCGGTGCGCTCAGGCCGCCGAAAGCTGTGCCATCGTGACGGTGTCGCGCCCGCAGGACTTGGCGTCGTAGAGCGCGTTATCCGCCTCGGCGATCAGGACCTCGGGCGTCGGGCTGCAAGGCCGAAGCGCGGGATTGGCAACGGTGGCGCCGATGCTGACCGTCAGCGACAGGGGTGTCCCGCCCGGGCAGCGCGATCATGGTTTCGCGCACGGTGCGGCACAGGTGCCGGGCCATGGACCGCGCCGCGCGGGCATCGGATTGCGGCATCAGCACCAGGAACTCCTCGCCGCCGATGCGGGCGAGGGTGTCGACGGGGCCCAGGGCATTTCGCATCGCCTGCGCGATCCGGACCAGAACCTCGTCCCCGGCGGCGTGACCGTAGGAATCGTTGACCGTCTTGAAGTGGTCGAGATCTGCGACCATCACCGCGAAGGGCTGCTGGGTCTCGCGGGCGGCGTCGATCATCAGGGTCATCTGCGCCAGGGCATAGCGGCGGTTGTAGAGGCCGGTCAGCGGATCGGTGACCGCCGCCCGCAGACCGGTGCGCAGCCGGGCCTTCTGCGTGTCGTCGGCCTGCTTGGCCTGCAACAGCATGTCGAGCCGCAGGGCAATCTCGCGCGGGTCGGCGCAGCGGCTGGCGATGTCGTGCACGCCCATGTCCAGCGCCTTGGCGGCGAGGCCGGGATCGGTGGGATCGACCAGGGCCAGGAGCCGCGCCTGCCGGGTCTGGGGTGCAGAGCCGAGTTCGGCCATCCGGACAAGATCGGTCTCGGTTGCGTTGGGCGGGAGCGAGACGATCAGCACATCGGGCTGAGTTGCGGTGCCGGCAAGCGCCCCGGCCGGGTCGCGTGCAACCTGTTCGATCTGGTGGCGGCAGTGCTTTTCAAGGCGCCGGAACAGGACCCGGTCCTGTGCGGTGCCGCTGGACCATGCCGCGACGACGCCGCGCGCGGTGAAACCGGCCTGCGCTTCGGCAAAGCCCAGCGCGGCGGCGGTGCCGGCGGCGAGGTCGAGATCCGCGTCGGCCGGCGCCTGGCGCGACAGCGAGCGCAGCCGGGCCAGCAGGAGATCTTCGCTGAATGCCCGCGGGATCACGTCATTCGCCCCGGCGCGCAGCAGCGTGAGCCGCTGGGCGGGGCTGTCGGTATCGGCAAGGACGAGCACCGGGAGCCTGTCGCAGCCTTGCAGGGCGCGGATGGCGCGGACAAGGTCGCGGGCGGTCGCGTCGGGCAGATCGTCGGAGATCAGAACGGCCTGCGGACGGTCCTGCGAGACCTGGATCGATGCCTCTTCCGCGCTGCCGGCCAGGCGCACGCTGAAATAGGCCGCGGACAGCTTGACCTTGAGCACGATGCGATTTGTCGCGAGGCCTTCCACGATGAGAACTGTGCACGGCATGTGCCAGGGTCCTTCCGACTTGCCCTTTCCGATGACATCACTATCCCTGTCATTGGTTAAGAAATCCTTGCCGGGAGTTAATGAATATGCGCGGCCTGCGGGAAGATGCCGAAACGGTGGCGTTGAAGGCGCTGACGTGGCTGGCGGGGCACGAAACCTTGCTGGATGTGTTCATGGGGTCCACCGGGGCCGGGCTGGACGACCTGCGCGCCGGAGCGCAAGACCCTGATTTCCTTGCCTCCGTGCTGGATTTCATCCTGATGGACGATGCCTGGGTGATGGAGTTCTGCGAGGCGCAGGCTGTCTCGCCCGAATCCCTGCAGACGGCCCGCGCGGCGCTGCCGGGCGGGGTCCAGACCCATTGGACATAACGATAAAAAGATGAGGGCAAGGTGAACGACCGGGCAAGAAAGGTTGACGGGGTGCTGTTCGACAAGGACGGCACGCTGTTCGATTTCCACACCACCTGGAGCAGCTGGGGCGGGGACCTGATCGACGACCTGTCGCAGGGCGATGCGCGGCTGCGGGCGCGGCTGGCGCGGGAAATGCACTATGACCTTGATGCAAGGCGCTTCCTGCCGACCAGCCCGATCGTCGCCGGGACCAACCGCGAGGCGGCGGAATGCGTGGCCCGGGCGCTGCCCGACCGGCCGGTAGAAGCGCTGGAGCTGTACCTGATGCAGACATCGGCCACCGCCCCGCAGGCCGAGACGGTGCCGCTGGCAGCATTCCTCGGGGCCTTGTCGGCCGAGGGGCTGGCGCTGGGCGTGGTGACCAACGACACCGAGCACGGCGCGCGGGCGCATCTTGGGACGGCGGGCGTCACGGCGTTCTTCGATTTCATCGCCGGGTTCGATTCGGGGCACGGGGCCAAGCCCGCGCCGGGCCCGTGCCTGGCCTTCGCGCGGGCGGTGGGGCTGGACCCGTCGCGCATCGCGATGGTGGGCGACAGCACCCATGACCTGATCGCGGGCCGCGCCGCGGGCATGCAGACCGTGGCCGTGCTGACCGGCACCGCGCTTGCCGCGGATCTGGCCCCCCTTGCCGATGTCGTGCTGCCGGATATCGGGCATATCCCGGCCTGGATCCTGCGTTGAGCACGGTCGGTCCGCGCGGGCTTGTGCTGGCCCTGATGGGCACGCTCGTCCTGACGCCGGACGCCATGCTGATGCGGCTGTCGGGCATGGAAGGGTTCCAGATGACCGGCTGGCGCGGGTTGTTCATGGGCACGATGATGGTGCTGGCCTGGGCGGCGACGAGCCGCGACCGTGCGGGCGATATCGCCCGGCTGCGCAGCGGGGCGGGGGGGATGATCGTGCTGGCGCAGGTGGTGAATTCGCTGCTGTTCTGCCTTGGCATCGCGTCGGCCCCGGCGGCGGTGGTGCTGATGGGCGTGGCGGCGGTGCCGGTGTTTTCCGCACTGCTGGGCCGGGTCGTGACCGGCGAGGCGACATCTGCGCTGACCTGGGCGGCCATCGTGGCGGTGATGGCGGGGATCGGCATCGCGGTGCTGGGCGGCGGGCATGGCGACGTGGCGCTGGACTGGCGTGCCGTGACCGGGGCGGGGTTCGGCCTTGGTGTGGCCTTCGTGCTGGCGCTGAATTTCGTAACGGTGCGGGCCAGCCCCGACCTGCCGATCCTGCTGGCCATCGGGGTGGGGGCGTGGATCGCGGGGGGCGTCGGCTGGTCGCTGACCGGCGTCGAGGCGATGTTCGAGGGCCGGGTCTGGGCGATGGCGATCACCGGAGGCGTCGTGTTGCCGGTGTCGTTCTTCATGCTGTCGCTGGCGGCACGGCACACGCTGGCGGCCAACGTGAGCCTTCTGATGCTGCTGGAAACGGTGCTGGGGCCGCTGTGGGTCTGGGTCGGGGTGGGGGAACGACCGACCGTGGCGATGCTGATCGGCGGGGCGATCGTGGTGGGAAGCCTGGCGGTCTATCTGTCCATATTGCGGCGGCGGGCCGCGTTAATCGTGCCGCGATAGGCCAGTTGCGACAGGTTTTGTCGCAAAGCGGCAAACCAGCGGCCTTGAGCGGTGATTGCATGGAGAGGACCCAGCGAGGAGACTCATCCATGGTCGAGACAGTCACACGCAGGAAACGCAGCGGCGGACGGGCCGGAAACGCGACGCGCCGGGGCACTGCGGTTATCGACCAGATGCCCTGGAACCCGCCGATCAACATCGACAGGCCGACCGAACCGCTGGACGAAGACGGCATCCACGCGATCCATGACGGTGCGATGCGCATCCTCGAGGAGATCGGGATCGAGTTCCTGAACCCCGAGGCCGTCGAGATATTGCGCGCCACGGGCGGCTGCGACATCGACGGCGAAAACGTGCGGATGGGGCGCGATTTCGTGATGGAGATGATCGGCAAGGCGCCGAGCGAGTTCACCATCACGCCACGCAATCCCGACCATGCGATCACCATGGGGGGCAGGCATCTGAACTTCGGCAATGTCTCGTCGCCGCCGAGCTATTGGGACATGGCCCTGGGTCGCAAGGTGACCGGCACGCGGGAGATGTGCGCCAACCTGCTGAAACTCAGCCAGTATTTCAACTGCATCCACTTTGTCGGCGGCTATCCGGTGGAACCGCAGGACGTGCATCCCAGCGTGCGGCACCTTGACGTGCTCTATGACAAGCTGACGCTGACCGACAAGGTGGCGCATGCCTATTGCCTGGGCCGCGAGCGGGTCGAGGACGTGATGGAGATGGTGAGGATCGCGGGCGGGCTGACGGATGAGGCGTTCGAGGCGCGCCCGCACATGTATTCCAACATCAACTCCACCTCGCCGCTGAAGCATGATTTCCCGATGCTGGACGGCTGGATGCGGCTGGCGCGGCGCAACCAGGGGCTGGTGGTGACGCCGTTCACGCTGGCCGGGGCGATGGCGCCGGTGACGATGGCGGGTGCGGTGGCGCAGAGCCTGGCCGAGGGGCTGTGCGCGGTCGTGCTGGCGCAGGCGATCCGCCCCGGCGTGGGCTGCGCGATCGGGACCTTCACCAGCAATGTCGACATGAAATCCGGCGCGCCCGCCTTCGGGACGCCGGAATACATGCGCGCGACGCAGATGACGGGGCAGCTGGCGCGGTTCTACGGCCTGCCGATGCGGGCGTCGGGCGTGTGCGCGGCGAACGTGCCGGACGGGCAGGCGATGTGGGAAACCTCGAACAGCCTGTGGTCGGCGGTTCAGTCGGGGGCGCACATGGTTTATCACGCCGCGGGCTGGCTGGAAGGCGGGCTGATCGCCTGCCCGGAAAAATTCATCATGGATTGCGAGATATTGCAGCATATCCAGCGCTACATGGACCCGGTGCTGACCGCGACCGGCCCCGACGAGATTGCGCTGGAGGCGGTGCGCGAAGTGGGCAACCAGGGGCATTTCTTCGGCATCCAGCATACCCAGGACCGCTATACCACGGCGTTCTATCAGCCGTTCCTGAGCGACTGGCGCAATTTCGAGGCGTGGGAGGCCGCGGGCGGGATCTGGACGCCGCAGCGCGCGCACCAGGTGTTCCAGGATATCATCGCCAGTTTCGAGGCGCCGCCGATGGAGGCCGCGGTCCGGGAAGAGCTGGAGGCGTTCGTCACGCGGCGCAAGGAAGAGGGCGGGGCGCCGACCGATTTCTGAACCGGTGCCTGGGGCGCATGCCGGAGCGTTGAATCTGACGACAATTTGAGACGTTCAAGCCATGTTAAGGCGGTTGTGCGATGTCTTTTCCCGAAAACTGGAGAAGGCAATGCATGGGCTGATCAACCGGGCCATCGAGCTTTTCGTGCGCGACACCTACGGCGACGGGATGTGGGACGAGGTCGCCCGGCGGACGGAGCTGTCGCCACCGGTGTTCGAGGCCATGCTGGACTATCCCGACGCGGTGACGCTGAACGTGCTGGCCGGAACCGCCGAGATGCTGGTCAAGCCGGAGACGGAGGTGCTGGAAGACATCGGAACGTATCTTGTGTCGCACCCCACGACCGAGGCGATCCGGCGCCTGTTGCGGTTCTCTGGCGCGGATTTCGTGGACTTCCTGCATTCGCTGGATGACCTGCCTGCGCGGGTGCGACTGGTCGTGCCGGAGGTGACGCTGCCGCCGATCTTATTGACGGCACCGGACGTCCGGCGGTTCACGGTGACGCTGAGTCCGCAGGCGGCGCCGGAGCTTGCCTTCGGTCACGTCCTGCTGGGGCTGTTGCGTGCCATGGCCGACGATTACGGCGCGCTGGTCCTGCTGGAGCATCGGGGGCGGCCCGAGGGTGTGGAGACCATCGAGGTGCATCTCTTGGAACCTGCCTTTGCCGAGGGCCGCAGCTTTGCCCTTGGGGGGCGGGATGACCGGGGCGGGCCATGCCGACTGGCAGACTTCCTTGACGCGCTGTGCCGATGCATGTGGTTCTGGATGCCGAAGGCCGGGTCGTTCATGCCGGTCCGACGGCGGAAGGTGCTGGCGACGGTGCCTGCCCGGCACCGCCTTGCGACCTTTTCAGGTCAGGCGGCCGGTTCGGCCGCGCTGCGCGCTGTGCAGGGGCAGCGGCTGCACTGTGTTCTGCGTGCTCCGCCGCGCACCGAGCTGAAGGGCGTGGCGCTGGCATTGCCCGAGGGACAGGCGCCGGGGCTGGCGGGCGGCATGGTTGTGGCGCTGTCCTTTGGCATCGGGCTGATGGACGCGGTCGGGCGCCACGGGCTGACGGGCTCGGATTTCGCGGTGACCGACCTGGCGGTCGAGATGCTGTACCTGGCCGAGGCGAAGGACATGGTGGCCGACGCGTGGCAGACCCTGAACCAGCGGTTGCAGGGCGCCAAGGCCGAAGCCGAGAAGGAAGCGCATACCGATACCCTGACGGGCCTGCGCAACCGCCGCGCGCTGGAGCCTGTCCTGCACCGGTTGATCGCGCGCGATGTGGCCTTCACGCTGATGCATCTCGACCTCGACTATTTCAAGTCGGTGAATGACACGCTGGGGCATGCGGCGGGCGATCTGGTGCTGCGTCGGGTGGCGCGCATCCTGCGCGACGAGACACGCGAGGGCGACACCGTGATCCGCGTCGGCGGCGACGAGTTCGTCCTGATCCTGGCGCAACAGCTGTCGGGGCGGGACCTGTCCGACATTTCCGCACGTCTGATCCAGCGGCTGGAGGAGCCCATCCGGGTCAATGGCGAGGTCGCGCGCATTTCGGGCAGTATCGGAACGACCGCCAGCGTGAACTACGCGGTGCCGCGGATCGCGGTGATGATGGATGATGCCGATCTTGCGCTTTACGCCGCGAAGGAGGCCGGCCGGGGATGTCACGTGGCCTTCACCGCCGAGCTGCGGGCTGCGGTGCAGTCGCGCTCGGACGAGGCGGTTGCGAGGGCCTGATCCCGGAGCGCCGACCGTGATCGGGACCGATCGCCGCCGGGGCCTTGTGCGGCGGGGCGCCGCCCGGTAACCGTTGTCCGGCATGGGGCAGCGGCGGCAACAGGGGCAGGCAGGCAAATGACTCGGGTCTTTATCACCGGCACGGCCGGGTTTATCGGCTATCACCTGGCGCGGCTTCTGCTGGACGAGGGGTTCGTGGTGCACGGCCTTGACGGCATGACCGATTATTACGACGTGTCGCTGAAGGCGCGGCGCCACCAGATGCTGATGCAATCGCCGAATTTCACGGCGACCGAGGCGATGCTGGAGGATGCGGCGGCCCTGGACCGGACGGTGGACGCCTGCGCGCCCGACATGATCGTGCACCTGGCGGCACAGGCGGGCGTGCGTTACAGCCTGGAGAACCCGCGCGCCTATATCGACGCCAACGTGGTGGGAACCTTCAACGTGATGGAGGCCGCACGGCGTCACGCGGTGCGGCACCTGCTGATGGCCTCGACCAGTTCGGTCTACGGGGCCGAGACCGACATGCCCTATGCCGAGACGCAGAAGGCCGACACGCAGATGACGATCTATGCCGCCACCAAGAAGGCGACCGAGGCGATGGGCCATTCCTATGCCCATCTGTGGAACCTGCCGACGACGATGTTCCGCTTTTTCACCGTCTACGGGCCCTGGGGGCGGCCCGACATGGCGCTTTACAAGTTCGTCGACGCGATCCTGGAGGGGCGACCGATCGACGTCTACAACCACGGTGAGATGTACCGCGATTTCACCTATGTCACCGACCTGGTGCGCGGCATCCGGTTGCTGATGGACGCGGCACCGGTGCGGCCCGAGAGCCCCGGGGACATCGCCGAGGGCGACAGCCTGTCGCCGGTGGCGCCTTACCGGGTGGTCAATATCGGCAACTCGAAAACCGTGCGGCTGACGGATTTCGTGGACGCCATCGAGGCAGCCCTCGGCATGAAAGCCGAGCGCAACCTGATGGAGATGCAGAAAGGCGACGTGCCGGCCACATGGGCTGACGCCAGCCTGCTGCAAGGGCTGACGGGCTATAGCCCCGATACCGACGTGCGCGACGGGGTCCGCGAGTTCGTGGCATGGTTCCGCGACTATTACGGCAAGTAATTCCGCCACGTTCATGGCGGGGTCCCGAAATTGGCAATGGTCAAACGGGCGGGTTCGCGTTAGGGGACGCTCGCGCGAAAAATACCAATCAGGATATCCCCCGTGAAACGCACCCTGCTGGCCGACTGGGCCAAACGCTTTGATATGCCGGACCTCAGCCTTGCCCCCGGCGAGACGCTGAACGCGACCCGGCTGCGGATCGAACTGTTGTCGGGGCTGACCGTGGCGCTGGCGCTGGTGCCCGAGGCGGTGGCCTTTGCCTTTGTCGCAGGGGTGCATCCGCTGGTGGGGCTTTACGCGGCCTTCATCGTGGGACTGATCACCGCGCTGATCGGCGGGCGCCCGGGCATGATCAGCGGGGCCACGGGCGCGCTGGCCGTCGTGATGGTGTCGCTGGTGGCGCAGCACGGGGTGGAATACCTTTTCGCGACCGTCGTCCTGATGGGCATTCTGCAGATCACGGCAGGCCTGTTGCGCTGGGGCAAGTTCATCCGGCTGGTGCCGCATCCGGTGATGCTGGGCTTCGTCAACGGGCTGGCCATCGTGATCTTCCTGGCGCAGCTTGGCCAGTTCAAGGTGCCGGGAACGATGGAGAATACCGGGCATGGCATGAGCGGCGGCGAATGGCTGTCGGGCATGCCGCTGTACCTGATGCTGGCGCTGGTGGCGCTGACCATGGCGGTCGTCTGGGTGATGCCGCGGGTGACCAGGGCGATTCCGGCGCCACTGGCCGGGATCGGTATCGTGGCGGGGATCGTGCTGGTCTTTGGTCTGGACGTGCCGCGTGTGGGGGACCTTGCGTCGATCGAGGGCGGGCTGCCGCCGTTCCACATTCCGACCGTGCCGCTGACGCTGGAGACGGTCGAGATCATCCTGCCCTATGCCGTGATCCTGGCCGCCATCGGCCTGATCGAAAGCCTGCTGACGCTGAACCTGGTGGGCGAGATGACGAACAAGCGCGGCGGCGCCAGCCAGGAATGCATCGCGCAGGGCGTGGCCAACACCGTGACCGGGTTCTTCGGCGGCATGGGCGGATGCGCCATGATCGGCCAGTCGATGATCAACGTGAAATCCGGCGGGCGCACGCGGGTGGCGGGAATCGCGGCGGCGCTGTTCCTGCTGATCTTCATCCTGTTCGCCGCGCCGCTGATCGAGCAGATCCCGCTGGCCGCGCTGGTGGGGGTGATGTTCATGGTGGTGATCGGCACCTTCGCCTGGAATTCGCTGCGGATCCTGCGCAAGGTGCCGCTGTCGGACGCGCTGGTGATCGTGCTGGTGACGGTGGTGACGGTGAAATACGACCTGGCCATCGCGGTGGTCGTGGGCGTGATCGTGTCGGCGCTGACCTATGCGTGGAACAATGCGACGCGCATTCACGCGATCACCGGCAAGGAAATGGACGGCACCAAGGTTTACCGCGTGCAGGGCCCGCTGTTCTTCGGCTCGGCCAGCGGATTTGTCGAGCTGTTCGATCCTGAAACCGACCCCGAGAAGGTGGTCGTCGATTTCGCCGAAAGCCGCGTGGTGGACCAGTCGGCGCTGCAGGCCATCGAGACGGTGGCGGGCAAGTACCTGGCCGCGGGCAAGCGTCTGCAACTGCGGCACCTGACGCGGGATTGCCACCGGATGCTGAAGAAGGCCGGTCACCTGATGGTCGACAGCGACGACGACCCCGATTACGGGCTGGCCGTGGATTACGACGTCAAGACCGGGGTTCTGGGCGCGGGGCATTGACGGTCTGCCGGGGCGGGGGCGCGTGGGTTTTCACCCACCCTACGCAATGGTGCATCCCGGACTTGACCCGGGCTCTCCTTGTCATCGAGGTGTCGGGTCAGGCCCGGGACGGCGCCCGCGTCCTGCGCTTGCGCGCGGAGCCAAGGCCGAAGGCCGCCGCGCCATTGCGGCCCCCCACCCAGGGGGCGGCGATTGGTTTGCCCGTAATTCGCCGATCTAGGCTCATACGGACTTGGCAAAGATAAAGTGCTCGTGAGCGGCTGTAGTATCGCCACCCCGGGGGGCAGCGATGGCGCGGCTCAGCCTTCGCCCGGGCGCGCGATGGCGATTTTCTCGCGCACGACGGTGTAATCCTTGTAGCCCATGCGGGCCAGCGGGTTGAAGCTGAGCACGTCGAAGATGCCGTCCTTCAGGCAATCGTCGCGGATGTAGACGCCCGTGACTTCGCCGAACACCACCTTGTTGGCCTCGCCCGGCAGTTCGACGATCTGCGTCAGCTTGCATTCCAGCGCTGCGGGTGCGGCGGCCACGCGGGAGCAGGGGATGGTTTCGCAGGCGGCGCGCTCGATTGCGGCGTCGGTGAACTCGTCGGTGTCCCTGGGCCAGGGGCCGGAGGTCCGGTTCATCGCCTCGCGCATGGCGTATTCCACGATGTTCACGCAGAAGACGCCGGTGTCGCGGATATTGGCAACGCTGTCCTTGGTGTCGCCCCGGTCGGGCTTGGTCGAGGTCGAAGAGAACATCACCTGTGGCGGCACATAGGCCACGGCGTTGAAGAAGGAATAGGGTGCGAGGTTTTCCGACCCGTCGCCGCCGCGCGTCGAAATCCACCCGATGGGGCGGGGCGAGACGATGGCGTTGAACGGGTTGTGCGGCAGGCCGTGGCCGTCTTCGGGGCGGTAGAACATGGGCACCTTTCGGGGTCTTGCGATTGCATTTGGACATAGGCGTAAACGCGTGCTAGGCGACGATCCACCTGTTTTTTGAAGGAAAGTGCGCCACGTGTTCGACCTTGCCCGGGAAACGAAAGCGGATTGGTGGGAGGTGGAGGCGCTTTACGACCTGTGTTTCGCGCCGGGGCGCGAGGCGCTGTCGTCCTACCGGCTGCGCGACGGTGTGCCGCCGGTCGCGGCGTTGTGCCTGGTGGCGCGGGACGGTGACGGCATTCTTGCCGGGGCGATCCGGGTCTGGCCGGTGCGGATCGGCAAGGCGCGCGCGCTGCTGGTGGGCCCGGTTGCGGTGCACCCGACACGGCAGGGCGAGGGGCTTGGCGGGTACCTTATTCGCGAGGCGCTGAAGATCGGGCAGGAGGCCGGCTGGGACCGGGCGATGCTGGTGGGCGATGCACCTTATTACGAACGCTTCGGGTTCTCGCGCCTGGACAAGGTCAGGATGCCGCCGCCCACCAACCCCGAGCGGGTGCTGGGCATCGCGCTGCGCGAAGGGGCCTGGGACGGGGTTGCCGGCAAAGTCATGCGCGCCGCTTGAAAAACCCCGCCGGGTGACCGATCTTCTGTTCATGGTCAAGAAAACCTATTCCGAGATCCTGCCCACGCCGATCGACGCGGCCGCCGTCGAGGCGCGGCTGAAGGCGCGGCCCTGCGGCACAGGCGGGCGGGAAATGTCGGTATTCAGGTTCTGAACATGGTCGGCGGTCAGGCCGAGGGGCTGTTGTCGCGCCTGCCCGCGCCGGTGCGGTCGCGGTTGGACGACAGCACCGAGCGGGCGTTGCGGCTGGCGATGGAGGCCGCGCACCGATCGCGCGGCTATGTGCCCGAAAGCCCCGGCTGGCTGAGCCGGGCGGTGACCACGGCGATGGGGGCCGCGGGCGGTGCGGGCGGATTGCCGACCGCGCTGGCGGAGCTGCCGGTGACGACGACCATCCTGCTGCGGGCGATACAGGATGTCGCGGCCGAGCACGGGTTCGACCCGGAGGAGCCGGGCGTGCAATATGATTGCATCAAGGTCTTTGCCGCGGCGGGGCCGCTGGATCATGACGATGGCAGCGACCTGGCGTTTCTGAGCACGCGGGTGGCGGTGACCGGCAAGGCGGTGCAGGCGCTGGTGGCAAAGGTCGCGCCGCGCCTGGCCACGGTGTTGGGCCAGAAGCTGGCGGCGCAGGCGGTGCCGGTGATGGGAGCGGCGGCAGGTGCGGCGACGAATTACGCCTTTACCAGTTACTATCAGCAAATGGCGCATGTGCATTTTGGGCTTCGACGGCTGGCAATAGAGGCCGATCGCGATCATTCCGATCTGCTGGAGGAGTTCCGCGCGCTGGTGGAACTGCCGACAGTCAAGCGCGCCTGAGGGTCAGGGCCGGGTCCCAGAAAATTCGTATGAATTTTGGGGCTCAGAGCTTGCCCTTGAGATAATCCATCACCGCCGGGCGCACCGATTGGCCGCCCGCGCAGCGCACGCCGTCGATCACTTCGTAAAGCTCGTTCAGGTCGATACGGCGCAGGATGGATTTTACCGGCCCGATGGAGGCCGGTCGCATCGACAGGCTGCGCATCCCGATCGCGGCAAGGCAGGCGGCCTCGACCGGGCGGCCCGCATCCTCGCCGCAGAAACTGAGCGGGGTCCGGTGCGTTTCGCAGCGTTTCACGATGGATTCGATGAAGCTGAGAAAGCTGACATTCAGCGTGTCGTAGCGGCGCCGCACCAATTCGTTCTCGCGGTCGGCGGCGAAGAAGAACTGCTTGAGGTCGTTGCCGCCGATGGAGAGGAAATCGACCTCTTCGTAGAAGGCATCGGGGGCGTAGGCGAGGGAGGGCGTTTCCAGCATCGCGCCCACCTCGATCTCGGAGGGCAGGGGATGGCCGAGGATGCTCTCGCGCTCCAGCGCCTTGTCCATTTCGGCGCGCGCGGCTGAAAACTCTTCCCGCTGGGCCACGAAGGGGAACATGACCGAGAGCGGACGGCCTGCCGCCGCCCGCACCAGCGCCTGCAATTGCATTCGCATTACGCCGGGCTTGTCCAGTGCCACGCGCACGGCCCGCCAGCCAAGGGCCGGGTTGGGCTCGTCCACCACCTTCATGTAGGGCAGAACCTTGTCCGATCCGATGTCGAGCGTGCGGAAGCAGACGCGCTTGCCCTTTGCGGCGTCCATGACGCGGGCATAGAGGTCGCTGAGTTCGGACCGCCGGGGCATATGCGCGCGGACGAGAAACTGCAATTCGGTCCGGAACAGGCCCACGCCTTCGGCGCCCGAGCCTTCGAGGCTGGGCAGGTCGGCCATGAGGCCGGCGTTCATCTGCAGCGACAGGCGGGTGCCGCAGAGCGTCTCGGCCGGCTTGTCGCGGATCGACGCGTAGCGTTCCTGCGCCTGCGCCTGCATCGCCATCTTGTCGCGAAAGGCGCTGACAACGTTGTCGTCGGGGCGCAGATGGACGACGCCCTGATCGCCGTCGACCATGATGAAGTCGCCGTTGAGCGCCTCGTTGGTGATGCGGCTGGCATGGATCACCAGCGGAATGGCCAGCGCGCGGGCGACGATGGCGGCGTGGGAGCCGACCGAGCCTTCCTCGAGCACGATGCCGCGCAGGCTTCGGCCATAGTCCAGAAGTTCGCCGGGGCCGATATTGCGCGCGATCAGGATCGGGTCGTCGGGCATTTCGGCGCCGGTTTCGGCGCCTTGACCGGTCAGGATGCGCAAGAGGCGGTTCGACAGGTCGTCAAGGTCGTGCAGCCGGTCCCGCAGGTAGGGATCGGTCACTTGCGTCATCCGGGCCCGGGTGGTGGATTGCTCTTTCTCCACCGCAGCCTCGGCCGAAAGGCCGCGGGCGATGTCGGCCTCCATCCGCTTCATCCAGCCCTTGGAATTGGCGAACATGCGGTAGGCCTCGAGCACCTGCAGCTGTTCCTTGTCGCCGGTGGCGGCTGTCGACAGCATCCGGTCCACGCCGATGCGCAGGGTGTCCACCGCCTCTTCCAGCCGTTCAAGCTCTCGCGTGGGGTCCTCGGCGATGGGATTGGTGACCACGACGCGCGGTTCGTGGAGCCAGACATGGCCCTGTGCGGCGCCTTCCTGCGCGGTGCCGCCGCGAAACAGCACCGGCTGCTGGTGCCGCGCGGACATGGCCGCGCCTTCGCCGACGAAGGCGCCCAGTTCGGCCATCTCGGCGATGACCATGGCGACGACCTCGACCGCATAAAGCTCTTCATCGGAATATTCGCGGGCCTGCTTGGACTGCACCACCAGCACGCCCAGGGTTTCGCCCAGCCGCTGGATCGGCACGCCCATGAAAGAGCAATACGCCTCTTCCCCGGTTTCCGGCATGTAGCGAAAGCCGCGCGCGGCGGGGGCGTTGTCGGTGTTGACCACCTTGCCGGTACGCGCCACGCGGCCCACCAGGCCCTCGCCCAGCTTCATGCGGGTCTGGTGCACCGCGGCCCGCTTGAGGCCCTCGGTGGCGCAAAGCTCCAGCGTGTCCTCGTCGCGAAAGAGGTAGATCGAGCACACTTCGGTGCGCATTTCCTCGGCGATGAGCGCGGTGATCGCATCGAGCCGGGCCTGTCCCGCGGCGTCCTCGGCCATGAGCGCGCGCAGGCGCGACAGCATCTGGCGGCTGTCGGTCTGGATATGATGATCGCCGGAAGAAGTCATGCCTTTCGGGGCCTTTCCGTAAGGTCGTTCTGGCCGTAAGCCGGATCGTTTAAATCACAGGTGCCCACGGATGTGAAAGGGCAATGTTGCGCCCCGCCGTTCCGAGCCGGGGCAGGGCGACGTGCAATCGGAAGCTGTGGCCGGGGCCGCGCACGGGGCGCGGCCTTCGTTTTGGCGAGGTTGCCGGCCGAAGACCGGCGCGTGGTTCAGGCGGTCTTGTCCAGGCCGAAGGCGTCGTGCAGGGATTGCACCGCCAGTTCCATGTACTTGCGGTCGATCAGGACCGAGATCTTGATCTCGGACGTTGCGATGACCTTGATGTTGATTCCTTCGTCCCGCAGCGTCTGGAACATCCGTGCCGCGACGCCCGACTGGCTGCGCATGCCGATGCCCACGGCGGACACCTTGGCGACCTGGGTATCCGCGACGAGATCGTGATAATTGACCTCGCCCCGTTCCTTGGCGCCCTGAAGGGCCTTCTCGGCGCGGGCCACCTGGTTGGTGGGGCACGAGAAGGTCATGTCGGTGCGGCCTTCCTCGGAGATGTTCTGGATGATCATGTCCACGTTGACGCCGGCATCCGACAGGGGACCGAAGATGGCGGCGGCGATGCCGGGACGGTCGGCCACCGAGATGAGGGTCATCTTCGCCTCGTCGCGGGAATAGGCGATGCCGTTGACCACGTTTGATTCCATGATTTCCTCCTCGGCGCAGACCAGGGTTCCTGCGTCGTCCGATTGTTCCTCGAAACTTGATAGCACGCGCAAGCGCACGTTGTAGCGCATCGCCAGCTCGACCGAGCGGGTCTGCAGGACCTTGGCGCCGAGCGAGGCCAGTTCCAGCATTTCCTCGAAGGCGATCTTGTCCAGCTTGCGCGCCTTGTCGGTGATGCGCGGGTCGGTGGTGTAGACGCCGTCGACATCCGTGTAGATGTCGCAGCGTTCCGCGCCGAAGGCGGCGGCGAAGGCCACGGCGGTCGTGTCCGATCCGCCCCGGCCCAAGGTGGTGATCCGGCCCTCGGGGCTGACGCCCTGGAAGCCCGCGACCACGGCGACCTGCATGCCTTCCCCGAACTTGGCGTTGATGTTGTCGGTGGGGATTTCCTCGATCCGGGCGGCGGAGTGGGCCGAGTTGGTTTTCAGAGGCACCTGCCAGCCCTGCCAGCTGCGGGCGGGGATATCCATTTCCTGCAAGGTCAGCGCCATGAGCCCGGCGGTCACGGCCTCGCCCGAGCTGACGACGGCGTCGTATTCGCGGGCGTCGTAGAGCGGCGAGATCTCGTCGACCCAGCCCACAAGTTCGTTCGTGCGCCCGGCCATGGCCGAGACGATGACGATGACGTCATAGCCCTTGGCGACCTCGACGCCCACGCGCTTCGCCGCCCGGCGGATGCGGTCGATATTGGCCACCGAAGTGCCGCCGAATTTCATCACGAGCAGGGGCATGGCTGCGTCCTTGGATCAGATCGCAGGTGCTTTACGCGGCTGCGCGGCGAAGGGCAAGAGGCGAGCGTATGCGGGCTGCGCCCGGGAAAATCCGTACGAATTTTCCCGGGCATTTTCTTCGGAGAAGAACATGGCGCGTCAGTACGGGTGGTCCTGGCCGTCCCATGTCTTGAAACAGCCGGTGCTGTCGGGGCCGAGCGCGTCGAAACGGTCGATCAGGCCGGCGGCGGCCTCGTCCACGGAGATGTCGGCGCCGTCGCCGCCCATGTCCGTGCGGACCCAGCCGGGATGGTAGATGCCGACGGAGAGGCCCAGCGGCGCGAGATCGGCGGCGAGGTTGCGCCCGAGATTCAGCGCCGCGGCCTTGGAGGCGCGGTAGATATAGCTGCCGCCCGGCGCGCGTTCGTGGCTGGCCATCTGGCTGGAAATGATGGCGATCTTGCCGGATTTCGCCGCCTGCAGGCAGGGCAGCAGGGTCTGCACCGTCAGGAACACGCCGGTGACGTTGGCGGCAAAGCTGTCGGCCCACATCTTGACGGGATAGCCGTCGGGTAGGGTCTGGCCCTTGTCGAGATAGACGCCCGCGTTGCACACCAGAAGGTCGACCGGCTTGCCGTCCAGCCGCGCGGCGAAGGCGCGGTGGCTGGCGGGGTCGGTGACGTCGAGCGTATGGGCGGCCTCGGGATCGCGCGAGGTGCCGGTGACGGTATCGCCCCGCCCCGTGTAGGCCTGAGCCAGAGCGGCGCCTATGCCGCGGTTCGCGCCGGTGATCACGACGTGCATGTCTGCGTTCCTTCGACCGTGCCGGAAAGCTCACCCGCCCCGGGGCCCGGCACATTGCATGGCAAGGGGGCTAGTTCGATTTGCGTCCGGGTACGAAAGGCAGGGGCAGGACGGGCACGCCGTCCTCGATCAGGCGGCGGGCCTCTTCGGGTTTTGCCTCTCCGTGGATCGGGCGCTCGGGCACGAGGCCGTCATGCATGTCGCGGGCCTGTGCCGCGAAGTTCAGGCCGACGTAGTCCGAGTTCTGCTCGACCTGCTTTTTCAGCGCGGCGATGGCGCGGGCACGGGCGTCGGGCGGCGCGGACAGCGCACCCTTTCCCGGTGCCGGGCCGCGGCTGGGCGGCGTGGCGGGCGTGTCCCGGCTGGCGCGCACACTGGGGGCCATCATGGCCTTTTCCACGCTGGTCGTGCCGCAGACGGCGCAGGACACCATGCCGGCGGCATCGAGCTTGTCAAAGGCCCCGGCCGATTGAAACCAGCTTTCGAACCTGTGGTCGTCCTTGCATTTCAGGGTGAATTTGATCACCTGTGCGCTCCGCGTTAAGCCACTTAACAAATAGGTAAAATCCCGGAAAGATCAAGCGTGACGGTCGGGGTGCCGATGTCAGAGCCTGCGCGGGTCGAAACTCTTGAGCAGGTGCGAGAGTTCGGGTTCGTCGACCCGTTTGGCGGCCTTCTTCAGGCTCATCCAGCGGCGCTTGCGCTGACCGGCCTCGGGGAAATCGTCGGCCAGGGCGGTGACCTTGACCGGGTAGACCATCACGACGCATGGCAGCCTGTCGAGCGCGCCGACCCCCTTCGTATAGGAAAACAGGGCAAGGCAGGGACCGGCGACCCGGCCACGCACGCCGCCCTCTTCCCAGGCTTCGCGCAGGGCGCTTTCGCCGGGAGTCCGCCCTTCCATCGGCCAGCCCTTGGGAATGATCCAGCGTCCGGTGCGACGCGAGGTGATCATGAGGACCTGTGGCTTGCCGCTCTTCATGCGATAGCACAGCGCGCCGAACTGGGTCCGCACGTCGCGCTTGTCCGTGATCTGAAGCGACAGGGGAAGCTGTTCCTTGCCTTGTAGAGTCATCGGGGTCTCTCCTGCCCGGTTGCTCCGCCTGGAATGTATATACGTAGTATTAGCATGGAATCCTTCGATTCCCATGAATTTTATATGATATCTTCATCTTTCATTCTTGCGCTGCATCCCCTTGAAGTCGGAGTGTGCGCCGCAGGGATGGATGCGGGTCTTGTCTCCTGCCGGATGGTACACAATACTTGGTGCGATGATACGTATTTTTCACCTTCTGACAATTGTTTGCACGGTCGTGGCCGCGGCGGGACACGCGCGGGCGGACGATCCTGTCACGATCTTCGCGGCGGCGTCGTTGCGCGGCGCGCTGGAGGCGGCGCTGGACGGTGCGGCGGCCGATGTCCGGATCTCCTATGGCGGGTCGGGCACGATGGCGCGGCAGGTGGCGCAGGGCGCCCCGGCGGATGTGGTTATCCTGGCCAACGTGTCGTGGATGGACTGGCTGGAAGAGCAGGACCTGCTGGCCGGGGAAAGCCGGCTGGACCTGCTGGGCAACCGGCTGGTGCTGATCGGGCCGGAGGGGGCGGAGCCGCTGACCCGTCCCGATGCCGAGGGCCTGCTGGGGCGGCTGGATGGAGGGCGTATCGCGGTGGGGCAGACCGAGGCCGTCCCCGCGGGCATCTACGCGAGGGAATGGATGCAGGCGGCGGGCCTGTGGGAGGCGCTGCGGCCGCATCTGGCGGAAACCGAGAACGTGCGGGCGGCACTGGCGCTGGTATCGCGCGGCGAGACGCCGCTGGGCGTGGTCTATGCCAGCGATGCGCAGGCCGACACGGGCGTCGTGGTGCTGCACGCCATCGACGAGGAGATGCACGCGCCGATCCTTTACCCCATGGCGCGCGTCGCGGGACGGGACAGCGATGCGGCCCGCACGGTGGTGGCCCGGCTTCAGAGCAAATCGGCGGCAGACGCCTTTGCCGCGCGCGGCTTTACCGTGATCGGGCAGCAACCTTGACCCTTGGGCTGGGCCCGGCGGAATGGGCGGCGCTGGCGCTGTCGCTGAAAGTGTCGTTCTGGGCGGTGCTGGTCAGCCTGCCGCTGGCCGTGGGCGTGGCGTGGCTGCTGGCCCGCAAGCAGTTCCCGGGAAAGGCGGTTCTGAGCGCGCTGGTGCATTTGCCCCTGGTGCTGCCGCCGGTCGTCACCGGCTATCTGCTGCTGCTGACCTTCGGGCTGAATGGCGCGGTGGGGCGGATGCTGGCGGACTGGGGCATCGTCTTCGCCTTTCGCTGGACGGGCGCGGCGCTGGCGGCGGCGATCATGGGCTTTCCGCTGATGGTGC
The DNA here is from genome assembly GCA_046290265.1 of Roseovarius sp. Taxonomy (GTDB): domain Bacteria; phylum Pseudomonadota; class Alphaproteobacteria; order Rhodobacterales; family Rhodobacteraceae; genus Roseovarius. The sequence continues at coordinate 9,018 of JBKAGF010000026.1, read as the reverse complement.
GGGCGATCCGGCTGGCGATCGAGGCGGTGGACCCCAAGCTGGAACAGGCCGCCGAGACGCTGGGCGCGGGCCGGATGGCGCGGTTCCGGACGGTGACGCTGCCGCTGATCGCACCGGGGATCCTTGCGGGTGTGGTCCTGGGCTTTGCCAAGGCGATGGGGGAGTTCGGCGCGACGATCACCTTCGTGGCCAATATCCCCGGCGAGACGCAGACCCTGCCATCGGCGGTCTATGCGTTCCTGCAGGTCCCGGGCGGCGAGGGCGGCGCGATCCGGCTGGTGGTGCTGGCCGTCGTGGTGGCGCTGGGCGCGGTGCTGGTGTCGGAATGGCTGGCACGTCGCGTGGCGCGGCGCATCGGGCAGGAGGCGCCGCGGTGAGCCTCGAGGTCGATATCCGGCACGGGTTTCCGGGCCTGTCGCTGAACGTGGCGTTCCGGGCCGGGCCCGGGGTGACGGCGCTGTTCGGCCCATCGGGGGCAGGAAAATCCAGCGTCGTCAATGCAATCGCCGGGTTGTTGCGCCCGGACGCAGGGCGGATCGCGCTGGGCGACACGGTTCTGTGCGACGCGGAGCGCGGCCTGCATGTGCCGGTGGCGGAGCGGCGCATCGGCTATGTGTTCCAGGATGGGCGGCTGTTTCCGCATATGACGGTTGCGGCCAATATCGGCTATGGCGCGCGCTTTGTGCCGGGGGGGCTGGACCGGGCCGAGATGGACCGGGTCGTGGCGTTGCTGGGGCTGGACGCGCTGCTGGAGCGGCGGCCGACCACCCTGTCGGGGGGCGAGAAGCAGCGTGTCGCGCTGGCGCGGGCATGGCTGTCACGGCCGAGGCTTTTGCTGATGGACGAGCCGCTGGCGGCGCTGGACGAGCCGCGCAAGGACGAAATCTATCCGTATCTCGAACGTCTGCGGGACGTGGTGCAGGTGCCGATCATCTATGTCTCGCACAACCTGTCCGAGGTGGCGCGGCTGGCGGACGACCTGGTGGTGCTGCAGCGCGGGCAGGTGATGCTGTCGGGTCGGGCCGAGGACGTGCTGAGCGATCCCGGCGCATTGCCGCTGGTGGGGGTGCGCGAGGCCGGGGCCATCCTGCCGGCGCGGGTGGCGGAGCATGGCGCCGACGGGCTGAGCCGGCTGGCCCTGTCCGGGGGGGAATTGCTGTTGCCGGGGGTGACGGCGCCCGAGGGCGCGACGATTCGGTTGCGGGTGCTGGCGCAGGATGTGCTGTTGTCGCTGGCGGCGCCCGAAGGGTTGTCGTCGCATAACGTGCTGGCGGTCGAGGTGGTGGCGTTGCATCGCGGGATGGGCCCCGGCGTGGCGGTGCAGCTGCGCGCGGGGAGGGACGTGTTTCTGGCGCGGATCACGCAGCGCGCAGCGTCGGAGATGGGCATCGCGCCCGGCCTGGCCTGTTTCGCGGTGCTGAATGCAACCGCCATTCCGCGCGGCAGCATTGGCGGGGCGGTACCTTCGGCGCAGGGCTGAAAATCGGCGCATTGACTTTTCCGACTAAATCTATCAGAAATTAGGGCAAGCCAGCCCTTCCGGTCAGCCAATCCCCGAAATCGCAAGCAATGGAGCGTGATCATGCACGTGATCCGAGAGACAGAATCGGTTGGCCGAGCGCCCCTATCGGGCACGATGCCGGACCTGCAAACCCCCGCAGGGACGGGTGCCGGGATGGCCTGCGCCCTGAGTGTCGAGATGATGCTCGACCGTCTGATGGACCGTGCCGGGGAGGCCCGGGCATGATACGCGCACAGACGAAAGAGATGCCGCAGCTTGTTGCCGATACCGACGCCGGCGACGCGCAGTTTGACGCAAGAGCGTTGACGAATGGTCGCACGACCGCGCAGATCACGCTGGACGACAAGGTCTATACGCTGCGGATCACCCGCGCGGGCAAGCTGATCCTGACGAAATAGCCCGGTCAGGCTGTGATCCGGCCCGCTGCCCCGTTGCCCGGGATCCCGGATCAGGTCCGGGATGACGGGCCGGTCCGGGTGGGCCGATCCGGGCGGGCCGGTCGCCGGCCCGGTCCTGGACCTGAACGTTTCGGTCGGGTTTTTGCTGGCAAGTCGGGACGGGATGTGGCAGCGAAGGGCGATCAATGCCCATCGAGGACCTGAACGTCCCATGTCCGAACGCCTGCTGCATCGTCTGGCCTGGATCGTCGTCGCGCTGTGCGTGGCGCCGATTGCCGCGTCGGCGCTGGCGGCCTTTACCGGCGACCTGGAGACGTGGCGCAATGTGCTGTCGAGCGTCCTGCCGCGCTATACCGCGACGACGCTGATCCTGGTGGTCATCGTGGGGGTTTGCACGGCCGTGATCGGATCGGTCACCGCGTGGCTGGTGACGGTCTATCGCTTTCCGGGGCATCGCTGGCTGGAGATCGCGCTGGCGCTGCCGCTGGCCTTTCCGGCCTATGTCCTGGCCTATGCCTATACCTATCTGCTGGATCATCCCGGCCCGGTGCAGACCCTGCTGCGCGACCTGACGGGGTGGGGGCCGCGCGATTACTGGTTTCCCGAGATCCGCAGCCTGGGCGGGGCTGCACTGATGCTGGTGATCGTGCTTTACCCTTATGTCTACCTGCTGGCGCGGGCGTCGTTCCGGCAGCAATCGTCGAACGCCTTTCTGGTGGCGCGGACGCTGGGGCAGTCGCCGCTGCAGGCATTCCGGCGGGTGGCCCTGCCGATGGCGCGGCCGGCCATCGCCGGCGGCGCGCTTTTGGCGGTGATGGAGACGATCGCGGATTACGGCACGGTGGCGTTCTTCAACGTGCAGACCTTCGCCACGGGCATCTACCAGGCGTGGTTCTCGCTGGGCGACCGGCCGGCGGCGGCGCAGTTGTCGCTGTGCCTGCTGATGTTCGCGCTTTTGGTGGCGGGGCTGGAGCGGGCGCAGCGCGGCCGGGCCCGCACGGCGGGGCGCGGCGCGCGGTTCGAGGCGCTGGAAAAGCCGCGCCTGACGGGGGGCGCGGGCTGGATCGCGGCGCTGATCTGCGCCGTTCCCGTGGTGCTGGGATTCGTGCTGCCGGTGATCATGCTGGGCACGATGGCGGTGGGCTCGGGGCAGAACCTGTTCGCGGCGCGCTATATCGGCTTCATGCAGAACTCGGTGATGCTGGCCACGGTCGCGGCGGTGCTGACGGTGCTGGGGGCGATCCTGATCGGGTTCCGCGCCCGCACCCGGCCCACCGGGGGCAGCAAGGCGCTGGTGGTGGGCGCGGGCCTGGGATACGCGGTGCCGGGGGGCGTGATCGCCGTGGGGCTGATGGTGCCGATGGCGGGGCTGGACAACCTGATCGACCGTTTCATGGAAGGGACGTTCGGCATCGATACCGGGCTTCTGATCACCGGGTCGATCTGGCTGATGGTCCTGGCCTACATGACGCGGTTCATGGCCGCGGCCCTGAATGCCTATGATAGCGGGATGGCGACGGTGCCGGGGCATTTCGACGCGATCGGCCGGTCCCTGGGACAGTCGGGGCCGAAGCTGCTGATGCGGGTGCATCTGCCGGTGGCGCGGGCGTCGGTGCTGACGGCGCTGCTGATCGTGTTCGTCGACGTGATGAAGGAATTGCCGGCCACGCTGATCCTGCATCCGTTCAATTTCCAGACGCTGGCGGTGCAGGCGCACCGGCTGGCCGCGGACGAGCGTCTGCACGAGGCGGCGGTGCCGTCGCTGGTGCTGGTGGCGTTCGGGCTGTTGCCGGTGATCATCCTGTGCCGGTCGATCGGGCGCGAGGAGCCGGGGCGCAGGGCGGCAAGGCTGGGCGCGGCGGTCAAGGCGGGCTGAGCCCGGTGTCGGCGCGGGCCGCGCCGACCGGGGCGAGAGGCGCTGCCTCTCGCGCTCTCCGGGATATTTGCGGCAAGAAGAAGGGGAAAGCCGGGCCGGCCGGTGTGCGCGGGCCGGCCCCGGCGCGTTCAGGTCTGAAGGTAGCTTTCCAGGCTGTCGTGCGTCCTCCAGGGCGTGTGGTGCGGCGGCGCCTGCTTGCCGGTCATGGGCGAGCAGCCGTGATCGCGGAAAGACATGATGTCCTTCTTCTTGTGTTTCTTCACGCGTAGAACTGCTGGCAGGCCATTTCGACATCGAACCGGGATAGTCGGTTTCGGCCATCAGTTCCTCGGTATAGTCGCCCTGGTAGCGGATGCAGGCGTAATCGTCCTCGAGCGCGTCCTCGTCGGCCTGGCGCTTTTTCCAGTCGGCTTGCATGGTGGCCGCGTCGGGCAGGGCGATGCGGCCCATGATGCAGTCGCGGACCCACCAGGCCTGGGCGTCGAACATGTTGAAGGTGAACCACTGGTCCTGCATGCCGAGATAGAACATCGCGGGGTTCCTGATCCAGACGACGCCCTTGTAGAGATCGTCGGAGGCCAGCCGGTTCGCCGTCTTCAGGCGAAGGTCGTCGGGAAGGAAGGGGAAGTGGTGCTTGTAGCCGGTGCACAGGATGATGGCATCCACCTCGCGGCTCTGGCCATCGGAGAAATGGGCGGTCTTGCCCTCGACCCGTTCCAGCGCCGGGACCTCGTCCCAGTTGTCGGGCCAGCCGTAGCCCATGGGTCCGGACCGGTAGCAGGAGGTGATGGAATTCGCGCCGTATTTCCAGCATTGCGAGCCGATATCCTCGGCCGAATAGGAGGCGCCCATGATCAGGATGTCCTTGCCCTGGAATTCGCGCGCGTCGCGGAAATCATGGGCGTGCAGGATGCGTCCGTTGAAGGTGTCGAACCCTGGATAGTGGGGCACGTTGGGGGTGGAGAAATGGCCGGTGGCGACGATGACGTGATCGTAATCCTCGGTGGATTCGGTGTCGGCGTCGGTGTCGCGGGCGGTGATGGTGAATTTCTGGGTCGCGTCATCGAACCTTACGTCGCGCACGACGGTGTTGAAGCGGATCCAGTCGCGCACCCCGGCCTTTTTCACACGGCCCTCGATATAGTCGAAGAGCACGGCGCGGGGCGGGTAGCTGGCGATCTCCTTGCCGAAATGTTCGTCGAAGGTGTAGTCGGCGAATTCCAGCCCTTCCTTGGGGCCGTTGGACCACAGGTAGCGGTACATGGAGCCGTGGCAGGGTTCGCCGTCGGCGGAGACCCCGGTGCGCCAGGTGTAGTTCCAGAGCCCGCCCCAGTCGGACTGCTTTTCGTAGCAGACCACCTCGGGGATGTCGGCGCCCTTGTCGGCGGCGGACTGGAAGGCGCGCAACTGCGCCAGGCCGGAGGGGCCGGCGCCGATCACCGCAACACGTTTCTTTGCCATCTTTTCAGTTCTCCCTGGATTGGTGTGGACCAATTATTGACTTTGGTCCTTTTGGTTCCTTTTACTAAGCCAAAGACTGAACCAGTCTGTCAAGGATTCCTTAAGGGAGCGTGCGGTGGCCTCTGAAACGTCAAGTTTTGCACAGCGTTTGGCACTGTCGGGCGTGATGCCGCGCCTGTCGGTGGGCATGGCGCGGACGGTGGATATCGGTTTCCTGGCGCCCCTGTCGGGGCAGGCGGAGAGCTGGGGGCTGCCGGGATTGCAGGGCTGCCGCATCTGGGAGCGGTGGCTGAACAATGCGGGCGGCGTGCTGATCGGGGGGCGGCGCTATCCCATCCGGATTCACGCGCATGACAGTGGAGAAACGGTGAACGCGGCGCGCGAGGGCGCGCAGGCGCTGCTGCGGGACCACGACATCAAGCTGATGATGATGCTGGGCGGCGATGCCTATCGCGCCGTGGGCCAGGAGCTGATGGACCGGCGCATCCTGACCTCGACCCTGTTGCCGTCGGACCTGTCGCCGGACGCGCCTTACCTGATTGCACCGTCGGAGGTGCACCCGGTCTATGTGGTGACGGGTGTGGACTGGCTGATCAGGGCGCGCCCGGAGTTGAAGACCGTGGCATTGTGTGCGCAGCAGGACGGGATGGGCCTGCCGTCGCTGGCCACGTACCGGGCGGCGTTCCGGGCGGCGGGGATCGAGATCGTGCACGAGGTGCAGTACCCCGCGGAAGGTGCGCCGGCGGCGAACGTGGTGGCGCCGATGCTGGCCGCGACGCCTGATATTCTGTGCTGGTGCACGAGCTATACGCCGATGGTGCACGCGATGACGGAATACGCCCATGCCAAGGGATTCAAAGGACAAATCCTGTCCTGCACCTGCGATCATTACGGTCACCTGGTGGAGAAGCTGGGCGCGGATTTCATGGATGGGATGGTGTTCCAGTTCCCGGATTTCGACGATCCGGCGCTGAGCGAGAAGGCGTTCTTCTTCAACCGGCCGCATGCGTTTTACGAGGAATACAACGCCGCCTATCCTGACAGCTGGACGGCCGTGAGCTGGGAATACGCGGCGATTCTGGATATCTGGCATGCCGCCGTCGAGAAGGCCGACAGCGTGGCGCCGGCGAGCGTTCTGGCGGCGATGAAGCAACTGGGCGAGGTTACGCATGCCTTCGGCCCCGCCGAGTGGTGGGGCACGGAGATGTTCGGGATCGACAACGCGCTGGTGGGCGACTGGCCGGTGGTGCGGATCGAGGAGGGGCGGGCGCGGGTCGTGGCGTTCGGGTCGGTGCCGGGATGGCTGCGGCGGCACGAGGGCCTGTTGCGCCAGGAAATGCAGAATCTGGGGCAGATGTGGCAGCAGCGGCTGTCCTATGAGCGGGTGCTGGCGCTGGGGGCGCGGGTGGTGCGGGAGGAGGATGCGACAGAAAGGTAAATGCGGGCGAATCGGGCCGAATCGGCGTGTCGGTATTGCGTCGGTATCCCGGTGGTTTGCCGACGGTGCGTTTTTTGCTGATTTGGCAAGTGAACGGGGCGCGCGTTGCAAACGCCTTTGAAAGCTTTTGCCAAGACTTCTCTGAAAAGTCTTGGCGGACGTTAACCGGAGTTAAGGCACATTAATCGTCCTGAAGAAGCAGTTTCTGTTCCTCGACGAGGTGCAGCTTGATGAACTCGACCGCCTGTCCGACGTCGCGCGAGGCGATGGCGTTGTAGAGCGTGTTGTAGCGTTTCTGATAGTCCTGCAGCCGGCGCGGCGTCAGGGCGCGGCGCCGTGGGCGCGTGCGGAAGCTTTCGCGGTAGGTGTCGATGGCGAGGCGGTAGCAGGAGGCCAGCAACGCGTTGCCGGTGCCCTCGGCGATCTGCATGTAGAGCTGTTCCTCGAGCGCGATGAAGGCGTCGACATCGGTGGTCACGGATTCGATGCGCGACAGGGTTTCCGACAGCGCGGTCAGCATGCGCGGGGTCATGTTCACCACCGCCAGCCGGACGATCTCGGGTTCCAGGATGCCGCGCACCACGAGGTGGTCGAGGGGGCTGGTGTCGCTGGCGACGGAGCCGGAGGACATCGCGGACTGGGGCGAAGAGCGGTAGGTGACGAAGCTGCCTGCGCCGGGCCGGCGGCGGATGACCTGCTGGCCTTCGAGCACGTCCAGTGCCTCGCGTACGGTGTTGCGGGCGACGCCCAGTTCGGCGGCCAGCGTGCGTTCGGACGGCAGGCGGGTGTCGCGGGGATATTCCTCGGACTTGATGCGGGCAAAGAGCGTGTCGACCACGATCTGCACGGTGGCGCCGACCGGGTGGGCAAGGCGCAGTTCGCGGGCGGTGTCGTCGATCATTGCACTCATGGGACCAGACCAATTTTCCTGCAACTGGTATAAATTGGTCTGGTGAACAGGTAAAGCGTGGTCATGTGCCGGACCTGCGTGCTATGGCAGGCGTCATGACACGAGCGGCGCCAATTCTTTCAAGTTTCCAGACCGTCGAAGAGGGCTGGATCGACTATAACGGGCACATGAACATGGGCTATTACACGGTCCTGTTCGACCGGGCCGCCGATGAGGCCTATGAAGAGATCGGGTTCGGACCCGCCTATCGCGCGGCGACCGGGTTCACGACCTATACCGCGGAGTTTCACGTGCGGTACCTGCAGGAGCTGAAGCTGGGCGATCGGGTGCGCAGCACGTTCCGGATCGTGGACCATGACGAGAAGCGGTTCCACACGTTCCAGGAGCTGATGCGCGAGGATGGCGGGATCGTCGCGACGGGCGAGGGGATGGCCCTGCACGTGGACCAGTCGGGCCCGAAAGTGGCGCCGATGCCGGAGGCGTTGCTGGCGCAGCTGGGACGGATTGCGCAGGCCCATGCGACGCTGCCGCGCCCCGAGGGCGTGGGGCGCAGCATCGGGATGCGGCGGCGCGGCTGACGCGCGGCGCCTACTGCCCCTGGTCCAGCCCGCGGGCGAGGAAGCCTTCGTAGAATTCGATCGCCGAGTAGCACATGGTGACCGACGCCTCCATCGGGTTGTACCAGGCGTTGATTTCCTCGCAGTCGCGGAAGGTGATGGTCATGTCGCGGGGCCAGACGAAATACTGCTCGAAGATCCGGGTGATGCCGGGCACGAGATCCTGGTATTTCAGCAGTTCCTCGGTCTTGCGGCCGTATTCCGACTGGCTGGGCTGGAAGGTCAGGTTGAGCTTGCCGCCGGGCTGGTTGGCGGGATAGCGGCCGGGCATGTCGGCACCCAGATTGCGGCCGCGCAGCGCCAGCAGTTCCTCCCAGGCTTCATAGTTCCTGGCGTACTCGAAGGCGCAGCGTTGCCTGGACCGGTCGGTGAAGTCGACCTTGCCGGCGACCGGGTCGAAGATCTGCGGGTTCGAGCCGTAGATGATGCAGAAGGAATTGCGGAACCGCTTGATGTTGGGGGCGTGTTCGTCCTGCCAGTCATGGGTGACCTGGTGCTGCTCGAAGGCGCGGGCGGTGTAGTACCACAGCAGGGTGGAGCTTTCGATCACGTTGACGATGAACTCCTGTGTCTGCGGGGTGGCGCCTTGCATGATGCTGGACATGGCGAAGGCCGAGAAGCTGTCGGCGGTGTCCTCTTCGGGGCCGGTGGCGGGCAGGCCGGTTTCGCCGATCACCGCGTGGGCCATCTCGTGCAGGTAGATGCCGAGCGCGACGCCCATGCGACGGTGGGCCTGTTCGACCGTCAGGCCGTCGATGGCGGACTGGCCTGTGGCCTGATCCTGACCGGGGATGGG